>NZ_AQHN01000055.1 GCF_000359745.1 Rhizobium freirei PRF 81
CCGCAGGCGGGGCGAAGGGGAAGCCGCGGACTCGATATGCCCCCTCTCCCCGTCACTACGGGGAGAGGGTTGGGGTGAGGGGCGAACCCTCCATTCGATTTCAAGTCTCCTCCACTCCTCGGCGCCGATCACGCCCCGACCCGGCCACCAGATGCCGGCTTTCATCAAGGGCACGGCAGGCATCGGCCTCTCGGCACCCAAGAGCATCGCCTCGGCATAGGAAAGAAACGCCCGCGAATTCGCCTCACCGCCCTCGATAAGATAGGACCAGAGCGCGTTGAGATCATCGAGCGCGACGTTGGAAAAAGGCGTCAGCCCCGGATCGGGTTTCGAATCCCCCGGCAGCACCGCAATGAGCGCCCCCTGGCGCGCCGCACAGGCATGCAGCGCTTCCAGCGCATAGTGGAAATAGCTCGCTCCTCCGAGCGCCCGCACGATGATGAGCTTCGCATGGCGAGCGGTCCGGTCGATATAGGTATCGACGGACATCGGATGCTTGAGGCTCATCAGGCTTGCAACCCGAAGGGAACGGCCGCCTTCGCCGTGTGCTGCGGCAACCGCCGCGAGCTCGGTGTCGGCGGCCGACAGAAAGAGGATATCGCCGGGCGACTGCCCAAGGTCGATCGCCTCTTCACCGTCGCTGATCGTTCCTTTCTGGGCTAAAAGGAGATGCATTAGGCTTTAGAGTATGCAGCGGCATACCCCCCTCTGTCACGTTGTGGCATCTCCCCCACAAGGGGGGAGATCATTCGGAGCCATGCTTCGCCGCACTTACCTCCCAAGCATCCTGCGACTCCCGCCATCGGTTGTTTTGCGACGCGGCAGCCACAAGCTTCCAATCTCCCCCCTTGTGGGGGAGATGTCGCGAAGGCGACAGAGGGGGGTATCTCGGAGCAAAGACGCAACATCGATCAGACCAGCGCCTCGATCGCCTTGCGCACGATCGTCTCGTCCATCTCGTGCAAGCCGATGACGACAAGCCGGGTCGCGCGCACCTCGCCAGGCGCCCAGGCGCGATCGAAATAAGTGTCGATGCGGCTGCCGACGGCCTGCAGCTGCAGGCGCATAGGCTTGCCGGGAACGTCAACAAAGCCCTTGAGGCGCAGCACGTCGTGCTCCGCGATCACGCCCTTCAGCGCATCGACAAAGGCCGCCGGCTCGGCAATCGGGCCAAGCTCGACCACAAAACTGTCGAACTCGTCGTGATCGTGCGGCGTGCCGTCCTCATGCTCCAGCTCGTGATGGGATTTGCGGTTGACGATATCGCCTTCCGTGCCGATGCCGAGGCCAAGCAGGACGGCGGCCGGCACATCGCCGTTCTTGGCTTCGATGATCGTCGGCTTGCGCTCCGTGCGCGAGGCAACTTCGGCGCGGACGCGGCCGAGGCCATCGACATCGATCAGGTCGGTCTTGTTGAGTACGATCAGATCGGCGCAGGTCAGCTGGTCCTCGAACAGTTCTTCAATCGGGCTTTCGTGGTCGAGCGAGTCATCCTCGACGCGACGGGCTTCCACCGCGTCATGATCGTCGGCGAAGCGGCCGGCGGCAACGGCGGCGCTATCGACCACGGTGATGACGCCGTCGACGGTGACATGGGTGCGAATGTCAGGCCAGTTGAAGGCGGCGACCAGCGGCTGCGGCAGCGCAAGACCGGATGTCTCGATGACGATGTGATCCGGGCGTGCATCACGCTCCAGAAGCTTCGTCATGGTGGGGATGAAATCGTCGGCGACGGTGCAGCAGATGCAGCCGTTGGTCAGCTCGATAATATCGTCTTCCGTGCAGTTCTCCGCGCCGCATCCCTTCAGCACGTCGCCATCGACACCGAGATCCCCGAATTCGTTGATGATCAGCGCGATCTTCTTGCCGCCGGCATTCTGCAGGAGGTTGCGGATCATCGTCGTCTTGCCGGCTCCGAGAAAGCCGGTGATGACGGTGGCGGGAATCTTTTCCTGGTTCATATGGGTCAACCCTTCATTTTCAGCGGCAAGCCCGCTGCGATAAAATAAACTTCGGCGCTCGCCGCCGCGACCATCTGGTGCAGGCGGCCGGCGTGATCGCGAAATTCGCGCGCCATGCGATTTTCCGGCACGATTCCGAGACCCACTTCATTGGAGACGAGAACGAGCCTCGATCGCGCCTTGGGCAGGAATTCGGTGATTGCGGCAAACTCGGCCGCCATGTCGCGCTCCGCCATCATCAGATTGGTGACCCAGAGCGTCAGGCAATCGACGAGTACAGCACGGCCTTCGGCGTCGATGGCGGCAAGCTGCCCGACGAGATCGATCGGCTCCTCATACGTCTGCCAGAGGTCGCCGCGATCGGCGCGATGCTGGGCAATGCGCTCGCGCATCTCATCGTCCCACGCCTGGCCTGTCGCCACATAGTGACGTTCAAGGCTCATATCTGAAATGAGGGCTTCGGCGAATCTGGATTTGCCGGAACGCGCGCCACCGAGGACGAAAATGGCTCGGGAAGTCGAAGGGGACATGCGCTATTCCCGCCCCCGCACAATAATGCGGGCCAGCAGCATGAAGCTGAAACCGGAAAACAGGCGTCGACACGCCGAAAACTCGTCTTGCGCCATGACAACCTCCGTGCTGGCAGCGGAACTCACGTTCCCGAAACGGGCTCTGCGCCCGGCACGTATGGCAGGTCTCCTGGCTCGCGGATAAGGCGCCGCGACGGGGGCAGACCGAAATCGGTCGCCCCCGATCGTGCGCCAGCGGGTCTTTCTCGCCTTCCCGGCAATGCATCATGAAGAGGCGGACGATTCGTAGAATAAGAGGCGTCCAGCCCCGGCTGATCATGATGCCACGCCAGTGGCTTTTCCGGCCTGCGGTTACCCCGCCCGGTCGCCCCATGCGAACCATCGACGGAATACCTTTCAAACCGAACGAAAGACCCTGACCGCTCTACAGTCGCGGGGTCGGCTGTGATGAGAACGCCCGGATTGGGTCCGTCCCTTCACATTCCCTTTTCATCCCATGCGGCAGATCGCCGCTCAGGAACCATTCGTTATGCCGATAATGATTAGGCTTTCGCCCGGTTCAAGTCAATCAAGGGCACCACAGCGACATTCCTCGTTCCATCCGCGAAATCGGTGCAAATTCATCCGGGAGCGCCGGTTTTTTTGCCGCATTTCTTTGATGTTAGGAGCTTATAGAGGTTAAGCCTCCACATTCGAGTAGAATATATCGCCCGCTCCCGATGCTACAGAAATTCCAACCTCGCCGTCTCGGCGTCTTCTCGGCTCTATTCGATCTCGGTCGATTCAGGGCATTGCTGCGCCGTGGCGAATTGGGACTTGTTTTTGCCGGCGCGCTGGCGGGAATAGCCTCCGGTTGCGCCGTGATTGCGATGAGCTTCATCTCGCGCAAGCTTCACAGCCTCATCTACGGCATAACCGACTACGAGCGCCTGAGCTCGGCGGCGATGGCAATCCCGGAAAAATCGATACTTCTGATCGCGCCGATCGCCGGCGGCATCCTCATGGGGATATTGCTTTATATACTGTCGCGCACGCGCAAGAAGCCGATGGTCGACCCGATCGAGGCCAATGCCCTGCATGGCGGCCGCATGTCGCTCACCGACAGTATCCTTGTTGCGGTACAGAATCTGATCTCGAACGGCTTCGGCGCCTCGGTCGGGCTCGAGGCAGGCTATACGCAGCTTGCAGCCGGCATCGCCTCGAAATTCGGCTACAAGATGCAGATGCGCCGTTCAGACCTGCGCATGCTCGTCGGCTGCGGCGCGGCCGGCGCCATCGCTGCGGCATTCAATGCACCGCTGACCGGCGCATTCTACGCATTCGAGCTCATCATCGGCAGCTATTCCATTCTGACCCTGACGCCCGTCGTCGTCTCGGCGCTGATCTCGACGATGATCGCAAGGCTGCTTGCCGGCGACGATTTCGCCATCGACATCGATCATTTCGGCGCGATCGTCCCGGCAGATTACCTTCCAGCCGTCCTGCTAGGCGCCTTCTGCGCCGGCATCGGCATCCTGATCATGCAGGGCGTCGCCTGGGTCGAGGAACTGGCGCGCAAGAGTTCCATCGCTCCGCCCTTCCGTCCTGCGCTCGGAGGTCTCGTCGTCGGCTTGCTGGCGCTGATCTCACCGCAGGTCCTGTCGGCCGGCCACGGCGCGCTGCATCTCAATCTGTCCAGCGAGGTGGCCCTAGGGGCTCTCGTGGGACTGTTCATCCTGAAATCGCTTGCCTCTGCCGTCTCGATCGGCTCCGGCTTCAGAGGCGGCTTGTTCTTCGCCTCCCTCTTCATGGGCGCATTGCTCGGCAAGATCTTTGCCTATTGCGCGCCCTATCTCGATCACGCCACGTTGACGCCGGCCGTCTATGCGGTGGTCGGCATGAGCTCGCTGGCCGTTGCGATCATCGGCGGTCCGCTGACCATGACGTTCCTGGCGCTCGAGATCACCGGTGACTTCCCGATTACCGCCCTTGTATTGGCAGCCGTCATCACCTCCTCGCTCGTGGTGCGCACGACCTTCGGCTACTCCTTCGCCACCTGGCGCTTCCATCTGCGCGGCGAAAGCATCCGCAGCGCTCACGATGTCGGCTGGATCCGCAATCTTACGGTTGCCCGGATGATGCGCCCCGACGTGCACACAGGAAGCATCGACATGAGCATCGAGGAGTTCCGTAAGAATTTTCCGATCGGCTCGGCGCAGCGCGTCATCCTGGTCGACAAGCACGAGAAATATTCCGGATTGGTTCTCGTGCCAGACGTCTATGCGAGCCCGATCGAGAAGGACGACGAGGAACACGGGCTTTCCGATTTCATCCTTCTTCGCAACGAGTTCCTGCAGCCGCAGATGAACGCCAAGCAGGCCGCCGCCATGTTCGACCAGACCAAGAGCGACGCGCTAGTCGTTGTCAACGACCTGATCGAGCGCAAGGTGATCGGTCTGCTGACGGAGAGCTACACGCTGCGCCGCTACAGCGAAGAACTCGATCGCCGCCGCCGCGAAGTATCGGGCGAACTCTAACGAGTGTCGCGACATTTCCGAGTGGCTTCGTCCGCTTCAGCTCTTTGATCCCAAGCATGTCGTAGTCGCGCAAGACGGCTGCACAGCTTTGCGCAACATGCACTATCGGACAAGGCTGTCGAGCCAGGCGGGATCGAGCACGCTTTCCAGCTCTCCGGCAATGTCGTCCAGCGCCGCATCGACGCTGGCACGATAGTCCATGCGCTCGCCTGCGAGGCCAAAGCTTGCGAGCAGCTTTGCCCGATAGGCGTCGCTGCCGAAGAGACCGTGCAAATAGGTGCCCATGACACGACCGTCCGCCGATATCGCCCCGTCCGGCCGGCCGTCGATTATCGCCGAGGGGCGCTCGCAGTCGGCGCCGCTCGTCAGGCCGAGATGGATTTGATAGCCGGACAGCGGCACGTCATATTCCTTCGAGACGGCAAGGCTGTTGCGCACCGTCTTCTCCGGCGCCATTACCGTCTCGATATCCAGAAGGCCGAGCCCGGGCGTCTCGGTCACCGATCCTTCTATACCGAGTGGATCGTAGACTGTATGACCAAGCATCTGATAGCCGCCGCAAATTCCGATGACGCGGCCGCCGCGGCGCACATGTGCGGCAATATCGCGATCCCACCCCCGGTCGCGCAGATCAAGAAGATCGCCGATCGTAGACTTGGACCCCGGCAGCACGACAAGTCCGGCGTCGGCGGGCAAACGCTCGCCTGCGCGGACGAAGACGAGATCGACGTCTGGCTCGGCCCGAAGCGGATCGAAATCATCGAAATTGGCGATGCGCGACAATACGGGCACGGCAACTTTCAGCGCACCGGAAGATCCGCGTGCCAACCGCTCCAATACGACCGAATCCTCGGCCGGCAGTCGAGCCGCCGCCTTGAGCCAAGGCACGATCCCATGACATTGCCAACCGGTGAAGCCATTAATCGCCTCTATGCCCTCTCTGAACAGGGAGACATCGCCGCGGAATTTATTGATGATGTAGCCGCGGATCATGCGGCGGTCTTCTTCCGGCAGGATGTGATATGTGCCGACCAGCGACGCGATGACGCCGCCGCGGTCGATATCGCCGACCAGCACGACGGGCACATTCGCGCGCGTCGCAAAACCCATATTGGCGATGTCGCCTCGCCTGAGATTGATCTCAGCGGGAGAGCCTGCCCCTTCCACGACGACCAAATCGGTTCCCGCGCGCATCGCGGCAAAGCTCTCAAGCACCGCGCCGAGCAATTGCGGCTTGAGTGCCTGGTAGTCCTTGCCCCTGGCATGCCCCCAAACCTTGCCCTGAACGATAATCTGGCTGCCAGTTTCCGATTGCGGTTTCAACAGTACCGGATTCATATGCACGGATGACGGCACGCGCGCAGCAAGCGATTGCAGCCATTGAGCACGTCCGATCTCACCACCGTCCTCGGCAACCGCGGCGTTGTTGGACATGTTCTGCGGCTTGAACGGACGGACCCTCACGCCCCTATTGGCGAACAGGCGGCACAGCCCGGCGACCAATACCGTTTTTCCGACATCGGAGCCGGTTCCCTGCAGCATGATCGCTTTTGTCATTCCCCACCACCTCGACATGCCGCAGCCATTGAAAACGCGGAGTTTTGCCTTGATTTTGCCGCGATCCGCAACGGCTGAAAACAGCGATTGCGATACAAAAATGCATCACCTCTAAATATACTCTGTTTGCGACATTGGATGGCGATTCCATCCATTGTTAGTTATGCTGAAGAGGATTATCTCCGTCGCGAAAACACACAACGAAATGAGCCGATCCGGCTCGGAGGACACCCTAATGCTCTTCATCTTCAACAGACAGAATTCCATCCAGATTGCCTGGAATGGCAAGCTGCCGGCACGGCGCCCCGAGAGCCGCCTGCAGCAGCTCGACACGCACTTCGGCACGATCGGCTTCATTCGCACCTATAACGTCGGCTGACACCCGGTCAAGCCGCAGCTCTGCTGATGACGCGCCGCCATGCGACTGCATTGGCGGCTTTTCTTTTGCCGCCTTGCAAGTGCTTGGAATGGGGCCGACGCCGCGCCCCGCAAAAGCCTGGGCCAGAAACGCGAAAACCGCGCGATCCGGAGATCTGCGCGGTTTGCCAAAAACGCCGGCTCCCTTGCGCATACGCCGCAAGGCTCGCTTCCCCCGGTACGCATAACCTGATCCGGAGAAGCAGCGGTGTCCCCCGCCACGCATCGATTGATAAACCGACATCGTTACCGGACGGTTATTAAGTGCTTAACCAAGAATGAATCCGAAAAATTTTTAAAAATTCTCTTCATCGCGTCGAGAAGGCACAAACGACGCAAATGGAATGAAAAAAGTCTTTCAGGGACGCGATATTTTAGGCATACTTAACTCCACCCATGCTGGAGGGCTTCATCGGAGCCCAACATTGCCCATTTTGCAGCCGTGAATAGCAGAAAATAGGCTAATTCAGGCGCTTATATCCGCTTCTCCAACAGGTGCGATAACTTCACTTGCCGGTCAGGCTGTTGATTTCTTCACTCAAATCCTTACGCTGCCTATCGTCGATGCAAAGAATGCCCGGCCGCGACAGAGTTCCGCGGTCGCAAAAAGACCAAATGCACGACAGCAGCAAAGGGGACCGTGCGGGCGTCGTCAGCGGCGTATGAACGGTTGTGGTTGGACCACCGCTGACAGGGATCGACAGGCAGCCTGGGTGCTTCCGGTCGATTTCCGCAACCTAACGAAAAATTGGGAGACATCATAAAATGAAGAAGCTTCTCGCTTCCGCGATCTTTGCACTCGGCGCCTATGCTTTGGCTGGCTCGGCGCATGCAGCATCATGCGGCGACGTATCGATTGCCGAGATGAACTGGGCTTCGGCCGGCGTTGCAGCCCAGGTCGACAAACTCATCCTTCAGAACGGCTATGGCTGCAACGTCACTCTGGTGACGGGCGACACGCAGCCGACCTTTGCCTCCATGAACGAAAAGGGCCAGCCTGACGTCGCGCCCGAGCTTTGGGTCAACGCCGTGCGCACGGCGCTCGACAAGGCCGTATCCGAAGGCAGCCTGATCGAGGCGGCGCCGCTTCTGAGCGACGGCGGCGTCGAAGGATGGTGGATTCCGAAGTTCGTCGCCGACGCACATCCGGATATCAAGACCGTTCAGGACGCGCTGAAGCATCCGGAACTCTTCCCTGCCCCTGAAGATCCCTCCAAGGGCGCGGTCTATAACTGCCCTGCGGGCTGGAACTGCCAGATCTCCACCGCCAACCTGTATAAGGCACTCGGCGCCGAAAAGCTTGGCTTTACGCTGGTAGACACCGGTTCCGCTGCAGGCCTCGACGGTTCGATCGCCAACGCCTTCGAAAAGAAGAGCGGCTGGCTCGGCTACTACTGGGCACCGACGGCCATCCTCGGCAAGTACGAGATGGTACGTCTGAGCTTCAACGTGCCGCATGACAAGAAGGAATGGGATGCCTGCACGGCAATCCAGGATTGCGCCAATCCGAAGGTAAACTCCTACCCTGTTTCCGACGTCTATACGGTCGTGACCAAGGCTTTCGCATCGAAGGCCGGCATCGCCATGGATTACATGAAGACCCGCAAGTGGGATAACGCCACCGTCGGCAAGGTTCTGGCCTGGATGACCGACAACCAGGGTACCAATGAGGACGGCGCCAAGTACTTCCTCAAGACCTACCCCGATATGTGGACCAAGTGGGTTGCTCCCGAGGTCGCCACCAAGGTCAAGGCTTCGCTCTGATCAGCACGAAAGCATCGGCGACAGGCCTGCGCCTGTCGCCGATTTCATATTCGCTGGAGGCGACGACCGACGGACAGACACGGTCGCAGGTCGCAACGAGCACAGATTGGCGCCGGCAAATGTAGTAAGAATTGAAAAGCAGCCTGCAGAACCGGTCGCAGCGCTGCAATACCGTTCGAACATGAAAGGCCACATGCGCGGACTGGACAGAACCGGACTAAGAAGGGGAAATACATGGCTATTCAGTGTACGATCCTGCCGGAGGTGCTCTGCAATTTTCCGGCAATAAACGAGTCGCTCATACGCGCCGCACGCAAGAATATCGACGATGGCTTTCGGGCGTCCGTACGCACCTATGCCAACCTCATCGACGCCATCGTGCAGCCGCTGCAATGGTTTTTGAACTATCTGGAATGGCTCTTCACCACCACACCCTGGTTCATCGTGCTTGTTGTCATGATGGCGATCGTCTACGCGGCCAGCCGCAACCTGAAGATCGTCCTCGGAACGGCGATTTCCATGCTTCTCATCGGCGCGTGCGGCCTCTGGGGCGACACCATGGTGACGCTTGCGATGGTAACCGTCTGCACGCTCATCGCCATCGTCATCGGCCTGCCGATCGGCATATTGATGGCGCGTTCCGACAGGCTGCAGGCGATCGTCAACCCGATCCTGGACGTGATGCAGACCATGCCGAGCTTTGTCTATCTCATCCCCGTCGTCGTCATCTTCGGTATCGGTAAGGTGCCAGGCCTCATCGCTGTCGTCATCTATGCCGTCCCTCCGATGATCCGCCTCACCAATCTCGGCATTCGACTGGTAGACAAGGAAGTCCTGGAAGCTGCCGACGCCTTCGGTTCGTCGCATCGGCAGAAGCTTTTCAACGTGCAAATTCCGCTCGCGCTACCAACCATCATGGCCGGTATCAACCAGACCATCATGATGTCGCTTGCCATGGTCGTGGTCGCATCGATGGTCGGCGTCGGCGGTCTTGGCAAGAACACGCTCCAGGCGATCAACAACCAGTTCTTCACCGTCGGCTTCCTCAATGGTTTTGCGCTGGTCGCAATTGCCATCATTTTCGACCGCACGAGCCAAGCCTATGGCAGACGGCTCCAGAAGCACTCGGAGGTCATCCATGGCTAGTCACGCGATTCAGATCAAAAGCCTCTACAAAATCTTCGGTCCTCGCGGACGTGACTTTGTGGACATGGTGAAGAACGGCACCAGCAAGACGGAACTCAACGAGGCACACGGCCATGTGCTCGGCCTGCAGGACATCAACATCGATATGCCGGCCGGCGCCATCACCGTCGTCATGGGCCTCTCCGGCTCCGGCAAGTCGACGCTGATCCGCCACATCAACAGACTGATCGAGCCGACGTCCGGCGAAGTGCTCTATGACGGCGTCGACGTCTGCAAGATGAACGAAAGTGCCCTGCGCGAATTCCGCCGCCATAAGACGGCGATGGTATTCCAGAAATTCGCCCTGCTGCCGCACCGCACGGTGATCGAAAATACCATCTACGGCCTGGACATTCAGGGCGTGCCGCGTGCCGAAAGCGAAAGGAAGGGGCAATACTGGATCGAACGCGTCGGCCTCAAGGGCTTCGAACGGCACTTTCCGAACCAGCTCTCGGGCGGCATGCAGCAGCGCGTGGGCCTCGCCCGCGCCCTGACCAATGACGCCGACATCCTGCTGATGGACGAGGCCTATTCGGCACTCGACCCGTTGATCCGCGTCGACATGCAGAGCGTGCTGCTCGATCTGCAAAAGGAGTTGAAGAAGACCGTGGTCTTCATCACCCACGATCTCGACGAGGCGCTGCGCCTGGGCGACAAGATCGCCATCCTGCGAGACGGCAAGGTCGTGCAGCAGGGAAGCGGACAGCAGATCGTGCTGCAGCCCGCCGACGACTACATCACCGCCTTCGTCAAGGAAGTGAACCGCGGCCGCGTCATCCAGGCTCAAACCATCATGAAGCCATCTGCGGGCGAACTCAGCGGCCTGCGCGTCACCGGCGACATGACGCTGGAAATCGTCGCCAAGCAGATAACCGAAGCGGGGCAGACGGGTGCCGTCGTCACCGACGCCGGTGGCAAGCCTGTCGGCACAATCGACCTGCAGAGCATCATCGCCGCCATGGTCACGCCGACGACCCATGAAGCGGCACAGATGGCAGCTGCGTAAAACCATCTTCCTCCGACATCAGCGAGCGCCCGCAAGGGCGCTCTCTTTTTATGGGCAGGCTGGATCTCGCTCCATGGCTGTTCGCTCATTGCACCTATATGCAGAAGCGCCCATAGTCGCATCCTGCATCCGAGCGCCCGCCTATCCGAGAAGACGCAATGACCGTCGCTGCCAATCCCCTCGCCGCTCTCCTTGCCGAAAGGGGCGTTCTGCTGGCCGATGGCGCCATGGCCACAAATCTCTTCGCCATGGGCCTCGAGATCGGTGAAGCGCCGGAACTCTGGAACGAGCTGCATCCCGAGCTGGTCGCAAAGCTGCATCAGGATTTCATCGATGCCGGAGCCGACATCATCCTGACCAACAGCTTTGGTGGAACGCGCTATCGCTTGAAGCTGTGCCATGCACAGGATCGCGTGCACGGCTTGAACAAGAGGGCGGCGGAAATCGCCCGCTCCGTCGCCGACTTGGCTGATCGGACGATCCTTGTCGCCGGTTCGGTCGGGCCGACAGGCGAGCTGTTGATGCCGCTCGGTGCGCTGGCCTATGAAGACGCCGTTTCCGCCTTTGTCGAACAGGTCGAAGGCCTGCAGGCCGGCGGAGCCGATCTCATCTGGATCGAGACCATGTCATCGCCCGAAGAAATCCGCGCCGCCGCGGAAGCAGCCGTCAAGGTCGGCCTGACATATATCTATACGGCATCATTCCACGCGGCCGGCAAAACCATGGCCGGCCTGCATCCGAAGGACATTCACGGCGTCGCGACGGATATAGGCCAGGGACCGCTCGCCGTCGGTGCCAATTGCGGCGCCGGCGTTCCCGATACTTTGTCGAGCCTGCTCTTCATGACCGAGGTGGACCCAGCAGCGACAGTCGTCGTCAAGAGCAATTGCGGCATCCCCGAATATCGTGGCGGCGAACTTCACTACCCCGGCAGCCCAGGGCTGATGGCCGACTACGCGCGCCTCGCACGCGACGCCGGCGCCAGGATCATCGGCGGCTGCTGCGGTACGTCCTGCATCCATCTGGCCGCCATGCGACAGGCGCTGGACAGCTACGTGCCCGGCCCTCGCCCCACATTGGAGACGATCGTCGAACGGATCGGGCCGCTCCATATCGAGACCACCAAAAAGGATTGAACCGCGCCGCACGGCAGCGCGGCCGGCATCACAAACGTCAAAGCCGGCCGCAAGACAAATGCGGCCGGCTTTGCTTTAAACCGATACTCGCAGGCGAAATCGCACCCGTTACTGTCCGAGCGGTGTGTGGTTCACGTCATCCAGGAAGGACATATCCTCGGCTTCGTCCTTGCCGAAGACAAAGAAATCCGCCTCCGAAATCAACGGATGCTTGTAGGGATTGTCGACGTGCTTCAGCAACTTCCATTCCGGCAGCCAGCGGGCAACATCGTCGGTGAAGCGCCGGTTCCTGACATGAATGGCGCCGTGGCGATCGGGACCGTCGTGGTTCGAAGCGTAGACGATCACGTAGCGCTTCGACATGCTAAACAGCCGCTCCATATAGGCGCGATACACATCTTCCTCGATCAAATGGAAGATCACATCGAGCGACAAGGTGAGCTCGAATGCTTCATTGTATCGGCTCATGTCCAGCTGCGGTTCACCGAGCCAGACGAAGTTGCAGCCGGGGCGGCTTCCGTGAATAGTCCGGCAAAGATCGATCGCCGTGTGCGAGACGTCGAAACCGGTGTAATCTTCGAAGTTCAGATAGCGAAGCTGATTGCCGTCGCCACTGCCAAGCTCCCCGACCAGCCTTACCTGTTTTTCGGCAACGAAGGCATTGAGAATGAGAGCCTTGTATTCGGCCGATCTGTTGTAGGAACCAGCCCCGGAATTGCCGCCGGTCAGATAGCGGTGTTCCCAGTATTTTGCCGAATCGAAGCCCGGTCGATTGTCTGCCGCAGACTGCAGGAAGGAAGGCACGACAGAGGTAAGATTGACGAGCGGCTCGATCGGCTCGAACCATGTTCCCCACTCATCGGCGTCCACCAGTTTCAGTTCGCTTGCGTTGCGGAGCGTCCAGGCGCGGACGCGCTCGGAATATTTCGACAGAAGTTCCTTGTAAGCGGAGGTATGACCGCCGCTGCGTGCGACAAGATGCACCTCGCAGAGGAAGTCGGGATGAAGCGCCGTGTTGCGCATATCCTCGGTCTCGTGATCGCAGGTGACGAAGATAACCGGATCACGTTCGCGCCCGGCAACCGCCATGATGAATTCCACCAGCCCGTCGGCCCGGTCTGCATCGACAAGGTAGATGATCGAGGAAGCGTCCGCAGCGTCCGATCGCAGCAGCGAGATCGGGTACATCGACGACAGGACTTCATCCTGCTTCCGCGAGCTGTCATAAGCCGAACCCGTGCCGGCGCTCGATTGATCGTAGATCGTCGGGCGCTGCACTTCGATCGGCAGCAGCCACCTTTCCTTGCGCGGCGCGATGTAGGCGGGAATACCTTCGCGATGCAGATACTGCGCAAGCCAGGTATCGGCCATGTTGCGATGGCGAAAATCGGTGAGCTTCATCTTCACCGTGCTGGAGTGGAAAGCACAGGCATTGGTCGCCGCGACATGAACCCGGCGGCGGCGCATGAAAGCATGCTCGAAATGAAGGACTGCACGGCCGCGATCCTTGTAGTAGCCCCGGCTCGGCTGCAGGATGATTGCCCCGTGGACGCCGAAGACCGCCTGACCGCGCAATTGCGCGAGTTCGCCGACCATGCGAGCGACGAAATCGTCGGGGTAGATGATGTCGTCATCGCAGGTGATGTAAACGGCGTCCTCGACCTGCTCCAGCCCCCAGAACTTGCCGGCATCGCCGTAGCGGCTGCCGTCGGTGTCGATGAAATGCCGGATCTTCGGATGGTCGGCAATAAAGCGCGGCGCCTGCGTGAAACCGTTGAGATAGACGTAGAGGCAATCGACTTGCGGCAGGAGCGACATGACGGTCGCGCGCAAGGCAATTTCATTTCCCGCGACCGTCGCCATGCCGGCCACGACCTGCCGGGTCGGCGGCAGCATCTCGAGGTGACGCGGGTCGAGCAGGTCTACCACCCGCACAGGCGAGGCAGCCTCCGCATGGATCGGTTCGAACAGATAGGTCGGCGTGTCGTTGTAGAATTGAATCTTGCGGTAGCCCAGCGGCCGCAGGACGGTCTCGACCTCGGCGAGGATCGCACGCGTGCCGGCGCTGACAAGCAGTTTCGGCCGAGAGCGGGCAATGGTTTCCTGGGCGCCTCGAAGCACATCGGCCTCAGCCCCGCCGACATCGACCTTGATCAGATGCACCCGATGATCGCCGACAAGATCGTCCAGCTTCGCCATCTGGATGGAGCCGTGGTCGGCCGGCTGGAAAAGTGCGCCGCCAAGATTGGCCGGATCCGCGTTGACGATCTCACCGACACCCGGAGCAGCGCCAAGGGCAAATGGGCAAAGCTCCACCAATCCGTTGATGCTGTTGAGCTCGACATTGGCCTGCAACGCGGCAAAGGCGGCCGGATTCGGCTCGAACGCAACCGTTCTGACACCGAGAACCGAGGAGAAGAAGAGCGTGTGATTGCCGATATAAGCGCCGACATCGATCACCAGGGCATCTTCCGGCAAGGAGGAGCCGACATCCTCCAGCATAGCCCGCTCGTAGAAGGCGCGGTCCTGCAGGATGATCCTTTGAATATGATCCTGTGGATTGGGGAGGTGGAACCGGACCGGATTCCGGTAGCTGTTCACTTCACAGGCGATCATGGCTTGCAGCGTCATCGCAGTTCTTTCCAACATGCAAAGGTTTGGGGGCAAAGGCGTATCGGCAACGCATCGGCGCGGCGGAGACCATCGTCAGCGGCCGCCGACGACCATCAATCCGCTGCCGCCAATGGCGTCGAGGCTGAACTTCAAGCCCGCGCTGACGCTGGCCCAGCGCTGAGCCGCCAGTGCCTCGGTCGCTCGGTCCTGCGCGAAAAGGCAGAGACTGAAGCCGGTGGGCGCCAGGTTGCTGGCCAGCGCCGGCAGGGCAAGCAAGGCACTCTCGGCCGGATAGGACGTATTCTGCAGGTCCACGACGACGAGATCGAATTTGACCTCCTCGCCGATCTGGCGGGTATCGGGAAAGATCGCCGAAACGTCCTCGAAACTCACATTGGCAGCCTCGGTCTCAATGATGGAAATACCCTCCATCAGGCCGCTGGTGATGAAACGCGCTTCGAGATCGCCCACCTGCTCGGGCGTGATGCACAGGCAGTTCAGGCCGGCATCCTGACCGGATATCAACGATGCCAGTGCCAATGCGGAACGCGGTGCGCCGATGTGCAGGATGTTCGGCCTATCGGTTCGTCCAAACGCCGCGCGGCGAAGCGCCCATATCTGGATCGGCGTCAGCGGATCGCGGCCGGCAGCGCACTGGGCGTCGAGCAGGGTCGGATAGCCGGCGACGAGGATTTCGCTTGCCGTCGCCTGCCAGGCATCCGCGCTGCCGACGGCAACGGCGGCAGAAACGACGTCGGACGGCCGATTGCTCGTGAAAGCCGGCGCTGCGACCCGCGGTGCCGTCGATTGCGCCGGCCGCGTCAGCGGCAGCGGCGGCTTGCTGAAGGCGTCCTGCGCCGAACGCTGCTGCGATGTGGAATTCAGGCCGCGCGATTGCGGGTCGAGATTGTGATGCGAGTAGGGATTGGATGCCGTGTAGCAATGGGCATTGACGGGTATGAATTCATAGCGCCGCGTCTGATCGAGGATAGGCAGCGCGAGCGCGATGTCGCAGGCGGCCATGAACCAATGCCCGTCATTGTCCTGGAAATAGCCCTCGGGAACATTATCCAGCAAGGACGCGCGGAAGCTGAAGAAATGGCTGGTCTTCCACCCTTGCCGACGCGGCGAAAGGTTGGGGTCCAGAGCGCCATTGCCGCCGAGCCCGCCGCCATCGGTGATGAAGTTCGTCCAAACAACGTCCTGACCGCTCGCATAGCTCCGCGACATCCGCTCGAGAATGGTGGGCATGATCAGCTGGTCGTCGCCATCGAGGACGGCGATGAACTCGGCCATGTCGGTGCGCGGCCTCAGATGCTCCCAGACGTTGCGTGATTTTCCGAATTGCGCGTCGTTGCGGATGAAGGTGTGCCTGCCCGGAAAGAGATCGCCCAGAAGTGCCGCGGCGATAATGCCCGTATCATCCTTGGAGCAATCGTCGATAAAAAGAACATGCAAGTCGTCAAGCGTCTGCCGCGAAAGACTTGCGAGGGACTGCCGGACGTACATTTCGCAATCGCGCGCCGTCATGAAGATCAGCGCCTTTGCCTCGTTTGCAATTTTCGTCATCAATGTTTCGAAGCCTCAATCCGACAATGTGCATCCGGAGGATATGAGATCCCCCGCTAGCTCGATTAGCGAATGTGGCTGGCTCCAACCTTGCGCGCTGCCGCGCTCAACCCGGTAGCATCTGCGTCACGGCGATGATCGGGCCGAGCGGAAACAAGCCGTCGCGCCTTTGCCATTCCGGAATGTCGAGGCTGGAAATGCTTCCGTCCAGAAACAGCGCGTTTGTGCAGTTGAGGTCGTCGCGGAAAAGCGTCGCGAAGTCGTGGAAGCGGACCGGCCCATCGGAAATCGCAAAGACAACTTTGCCATTGGCAGCGACGCCGACGCCGTTTCGTATCTTCAAGCTGGTGCTGTCGGCAAGGAATGACGGATGGAGCTTGCCATCGACGACGAGCATAGGGCCGGACTGGGTCGCATAGAACGGCTTGATGCCGGAGGCCACAAAAGCCTTGCTTTCCATCACGCCGGCCCGCCCCGGCAAGAGGTAGAAGATCCCGTTCGGCAGCAGATGGAAATTGCCCCAGCCCTTGTTCGTGTTGATCGGTTTCTGCTCGCGACCGTTTTCGACGAAGAGACCGACGGGCGATTGATCGTCGAGATACATGCCGCCATTCATGGCAAAGCGCACATAGACGCGATCCCGGCGCAAATCACTCTCCAGCGCCCGGAAGGAACCGTAAGGCTTGCCGCTGCGATCGTTCTGGAAAAGCTGGATATCGTCGACGGTCGGATCGAAGGTACACACGATGTAACCATCGCCGAGGTGCTGGATCCTACGGCACGCTTCGCCGGCTGACGCAGCGCCGGCGCAGGCAAGAACGGCAAGGATGAGCATCAATCGAATCAAACGCGCAACTCCGTACGCATGACATAGGCGACAGAGCGCTACGCGATTGCGGCGAAAGAAGGAAGACGATCGGGTGATACCGCGGCGACAGGCCAAGCAATCGGGGCTCGATGAAACATATGCGCTGCGGCCTGGCGCGCACACCCGATTGCCTGAGATTCAGGGCCAGCGACGGACGGTGGGGCCACCTTCGGAAGATTAGGTCGACCTTGGGAAATAGTTGCTGTGAACGCGCGCCTGCGGCTATGTTGAATGCAAATAAGCATGGAAACATAGGTCGAACCCGGCGGCACAGGGGGCCGGTCCGCGTTCCGCCGATCGCTGACGCGCTTTTCCGGTCCGTCGCTTTTCAGCCCATGCGGCGTCGTGCCAAGCACAGTCCGGCAATCGGGCGCCGTGCATTGTCGGATGAAAGGGAGATTTATGCATGGCGGACCGCATTGCCGTTGACCAGCGGGGCATTCCGGCCCGGACCATCGCCGAAGGAGGCAGTCAGACGGCGAGACGCGCACGTTGTCCCAGACGGCCGGTGACGCGCGGAGACCTCGACAATGGCTGACGTCATGCAAAAGCCCGACACCGCGGCACCCGTGAAGAAAGCCGCCGACGACAACCGCACTCCTAGCAGCTCCTCGCCAGATCGCAGCACCCGACGCAAATATGCGGTCCGTCTCTGGGTGGTGCGTCATTCACGCTTCTTCGAATGGTTCTACGGTCGCTTCGCCAGCTTCTTTCTCCGCCTCCATCCACTTTGGGCGTTGATCGGCTATCGACGCGCCGAGCGGCCGGTCGCCTTCGTCGAGCGTCACGTGAAAGGGTTCCTGTTCGACTGCCGCATGTGCGGCCAATGCGTGCTGTCGTCGACCGGCATGTCCTGCCCGATGAACTGTCCGAAACAGTTGCGCAACGGCCCCTGCGGTGGCGTGCGCGCCAACGGCAATTGCGAGGTCGAACCGGATATGCCCTGCGTCTGGGTGCAGGCATGGAAGGGCGCGAGCAACATGGTTCATGGCGACGCGATAATGAGGGTGCAGGACCCGGTGAACCAGTCGCTTCGCGGGACCTCGTCCTGGCTGCGCGTCACCGCACAAGCTGCGGCAGCGCGTCAAGCGGCAAAAAGGAAAGCATGATTGATGGCGCAGATCGACGAAAATCCGTTGGGCGCCGGTCTGCCGCTCGATCCCCTGCCCGGCCATTCCTCGCTCGGACGGCTGGAACGCGTGCTGCGTCGCGGCGAATTTGCCGTGACCGCCGAGCTCAATCCCCCCGACAGCGCCAACCCGGAAGATGTCTATGAGCGCGCCGCGATCTTCTCCGGCTGGGTCGACGGCATCAACGCGGTCGATGCGTCCGGCGCCAACTGCCATATGTCCTCCGTCGGCATCTGCGCGCTGCTGACCCGCATGGGATATGCGCCGATCATGCAGATCTCCTGCCGCGACAGGAACCGCATCGCCATTCAGGGCGACGTGCTCGGCGCGGCTGCCATGGGTGTTTGCAATATCCTGTGCCTTACCGGCGATGGCGTTCAGGTTGGCGATCAGCCGGGGGCCAAGCCGGTTTTCGATCTCGACAGCATGTCGCTGCTCGAGACTGTGCGCACCATGCGCGACGAGGCGAAATTCCTGTCCGGCCGCAAGCTCACCTCGCCGCCAAAGGTCTTTCTCGGCGCGGCCATCAATCCCTTTGCGCCACCCCACGACTTCCGGCCCTATCGGCTGGCGAAGAAGATCGAAGCCGGCGCGCAGTTCGTCCAAAGCCAATATTGCTACGACGTGCCGATGTTCCGGGAATACATGAAGAAGGTACGCGACCTCGGCCTGGCGGAGAAGTGCTTCATTCTTGTCGGCGTCGGCCCTCTGGCATCGGCGAGAACCGCGCGCTGGATGCGCTCGAACGTACCCGGAGTGCATATACCCGACGAGATTATCAGGCGGATCGAAGGCGCTGCCGACCAGAAGAAGGAAGGCAAGCAGCTCTGCATCGACATCATCAACGAGGTCAAGGAGATCGAAGGTGTTTCCGGCATTCACGTCATGGCCTACCGCCAGGAAGAATATGTCGCAGAAATAGTGCATGAATCGGGCGTGCTTCGCGGCCGCCGGCCATGGAAGCACGAAACCAGCCGCAGCGATGTGCTTGTCGCCGAGCGTCTGGGCCATATCCGCGAGGGTCAGGAGGAACGCCAGCAAGAAATGGCCGAGGCAGCCGCCCATCACCCGCAGCACAAGGCGAATTGAAAATCGAAAGACTTAGGCCGCACTGCAGCAAGCATGTGCGTTCGAACAGGCCTCGCCTCAGTAAAGGCAAGGGCTGATCAACTGTTGGCCCAATACACGCATCGCCGCTTTGCGCGGGCTACCGCCGACACAAGGAACGGCATCAGACATCACGGTCGATGCAAATAGCGGGCGATCGTCCGCGGCTCAGGCCGCCATTTTGCGACCGATCTCGACAAACGCCTGACGGATGCTGTCGGCCACCGCCTTCATCGGCCCCGTCATCTGCGATGCCGTCAGAAGGCGAATGTCGAAGGAGGTCAGTTCCGGCAATCCCTCGTTCGGTCCGAGGATCTCCATATCCTCGGTAATATAGGAGCGCGGGAACGGCGCGACGGCAAGATCAGAGACGATCGCGGCGCGCTGCGCCATCGTATGGGCACTGAGATAGGAAACGCGATAGGCCCGCTTCTGCCGTTCCAATTGCGCCATGGCCTCGGAGCGCCAGATGCAGCCCTCCTCCCAAATGGAGATCGGCAGCGGGTCCCGACGATAGGCGGTGCCGCACTTGGCGCCGGCCCAAACGAGACGCTCGGTATAGATGACTTCGCCTTCCGTCGGGAACGGTCGCGTCGCGCAATTGATCAGCGCCAGGTCAAGCCGCTGCTCCTCGATGCGCTTCTTCAGCTGGATGCTCATGTCCACGACGACATCGACCATGATGCCGGGATAGCTTTCCGAGAAACCCTTCAGGACGGTCGGCAGCAGGCGCTCGCCGATATCGTCAGGCGCACCGAGCCGCACCACACCGCTGAGTTCGGGCATGATGAATCGCGATACCGCCTCGTTGGAGAGTGCCAGTATGTTGCGGGCATAGGAAAGCAGCATCTCGCCATGTTGCGTCAGGCTCACCGAGCGGGCGTCGCGCAGGAACAATATGACACCGAGCTGCTCTTCCAGCTTCTTGATCTGCATCGAAACGGCAGATGGTGTCCTGAAGACCGCATCGGCGGCGGTGGAGAAATTGCCGGTCTCGGCGATGGCAACAAAGGTGCGCAGAACTTCATTGTCAAGCAACGGTATGGGCCGACGGAGCGAAGCGGTCATATCGAAACCTTTCAATTTTTCTGATTTTAAACACCATATCATTTCATTTGTCTGAATGTCAATGAACCACCATATTAGACGCAGTGAAATTGATACAGGCAGCCGCAAAGGAGCAAAACCATGGCTGACACAGCATTCGGCGAAACCTCCCGCCTTCTGAATCTACTCCATGTCAGGAGAGTTCAGCGGACGGCGCAGCACACGCTCGATGAGATCGCGACACGCTTTCCCGCCCATCTGATTGACGACGTAAACGCGCGCGGTCTCCCGCCGGATCGCACTCTCTCCGCTCTCGAGCGAAAATCCGGCAAAGTGCGATCGTTCAAGAATCCTAATGACAGCTATAAGATCTATTCGTTTGATTGATGGGCAGGCCGGGTTCATATTGCCCTTAATGGTCGCGACCCTTTGAGTATCCAACACTGAAAGGAACCAGAAAATGACAGCAATCACTTACAGACACACTGGCAGGACGCGGGGATCGTTTCCGTCCGGTGCTAGCTTGATGCCCTTTTTATCTCGCGTTGCTCATCGCTGGCAGCAATGGCGTTCGCTGCGTGAGCTTGAGTCCCTGTCCGACGATGTACGCAAGGACCTGGGCTGGCCGGCCGCGGATGAACCCAAGAATCCGAAGGCCATTCGATGATCGAACAAGACAGTAAATATCTGAGGCGACGCTCAACCCCAACGAGTGTCGCCTTTTGAACATTTGTGCATCCGTGAGCGTCCTCCGGATTAATCCTGAGAATTAGCCACATATATATTTAGCTTCTCAGGCAAATTGCCCGCCTTTCTCCAGCTTCCCTTCTCCAGCGCCGCATTTTCCTTAGTAAACGCAAATATTCCTTTGCGGCCGCGATTATCTATGCCAATGTCGCTAACAGACCATCCAGCCGCCGTATTTGACGCAAGGAATACACAATGGTCCTAGAGGATGGATTTTCACGATATGAGCAAGACTCCGATTAAGACGCGTTCCCTGGTTTTCTTCCTCGTTCCACACTTCACCATGCTGCCGTTTTCCGCCGCAGTGGAGACGCTGCGAATAGCCAACCGCATGCTGGGCTACCCCGCCTATACATGGCGGCTTGCCTCGACGGACGGCCAGAAGGTCTATTCTTCCAGCGGCATCGGGCTGGAGGTCAACTCGGCGCTCGCCGACGAGCGGCGCTATCTTGGTGGGGAAAACCGGCCGAACATGGTGCTCGTCTGTTCCGGCATCTATGTCGAGGAGTTTAACAACAAATCGGTCAATGCGTGGCTGCGCGAAACCTATAATCGCGGCGTCGCCGTCGGCAGCCTCTGTACGGGCGCGCATGTGCTTGCCCAGGCGGGTCTGCTGAACGGCAAGCGCTGCGCGATCCATTGGGAAAACCTGCCGGGCTTCTCCGAGACCTTCCCGCAGGCCGAGGTCTACGCCGATCTCTACGAGGTCGACAGCAATCTCTATACATGCGCCGGCGGCACGGCCTCGCTCGACATGATGCTGAACCTCATCGGCCAGGATTTCGGCGAGAACCTCGTCAATCGCGTCTGCGAGCAGCAGCTGACCGATCGCGTCCGCAGCCCGCACGACCGCCAGCGCCTGCCGCTGCGCGCCCGCCTGGGCGTCCAGAACGCCAAGGTGCTGTCGATCATCGAATTGATGGAAAGCAACCTCGCCGAACCGCTGTCGCTGCTGGAGATCGCCGATGACGCCGGCCTCTCGCGCCGGCAGATCGAACGGCTCTTCCGTCAGGAGATGGGACGCTCGCCGGCGCGCTACTATCTCGAAATCCGGCTGGATCGCGCCCGGCACCTGCTCGTGCAGTCCTCCATGCCGGTCGTGGAAGTGGCGGTTGCCTGCGGCTTCGTATCCGCCTCGCACTTTTCCAAGTGTTATCGCGAACTCTACAACCGCTCGCCGCAGCAGGAGCGCGCCGAGCGCAAGCTGACCATGTCGACCAACCGCACCGGTATCGTCGTGTGAACGACCTTAATCCGGATCAGCCAACTACATCGGCGGTCTATTCGGCCGCCTGTTCCGTCATCTTGTAGTCGGAATAGACCTGGTTGCGGCCGTTATGCTTGGCCATATAGAGAAACTGATCGGCGGCATTAAGATAATTGTCGAAGGATTCGTAACCGCCGATCTCGGCGACGCCAATGGAAACGGTAACCGACAGTTCTTCGTCGTCGGCGTGCACTTTTAGACTGGCCAGACTGAGACGAACTTCATCGCACAATGCCGTCGCCGCGCGCGAATTCATCTCGGTGAAGAGAATGGCAAACTCCTCACCGCCCAGGCGGGACAGCAGGTTGCCGGTACCTTCGAAAAGAGATTGAAGCCGGCCGGCAACGGCCTTCAGCACCTGGTCTCCGATCTCGTGACCATAGGTGTCGTTCAAATTCTTGAAATGATCGATGTCGAGGATGGCGACCGAACCAGGTCGCTGTTGGCGCAGGCACTCGTTCACGAGCTTAGGCCCGTGGTCATAGAAATAGCGCCGGTTATAGAGACCCGTCAGATAGTCGCTCGCTGCCGCCGCGCGCAATTGCTTCAACTGCGTCAGCGTCTCGACATTCAAGGCGATGCGGCACTGCAATTCTTCCGGAACATAGGGCCGATAGATGAAATCGCTGGCACCGGCCTTCAGGAACGTCGCAGACAGCAAGCGGTCGTTCGAGGAGGAAACACCGATGATGCGCATCCGGTCGGACCCATGACAATGACGGATGCGGCGGGTCAGCTCGTGGCCATTCATATCGGGCATGTTGTAGTCGGTCACGACGACTTCGATGTCATCGAATTGATCGATCATCGCCAGCGCTTCGACACCCGTGCTGGCTTCGGCAACCTTGTACTGTTGCGCAAGCAGCAAATCCGTCAGCATTTTGCGCGCGGACGGCAGGTCGTCCACAACCAGCACGCGCGTCGCGCGGTTGGCAATGGCACGCTGGACGGCGGAGACGAGATTGTCGAGCGCAAACTCGCTGTCCTTAAGCACATAGTCGACGACGCGGCGCACCATGATGCGATTGCGCGTCGCGATGTCGAAGGATGCGGTGAAAACAATGGTCGGGATATTGTGGGCGACGGCAACATCCAACGCCTCACCGTGGGCGGCATCCGGCAGGTTTAGATCGATCACCGCCATGGTGAAACCGCGATCCCCATTCTCCAGCACCTCGTTAAGCGCCTTCAACGAGGAGCAGTGGGTCACGGCAAGGCCGAGCTCGGTTTCGAACCGGTGGGACAACACGGCCGAAAACATGCGCGAATCCTCCACCAGAAGTATCTTCTGGCCGCCATTGCGATAGCCTGCGCCGTCGCCGAGGGATCCCGCATGCAGTACCATTTCCCTTAAATTCCTCCCATGCCTTCCGGCATATGAATTTTCAGTCAATCGCAGGTCTGCCAAACCATCTTCCATCTATCCTGAACAGGATTCGTGAAAAAATTGGAACCACTGATTGCAGACATTCACAAAAAAATGAATCTTCCTCACATTTTATCGGATTTTTGTCGCCCGCTACACCTTGTTTCAGGCGGTTTCGGTGACACGACGTGCCAGTCGGATCTGCAGCAGCGTATCCAGGTTTTGATTCACGCGGCAGTAGAATTCTTCGTCGATGAACGGCCGCAGGATGAAATCGTTGCCGCCGGCCTTGAGAAAACGTGCCGACAGAAGCCGGTTGTTGGATGAAGAAACGCCGATGATGCGCAACTCATGCGAGCCGGTCGTCGCGCGGATGCGCCGGGTCAGATCGAAGCCGTCCATATCGGGCATATTGTAGTCGGTGATCATGAGGCCAATATCCGGATTGGCTCTCAAGAGCTCCAGGGCCTTGGAGCCGCTCTCCGCAACGCTGACGCGGAAGTTGTAGCGCTTCAGCCGGCTGGACAGCAGCGCACGCGCCGTCGCACTGTCGTCGACGATGAGGACGTGGTGGCGATGGTTGGTCAGAAAGCGGCAGATCGATTCCGCCAGCATGTCGACGGCGAATACGTTGTCCTTGAGGATATAATCCACCACATCCTTGGCGATCAGCTCGTCGCGCGTGCCTTCCAGAAAGGTTCCCGTGAAGGCGATCGTCGGAATGCTGAGATCGAGCAGATAGGTCAGAGCCTCGCCCTTTTCGGCGCCCGGCAGATTCATGTTCGAAATCGCCAGCTTGATCGGCTCCGATGACTTGTCATAGGCAAGCTGCAATTCATCGAAGTTGCGGCAGATTTCGACGTCGATGTCCAGAAGCTCCTTCATCCTGGCTCGGATCATCGAAGTAAAGAGATTGGAATCCTCCACAAGAAGAATGCGCGACCCGGCAAGCGACGCACCAGAATACTGCATTCCCGAAACACCTAGAAATGACATAGTAAAAAACCTGTTTTGAAAATTATCCCTCTATAGTTTTTCTAGAACGAAAGCCTTTGAATATTTGTTAAATCGACTGGTTTCCCGAAAATGAAGGAAAAGGGGCACCCAAGGCGTGCCTGTTGCCAAGCGCGCGCCGTCTAGAGCACTTCCAGGAAAAGTGCGCAGCGGTTTTCCGTCCGGAATGCGTAAGAAAACAAGAAGATAGAGCGTTTCCGCGATTCAAAGAAAAGCGGAAACGCTAGCCTCGGGAAACCGAGCCGCATGCAACCTCATGAATTCCTCAGGCTGGATGCCTGATGACGCCCTGCTGGGCTCGCAGCGTCTCGCTCGCCGGTCGCGTCACTCAGCCGCCGTTCTGCCGCGCCGCCGGCCTGCATTCTTCGCATCGGGCGCATTTTCTTCTGCCGGAGAAACGAGGCTTTCAATCAGGTCGTCCTCGGTCTCGGGACCGTCAGCCGAATCCGTCAGCCGTTTGCCGGCGGCATCCGCCCGCTGACCGCGCCCGCCGCGAACGATGTGCAATTCCTGGTGCGGATAGGGGATAGAGATTCCTTCTTCGCGGAACCGTTTCAGGATCTCGATGCGGAGATTGTTGCGGATTTCCATACCGTCGGAAAGGTCGGAAAGGTAGAAGCGCATTTCGAAATCGAGCGACGAAGGGCCGAAGCGCAGAAACTCGACATGCGGCTCCGGATTTCTCAATATCTTCGGAACGCCGCGCACGAGTTCCAGCAGGATCTCCATCACCTTCCGCGGATCGGAATCGAAGCTGACCGAGACCGGAATTTCCGAACGCGCAAGCCTGTTGCGGTGGGTCCAGTTGCCGACCGAAGCATTGATGAGCTCCGAGTTCGGCACGATGATCGACTGCTTGCGGAAGGTCTCGATCTCGGTGGCGCGAACCGAGATACGCTTGACAATGCCTTCCGACGTGCCTGAGACGATCCAGTCGCCGACCTTGAAGGGCCGCTCGACCAGAAGGATAAGGCCGGATACGAAGTTCGACACGATGTTCTGCAGGCCGAAACCGATACCGACCGAAAGGGCGCTGGCGACAAGCGCCAGGCTGGACAGGTTGATCCCAGCGGCGGAAATGGAGATGATCGCGGCAACGGCAATGCCAAGATAGCCGATACCCGTCTTCACCGAATTGCGGACGCCCAGATCCACCTGCCCCCGCGCCATGACATTACTGTCAAGCCAGCGCTGGAACCAGCGCGTCAGCAGATAGCCGCCGGCAAACAGCAGAATGCCGACGAAGATGCCGAGCAGCGAGATCGATATGTTGCCGATCCTGATCTCGGTAAACAGCCGGTAGGCGATGAGTTCAAGATCCTGAACGTGGAAGCCCCAGGACAGCAGGATCAGCGGGATGCCGGTCAGCAGCGCGACGGCGTAGGTCGCAAGTCCGGCGACGAGGCCGCATTGATCGAGCGCCACCTCGCCGAGCCTGAGACGGCTTTCCAGAAAGCGGCCGATGATCGTTTCGGCAAAGACACCCTGTTTGGAGACCACCTTGCCGAGCTGGAAGCCGAGATACATCGTCGCGATGACGGCGCTCGTCATGATCATCTGCGTTGCCATGAAGCGGGCAAGGCCGACATAGCCGATGAACGACGTGAAAATCACCAATATGCCGAGAACGCGAAGGATGATCGCCATGCCATGCGGCCAGCGGCGCCCCGGCGCATTGGGATCGCCGCTCCTGGCGAGCATCGGCGAGCCGAACGAAGCTGCGATCAGGATCACGCCGATCAGCAGGGCGGCAAAGAAGCTCTTCACCACGGTGACCACGACGGGAGATCCCATCGACTCGCTGATGCGGTCGAAGACATAGTCCAGCCCGTTGACGACGGCCATCGCCTGCAGGCACCAGGTCAGCGAATATGCGCCCTTGTTCGACAATTTGACGAGGCGCCAGTGCGGGCGGGAAGGCGCGAAGACGGCATTACTCAAGCGCCCGACGAAGTAGACAAGGCCGATGAAACCAAAGACTGCCGCCAATATCGGCGCGACATCCGGCCGCAACACATTGAAATTCGAAAGGAAGAAAAACGACGTGATGAGAAACGCCGCTAGCGAGAGGGTGCGTATCAGGGTGGACCAGAAGGCTACGGAGAGCCGGCTGATATAGGCCGGGTTCTCAACGGCTTCGTCCTGGACGTAGTAGCGGCGGAACAGACGATAGCCGCCGGAAAGGAAAAGCAGGGCCGCACCGGCCGACAGGAGGACGGCGGCCAGGAGCGAGCCAAGCTTGGCCTTCAGAACGAATCCGATCCAGCTGGTTATCGCATCGCTGAAGCTGAGGCTCTCGGCAACAAGCGCCGACCCGGCGTCTTGAAACGTGTTGCCGGAAATTTCGGTGTGCTTCAGCAACGTCTCGGTGAACAGCTTTCGACGTTTATCCACCAACTGCATCGAGACTCGATTGGCCTCAGTGGTCAGATTATCGGCATCAAGCATCAGGGCGCTGATCTGCGCGCGCTCGGCATTGAGGCGGTCGCGTTCCTGTGTGACGATCGCCGCCTCCGGCGGCTGGCCTTCCTTGGGCGCAGGCCCGAGCTGGGTCAGACGTGCATCGATCTCGGCGTTACGGGGCTTCAACCGTGCCGAAATAGCCGTGACGGAACGATTGAGCTCGTCCGCGCGTCCGGAAAGCGCCACCAGCGTCTCATCATCGCCGCCCGGCTGCTTTGCGCTATCGTGTAAGGAGGCATATTCCTTCTTTGCCTTGTTCAGATCGGCCATGGCTGCATCGATCAGCCCGTTGGCGACTGGCTGAGACTGCTGGTCCGCCTGTTCCGCCGGCTGTACCTGTGCCGGCTGCTGATCCTGCGCGAACGCATCCCTGCCCGCCAGCGGGCCGGCGGCCGTGGCGACGCTCAGCCCCAACAGCAAGATGGGCAGAAGAGGGAAACGGAATTTCAACAGGCGCAAGCAAAGCTCCTCGTCGCAGATTTATGTCTTGGGCAACGGATGACCGGAATCGCCACAGAAAATGAGAACCGAGTCGTCCTATATTGTGATAGCGAATTTCATAGTCCTTACGCGTACGGCTTGTAAGACAAAGAAAGGCGACACGAAGGCATTTTCGCCTTTATAGGTCCCAGAAACCCGCGCGAAACCGCATATCGTCCGTTTCTATCCGCCAGACCGTGCATCAAGTGCATCCTTACCTGCCGGAAATAGGCCGAGAAAGGTTCCCGACAATGGCCGATCTCGCTACCTACCCTTCAACTATATCAGGATAAAGGCGACCTCGCCGATCGATCCGGTGACAACACCGAACTGCACATCGGCGCCTATTGCGCAGATGCCAGCGGGCGCTCTATTGGGGAAAGGTGGACTACACCCGATCCGTTCGCCTTGATATTCGGGAAGTGGCTACACCGCCTTGCACTGCGGATGGAAACGCTCCGCCATGCTTTCGGCAGCCGCATAGGCCTGCGTCACGATTTCCGGCACCAGATCGATATCGGGAAGACTGCCAAGCCCCAGCGGGCCAATGGCGAAAAGCGCACCCGCTGCATGGCCGCTCACCTCAAGCGCCCCCGTCGCTTCGACGGCAAGGCCAAGGCCCAGTTCGTCCGGCACCGCGAGGCCGGCATCGATCAGGCTGCGCAACAGCGGTGCACTGAGATTGGGCGCCTGGCATCGGCAATCGATCACATCATCAGCGTAAAGCTGTTCGGTATCCTGCTTCCCCGCCGGTCTGAGCAGCAGCCCGGTGGGCGTCCGGCGGATCAAATGGCCGCGCCGAAGCACGGTGTTGCCTTCCGCCAATTCCTGCTTCAATCGAACATGCAGCGCTTCGGGCAGGCGATTGCGATGGCTGTCATAGAGAGCCCTCAGATGGCGATTGAACTGCTGCTTCTGAATGGCAGGCAAGGATCGCCAGAGAGAGCGCGCATGCTTGCGAAATCCGTTCATGATCGATTGCCAGCTCTGGCCATCGGCCTCGGCGGCTTGGCAGGCGCTTCGAATGAAGCGGACGATCCCACTGAGCTGAGCGGGCATCTTATCGGCCGGGAAGACGGGATCGGCATTGTTGCGCGTATGGCTTTGCGGCAGGAAACCGCGCCTCGAGACGATGGTGATCTGGCCGGTATAGCCATTGTCGCGCATCTGCAGCAGCCGGTCGACGACGCGCAGGCCGCTGCCGAGCAGGATCGTGTGTGGACGCGACACCAGCCGGCGTGCGCGCACCGTCGTCGGAATATTTGCCAGGTCGCCGCCCTGCGATTCCTGGTCGGCCAGGCCGTAGCCGGTCGCGAGCACGACCATATCGAACGGCGCACTGGCCGCACCGTCGCTCTCCACCACGAAGCGTTCGCCGCGAATACGCCGGAGCCCGAAGACCATCTCGCTGCTGACCTGCACCGTCACATCCCGTCGGGAAGCGAAGGCCTCCGAAAAGCGCTGATAGACATAATCGCTGAAAATGCTCTTCGGGACGA
The DNA here is from genome assembly GCF_000359745.1 of Rhizobium freirei PRF 81. Classification (GTDB taxonomy): domain Bacteria; phylum Pseudomonadota; class Alphaproteobacteria; order Rhizobiales; family Rhizobiaceae; genus Rhizobium; species Rhizobium freirei. Next base: position 29,243 of record NZ_AQHN01000055.1, read on the forward strand.
AAATCTGCAGAAAGCCGGGTATCGCCGCCGGAACGGCGCTGCGGAACGGGGCATTGCCGGAAAGCCATTGATTGAAATCATCGGGATCCCCGGCGGAGACGGAAAGATCGCGAACGCGGCTGTTCAGAATCTCGCTGCTACGGCCAGACGCCAGCGCCTGCCCTCCGCTCACGGTGGAATTCGGATCGAAAAGCTGCAGATGGAACGGAAAGCGCACCGTCTTCATCAAGGCGATCGCCATCATCATGCCGGAAAAGCCGCGACCGATCACCGCGATACGAGGCATCGCATAGGCTCGGCTCGCCGCGTTTGCTTTGGCGGAAAAAAATCCCTGAACCGTCATATCAACTCCTGGAGCGAGAGCTGGTCGATCGTGCTTTCCTTGAGTTTGCCTAGTCTACGGCCTGCGAAACACAGAATTCAGACGCATCCGGCCGCTGACAGGCAAAGAGCTGCGGCACACAGAACGCACAAAACCGCATCGATTCTCAAATTCGGCACATCCGCTTCGGTCCGGGTTTCTATCCAGCCCCGAGAGCGATGCGACATGCAGGTCCAACTCCGATCCGAAACCGGATGCCTGCAATTGGCTGCACGGATGACGATCAATCAGAGCGCCAGGAGGCAGCGGAGTTATTGCTATTGTCTACTTATTTAGTCGTATATGAAAGCGCGAAAATGCGCCGCTAGCAAGTGCTTTCTTGTCAGCCTGGTAATCTGCGCCGATCGAACGGATGCCGTTATCGCACAAGAGACGCCCCGCGACTGCGCGTCCCCTTGCGGTCGATGCGATTGTCGCGGAGGCACCACCGCGCGCCCAATGCCCCTGCCAGCGGCCCTCTGCAGAGCCGTTCAAACCGGGAAGGATCAAGGTCGCGGCCATGGCGCTCTCCCGGACGCAAGCGATCGCCATGCCCGACGGCGCGCTTACAATTTCTCCATCGGACGCCTATTATGCCAACGACACGGCAGGAATACGCAAAGAAAGTCTATTGTAGACTACATCTATAGAAATTATCATCATAATGATTTGCCCTGCCTGAAGAATTGACCTGGCATCGGCCGATGGAGTGATGAATGGGGACTGTTTCGCAGTTGCACGAACGCGTCAGGCCACCAGCGCATCGCATTCAAAGCGAAGAGGAAGCGCTCGATATTGCAAGATCGCTCGCCGCGGGCTTCTCACAACAGGCAAGCGATCGCGATATCAATCGCGTGCTGCCCTATGACGAAATCGAAACCCTCTCCCAATCCGGCCTGCTCGGAATTTCCGTGCCCTCGGACCATGGCGGCATCGACATTTCCAATTCCGTGCTGACCGAGGTCGTCGCCATCCTCGCGGAAGCCGACCCTTCCATCGCACAGATTCCACAGACGCATTTTCATGTGCTGGAAGCCGTGCGGATCGGTGGCAGCGAGGAGCAGAAGGCATCCCTTTTCGAGAGGGCCATTATCGGCGACCGCTTCGGTGGCGTCTTTGCGCAGATCAGCGCCGGCACAGCCGGTCAAGATGCTCTGCAGGTGACCTCGGATGGGCTAGGCTATCGCCTCAACGGCAGAGGTCTCGATTCTCCCAGCGTGCTGTTTTCCGACTGGATCGCCATATTCACCGCTGGCGAGGGTGACGGAGCTTTCGTCGCCGTCATTCCAAGAAACACGGAGGGCGTTCAGATCATCGATGATTGGGATGGCTTTGGCCAGCGCACCTCTGGAAACGGTACGACCATCCTGCATAATGTCTATCTCAATACCGATGAGGTGCTCTTTAAAGACGAAAAGCTGGGACACCCCTCCATCGTCGACTGCGTGGGGCAGCTCACCCATGCCGGCATCAATCTCGGCATCGCCCGATCGGCCCTTGCAGCGGCGATCGACTTTATCCGTGCGCATCCCCATCCATCGCCTGAAGGTGATGACAAATACGCCGCCGACGATCCGTTGATCATCGCCAGAATTGGCGAAATCGCCGTCCTCATCGAAGCGGCCACGGCAATGGTGGAGCGCGCCGGCAGCAAGATCGATGCGGCCCAGATCAATCTTACGGAGGATCACGTCATCGACGCCGCGCTATCAGTCGCGGCGGCGCAGGCCATGACGGCCGAGGTCGCCATGGAAACGGCCAATGCGCTGTTTGATCTCGCCGGCACCTCGGCGGCATGCATCGGCCTCAATCTGGACCGCCACTGGCGTAACGCCCGCATTCGTACGCTGCACGGCCCGGCTAGACGGAAATACAATATCGTCGGCAATTATCATCTCAACGGCATCAAGCCGTCGAGGCGTTGATCACTTCGATTTAGCGAAGCGCGGGGATCGCCACGTCAGCCGATATGGGACGCGCGATAATCTTCCCGTTCCTGGATCTCGAGTTCCGGGCCGCCGGCAACGAATTGCTCCAGCGTCATGTTGTCGAGAATCTCGGCAATGGCGTCGCGGACCTCCGTCATGGAGCGTCGCACCTGACAGCGCTCCGGATCGGAACAGTCGTCGCAGGCTTCATAGGCCGTGCGGCTGGCGCAGCGGATCGGCGCAAGCGGACCGTCCAGTGTGCGGATGACATGACCGATGCGGATATCCGCCGCCGGTCGAGACAGAGAATAGCCGCCGCCCGGCCCCTTCTTGGAGCGAAGCACACCGGCATTGCGCAGTTCGAGCAGGATGGTATCGAGGAACTTTTTCGGAATGTTGTTGCGCTGGGCAATATCATTGATGAACGCTGTTTCGCCCGGCGCCAGACGCGCCAGATCCACCAGCGCCTTCAATCCGTATTTTCCTTTTTTCGTAAGCATCGCTGTCCGCTTTACTGCAAAGTCGATTGTCGGAAACCCGGTTTGCTTCGAGAGAGACTCGAACCGGCCTATCATGTCGTCATGGTTGGCGGCAGTAACCCCGCCACCTCGAACGAACAAGATAGTAACTCACAAATTGTATAGTTTATATGAGTAAATTTAGGCAGATGTATCGCCTAAGCAACGATTTTGCGGTTTTTCTTGGATTTAAGTGACGCTATTGGCCAATTGTGCCTTGCGACGCTCATTCAAACACTCGGTAATTGCCCCAGCTGCCTGTTCGGCGACGAGAACTGCGTGCTCGACCACTTCGGGCAGACCCATGAGTTCGCCGAAGGTCCCGCGCGCCAGTGGCCCGGAAATGAATAGCGATGGCACGACCGCTCCGCTCGCATCGAGCGCCCGCGATTGGATATTGCAGGCAAGCCCGAGCCCCGTGGTATCCATGGCAAGCAACCCTGCCTTTGCCAATGCCTCGATCCAGTCCTGCGATTGCAGGATGCCACGATGGCCTGGACCTGTGGTAACGACAACGGCGTCGAATTGCCTGTCAACGCTCCAGTCGGAGCGGCTGAGCTTCAGTCTGCAATCGATAACGCCATCCGTCACCCGGACGGAGGCAACCGAAGCCGCGAGTACTTCGAGACGGCCAGCGTCGATTGCCCGTTCGCTGACGGCCTCAACCTGCGGCGCGACGCGAAACCGATGCACATCCCAGAAAGGCCGCAAGTGGCGAACGACGCGGCGGCGCTCCTCAAGCGGCAGCGCCTGCCACAAATGCCGCCCTTGCGCCCGCACCTGATCGATGACGGCATGCCAGCTGCGCCCCTCGGCTTCCGCCTCGCGAATGACTGCGCGTACGCACCGCAACAGCGAGACTGCCGTCTTCGACGGGCTAGCAGCGAAATCGCCGAACAGCTCCTGCTTGACGCGCGCATGGCCACGCGAGCGCAAGCCACGCCGGGATATGGCGGTAATGCGCCCCTTGTGTCCACGCAACTCAAGCGAAGCAATGACATCGGCCGAAGTCAGGCCATTGCCGACCACCAGCACGCGATCATCGGCACGGATGGCCGCAAGCGCATCCGGCTTGGTCGGATCCGCAACGAAGCGCGGATGGCCGGCAAGGGCATCCTGCAGCAATTGCGGCGGCAGCGGCGACGGATGGCTGGTGGCGATGATGAGAATATCCGCGTCCACGCTCCGCCCCGCCTCACCCGTAACCGTCCAATGGCAATCCGTCCGCGAGATGCGCTCGACGCTCTCCCGGAGATGAGTCACGCGTCCGTCCTCGACGAAAGGATGTATCATGCTGTTGACGTAGTTGCCGAAAGCGGCACGGCGCGGAAACAGGCTGCCATTGGCGACAACCGCCGTCTCATCCTCGTCAAGCGCGTGCCGCTCCTGCAGCCAGCGTTGAAAATGCTCGATGTCATCGGGCAGCAAGCTCATTTTGGCAGCCGGCACATTGATCCGGTGGGCCGGGTCCGGCGTATCATAGGCAAGCCCTGCGCCCAGGCGCTCGCGCGGCTCGAATATGAAAAGCTGGCCAGGCCGCAATGACTGGCGCTGCAGCAGATGGAAGGCAACTGCCGTTCCGGATACCCCTCCGCCAATAATGGCGATAACGGGCAGATCGTGCGCCCGTTGGTCAGAGCCAATGGTCAACAGCCAACTCCTTCCGGACTGATCGGCGTGAAAAGCTTAGCGCTCGCCGAGCAATCGCAATTGCCGTACTCGACAAGAATATACTCTATAAATTTTATTGACAATAACACCCAGAGACGAAACTCGAACGCCCCACAATCCGCGCCCCAAACGGGACGATAAGGCTTTGCAAACAAGTATTTAATTGTGCCGCGCACAACATTGTTTTTGCACCGCAGGATGTAAAAAACTTGGCGCATAACGAACAAAAGAACATACTAATGATCGTTCTGATCCGTTTTCTCTTCGGGAGGAGAAACATCATGGAACTGCTTCGTCTGCTCACCCCCTTCGACTACACGTTGGTGCTGCTTTTGGCGGCCATCTTTGTATTTAGCGTGTTGGAAGGCGGACATAAAAAGCACTAGGCGCACCCCCGCCTGAGCCAGCGGAAGGACGATTTCGGGGTCGAAAAGAGGTTCGGGAATAGCGCCGGCTTCGAAGCTTGCAGCCATTCGCCATAGATGAATTCGCTTTGCTGCAAACGCCTGCGCGGAAAGATCGGATTCCCGCAACACCATAAGCTCGATGCGGCGCAGTTGACCGGGACTGAACAGGATGACGCCCGGAAATCCTCAGCAGGCGAGCACGCAGCCTCTATCATGGAGCGTGCCTATCCAAGAGCCATTGCGAGGCATCGCCGTCGCAAGTAGATTATCCGGCCTCGAATGAATTGGCTCTTACTGCCATGTATGATGGCATGAAATAACGCCCTTCTCTTCACGAATCCCACGTACTTCCTCCGCAAGCCTCGCGCAAACGATCCTTGAGAGAATTTTCCTTGTCGGAAAAACACCGGACACATGGAGATATATTTATGGGATACGACTGGGACGGCAGCAAAACACGACGAATACGAAAATTGAAATACGGGATCTCTCTCCTCCTCTTCACAATATCTCTGGCCGCGCCGGCAATGTTCCTGCTGCATCTTCATTGATGCGGACGCGCGCCCGCCTGCGGACCAGATTTGTCTAGGCCGGAGTGAAGGAAGGAATATTTCAAGCGCAATCCGACCGGAGAGACGGATCGAGACGCCAAGCCTCGGCTGTAACGCAAATGGCACCAGCGCGCTGCTCGCTCATCGCCGGCGGCTGAAGAAGATGATCCCTGCCAGGATTAAAATAGCCGGAATGCCGATAATGTTGAAAAAGAGCGCGCATGACTTGGAAACCGTGCCCAGGTCGTCGGCGTCAATCAGCGTCAAACTTCAGCTAAGTGCTTGAAAAATGGTGGGTGATGTAGGGCTCGAACCTACGACCCGCTGATTAAGAGTCTCTTGCTTAATCTATGAAATCAATACCACTTAGCTCCAAACTGCATACGATTTGCGATGGTATAAATCAATCACTTAGCAGCCGATTCCAAACCAAGGAGACCACCAATGCAGATGATTGATAAGGTAGCTCTGGCTATCGAAGGACAAGACGTTCTCGACGACGAAGACAAGTACCGCTCAATGGCGGTTGCGGCGATCGCTGCGATGCGCGAGCCATCCGCAGCGATGATTTCTGCCGGTCTCGTCCAAAGCAATAGGGATGATATCGACCTGACGGAAAATGAAGTGGCAGGAATTTTCCAAGCGATGCTCGACGCAGCACTTCAGGAAGGCAAGGAGACGGGAGGATTAGGGGGGATTTTGCTGAAGCCTAAAGGCGGGGCGATTTGATCGCGGGCTTCGTGGCGTCTTCCTTGGGCGGAAGCGCGCAGACGGTGATCCTATAGCGGTCACCGTTCGGTATGCGGATTAGGCCGCTACCGTGACAGGCGGGGCAAGAGCGGTTGCCCTTCATTTTTCCCACCTAAGCGAACCAGCAAACTCGCGAATGGCTTCGAGGATCCACTTAGCTGGAACCCGTCCGAATGATAGATTGCCTATCAGGAACTCATAGACGGGTTTGTCGCCGTCCATGGTGACCTTAATGCGGATTTCGGGGGGATCTTCGTTTTCTACCGTCTTTTCCATCGGAGGAACTCGCTCCCTTCCTCAGGATCAGCAAAACAGTGAACACGACCAGTAATAGGATCAATGATTGAAAAGATGGACGCTCCGTTCTGGTATTCCGCGAAACCATTGACGAGCCCATAGTGATCGAACCATTTGTATCCGCGCGTCTGCGCCAGCCATGTGGTCTTGTTCCGTTCAGGAATTTCGTAATGGTCGAGCTTGAATGAGTGGATATGACCCGTGACGAAGAGATCGGCCTCTTGGCCGAATTTGGCGTCCCGAAGAGTGCCGTGGGACGGATTGTAGATAGAGTTGCCCTTTCGCCCGTGCGCGAGATCAACGCGCGTCTCAGAGTCGTTTTTGTGGACTAGGCGGAATCGCGCTCGCCAATCAAGAACGGGAACGTAGGTCGCTCCCAAGCGCTTGTAGAATTCATCCCCACCGTTCCAGGCATCATGGTTTCCCAAAATCCAGACTAGCCATTTGATGCCAGCCGAGAACATAAACCATTCAGCCATCCGTTTGGCGGTCTTGTTCGAGACTTCCGATTCAGACCAAAGCTTTGCTAGGCGCCCGGTCCAAGGCCAGTTATCTGTCGTATCGCCAATGTTGCCGGCATAGACACCGTCCTGCCGACATATCGCGATATGACGTTCAAGCAACGGCCAATTGCAGCCGCCATTGTCAAGGTGAGGATCTCCAAACCAATTGATGGCATAGGGCTTATCCTCATTGATCTTGATTGGAAACCAATTGCGGGCCTCGGCTGCCTTCGCCTTGCGCTCGAAAGCCTTACGCTGACGAGCTAGAACATCCTCAATCGGTTCCTCTTCGTCCCCCTCCTCCACAAAGGCAGGCATCTCGACCAATTCCCGCATTTCACCGGCCAGATTTCGACGCTCTGCCTCTTTTATGCGTCGCTCAAGCCAGTGCCATTCTTTGCCAGTGGCGCGGGCCGCTTCTTGGATAGACTTGTATTGCTTTCGAAGAGTAAGCGCTTCGAGGCATTCTGCATCGGTCAACGGGCGCGGAGGCATAACATCCCTTTAGATTTGATTGCGGGAAGGCTTGCTATGGGCAGCGCTCAAGGGCCGGTCTTAGTCAGCCACGAGAGAATATTAGAAAAGTACGTTGTAATGAGAAAAGTCAGCGCTGAGGCACCAATGCCGACGATGAAAAGGGCGCCAATGCCCCTTTGTTTCCAGGCATGAACCTCATCGACTGTTGGCTTCATCTTCTCGACGACTTTGGTTGTTTCGACTGAGGTGTTTTCAACCTTGGCAATCCTGTCACCGAAGTCATCCATGCGCTTGTGCATGGCGGCGCGGCTGGCGTCTGATTTTTCGTCAGACTTCTGGATCATCTCCTCAAGCCGATGATTCGTTTCCTGAATGGCCCGCATACTCCTTTGCAAGAACAAAGTGCCAACATTGGCAAGGAGGAAGGATGACGATCAACCATCGCCTTCTGACAAAATCTGAAGCTGCGGCCTACCTCAATCTGAAACCAACACAGTTCAGCAATTGGATCAAAGAGGGACGAATATCCCCTGCTCTGCCAGGAACGCATCGTTGGGACCGAGTAGCCCTTGATCGCGATATTGACCGGATATCGGGCATTGCGTCAGAATCGCCCGCGGTTTCGGAATTAGATGAATGGAGGCAGCGTAGGAATGCGCGTCGAGCTCAAAGGGCTGCACAAAACCAGTAAGACCTTGGCCGACGGCTCCAAGCGCGACTACTACTATGCTTGGAAAAACGGTCCGCGCATCAAGTCGGCTTACGGGACCACTGAATTCTACGATGAGTATCGCCGGCTGACCAAGGAGCGAAAATCTCCTGATGCCAATTCGTTCCAATCGATCATCACGCTCTACAAGCGATCCGAGCTGCCGAAACGGAAGCCGAGCACGCGTCGATCGTATCTCCAATATATCAAACTGATTGAAGAAGAATTTGGCGACATGACCATCGCCGCCGTCGAGGAAACAGGATCGAGGGCTGACTTCCTTGAGTGGCGCGCCGAGATGGCTGATCGCCCGCGGACTGCGGATCTGGCTTGGTCCGTCCTTCAAAAGATTATGGCGTTCGGCGTCCACACCGAAAAGCTAAAGCGCAATCCATGCCTTAAGGCCGGTAGACTTGCTGAGACCGGTACCAGACGCGAAATCATCTGGGGGCCAGCAGATATCGCAAAGCTTAGGGAAAAGTCCTCACAGCCCGTCGCAGACGTCCTGACGCTCGCCTTGTGGACAGGTCAGCGCCAGGGCGACCTCTTGCGACTGCAATGGTCAGCCTACGATGGCACAAGGATACGCCTTAGGCAGGCGAAGACAGGGCGCTACGTTACCGTTCTCGTCTCGGGAGAGCTTCGCACAACGCTGGATCGACTGAAGCAGGCGAACGATGAGCGCAAGGTGAAAACCCTGACCATCCTGACCAACTCGTTCGGCAAGCAATGGACAAGCGATGGTTTTCGAACGTCATGGGGAAAGGCTATTGACGCAGCCAAAATAACCGGCCTGACATTCCATGATCTGCGCGGAACATTCATTACCAGAGCTAGGCGTGCCGGCGCTTCGATTGAGGATATTGCTGAAGCATCCGGTCATTCGATCATGGATGTGCGGAGCGTTTTGGAAACGCATTATTTGGCTGGCGATGAGACCGCCGGGGATGCCGTAATTCTAAAACTGGAAGGGAAAATTTAGAGAACAAATCTCCAAACCAAATCCAAACTTCTCCAAACCGAGTTTGTACAGCGGAAAGAAAATTTGGAGAAAACATAACCAACTCAGAGAGTTAGTTGGTGGGTGATGTAGGGCTCGAACCTACGACCCGCTGATTAAGAGTCAGCTGCTCTACCAACTGAGCTAATCACCCGTACCGCTTGCTGGCGGCGTGACCGGGCATATAAATAGGATCGGTTTGATTGTCCAGCGGCCAAACGAATTTTCTTTGATTATTTCTCAAAAAAATTTCGGAGGCCGCCGAAAAGCCTTTAAAATCAAAGCTCAAGAATTCCGGAGGCAACACGCACCGCCTGGCCGCCAATGCGGGCATTGGCGATCTGGCCACCATCGACATCGAGATGAAGATGAATCAGCGAGGGACGTCCCATCTCGATTCCTTGCTCGATGATCACCGGATGATGCCCGTCCGGCAGTCCGTCGAATTGATTGATCGCGCCGGAGAGCGCAGCCACCGCCGCACCCGTCGCCGGATCCTCGACAATGCCCATCCCCACCGGGAACATGCGTGCATGGAACTTGGCGACATGGTTTATGCCGCCGCGGCAATAGATGAAGGCCGAGGCAAGCGCGCCGTCGACGAAGGGAACCGTCTTTTCCCAGAGCTGCAGATCGAATTCCAGCCGCTCGGCAGCGCCGACATCGTGCACAGGCACGAGAAGGAACGGCACGCCTGCACTCCAGATGGAGGGGACGTGATTCTCGAAACCGATCTCGGTGATCTTCAGGCTGAGCGCGTTGGCAATATCAGCCTTGTCGAGCGGCAAAGTGATCTGTTGCGATTTTCTCGGCAGATCGAATTCGGCAAAGCTCGCCTTGTTCTGCCGGAGCTTGATCGCGCAGCGAACCGGCCCGACCCGTTCGTCCAGCACGGAAACGAGATCGAGATCGCCGCCATGGCTGGCATGGGTCTTCTCCGCAAGCGCGATCGCCGTCCCGACGGTCGGATGCCCGGCAAAAGGCAGCTCGCGGCCAGGCGTGAATATGCGCAGGCTCGCAGTATGCGCCTGATTTTGCGGCGGCAGCACGAACACCGTCTCGGAGAGATTCATCTCCCTGGCGATCGCCTGCATCGCCTCGTCGCTCAGGTCCTCGGCATCGAAGATGATCGCCAGTGGATTGCCCGCCAGTTTGCTGTCGGTGAATACATCATAGACACTGTAGCTGCGCGCCAATCCCGCCTCCATCCACGCTTCCAAATCTGATTATTCATAGCGGCAAGCGACTTCAGCGCAAGCCTAAGCTATTTCCCTCTTCCAAAGAACCAAGCGAGGATAGGCAGCATCGCCGCGCTGTAGTGATGCGCGGCCGGATCGGCCGATCGAATGGCGACCGCGCCTTCGACCTCGTCTTCTTCGGAAACCAGCATATGCGCTTCGATCCTGCGCAGCATATCCTCAGCCGTCCAGGGAAAGTGAAAAACGCGAAAAAGAGTGACCGAACGGTTCACATGCGTACCGTAATATCCGGGCTCGACGATCGCATCGTTGAGATCGAGGCCGGTCTCCTCCAGAACCTCGCGGCGCATATTGCCTTCGACATCGCATTGCCCGCCGACGACGTCGCTTTCATCCATCGATCCGGCGGCACAATAGACCTGGCCGGGATTGGCGGTATGGGGCGCCATGCGGATCGCGATCAGCGCGCCATCGGAGGAAATCGCCACAGCGAAGGCAAAGAGGTGAAAGCCGCCCGCCGCTCTTTGCTTGCGCCACCAGAGAAAGGTGGAAAACGGCGCCAGATAGGCTTCTGCCTTCACCACGCCATCGCGGATCGACACTCGATGCTGGAACACCATGCGCCCATCGTAAAGCGATGGATTGGCGGCACTTTCCTTTGCCCAATTCTCCCGCACCGCTTCCCGTTCGCGCAGATGGAAGGGATGCTCGCCGGGCAACACGGCAAGATCCATCCGCGAGACGGGAAAAACGCTGCCTTCCGGCGGCCAGCCGGCCAAGTCGTGCTGTTTTGAAACGGTCATATCAGGTCCAATGTCATGACGACGGGGCAATGGTCGGAGGCCTTCGGCCTGTCCCAGCCGACACGCGGATAGCGCTCGACCTCCTGCCCCGGCGGAAATATGGTGCGAAAAGGCTGACCCGAACGGATAATGTCGGGAGCGCGCGTCGCATTGGCGCGCGCCAGAGCCGGTGATAGCCAAATGTAATCGAGCTGGCAGAGCCGCTGCTCCTGCGGTCCGCGTGCATGATAGAGCGTCCAACGGTCCAGTTCTTCGCGGCGGCGCACGATATTTTCAGCAAAGCCGTCGTGGCTGAAAACATCGAGCGCGCTCCCTTTTTCTTCCTTGCGCGGCTCGAAGCGATAGCCGCTGCGGCGCGTACCGATGACATCGATCCAATCCTGATAGTCGTTCATGTCGCCGCAAATCGCAAAATTCCTCGTCGCCGTATGGCCGGCACCGAACCGGCTTTCGATGATGCGGCGAACGGCCAAGGTCTCGGCCCGGCGGAGCGGCATGGTCGCGTGGCGCCCATCCACGCCTTCGCGCGCCGACCCCATCGATTTCAGATGAACCACATAGAGCGAGAACGGCACACCGCCAATGTGAAGATGCAGCTCGAGACAATCGCGCTTGAAGATTTTGTCTTCCGCATGAAGGCCGAGTTCGGCGAGTTCATCATTGAAAAGGCCGAAATCGCCATAGGTCACCATGGCGTGACTCTTGATATCGTTGAGCACGATCGGCTGGCCATCGCGCGTTTCCTCGCGCATCATGACGGCAACATCGATGCCACGGCTGTCATTGCCCTCGATCAGGAATTTCTGCCTGTAGCCATTGCCGACCATGCGGTAGAGGTAGCCATATTCGAAGGCCTGCAGCGCCGCCATGTTGTCGACCTCCTGGAGGCAGATGATGTCGGCATCGGCATCTGCGATCGCAAGCGCTGTCATCTGCCTAGTGTCGTCGGTCGCGGCCACCACGCGCGCCGCTTCCAGCTGCTGATAGACCTCTTCGCTGCGGACATCGAAGAGCTGCAGCACGCGATCCTGCCGCAACTGGTTGCGAAAACCGGTGTAATCGAAACGGGTCAGAAGGTTTTCGACATTGAATGTCGCAAGGCGCAGGGACATGAAGCATTCCAGTTTGCATAAGAGAAAGTGAGCCGGCTTATGTTCAGCCGGCCTTTGCAGTAACGGTCGATTTGAACTTGCCCATCAGATACGGGCCGGAAAGAACGGGCGCATATTTCGGCTCTTCGCCTTGCCTCAGACACGAAGGCAGGCAGGCGATTTCGGCAAACCAGTTCGGCTGATGGAAGAAGGCAAGGGATTGCCGCCGCTGCATGCCGCCCTCTTCCGGCGGCGGATTGACGACACGATGGACCGTGGAGACCCAGCGATCGTTGGTCCACAGCGCCATCAGGTCGCCGATATTGATGACGAAGGCACCGTCCACCGGCGGCACCGGCGTCCAGTTGCCATCCGGCGCGATGATCTCAAGCCCTTTCGAGCCGGGCTGCGGTAGCAGGATCGTCAGGCTGCCGTAATCGGTATGCGCGCCGGCACGAAGCTGGCCGGGCTGCGGCGGTACATGCTGTTCCGGATAGTTCAATGCCCGCAGGGCGCTGATCGGTGCATCGACATAGGAATCGAAGAAGTGCTCGTCGAGCCCCAGCGCTGTCGCGAAGACGCGCATGATACGCGCCGCAAGACCTTCCATCGCTCCGTAGTATGCCTTCCACGCCTCTGCGAATCCATCAGGCCCTTCCGGCCAGATGGTAGCGGCATAACAGAAGCCGAGCGCTTCCGGATCGCTCATGCCTGCGGGAACGGAAAGCGGGCCACCATTGAAGCTTTCCTTCAGGTCAGGCGGCGTGTCGACATTGCGCGATTTTGCCAGCGCTTCCGTACCCGGCCCGAGATAGCCATAGGGATAGCCCGGATAGAGCGTCTTGGCGCGTTGCTTCACTTCCGGCGACAGGTCGAAGAATGCCTGCGTCTTCTTCCAGACCTCGGCGATAGCAGCTTCGGCGACACCATGATTGGCGATCGCGAGGAAGCCGGTCGAGCGGCATATCTGATCCACTTCCGCGCCGAGCCGCTTTTTCTCGTTATTGTCAGCCGCCTCGAAGGCACCGAGATCGAAAATCGGAAAGCTATGATCGGACATACGCGACTCCCATTCGTGACGTCGAGCAAATCAAGCATAGGAGGCGGCAGGGAACAACCATCTTGTCCCCTGCCGATCAAAGCCGCCAGGCCGAGCGGATAGCGACCGGATAGTCATCGCCGGTTGCAACAGCCTCCCGGCTATAGGCACGCAGCAACTGCCCATCCGGCATGGACAGCCTCATCGCGTAGCGCTCGCCCTCATAGAGAACGGAATCGACCCTGCAGGAAATGCCCTCCGCATCGGCAACCACATCCTCCGGCCGCACGAGAATATCTGCATTCCCCGAGCCACCCACGCGGTTCTCCCAAAGGCCTCGGAAGGACGGCCAGTCGACGCGGCGCGGAACGCCATCAGGAAACGCAAACGACAGGATGGCGCCCTGCCCGACAAGCCCGCCGACCATTTTTCCTTCGGGGCGCGCATAGATCTCCGCCGGCGGCGCCATCTGCAGGAGCCGTCCTTCGGACATGACGGCAACGTCGGTCGCGAGCGCCATCGCTTCGCTCTGGTCGTGCGTGACATAGACCATGGTGGCACCGGAACGCTGGTGAAACTCGCGAAAAGTCTCCTCCATCTCCTTCTTCAGGTGACGGTCGAGATTGGCGAGCGGCTCATCCAGCAGTACAACGTCGGGCGATGTCACCAGGCAGCGAGCAAGCGCGACACGCTGGCGCTGACCACCGGAAAGGTCGGCAGGCCTGCGTTCGGCATAGTCGCCAAGACGCACGGTCGCGAGCGCCTCGCGCACCTTCTCGCGGTAGCGCTCGCCGGAGATGCCGCGCACCTTCAGTGGATAACCAACATTGTCGGCGACGTTCATATGCGGCCAGAGGGCATAAGACTGGAACACCATCGCCATGTTGCGCCGCTCCGGCGGTAACATGTTTGCGGCATCGGCCAGCAGCCGCTCGCCGAGGTGAATGGAGCCATCCGTCGGCTGCTCGAAGCCCGCTATCATTCTGAGCACGGTCGTCTTGCCGCAGCCGGAAGGACCAAGCAGCGCCAGGAATCCACCCTCGCGCACGTCGAGCGACAAAGCGTTGACCGCAGCCCGCCCACCCGTGCCAAAATCCTTGCTGATGTGATTGAGGATCAGCTTCGCCAAGGCACAACTCCCTTCGGCAGGCGCTTGGCCATGACTTCCAGAAGCACCATCATGATGACGACCATGGCGATGACGATGACCGACATGGCCGAAGCAAGATCGGCGCTGCCGCCATCGTCGAGATTGTAGATGACGACGCCGAGCGTCTGCGTGCCGGCCGACCAGAGCAGCGCCGAAACGGTTAGCTCGTTGCAGGCAATGAGGAAGACGAGGATTACAGAGGCACCGGCCGCCGGCGCGATCAGCGGCACGATGATATCGGTCAAGCGGCGGAAGAACCCTGCACCAGACAGGCGCGCCGCCTCTTCCAGCGCTGGATCGAGCTGCAGGAAGGCGCTCATGACCGGCTTCAGGCTGACGGCGAAATAGGCGGAGAAATAGGCAAGCAGGATGATCCAGATCGTGCCGTAAAGCGTGACGTTGAGAATCGGCAGCGGCGCTGCGAACACCAGAATGAAGCAGACGGCGATGATGATGCCCGGGAGCGCATAGGGGATCTCGATCATGCCGCCGACGATGCGGCTCAGCATGTCTTTGCGACGCGTCAGCGCGTAGGCCGCAAGCACTGTCACCAGCAGGAGACCGAGCGCCGTCATGCCTGCGAGGAACAGCGAATTGGAAAAGGCGGTTCGCGTGACCGTTTGCCGAAACAGGATTTCCGTGAAGGCGTTCAGCGAGGCTGTCTTGAAGGTGAGCGGCACGCCATAGGCCGGCACCAGCGCCCCGGCAACCAGCGCCAGAAAGGGAGCGACGAGCATAACGAACAGGATGGCGCAGAGCACCGGCATCGCCAGATAGCGCCAGCGGCCGAGCGAAAAGGCGGCAGTCGCGCCGGAAATGCCGATGACGCGATAATCGCGACCTTTCAACGCCCTGGCCTGCACGGCAAGCCCTGCTACGGCAATGACGGCAATCATCGTCGACAGCACGGCGATATCGCCAAAGGTGCGCGGCCCGAAACTGGAGAACTTCGTGAAGATGAGGGTCGACAGGGTATAGATCGAAGCCGGTATGCCGAGGATCGCGGGAATGCCGAAATTACCGATGGAGGAGACGAAGGCAATGGCCGCTCCAGCAATGACGCCGGGCAGAGACAAGGGCAGAATAATATCGCGGAAGACGCGCAAGCCTGACGCACCGGAAAGCCTTGCGGCCTCCACACCATCGCGCGGCAGCGCCATCAACCCGGCCCTAAGCGCGAGATAGACGAGCGGTGCATGCTGAACGCCGTAAAGCAGCGCGATGCCGCCAATCGAGTAGAGCGGCTGCGGCGAGCCGAGCGGCGGAGCGATGTGCAATGCTTTCAGCAAGGGGCTCGATGGTCCGGACATCTGCACCCAAGCCAGCGCCGTCACCTGCGGCGGGATCATCATCGGCAGCACGAAGAGAAAGCCGAGCAGCCCCCTGCCAGAAAGATCGGTCAAGGTCAGCAGGAATGCGAAGAGGCAGCCGAGAGCCACGGAAACGATGGTGCCGAGCACGGCCGTTTCGATCGTATACCAGGCCGAGCGCCAGAGAGCCGGATCGGTGATGAGTTCATATGTGCCGCCCTTGAGCAGCGCCTCGATGCCGACCATCGCCAGCCGCGCCAGCGGCAGGACGCTGAGCAGCAGTACCACGGCAACAACAAAAGGAAACAGCCAGGCCGGCTGGCTGTTTCCCCTACGCGCATATCCGTACATTCCAAATCCGGGCCGGATTACTTCGACTTGAAGTAGGTGGAGAAGGTCTCCAGATCCTGATCCGTGTTCTTGAGAGCATCGGCTGCATTCAACGGCAAAAGCTTGATGCTGTCACGCGCCGGAAAGCCCTCCGGCAGCGGGGTGCCGTTGCGGGCCGGAATGTAGCCGAGCTTCAGGAAGCCTTCCTGGCCCTTTTCGGAGAGGACATAGTCAACGAACTTCTTGGCGGCATCGGCGTGCTTCGTGGCAGCGAGGATGCCGACCGGCTCGGTGACTGCCGAAACGCCTTCCTTCGGGAATACGAATTCCAGCGGAGCACCCTTGGCCTTTTCGCGGATCGGCATGTAGTCGACGATCATGCCATAGGCCTTCTCGCCGGAAGCGACGGCCTTGAGGACGGCACCATTGCCGCCGGAAGCGATCGCGCCGTTCTCGGCAAGGTTCTTGTAGTAGTCCCAGCCGAGGCCTCCGACGCCAGCGAGCGTTTGGGCGTGAATGAGAGCAGCGCCCGAAGCAAGCGGGCTCGGCATGGCGACGAGGCCCTTGGCTTCCGGCTTCGCCAGATCCTGCCAGCTTGCCGGCTTCATGGCGGCGGCGGTGTTGTAGACGATACCGGTCGTGATCAGCTTGGTGGAGTAGTAATAGCCGTCGACGTCATAGAGCGACGGATCGTAATTTGCGGCTTCAGGCGACTTGTAGGCGAGCAGCTTGCCGGCTTCCTTCAGGCGCTCAAGGGTCACCGTATCGGCGATCAGCAGAACGTCGGCAACCGGGGCGCCTGCCTGCATTTCAGCCTGCAGCTTGGCAATGATCTGTGGCGTACCGTCACGGACCCAATCGACCTTGATACCGGGATTAGCGGCCATGAAGCCATCGACGGTGGCCTGCGCATCGGCATTCGGCTGGCTGGTGTAGAGGACGAGATCGGCGGCGCTGGCGCTGCCGGAGAAAAGAGCGATGGCCAAAAGGCCGGCAAAGGCGGAAACAAAGGTCTTCATGAGACGTCCTCGGCTGAGTTGCAGAAGGGTTGTCTAGACGCGCGGCTTAACATGATTGTGACAGTTGAATTTGTATGGATTGCCGTTCGTATGATGATTGAATCTTGACCATTGCCATCCCGCACTATTTCCTGACGCACGTATTTCAGACGGGATCGAGGAGGAAAGATCTATGGAATATCGCCTGCTTGGCCGCTCCGGCCTTAAAGTTTCCACCATCACCATGGGCACCATGACCTTCGGCGGAGTCGGCTGGGCAAAAACCGTCGGCGATCTCGGCGTCAAGGAAGCGAAAAAGCTTGTCGATATGTGTATCGACGCCGGCGTCAACCTGCTCGATACGGCCGATATCTACTCGCAAGGCGCGTCGGAAGAAATCCTCGGCGAGATCATCGGCGGTCCGCGCAAGAACGGCGTGCTCATCGCCACCAAGGCGCGCTTCTCGATGGGACCTGGCGCCAACGATACCGGCTCGTCGCGCCAGCATCTCATCCAGGCCTGCGAGGCAAGCCTGAAGCGCATGAAGACCGATGTGATCGACCTCTACCAGCTGCATGAATGGGATGGGCAGACGCCGCTGGAAGAGACGATGGAAGCGCTCGACACTTTGGTGCGCCAGGGCAAGGTCCGCTACATCGGCTGCTCGAATTTTTCCGGCTGGCACATCATGAAGGCGCTCGGCGTCAGCGAGCGCGGCAGGCGCGAACGCTTCGTCAGCCAGCAAATTCACTATACGCTGGAAGCCCGCGACGCGGAAAACGAGCTGGTGCCTGTTAGCATCGACCAGGGCCTCGGCATCCTCGTCTGGAGCCCGCTTGCCGCCGGCCTGCTATCTGGCAAGCATCGCCGCAACCAGGCGACGCCGGAAGGCACGCGTCAGTTCGCCGGCTGGACGGAACCGCCGATCCGCGATGAAAACCGCCTGTGGAACATCGTCGATACGCTGGTGGAAATCGCCGACGGCCGCGGCGTTTCGGCAGCTCAAGTTGCGCTCGCCTGGCTCATCGGCCGCAAGGGCGTGACCTCGGTCATCATCGGCGGCCGCACCAAAGCCCAGTTCAAGGACAATCTCGCCAGCGCCGAGCTGAAGCTCACAGATGACGAGCGCAAGCGGCTCGACGACGTCAGCCTGCAGCCGCTGATGTATCCCTATTGGCACCAGTGCAACACCGCCAGCGACCGGCTGAGCGAGGCCGATCTTTCGCTGATCGGCCCGCATCTGGAAAAGTGAAAGAATGCAGCGTGGCGGCTTAGGCCGCCATTGCCCCGATCTCGCCGGCAATCAGCTTGCCAAGCCGCGAAATGCCTTCCTCGATCATTTCGTCATTGGCGCAGGAGAAGCTGACGCGGAAGGTGTTCGCGCCGGTGCCGTCGGAGAAGAAGGCCTGACCAGGCACGAAGGCGACTTTCGCGGTCTCCAGCGACCGTGCGAGCAGTTTGGCACCATCCATGCCCTTCGGCAGAGTGATCCAGACGAACATGCCCCCCTGTGGTTTCGTCCAGCTCACGCCGTCCGGCATGTATTTGGCGAGCGCCGCCAACATGCAATCGCGGCGATGGCTGTAGGTCTTGCGAACCTTGGCAACCTGCGCATCGAAACCACGTTCGGCAACCTGATGGATGGCGATCTGGTTGATGGTCGAAGAATGCAGGTCTGCTGCCTGCTTCATCAGGACAAGCTTGCGGATGACAGGCGCATTGGCGACGACGAAGCCGACGCGAAGGCCAGGCGCCAGCGTCTTCGAAAAGCTGCCGCAATAGATCGTCCGGGTGTCGTTGATATTGCCCTTGCGCGCGATCTCCCGCGCCAGGATCGGCGCGACCGGCTCGCCGTCGTAACGCAGGGATTGATAGGCGGCATCTTCGATGACGGCGATATCGAGCTCTTCGGCAAGATCGAGCAGCTTCTCGCGGCCGGCCAGGTCGACGGTCTCGCCCGTCGGGTTGGCGAAATCTGCCGAGAGATAGGCGAACTTCACTCGCCCGCCAGCCTGCGCAGCCGCGGCGCGATAGGAGTCCGGCGTGCGGTTGCCGTTCGGCGTCAGCTGGTCGTAGGCCGGCTCATAGGCGTTGAAGGCCTGCAGCGCGCCGAGATAGGTCGGCGCCGTGACCAGCGCCGTGTCCTTCGGCGACAGGAAAAGCTTGCCGAGATAATCGAGACCCTGCTGCGAACCGGAAACGATGAAGACGTTTTCGAGCTCGCAGGGAATGCCGAGCGCCGCCATCTGGCCGACAAGCCATTCGCGCAGCGGCTTGTAGCCTTCGCTGACCGAATATTGCAGCGCTGCGTTCACCGTCGGGCCGGAAAAAATATCGGCATAAGCCTGCTTGAATTCGGCATCCGGAAACAATGCTGGATCGGGAATGCCGCCGGCGAAAGAGATGATATCCGGCCGCTCCAGCAGCTTCAGCAATTCGCGGATTTCGGAGGCGCGCATACGGCTTGAGCGCGTCGCAAAGATATTTTCCCAATTCAACATGGGGCTTCCTCGTAATTTTTGGTCTTTCCGACACAAGATCACGCAACAAAATATAAGTCAATAATGCTGACCTAATTTGTTTGTGAGGGTGACAAGGAAAAGGGATTGCTCAGTAGAAGGACGTCGTTCAAGCAACATGGGACGTCGATTTGAACCCCTCTCGAAAGACCTACACACCCAACTGCAGAAGTGCTATTCTTACATTCTGTCAATCGATAGGAAAAACGTAAGAATGGCGACTGCAACCCTCTCATCGAAATTTCAGATATCGATTCCAAAAGAAGTGCGCGATCAACAGCACTGGAGCGCGGGCCAGGAATTCGTCTTCATTCCAAAAGGCAAAGGCGTGCTCCTTATGCCTGTTCCGACGTTGGAAGACCTCAGGGGGATGGCGCGTGGCGCAAATCCAGAGAACTACCGCGATCGGGACGACCGCTTCTAATGCGCGTCGTCGATAGTTCCGCGTGGATCGAGTGGATTCTTGATAGCACTGTCGGACGACAGCTGTCCGATCAAATTCCCGAACCCGAAAGCTGCATCGTTCCGACGATAGTTCAGCTTGAACTTTCCAAATGGCTTCTTCGAGAACAAGGCGAAGACGCCCTGAACAACTTCATTGCCTATACGATGCTATGCAACGTCATATCGTTGGACACAACAATCGCTCGCCGCGCCGCTGAGATCTCCGTGCAACACAAACTGGCCACTGCCGATGCGATCATCTATGCGACCGCCCTTCAGCACGAGGCTGACGTTCTGACCTGCGATGCACATTTCAACGGGCTGGAAAGCGTAATCTATCACCCGAAGGCAATAGATTGACATGACAAACAACGATCCCACCTCTTCCTTCTACGACGAAAACGCTACCATCTATGCGGCACGCGAACGCAACCTACCGCAAAGCCGGCTTGATGAATTCCTGGCTACTTTTCCAGCAGGTGCCTCCATTCTCGAACTTGGCTGCGGCGCAGGACAGGACGCGGCATATATGATCTCGCGCGGCTTCGACGTGACCCCGACCGATGGCTCTACCGAGCTTGCCAAACAGGCGGAGGCCCTGATCGGTAGACCCGTCCGGATCATGCGGTTCGAGACGCTGGACGCCGGCGCTGCTTTTGACGGAATATGGGCGGAGGCTAGCCTCCTTCATGTACCTCGCTCCAACCTCCCAAATGTCTTCGATCGGATTCTACGGGCGTTGAAGGACGGCGGCATCTTCCATGGCAGTTTCAAGGCCGGAGATGCAGAAGGGCACGATACCCTCGGCCGCTACTACAATTATCCCTCGGCCGAATGGCTGACGGCTCTCCTCGGCGAAGGCGGCTGGAAAGACATAGCGATGACCGAAGCAGACGGCAGCGGCTTCGACGGCAAACCGACAAAATGGCTCTATGTCTCGGCGAAAAAATAGAAAGGCCGGAGCTTTCGCCCCGGCCCTCCATTCCGACAATGCAGAAAGCTTAGTTGACTGACTTGTCGACCAGCTTGTTCTTGCCGATCCAGGGCATCATGCCGCGCAGCTTGGCACCGACTTCTTCGATCTGGTGGCTATCGTTGTTGCGGCGGATACCCTTGAAGCGGGCAGCACCCGAACGATATTCCTGCATCCACTCGGAGGTGAACTTGCCGGTCTGGATGTCCTTGAGGACGCGCTTCATCTCAGCCTTGGTTTCTTCGGTGATGATGCGCGGACCGGTGACGTATTCGCCCCACTCTGCCGTGTTCGAGATCGAGTAGTTCATGTTGGCGATGCCGCCTTCATAGATCAGGTCGACGATGAGCTTCACTTCGTGCAGGCACTCGAAATAGGCCATTTCCGGAGCGTAGCCAGCTTCGACCAGCGTTTCGAAGCCGGCGCGGATGAGCTCGACGAGACCGCCGCACAGAACGACCTGTTCGCCGAAGAGGTCGGTTTCGCATTCTTCGCGGAAGTTGGTTTCGATGATGCCCGAACGGCCGCCGCCGACGCCGCAAGCGTAGGAGAGCGCGAGCTCAAGCGCATTGCCGGAAGCGTTCTGGTGAACGGCTACGAGGCAGGGAACGCCGCCGCCCTTCTGGTATTCGCCGCGAACCGTGTGGCCCGGGCCTTTCGGCGCGATCATGACGACGTCTACCGAAGCCTTCGGCTCGATGAGGCCGAAATGAACGTTGAGGCCGTGTGCGAAAGCGATTGCTGCGCCGTCGCGGATGTTCGGAGCGATATCGGCCTTGTAGATGTCGGCCTGCAGTTCGTCCGGGGTCGCCATCATCATCAGGTCGGCCCAGGCAGCGGCTTCGGCAACGGTCATGACCTTGAAGCCGTCGGCCTCAGCCTTCTTGACGGTCGGCGAGCCGGCCTTCAGCGCGATCACAACGTTCTGTGCACCGCTGTCCTTCAGGTTGAGCGCGTGCGCGCGGCCCTGGGAACCGTAGCCGATGATGGCGACCTTCTTCGACTTGATGAGGTTGAGATCGGCATCACGATCGTAATAGACGCGCATTGTTTGTCCTTCCCTTTGCTTGTCTGGTGTAAACTTGGACTTGCTCAGACGGTCGCCGCGGCTTCCGCCAATACTTTTTCCGTACCGTAAAGCTTGAGGAAGGCCGTAACAGCCTTCTCCGCCTGACGGCTGGAATCCTTCAAACCGGGTTCGCCGAGCAGCATGCGCACATGCAGATCGGAAACGATGAGCCCGTAAAACGTATGGTAAGCCTCGTCGGCATCCATGAAGCGAAGCAGCCCGGCCCGCTTACCGGCATCGATGAGGCCGATGGCGCGGCGGTCGATCTGCCGGCGGCCGCGCTCCAGCAGAAGCTTGCCGAGCTTGGAGCCGTCGCGGTTCGACTGGCCGATCGCCAGACGGTTCAGCGCAAGAGAAACGTCGCCGGCCAGAACTTCCAGCAGATCGCGCGCGAAAATCACAAGATGATCATGCAGACTTGCGGTATTCAGCCGCTCGCCATTGCGCTCGAAGGTGCGCACCTTGCTGGCCTGATAGGTTATCATCGCCGATAGCAGACCGTCGCGGTCGCCGAACCACTTGTAAAGGCTTTCCTTGGAGCAATTGGCAGCGCGCGCGACGCCAGAGGTCGTCAGCGCCTTTTCGCCGCCGTCGACGAGCAGACGCAACGCCTGTTCCAGAACGGCGTTCTGGCGCGGCGAAAACTCGCTCGACTGTCCTACTTCGCTCAGCACGATGCCACTCCCAAATGCGTACCGTACGGTACGGTTCGTGAGCGTTATGCAGCACGCCGCAACGAGCGTCAAGCGGAATTCGTTGCTGCACTGCGCTAAAAATATGGAGAGCGCTTGTCATGAGGAACGCGCAACGGATAGACCATGTCGGCCCCTCCATCGCTGTCGAGATTTCCTGATGAAACCCGTAGTCAATCCCTCAGATAAGGTGTCGCCGGCCCGGCTCGACGCACGCAGGGAGAACGGTAAAGGCCGGGCAATCGCTCGAATCGTCGGGATCTGCCTTGCGGCCGGACTATTTCATCTATCGGTGCCGGCGGACGTAGCGTCCAAATCCCTCGCCCGCCCGGCCGGGCACTATTGCGGCAAGCTTCTTTCCAGCGACCGGCTCGTCGATGTCGAAACGTCGCTGCAGGTCGATGCGAAAGGTCACTTATCGGGGACTTACCGTTTCAACGACGATGGCAATACGACGGTCGGCACTCTCTCGGAAATCGGAACCGCACCCGACAAGACACGAACGCTGCGCTGGTTCGACAAATATGGAATGGGCTCGCTGACGATCCGCTTCGATGCCGGCTATCATCGTTTCGAAGGTCTGTGGGGGCCACAAGACGCCGCTCCGAGCTACCCCTGGAATGGCGGCAGCTGCGGCGCATCCATCAGCTAATTCTCGTTAGCCACCGGAGCTACTCTGCCGCGACGCTATTGCGCATGGCCTCGACATCCTTCAGCGGCGACAAGCCATAAAGTCGGCTGTACTCGCGGCTGAATTGCGAGGGGCTTTGATATCCGACACGATGGCCCGCCGATCCCACGTCGAGCTGTTCCACGATCATCAGCCGCCGCGCTTCATGCAGGCGAAGCTGCTTTTGATACTGCATCGGCGATAGAGCGGTAACGGTCTTGAAATGGTGATGCAACGAGGAAACGCTCATCCCAACGCGCTCGGCCAGCTCTTCGATGCGCAGCGGCTGCGTGTAATTGCCGCGAAGCCAGGCGACGGCGCGCGCCACTCGGTTGCTCTGGCTCTCCGCCATCGCGATCTGCAACAGCCGAGGACCATTCGGACCCGTCAGCAGGCGATACAGAATCTCCTGCTCGATCAACGGCGCCATAGCGGGAATGTCTTCGGGCCGATCAAGCAATCTGAGCAACCGCAACGAGGCGTCGAGCAATTCTGGCGATGCCGTATTGACCGCGATTCCACGCACGGGCTCGGCAGTCACCGCCTGACGCGGAATGTTGACGCGCGACAACAGCTCCTTCAGCCGCTCGCTATCGAGCGCCATGCCGAAGCAAAGATAAGGCGTATCGCTACCGACATTGGTCACCTGCGTCGATACGGGCAGGTCGAGGGCGGTCAAAATATATTCGCCGACACCGTAATTGTAGGTTTCGGCACCGATCGTCAGGCTCTTGCGACCCTGAACCACGATTGCAAAGCAGGGCCGATAAGCCCCATGTTGCCACACCGTCGCGGCCGACTGCCGATAGAGATGAAGACTGTCTATCGGCGTGCGGTGTTCCCCGTCCCCCGTGGCGAAACGTGCAACGATGGATGCGAGTTCCTGATTGGGATTGAAAGGCAATGTCATTCGCAACCAACTGTTTTCGAGTAGATATCGAAACCTATCTAGGTAACGTCGTTCGATCGCAAAAGACCCGCCGCGCATTTAGATTCGCAGGATCGTACATAAAGCTTGCAGGATCGCTCTAACGCTTCGGCCCGCTCCCATTGCATAGTCGGCCATCCCAATTCCACTCCCACCTCCTCCGAAGAACAAGGAAATCTCCCATGCCTATCGCAAAGGGTTATGCCGCCACCGACGCGTCGAAGCCGCTCACCCCCTTCACCTTCGAACGCCGCGAGCCGAATGAGGACGACGTCGTCATCGAGATCAAATTCTCCGGCATCTGCCATTCCGACATTCACCAGGCCCGCAACGAATGGGGCAATGCGAAATATCCGATGGTACCGGGCCATGAGATCGCCGGCATCGTTAGCGCCGTCGGCTCGAATGTAACCAAATTCAAGGTCGGCGACCGCGTCGGCGTCGGCTGCTTCGTCAATTCGTGCACGACGTGTGCCACCCGCGACCTCGATCTGGAACACTACATGCCGGGCGTGGTCCAGACCTACAACGACTTCGAAGCCGATGGCACGACGCCGACTTATGGCGGCTATTCGGATTCGATCGTCGTCAAGGAAGGCTACGTCCTCTCCATCCCCGAAAATATTCCGCTCGACGCTGCGGCTCCGCTGCTCTGCGCCGGCATCACGCTTTACTCGCCACTGCACCACTGGAAAGCCGGTCCCGGCAAGAAGGTCGCGATCGTCGGCATGGGCGGCCTCGGCCATATGGGCGTCAAGATCGCCCATGCGATGGGCGCTGATGTCACCGTTCTCAGCCAGTCGCTTTCCAAAAAGGAAGACGGTCTGCGTCTCGGCGCTGACCATTATTACGCGACCAGCGACGCCGAGACCTTCACGACACTCGCCGGCACCTTCGACCTCCTCATCATGACGGTTGGTATCGCCCTCGACTGGAACGCCTATCTCGGCCTGTTGAAGGTCGACGGCAGCATGGTCGTGGTCGGCGCCCCCGAGCATCCGGTCCCGGTCCATGCCTTCTCGCTGATCCCCGGCCGCCGCAGTCTCTCCGGCTCGATGATCGGCTCGATCAAGGAAACCCAGGAAATGCTCGATTTCTGCGGCAAGCACAACATTGCCTCGGAGATCGAGGTGATCAATATCGATCAGGTCAACGAAGCCTATGAGCGCGTGCTGAAGAGCGACGTCCGCTACCGCTTCGTCATCGATATCGCCTCGCTGGCATAAATGAAAAAGGCGGCGTCCGATCCGGACGCCGCCCCTTTTTCCTATTCCTCGCGCATGGTTTCCTTTTGCGTGATCAGCCGGGCGCTGTGCTGCCGGCTGATATAGATCCACAGCCAGCTCCAGGCGACCGCGATGCGCCAACGCACGCCGATGAGGAAGTAGATGTGGGCAAGGCCCCACACCCACCAGGCAAGCCATCCCCTTAGCTTCAGCCAGCCGAAATCAATGATCGCGGCACTTTTGCCGATCGTCGCAAGGCTGCCCTGATGGCGATAATGGAATGGACCGGGCGCCGGCTTGCCGGCAAGCTTCGCCTTGATCACCCTGGCGACATAGGCTCCCTGCTGCTTGGCAGCCGGAGCGATCCCCGGCACGGGACTGCCGTCGTCGCGCATGACGGCTGCCGTATCTCCGATCACGAAGACATCCCTCTTGCCCGGCGCCCGCAAATCCCGATCAACCACAGCCCGGCCGGCGCGGTCCGCCGGAATATCCAGCCACTTTGCGGCCGGCGATGCCTCGACGCCGGCTGCCCAGACGATGGTGCGGCACGGTACGAAAACATCGCCGATCGTAACACCCTCGGCCGTGCACGACGTCACGGGCTTGCCGAAGCGCAGGTCGACACCATGCGATTCCAGCTCCCGGCGTGCATAGTCGGAAAGATCCTCCGCGAAAGCCGCCAGCACTCTCGGACCGGCTTCGACGAGAATGATCTTCGCCTTGCTCGTATCGATATTGCGGAACTCCTTCGGCAAGGTGGTCCTTGCCAATTCCGAGATGATCCCGGCCAGTTCCACACCCGTCGGCCCTGCCCCGACGATGACGAAAGTCAGGAGCGCCTCACGGATAGCAGGGTCCGATTCCATCTCCGCCTGCTCGAAGGCCAGCAACACGCGGCGGCGGATGGTCGTGGCATCCTCGAGGGTCTTCAATCCCGGCGCGACCGGCTCCCATTCGTCGTGACCGAAATAGGCATGGGTGGCGCCGGTCGCCAGCACCAACGTATCGTAAGGTATCCTCTGTCCATTCTTCAGAAGCACTTGATGCGCCTCGCTGTCGACACCGACGACCTCGGCGAGCAACGTCGTCACTTCGGGCCTATCCCGGAAGAAGTTGCGGATCGGCCACGCGATCTCCGACGTTGCGAGCAAGGTGGTCGCGACCTGATAGAGAAGCGGCTGAAACAGGTGGTGATTGCGCCGGTCGATCATCGTTATGCGGACGGGAGCGCCTTTCAGATCGTTGACGACCTGCACCCCGCCGAAACCGCCCCCGACAACGACAACACGATGATCCTGCATGGCAACACCTCATGGCTATGTTTCGCCGAAACGTAGGGTTGAGACGAGGAAGCGGCAACTCTCTTTTGTGCATGGCACCCCTGCATGGCCGCGATACTGCGCAACAGCTACTGAACATAACCGACAGGAACGGACGCGCCGCCTTTCAGCTCCTCCATCGAGATCGAGGCGGAAACGTCAAACAGCTCAACTTTGCGCACGAGCTGCTTGTAGATGACGTCATAATGCTCGACGCGCGGCAGCACGATCTTCAAAATGTAGTCGTAATTGCCGGTGAGCCGATGTGCCTCAACGATCTCCGGAATGTCGCCGATCGCCTTGCGGAAGGCCTCGATCCACTCATCGGCATGATGCGCCGTCTTGATCATCGCATAGACCGTGGTCGGCACGCCCATCTTCTCGCGGTCGAGCACGACGATGCGCCGCACGATATGGCCGCTTTCCTCCAGCCGCTGGATACGGCGCGAGCAAGCCGAAACCGATAGAGCCACGCGATCGGCAAGCTCTGTCACCGACGTGCCGGCATCGGCCTGCAAAATTTCGAGAATCTTTCGGTCGCGTTCGTCAAGCATGTGCGGTAGCCCCTCATTATCACGCCGTCATTTTGCACAAACTTGAATTTTTGCGCAAATTATTGCGGATCGAGCCAATGATTCCACAAAGTTTGCAAACATAAGGCGCGTGAATCGCAGCACTATTGCCCTACTTACGAACAGGAAGCGGAGAACAGCATTATGCGCACCATAGGTCTCATCGGCGGCATGAGTTTCGAAAGCTCGGCGGTTTATTATCGCCAGATCAACGAGATGGTCCGCGACCGCCTAGGTGGCCTCTCCTCCGCCGAAGTGCTGATGTACTCGGTCAATTTCGAAGAAATCGTCGCCCTGCAGAAGGCGGGGCGCTGGGACGACGCAGCCGCTCGCCTCGGCGGTGTAGCCCATCGCCTTCAGGCAGCAGGCGCCGAATGCGTGCTCATCTGCACCAACACCATGCATCTGATCGCCCCGGAAGTCGCCTCGCGCATTTCCGTGCCGCTCATCCATATCATCGACGAAACCGCCGCAGCCCTGAAGGCCGCCGGCCGGGTAAAGCCGCTTTTGCTCGCCACACGTTACACCATGGAGCACGGCTTCTATGCCGAGCGCATGGCCCAGAACGGCATTTCCGTCATGGTTCCCGGCCCGGAAGACCGGACCGTGACCCATGACATCATCTTCGACGAACTTTGCGCCGGCATCATCAAGGACGAGTCCCGCAGCAAGCTGCATGACATCATCGCACGCGCCAAGGCCGAAGGCGCCGACAGCGTCATCCTTGGCTGCACCGAGATCTGCCTCATCCTCGATCCGAATGCGCTGATCCTGCCCGGCTTCGACACGACGACGATCCATGCCGAAGCAGCCGTCGACTTTGCGCTGGCAGCCGAAGGCGCTTGCAGCCGCGCCGCCTAGGCAAATTAATTTATTTGACTCAGTCAATTAAATGATGGACATCGTCTCTTATGACGAGGAGACGATGTCCCATGACCCCTGATGCCGAATTCGCAACCATCGACGCCGTCCGCGACTTCAATCGCTTCTACACGAACTTTCTCGGCGTCCTGAACAAGGCCTATCTCGACAGTCCCTACACGCTGACGGATGTGCGCGTCCTGTTCGAAGTCGGCTTTCGCGGCGGCGTCGCCGCTTCCACGCTGACGCGCGAACTGCATCTCGATCCCGCCTATCTCAGCCGCATCGTCAAACGCTTCCGTGAAGACGGCTTGATCGAAACGAAGCCCGATCCCGATGATGCGCGCAGCCAGGTCATTAACGTCACCGAGAAGGGACAGGCTCAGTTTCAGGAATTCGTCCGCCGCTCCCGCGCCCAGATCTCCGAATATTTCGACAGGCTTGCCATGGGTGAGCCCGAACGGATCGTCGAAGCGATGCGGACAATCCAGAATACGCTCGGCGCAAACCGCGCCTCTCCGCCACCGGCCGTCATCCGCCACCACCGGCATGGCGACATCGGCTGGATCGTGCAAAGTCAGGCGCGCTTCTACTGCGGAGAACTCGGCTGGGATCACCGTTTCGAGGCTCTCGCCGCCGAAGTCGCCGGCAAATTCCTGGCCAACTTCAATCCGGAGAAGGAGCGGTGCTGGATCGCCGAGCGGGGCGGCCTGAATATCGGCTCCGTCATGATCGCCGACGGCGGCAACGGCGTCGCCAAGCTCCGGCTGCTCTATGTCGACAAGATGGCCCGCGGCCTCGGCCTCGGCAAACTGCTGGTCGACGAATGCATCCGCTTCTCCCGCGAGGCTGGCTATACGAAGCTTTCACTCTGGACGAACGATGTCCTCGATACCGCGCGGGCCATCTACATCAAGGCCGGCTTCAAGCTCGTAGCAGAGGAAAAACATCGCATGTTCGGCCCGGAATTGAACGGTCAGACCTGGGAACTCGACCTGTAGCGCACGCCAGTCATGCTGCGACGCAAAATTCGCTTGATTTGGAAACGATCATTTCCTAAAAGAGTCGCATGACGACGGACATCATCGACATCGCCCCCAAACTTCGCGGCCGCCCGCGGGAATTCGATATGGACGCAGCTCTCGACGAAGCGCTGCGGGTCTTTTCGGAACGTGGCTATTACGCTGCTTCGATCAGCGAGCTGACCGAGGCTATGGGCCTGACGGCCGGCAGCGTCTACAAGGCGTTCGGCGACAAGCGCGGTGTATTCCTCGCCGCCTTCGGCCGCTATCGCCAAGTCCGCCAGCGGTTGATCGACGAGGCCCTCGCCACGGCGCCGAATGGATATGAAAAGCTGCGCACCTTGGTGAGGTTCTTCGCTGAGGCATCGTGTGGAGAGATCGGTCGTCGCGGCTGCCTTGTGGTCGGCAGCGCCACCGAACTTGCGCTTTTCGATGAGGAAGTCGCGAGCCGTGTCGGCGTGGCGTTCGACGTCGACGAGAAACGCATTCTGGATCTTATTCACCTCGGCCATTCGGATGGATCCGTGGCGAAACATATCGACCCGGAAAGGACTGCCTGCGCCCTACTTGCTCTCACCAAAGGCATGCGCGTGATCGGAAAGACCGGCCGCGAGAGCGAGCATATGCTCGCCGTCGCCGAGACGGCCATGAAATTACTGAACTGATTTTTCATCGAATTATGGGGCTCCCCCCGCCCGCATCGAGGATAAGACATGTCTGCAACTGCCGCCGCCGGACAGGAGAGCACGCCGCTCCCCGAAAAGACCATTTCGCCGCTTCTGACGTTCATGTTCGCCGCCGCCTGCGGGCTCGTGGCCGCCAATCTATATTATGGCCAGCCGCTCGCCGGCCCCATCAGCCAGTCGCTCGGCTTTACGCCCGCCGCCACCGGCCTCATCGTCACGCTGACGCAGATCGGCTACGGCCTCGGCCTGTTGCTGATCGTCCCGCTCGGCGACCTTTTGGAAAATCGCAGGCTCGTCCTGACGCTGGTAGCGCTGTCAGCCGTTGCGCTGGTCGGTGCGGCCTTCGCCTCGTCGCCGTCGCTGTTCCTGCTCGCTTCGCTCTGCATCGGCCTTGCTTCCGTTGCGGTGCAGGTCCTCGTGCCCTTCGCCGCCCATATGGCGCCGGACGCCAGCCGCGGCGCCGTCGTCGGCAATGTCATGAGCGGCCTGCTCTGCGGCATCATGCTCGCTCGCCCCGCTGCAAGCTTTCTGTCTGAGCTTCTGTCCTGGCACGCGGTCTATATCATCTCGGCCGGCATCATGATCGCTCTGATCGTCATCCTGCGCGCAGCCCTGCCGACCCGCGTGCCACACACGAAGCTGCACTATGGACAGCTGCTGTCCTCCATGGGGCATCTCGCGCTTCACACCCCTGTCCTGCAGCGGCGCGCACTCTATCAGGCATGCATGTTCGGCGCCTTCAGCCTCTTCTGGACGACGACGCCGCTGCTGCTGGCAAGCCCTGCCTTCGGCCTGACGCAAAACGGCATCGCCCTCTTCGCCCTTGCCGGTGCAGCAGGTGCCGTCGCTTCGCCGATTGCCGGACGCGTTGCGGACCGCGGCTGGACGAAGCTCGCCACCACCTTCGCTCTGATGCTTGCGATCGTCGCTTTCCTGATCGGCCATTTTTCCGGTGGCGGCTCGTTGACGGCGCTGATCATGCTGACGCTGTCAGGCATCATGCTCGATTTCGGCGTCCAGACCAATCTCGTGCTTGGCCAGCGCGCCATCTTCGCGCTCAGCGCCGAACATCGCAGCCGCCTCAACGGGCTCTATATGGCGACCTTCTTTGCCGGCGGCGCCCTCGGCTCGGCGCTCGGCGGCTGGGCCTATGCCACCGGCGGGTGGAACATGGCGTCCTGGATCGGCGTCGCCTTCCCGGTCGTTGCTCTGCTCGCCTTCCTGACCGAGCGCAAAAACTGATCAGAACGGCTGCGGCACAGCCTGCCGTAGCCAGTCGCATTCGTTGAGCCCGGCCGCAGCGAAGGGATCGACCAGCGTGCCGGAAACGATCGCCGCCAGGATCTGCGGCGCCGGCGGCACCCTGGCGATGGTCGCGACCAACCGGTCGCGGATCCACGCCAGAGCGGCCGAGTCCGATTGGTAAAAGGGCGTGAATGCGGCCGAAAGCAATTGGAACAGCCGTACATGCGTCCGCCGCGCTTTGGCATAGGCTGACAACGCCGCCTCCAGACTGTCATGCCCGGCAAGCGCATGAGCCAGTACGGCCACATCGAGCAACGCCATGTTGGCGCCCTGCCCGAGCTGAGGGCTGGTGGAGTGGGCGGCATCGCCGACAAAGACAGTCCGCCCGCTATAGGGCATCATTACCGTGCGATGGGCGTAGCGCGCCAGCGTCAGCTGGTCCCAATCCTTAAGCTGCTCCAGCAACGGCTCGCATTCCGGCCAGTAGCCGCGGATCGTATCCTTCCAGCGATCGAGTCCGCGCTTGCGCACCTCATCCGCATCAGCAACCTTCAGGCTCCAGAACAATGCCGCCTGCCTCGGCATATCCGGCTTTCTGCTGCCGACGGGCAGAACGCCGATCATCACGCTCGCCTTATCATAGCGTTGGGTCAGCGCCGCCTGATCCACAAGGCCATCCGGACAATCGAGCGTCGCCCAGAAGGCGCCGTAGGTGAGACCCCGTGAGGATGGCGCGACAGGCGACGCCGCCACCAGCTCCGAACGTGCGCCGCTTGCGTCGATGACGAGATCATAGGGACCAAGACGCTCGCCGCCTTCGATGGAGAGATAGCTTCCGCTGCCCTGCTCCACGACGCCGACAACGCGCTGTCCCGTATGGATCGGATGCCGCCGCGCGGAGACCTCATCGTAAAGCGTATCGAACAGTGCGGCGCGATGGACGCCGAGCCCGTATCGGCCGCCCGGCAACGCATTGTAGCGCACATCGAGAACGATGCGGCCGCGAGTGGTTTCCGTACCGAACAATCGGTCGATCCGATTGCCGGCCGCATGAATCGCCGGGCCGAGCCCAAGCGACTCAAGTACGGTCAGCCCAGTCGGCTGCAGCATCAGCGCCGAACCGACCGGCGCAGGGTTGTCGAAGCGTTCGATAATGTCGGTCGTATGACCGGCACGGGTGAGAAAGAGAGAAGCGGCAAGGCCGGCAGGGCCGGCGCCGACAATGGCGATCTTCAGAGGCTTCACTGCAGGGCTCAGTCCGGCGATTGGTCGAAACGGGCTCTCGCGGCCTTGACGGCCTCGTGATTGGCCTCGGCCCAGTTCAAAAGCTGCGCCAGCGGCACATAGAGCGAATAGCCGAGATCGGTCATGCGATATTCGACGCTCGGCGGCTTGGTGGGGAATACCTCGCGGGCGATATAGCCGTCGCGCTGCAAATCGCGTAGCGTCTGCGTCAGCATGCGCTGGGAAATATCGGGCACCAGCCGGCGCAATTCGCCGAAGCGATAGGGCCGCTTCGCCAATGTTTCCAGCAGCAGCACCGACCATTTCCCGCCGATCTGCGAGATCAGATCGCGCACCGGACAATTGCCGAAATCGAGATTGCTGAGATCGACGTCGCGTAGTGGTGGCTCCACGCTGCGCAGATTGACGACGGTGCTGGCGCTCATGCCGGTTCCCTTTTGGTAACTTGGAGCCGAAAAACTGCCTCCTTTACACCTCGAAGTCAATTCCTATTCTAGTGCTAGTCTCTTTTTGAGAGCAACAGAACCGCTGCAAATCCGCAGCGGTCAAACAAGGAAAAAGTCATGAGCAGCACCCTTCTCGTCACCGGCGCCGCCGGTCAGCTTGGCCAGCGCATCATTCATCACCTGCTGGAGACTTATAAGGTCGCGCCCGGCCGCATCATTGCCGCTACCCGCAGCCCCGAGAAGCTTGCCGACCTGGCCGCCAAGGGCGTGGTGACCCGCAAGGCAGATTTCGATGACGCCGCCACCCTGCCGGCCGCTTTCGCCGGTGTCGACCTGTTGCTGATCATCAGCACTGATGCACTCGCCGTCCCGGGTCTGCGCCTGAAGCAGCAGACGGCTGCGGTCGAAGCCGCGAAGAAAGCCGGCGTGAAGCACATTCTCTACACCTCCATGCCGGCGCCGGAAGGTTCGCTCGTGAGCTTCGCACCCGACCACCTCGGCACCGAAAACGCCATCAAGGCCAGCGGCATCGGCTATACGATCCTGCGCGACGCCTGGTATTTCGACAACTACTTGCTCGGTCTGCCGCACAGCCTCGAAGTCGGCAAGTGGTACACCGCGACCGGCAATGGCCGCGTCAGCAACATCAGCCGCAACGATTGCGCTCTCGCCATCGCCGCAGCACTGGCGTCCGATGAGACCGAAAACGCCACCTATACGCTGACTGGCTCCACGGCCTTCACGATCGAGGACGTCGCAAGCGTCGTCAGCAAGATCACCGGCCGTCCGCTTGAGGTCGTGCAGGTCAATGACGAACAGTTCGCCGCCGGCCTCACCGGTGCCGGCCTGCCGAAATTCGTGGTCGACATGCTTGTCTCCGCCGACGCCAACACCCGCGCCGGCAAATTCGACATCCTCACGAACGATTTCAACAAGCTGACCGGCAAGGAGCCGCAAACGCTGCGCAGCTTCGTCGAGGAACACAAGGCCGCATTGGCCGGCTGAGTTTTAGGAGGTCAGGTGAAGCTTCATTTGCCGCATCTTTGTGCGTGGCCCCTCACCCCAGCCCTCTCCCCGCTTGCGGGGAGAGGGAGCTTTCGCCCTTCAATCGTGAACTCTAACCAAATGAGATAAGCACCGTTCGCGCGCTGTCGTCCCTTCTCCCCGCAAGCGGGGAGAAGGCTAGGATGAGGGGCCAGGCACTATGGCGCGTCAGCGACGCCGTCGCCTGACCAGCACCAAGCCTATCCTTATCCAACCACCTGCCCACACGCCCGGCGGAAACGGCGCACCGTCTCGGCCATGCCATATTCCAGCGCATCCGCCGTCAGTCCGTGGCCGATCGACGTTTCCGCAAGCTTCGGAATACGCTTGAGGAGCGCCGGTAGGTTGGCGACCGTCAGATCGTGACCGGCATTGACATCGAGGCCGTTGGCGAAGGCGGCGTCGGCGGTCTTGCCGAGCATCTCCAGAAAGACAGCAGCCTTTTCCGGATCATCATAGCAGCCGCCATAAGGGCCGGTGTAAAGCTCGATGCGATCGGCACCGACCTCCTTGGCGATCTTCACCGCGTCGATATCGCCGTCGCCATCGGCAAACAGCGAAACGCGGCAGCCGATCGTCTTGTACCTGGCAACGACCTCGGCCAGCAGTTTACGGTTCTTGCGAAAGTCCCAACCATGATCCGATGTCGCCTGCGTGGGATCGTCCGGCACGAGCGTCACCTGCTCGGGCTCGGCCGAAGCGCAGAGATCGAAGAACTCATCGGTCGGATAGCCCTCGATGTTGAACTCCGCCTCCGGAAACTCGTCGTCGATCAGTGCGCGGATCTCAGGCAGATCGGAAAAGCGGATATGCCGCTGATCCGGGCGCGGATGAACGGTCAGACCGCTGGCGCCGGCGGCAAGCGCGATACGGCCAAGCCCGGTGACGCTCGGCCAGGGAAGGTCGCGCCGATTGCGCAGCATCGCTATGGCGTTGAGGTTCACGGAAAGCTTGGCGGGCATGATCGAAATCCCTGATTTTCAAAGCGGATGATAACAGCCGTTTTATGCCATTATGCCCAGCAAAACCAACGAGATTCCGACATCAATCCATGCAAAACTTTGATAGGCGCCCCGCACAAGTGTCCCCGCCTGACGATGGATCTGTGGAGAAGCCTGAAGTCGTATCAGCGAACGATCGTCAGCGTTTCGGCGGCACGGGTAATCGCCGTGTAAAGCCAGCGCTCGCGGGTATCGCGAAACGCCCAGCTCTCATCGAACAGCACGACATTGTTCCATTGCGAACCCTGCGCCTTGTGCACTGTCAATGCGTAGCCGTAGTCGAATTCGTCATAGCGCTTGCGCGTCGACCATGGAATCTCGCCCTCGACATCCTCAAAGGCCTGCTTCAAGAGCTTGATCTTCGCAGCGCCCCGATCCATGTCGTCATCTTCCGGGCGGATCAAAAGGTTGATGCCCGGCTTGGTGGTTTCCCTGGAAGAGGTCATGACCTGCCAGAGCGAGCCGTTAAGCAGCCCCTTGGCGGGATCGTTGCGCAGGCAGACCAGCTTGTCGCCGGATTGCGGATAGTCTGCCGTAAAGCCTTTCAACTCGCGCAGACGCTGATTATAGCGCCGGCGAGTCCTGTTGGTGCCGACCAATACCTGATCGGCCTCCATCACCAACGGCTGCGTGACCTCGTTCTTCGAGATCACCTGCGCGGTGCCGTAGTCGCCGTGCATGATCTCCTTGCCCTCGCGCACCTGCATGGCGAGCTGGATGATCGGATTGTCGCGGGCCTGACGATGAATATCCGTCAGCAGATAATCCGGCTCCTCATTCGTGAAGAAACCGCCGCCGGAAACCGGCGGGAGCTGTCCGGGATCGCCGAGCACCAGAATGGGCGTCCCGAAGCTCATCAAATCCTTGCCGAGCGCTTCGTCCACCATCGAGCATTCGTCGACGATGATGAGCGCTGCCTTGGCAACCGGGCTCTGGCGGTTGATGGTGAACATCGGGGCGATCGAGGTCTTGCCCGTCTCTTCGTCCTCGACAGCCTCTTCGCCGCGCGGCCGGTAGATCAGCGAGTGGATGGTCTTGGCGTTCGAGGCGCCGCGCGAGCGCAGCACCTGCGCCGCCTTGCCGGTGAAGGCCGCAAACAGCACGTCGCCGTCCACATGCTCGGCAAAATGCCGCGCAAGCGTCGTTTTGCCCGTGCCGGCATAGCCGAACAGACGGAACAGCGGCGAGCGCCCTTCCTTCAGCCACTTGGCGACGGCCTGGAGCGCTTCATCTTGTTGCGGCGCGAATTGCATAGGCGGAATTGGCAGGATTCGGCCGCAGGAAGCAAGCAGTAAAAAATACCCGGCGGATAGGGAATAAAATCAGGAGTGCCGGTGTCTCATGTCCGGCAACGCAAAACGCGACGCCTGAGCAATTATTATTCACCACCCGAGGAGAAACATCATGAAGACCGTGAGATTCCTGGCCGCGCTCGCTGCAGCATCGGCCTTTGCCACAGTCGCTTTCGCTGCAGAGCCCGTCAAGACGGTCGAAAGCGCCAAAGGCAAGGTCCTTGCCGGCGAAAACGGCAAGACCCTCTATACCTTCAAGAACGACAAGGCTGGCGAATCCAATTGCAACGGCGATTGCGCAAAAGCCTGGCCACCCTTCATGGCCGATAGCAAAGCCAAGGCCGAGGGTGCATATTCGATCATTACCCGCAAGGACGGGATGAAACAGTGGGCAAAGGACGGCATGCCGCTCTACTTCTTCTCCAAGGACGCAAAATCAGGTGATGTCGCCGGCGACGGCTTCAAGGGCGTCTGGAATGCCGCACGGCCCTGACCGGACCGAAAACGGCGCGGCGGGAGCCTCCCCCGCGCCGGATGGTTTCGAGGCGGAGGTGCTGGCGCTCCTCCCCTCGCTGCGGCGCTATTCGCGCAGCCTCACCCGCTCGGATGCCGATGGCGAAGACCTGCTTCAGGATTGCGTCGAAAAGGTTCTGACCCGGCGCGGCCAATGGCGGGGACTGAACCTGCGCGGCTGGGTCCTTACCATCATGACCAATCTCTATCGCAACGGACTGCGCCAGCAGGGCAATCGCAATTTCATCGACATTGATGAAAACAGCCAGTTGGCCGCAGCGGAAACCGACAACGACCCGCTGCAACGGTCACGCCTGGAAACGGCCTTGAACAGCCTCGGCGAAGACTATCGAGCGGTGCTGATGCTCGTCGTCGTCGAAGGTTACAGCTATCAGGATGTCGCCGACATGCTCGATATCCCGATCGGCACCGTCATGTCGCGCCTGTCGCGCGCGCGCCAGAAGATGACCAGCCTGCTGAATGCAGACAATGTTGTCACGCTTCGGAGACCAAGATGAACGAAAACAACCCGACCGTGACCGAAGCGGACCTTCACGCCTTTGCCGATGGCTTGCTATCGCCGGAAAAGCAGGCGGAATTGCAGGCATGGCTGACCGAAAACCCCGAGGACGCCGCCGCCGTTGCGGCATGGCAGGCGCAGAACGATGACATCCGGGCGATGTTCTCTCCTTATGCAAAAGCAAAGGACGGCGATACGGACCTTATTTCGAAGAACAGAAGCACATCGTCCGAACAGGCAATTGCACCACAACGAAGCCGTCGGCTGATGCTGCTTGCTGCCTCATTCGCGCTGTTCTTCGCCGGTGCCGCGGCTGGCCACTTCGGCCCTGATCTTTTCGCCCGGCCCGAAATGCGGCTGACCGCAATCGAAGCCCTGCCGCAGCAGGCGCATTCGGCCTTCGTGGTCTATGCCAGCGATGTCCGCCATCCGGTCGAAGTCGGCGCGGATCAGGAGGCACACCTCGCCACCTGGCTCGGCAAACGCATGAATATCGCCGGCCTCAAGGTGCCGAGCCTGCAGAAACTGGGCTTCCAGCTGGTCGGCGGCCGGCTGCTGCCGATCAACGGCACGCCAGGCGCCCTGTTCATGTATGAAAATGCCAGCGGCCAGCGCCTGACGGTGCTGTTGGGGCACAATAGCGGCAACACCACGACGAGCTTCCGTTTCGCCAGCAGCGGCGCCGTCGAAACCTTCTACTGGATCGATGGTGATCTCGGCTATGCCGTGACGGGCGAGATTTCACGCGACATGCTGCGGCAAGTGGCGGACGAGTGCTACAAGCAGTTCTCTTCTTAGGTTGCCCAGAGCGGTAAAGGCGCCCCTCGGATTGCTTTAGCGCTGCGGATCGTTTTCCAGCGTGATCGGTTTGCCATGCGGCGTCGCCTCCGCCGCGCGCTGCCAGCTTTGCTGCAAAGCCAGGACCGCATCCGCATCGGCGACGCCCTTCGACACCAGCAGGCCTGACAGCGCCGCCACCCAGCGATCGAAATAATCGCTGCCATCAGCCGCGCAGCCCGGCTTGTGCAGTTCCGCCGACAGCTGTTCGGCCCATTCGCTCCAGGCAAACAGGCCCTTCTCATGCAGATGCACGGTCATTGCAAAGGCATCCGCCGCCCAGGGCTCGGGAAAGACCGGCTCGCCATCGGTTGATTTCGGCAAGCCCGGCGATTGCGCCAGAGGCGATG
The DNA here is from genome assembly GCF_000359745.1 of Rhizobium freirei PRF 81. Lineage (GTDB taxonomy): Bacteria > Pseudomonadota > Alphaproteobacteria > Rhizobiales > Rhizobiaceae > Rhizobium > Rhizobium freirei. The sequence continues at coordinate 67,812 of NZ_AQHN01000055.1, forward strand.
CGGTCTCACACACGCTCAAGATAGCTCTCCCAAGCATCGATCGAGACGGTCAGCGAGGGATCGCCGCCCTCGCCCCAGATCTCGGCACCATCGAAAACGACCGTGTAGACCCATTGCGGATTTTCGCCGCGGCCGTGGGCGTTATCGTCCGGGAAGACGAACGAGCCCTGTACGGCTTCGACGACGCCCGTCTTGGCGCGGGCGTAGCGCGGCAATCTTGTATGGCCTGTCGGATTGAAGTTTTTCGTCCTCACATGATCGCCGGTGGCGAAAAGCGGTACGGTATCGACCGGCCGGTCGCAAGGCCCGCCCTTGGCCAATACGCCATCGACCATATCCGCCTTCAGAACCCGCTTCGGCACCCTACCCTGCTCAAGCGAGTGACCGGTGTACAGCTCCTCGGCGGTGGCGAAACCGTGCCGCTCAAGCAGCATGTCTATGCCCCGAGTCCAGACCTCGTAATAGCTGGCGGCAAGATAATCGGCCGGCGGAATGTTTTCGCGCGCATGCCGGCTCTCGTCTATCGTCCAGGCGCCGAAAGCGCCGCAGGAGAGCGTGATGCCAAGCGCACGTTTTTCCCATTCGGCATGGAAATAGGGTTCGTTCTGTTCCGGCGCGACCGGGCCGAAGCCCATCTGGCCGCCGAGATCGTGCGGGCCGTTCATAGCGCAGCCCCTGGCGTTTTGGCGACTGCCGTCCCGATCATGGCGTCGCGGCTGACGAGATCCGCGAGCGCCGCCTCATCCATGCCTTCGGAACCGGCCGGCCGTTCCGGGATCACCAGATAGCGAAGTTCCGCCGTCGAATCCCAGACGCGGATCTTCGTCTCCTGCGGCAACGACAGGCCGAACTCCGCAAGCACGCCGCGCGGGTCGATGACAGCACGCGAGCGATAGGCGGGCGCCTTATACCAGACGGGCGGCAGCCCGAGCACCGCCCAGGGATAGCAAGAGCAAAGCGTGCAGACGATCAGATTATGCGTCTCCGGAGTATTGAACACCGCACGCATGTGCTCGCCTTGACGGCCGGTAAAACCGAGGCTTGCAATCGCCGCTGTCGCATCGCGCCGCAGCCAGTCGGCAAAATCGGGATCGCTCCAGGCCTTCGCCACCACCCGCGCGCCGTTGCGCGGCCCGACCTTCGTCTCATAGGTCTCGACGATACGGTCGATCGCCGCCGGGTCGATCAAACCCTTTTCCGTCAGCAGCGTTTCGAGCGCCTTCACACGCGCCTGCATGTCGGAATAGTGATTGTCGTGGTGATGGTGGTGATCGTGATGATCGTCGTCATCATGCGAGTGTCCGTGGGACATGGCTGCCTCCTGTCTCTTGCCCGTTACTTTAGCATCGGCCAGAGACTGAGCACCAGCAGGACGGCCATGGTTATGTTGAACCATTTGAGCCGGACGGGATCGGACAGCCACTCACGCAGCGCAGAACCGAAGCCGGCCCAGGTCGAAACGCTCGGAAGGTTGACTGCGGCAAACGCCAGCCCGACGAGAAGGACGGTGACGAGGTAGAGCTGTTCGTTGGTGTAGGTCGCCATGGCGGTGACTGCCATCACCCAGGCCTTCGGATTGACCCATTGGAACGCGGCGGCACTCATGAAGCTCATCGGCTGTGCGGAGCCTTCGCTCTCAGTCAGGCTGCGCGACGTGCCGATCTTCCAGGCGATCCAGACAAGATAGGCGCCGCCCGCGAATTTCAGCAGGGTGTAGAGTATCGGCACGGTATGCAGCACAGCGCCGAGGCCGAGGCCGACGCCAAGCAGCAGCGACAGGAAACCAACGCCGATGCCGAGCATATGCGGGATGGTGCGCCGGAAACCGAAGTTCACGCCGGAAGCAAACAACATCATGTTGTTTGGCCCTGGGGTGATAGAGGTTGTGAATGCAAAAAGTAAAAGAGCCAGAAATGTATCCAGCGCCATAAGGCCTCCCGGGACACCGTATGTGACAAAGGGCGGCATCCAAAATTCTTGTTCATACGCGCAGAATATGAGTGTCGCGCGTCTGTGCGACATTAGTTCGCCAGCCATACGAAAGCCATAGGCTGATTGTCACCGTGACATGACGGATGTCGATTGAAATCCGTGGGGATGGACCTATCCTTCGGCTTTCTGCAGCGAGGACAGACCATGCGCGACCCCATCCCCTCAGTCACCCTTCCCTCCGGCATCATGGTTCCGGCGCTCGGCCAGGGGACATGGAATATGGGGGAGAATACCGCGACCGCCAGAGACGAGATCACCAGTCTCAAAACCGGACTCGATCTCGGCATGACGCTGATCGACACGGCGGAAATGTATGCCGACGGCGGCTCCGAGGAGATCGTCGGCAAGGCGATCGAAGGCCGGCGCGACGAGGTTTTCCTGGTCAGCAAGGTCTATCCCGCCAATGCCAGCCGCAAGGGCGCGGTCGAAGCCTGCGAACGCAGCCTGAAGCGCCTGAACACCGACCGCCTAGACCTCTATCTGCTGCATTGGCGCGGAAACTACCCGCTCGAAGAGACCGTGGAGGCTTTCGAAGGACTGAAAGCGGCGGGCAAAATCAAGGCCTGGGGCGTCTCGAATTTCGACGTTGACGATATGGACGAGCTGCTTTCCGTGCCGAACGGCGGCAATGTCGCGGCCAATCAGGTGCTCTACAATCTCGGCCGGCGCGGCATCGAATACGACCTTCTGCCGTGGTGCCAGGAGCGCAGCATTCCGATCATGGCCTATTCGCCGATCGAACAGGGCCGCCTGCTTCACCATCCAGAACTTATCCGCATCGCCAAGACCTATCAGGCCACGCCGGCCCAGATCGCCCTCGCCTTCCTTTTGGAGCGCGATGGCGTGATATCGATCCCGAAATCGTCGAACCCGCAGCGCGTCGAGGAAAACCGTGGCTCCATAGATGTCGACATGACTGACGAGGATTGGGCCATCCTCGACGCCGCCTTCCCGCCGCCATCGCGAAAGAAATCATTGGAAATGCTGTAGGTTCAGGCGGTGGCTTTCTGTTGCGCGACAATCAGTTCGATTGCCCGGAAGACGTCGATCTCCCGCCAGTCTTTGGGATCCCGATACGTCGGATAGAGCGAAAAGGCGGCGGCGGCGATCTGGTCGACAGTCCTTCGCTTCGTCCGGCGCCCGGCAAGCGTAGCCTTGGTGTAGACGCCGAAATGATCCTCGGTCACCCCCCAGCCTGCGTAGAAGGGCGCGGCATAGCAGCGAACCGGAATGCCGCGCAGCAGCGCATCGAAACCGAACTGACTCGAGACGGTCCAGACCTCGTCGACGACGTCGAGAATAGATGCCACCGATACGGCGTCATCAAGCAGCACCGCATCGCCCTTGGCAACACCATCTGTAAGATAACCCTTACGAAGTCCGGCCATAACGTCCGGATGTGTGCGAATGATACATTGAGCGCCGCTCGCCAGCCCATCGGCAAGCATCTTCTCAAAGGAAGCCTTGGAGCCTAGCGCCCTGCCAACGGAGACGTCACCAACGACCTGATCGACCATCAGGATACGACGCTTGCCGGTCCGCTCGATGCCGGGCGACCGATGAGGAAGATGATTGTATTTGGACAGCTTGTTGAGAACAATCTGATCGCGGATGGTGCGACCAAACTCTCCCGCCTCTCCGGCACCTTCAATAAGGCGCTCAAGACGCGACGGCCGGCCGGCATCGACTGGCAAGCCGAGATCGTCGATGACAATGGAGAGAGGAACGGCACCGGATTTGCCAAGCCCCATCGACCGCAGGAAACCGTCTTCCAAATGCCAATGGCGCAATCGGCGAAACCGCGCAATCCGCGCCGCGATTTTAGCCGGCGCGCGGCCGCCCCAGGAAACGATGCCGCCTATACCAGGCGACAGCGCCGAGGCAAGTCTACGCGAACCGAAATAATGTCCGAGCCAGGGAAAGTCGCCGCGGACGAAAAACGCGGCGCCGAGAGGCATATCCGCCGGTGGATGCCACGGCTTTTCGCCGATATCAGGCAAAGTCTCGCCGGCAACGACTGCCACCTTCTACCCCCGCTGCAAATAGAGCCGACAATCTGGACCGGGCATCGCAGAAATTAAGCGACGCCCGCAAACCGGTCAACGATACGGCTCTTACATCCCCTGCGAGCCGCGATTCATCGCGGCGATGCCGGTGCGGCAGACTTCGATGAGGCCGAGCGGCTTGATAATGGCGATGAACTGATCGATCTTCGAGGACTTGCCGGTGATCTCGAGAATGAAATGCTCGACGGTCGCATCCACCACCTTGGCGTGGAAGGCATCGGCCAGCCGCAACGTTTCGGCGCGGGTCTCACCGCTTCCGGTCACCTTCAGCAGCGCCACTTCGCGCTCGATCGGCCGTTCCTGGCCGAGTTCGCGGGCGCGCACGGTCAGATCGACGACGCGGTGAACGGGAACAATGCGTTCGAGCTGCGCCTTGATCTGTTCCAGCACCTGCGGCGTGCCGCGCGTAACGATGGTGATGCGCGACAGATGGGCCTGATGCTCCGTCTCCGAGACGGTAAGGCTTTCGATGTTGTAGCCGCGACCGGAGAAGAGGCCGATGACGCGAGCGAGAACGCCAGGCTCGTTGTCGACGAGTACCGAAAGCGTATGGCTCTCGGCCGCCGCGGTTTCCGGCGAAATAAAATAGGCGGAGCCCGTGGGTTGAAGGTGTGCGTTCATTATTCCTGTTCCGTTTCCTCGGTTTTGTTCGATATGCCAGAGAGATCTGCCGGGGCGCGGCTCCCGCCGCGCCCCGGGCTATCGATCAAACCAGCTGGCGGCCCTTGGCGTCGATGGCGTTGGCAACGGCCTCGTCGGTCGCTTCGTCCGGCAACAGCATCTCGTTATGCGCCTTGCCCGAGGGGATCATCGGGAAGCAGTTGGCGAGATTGGCGACGCGGCAATCAAAAATGACCGGCTTCTTGACGTCGATCATTTCCTGGATGGCGGCATCGAGCTCACCCGGCTTTTCGCAGCGCAGGCCGACGGCACCGTAGGCCTCGGCCAGCTTGACGAAATCAGGCATCGCTTCCGTATAGGAATTGGACAAGCGGTTGCCGTGCAGCAGTTGCTGCCACTGACGAACCATGCCCATGTACTGGTTGTTCAGGATGAAGATCTTGATCGGCGCGTTGTGCTGGATAGCCGCCGACATTTCCTGAATGCACATCTGGATCGAGGCATCGCCGGCAATGTCGATGACCAGGCTTTCCGGATGGGCGATTTGCACGCCAAGTGCTGCCGGCAGGCCATAGCCCATGGTCCCGAGGCCGCCCGAGGTCATCCAGCGGTTCGGCTGTTCGAAACCGAAGAACTGTGCCGCCCACATCTGGTGCTGGCCGACTTCCGTCGTGATGTAGGTGTCGCGATGCTTCGTCAGCTCGTAGAGCCGCTGGATAGCATATTGCGGCATGATGACATCGTCGCTCGGCTTGTAGGCGAAGGAATTGCGCGCACGCCAGCGGGCGATATTCCCCCACCAGTCGCCAAGCCGATCCGCCGCCGGCTTCTGCGGCAGCGCCCGCCACAGGCGAACCATGTCTTCCAGAACATTGCCGACATCGCCGAGGATGCCGATATCGACGTGAACGTTCTTGTTGATGGACGATGGGTCGATATCGATGTGGATTTTCTTCGAATTCGGCGAGAAGGCATTGAGGCGGCCGGTGATGCGGTCGTCAAAGCGCGCGCCGATACAGACCATGACGTCGCAATCATGCATCGCCATGTTGGCTTCGTAGGAACCATGCATGCCCAGCATGCCGAGCCAGTTCTTGCCCGATGCCGGATAAGCGCCGAGACCCATCAGCGTCGAGGTGATCGGGAAGCCTGTCAGCTCGACGAGTTCGCGCAGCAGCTTGGAAGCTTCCGGACCGGAGTTGACGACACCGCCGCCGGAATAGATGACCGGCTGGCGTGCATTCTTCATCAATTCGATCGCCTGGGTGATCTTGTTGAGATCACCCTGAACCTTTGGCTGATAGCTCTTCTGGGCGTCATGCGCTTCCGGCGGCGTATAGGTGCCGGTGGCAAACTGAACGTCCTTCGGAATGTCGACCACAACAGGACCAGGGCGGCCGGTCTGCGCGATGCGGAAGGCTTCATGAATAACGGCGGCCAGCTGGTTGACGTCCTTGACCAGCCAGTTGTGCTTGGTGCAAGGCCGCGTGATGCCGACCGTATCGCATTCCTGGAAAGCGTCCGAGCCGATCAGCGACGTCGGAACCTGGCCCGTCAGGCAGACGAGCGGGATCGAGTCCATCAAGGCATCCTGCAGCGGCGTGACGGCATTGGTCGCGCCCGGACCGGAGGTGACCAGCATGACGCCGACCTTGCCGGTGGAGCGGGCATAGCCTTCGGCCGCATGGCCGGCGCCCTGCTCGTGGCGGACGAGAATGTGCTGGATGTCGTCCTGCTGGAAGATCTCGTCATAGATCGGAAGCACCGCGCCGCCCGGATAACCGAAAATGTGTTCGACGCCGTTGTCCTTGAGCGCCTGCAACACGATCTCCGCGCCTGTCATTCGATTGCCGCTCGCCTGATTATCTGTGCCGGTCATACGTTTGTTCCGCTGTCTGCTGGAGGTTTGGAAAGATGAAATCTCGATTTCGGGCATAAAAAAAGGCCCCTTGGGGAGCCTGTCATCTAGCGCATGGGTGGCTGTCGCCGGATGGTTACACCATCCTGCCCATGCGCCTTCCCACCACGATAAGAACCATCGAGTTTTTCATGGGCCGAAGTGATAGACAGAAAATTTCGAAGCGTCAACGCGTGAAGCAATAAAAAATCGCGCTCGCCCCTATGCCAGATAAAAAGCACGGCTTGCCGACAGGGTTTTGTTAAGCCGCACTCCCTATGCTTTACCGTCTAACGCTTGGGGTAGCCGTTTGCTCAATAACGATCCGCAGACATCAGGCAAAGCGGAAGATGTTGATCGCCGCGATAAACTGAAGCCGGGAAATCGTTTCCTCGGTCGCGTCGTCGCGTGCAATGGCTCCAGAGCAACGATTGCAGCCGTGGCCGAAGCAGGCGGCACCGACCTGACCGAACTCTGGTCCGTGGGGAAGCTGATCTCCATCAGCGTCGGCAAGAACCGTGTTGCCGCCCTCGTTTACTCGATGAACACCCAGGGCGTCGGATGGGGCGAAGGACAGGACAATCTCTTCCGCATCGAAGTGGAATTGCTGGGCGAAGTCCGTGTAGAGCCGGATGGCCGCGAAGAATTTTCCAGCGGCATCTCCGCCTATCCCTATCTCGGCGCCATCGCGCATCGCATCCGCGCCAGCGACCTCATGCGCATCTTCGATGCCGGCAAGGACAGCAGCTGCGTCATCGGCAAGCTGACGCAGGACGAAAGCATCGACGCTTCCATCCATATTCCCTCGATGCTGTCGAAGCATTTCGCAGTCGTCGGTTCGACCGGCGTCGGCAAGTCCACGGCGGTCTCGCTGCTGCTGCACAAGGCGATCAGTGCCAATCCGAAGCTGCGCGTGCTGATCCTCGATCCGCACAATGAATTCGCCGCCGCCTTTCCCCGGCACGCCGTCGTCATCGATACCGACACGCTCGACCTGCCTTTCTGGCTGATGCGGCTGGAGGAGTTCAGCGAGGTCGTCTTCCGCGGCCGCCCGGGCGCACCCGAAGAAATCGATGCCCTGCGCGATCTCATTCCGGAGGCCAAGCGCGCCTTCCGCGGCAGCGATTCCGCCTTGATGCGCCGTCAGGCGGAAAAGGCGTCCGTAACGGCCGACACGCCGATTCCCTACCGCATGGCCGACCTGCTGGCGTTGATCGACGAGCGCATCGGCCGGCTCGAAGGCCGTCAGGAAAAGCCGCATCTGCGCTCGCTGAAGATGCGCATCATCTCGGCGATCAACGATCCGCGCTATCACTTCATGTTCTCCAACAATACGATCACCGATACGATCATGGAGACCATAGCCAAGATCTTCCGCATTCCAGGCGACGGCAAGCCGATCTGCACCTTCCAGCTCGCCGGGATACCCTCAGAAGTCATCAATTCCGTTGCCTCGGTTCTCTGCCGTATGGCGTTCGAACTGGCGCTCTGGAGCGATGGTGCAATCCACATGCTGGTCGTCTGCGAGGAAGCGCACCGCTATATCCCCGCAGATCAGAGCCTCGGCTTCTTCCCGACACGGCAGGCGATCGCCCGCATCGCCAAGGAAGGCCGCAAATACGGCGTGTCGCTCGGCATCATCACCCAGCGTCCCGGCGAACTCGACCAGACGATCCTGTCGCAGTGCTCGACACTCTTCGCCATGCGCCTGGCAAACGACCACGACCAGGAAATCATTCGTTCGGCCATACCGAACTCCTCGATCTCGACGACCAGCTTCCTGTCGTCGATCGGCAATGGCGAAGCCATCGCCTTCGGCGCCGCCATTGCCGTGCCGATGCGCATGCGCTTCGCTCGCGTCGATGAACGTTTGCTGCCGAAAGCCACCGGCAGCGTGGCAAAGGTCAGCGACGATTCGCCGGATACCGTCGACTTACGCACGATCGTCAACCGCATGCGCGCGATTTCCGGCCCCGATATCGGCTCGTTGCAGCAAGGCTACGGCGCGGCTGGCGAGACACCCGCCAATATCATTGACGATCGTGACGATATGCCGGTCGAGCAGCTTACATGGCGCCCGACGGAAGCACAGGCACCGCCAAACGAGCGTTATCGTCCGGACATGCTCCCCCGGGGCGCCGCTGCGCAGACGGCCGCACCGGTACAGACGTCGATCGACAGCAGACTTGCCGAACTGCACCGCGAATTCCGCAGCAGCGACCCGGCAACCGCACGCACCATCCCCACAAGGGAGGCACCTGCACCGCCACGGCGGGAATCCGGCCTCTCCCTGCGGGAGAGCCTTTTGAAGAAGCCGCTGAGCAGCCTTTACGACAAGGACTGACGCGGCAAATCAGGGGCTGAGCCGTTCCCAGCTCTCGTCCATCTGATTGCGAAACCAGGTCATCTGCCGCTTGGCATATTGTCGGGTCGCAGCCGCTCCGGCTTCGAGAACTTCGTCGCGCGTCATCTCGCCTTTCAGCATGGCGGCAATCTGCGACACGCCGATCGCCTTCATAACCGGCATATCGGGTGATAATTCCAGCGCCAGCAAGGATCGAACCTCGTCTTCCGCGCCCATCGCCAGCATTTTTTCAAAGCGGCCGTTGATGCGCCGATGCAGCACCTCACGATCGGGCAGCACGACGATCTTCCGCGCGCAGTCAAGATCGATCACGACAGGGCCTCGGTTGCCCTGATAGGCCGCGATGGACTGGCCGGTCGCTTCGATCACCTCCAGCGCACGAACGATGCGCTGGCCATCCTGGGGATTGAGGCTTTCCGCGACAGGAGCATCGCGGCCGGCGAGCTCGCGATGCAGGACTTCTGCGCCTTCCGCCGGAAGCCGCGCACGCAGTCGGTCGCGAATCTCCGCGGGAATAGCGGGCATGTCGGAAAGGCCACCCGTCAGCGCCTTGAAATAAAGCCCTGTTCCGCCAACGAAAACGGGCAGTCGCCCATCCCTGCGCAAGCCCTCGACAAGGTCCGTGGCCTCGCGCAGCCAAACGCCCGTCGAGTAGGCCTGCCCGGCCGGGACATGGCCGTAAAGATGATGCGGAATGCCTTCCATGTCCTCTTCGGAAGGCCGGGCGGTCAGCACGCGCAAAGTGTCATAGACCTGCATGCTGTCGGCATTGATGACCACGCCATCGTGCGAACGCGCCAATTCGACCGCGAGTGCGGACTTGCCGCTCGCGGTCGGCCCGGTTATCAGGATCGCGTCGATATTGCTCATAAGGTTTCTGCTCATGACCTTCGTTGCCACGCTTATTGCCAATCCGTCAAATCCCGTTCTTGTTCCGGCGATCGCCGAACAGGCAGCGGAAGCCGTCAAAGCCTCCGGGCTTTACTGGCTGGCCGACGGCATTGCCTGCGATATCGCGCTGCGCGACGATACCGATATCCAGGCCGCGGAAGCCAGTATCCTGGCTGTGATCGGTAATCAGCCGATCGATCTCGTCATCCAGCAAGCGGAAACCCGCCGCAAGAAGCTGCTGATTGCCGACATGGACTCGACCATGATCGGCCAGGAATGTATTGACGAACTTGCCGCCGAAGTCGGCCTCAAGGAAAAGGTGGCCGACATCACGGCCCGCGCCATGAACGGCGAGATCGCCTTCGAGCCCGCCCTGCGCGAACGCGTGGCCCTTCTGAAAGGATTGCCGATTTCCGTCGTCGACGACGTCATCGCCAAACGCATCACCCTCACTCCTGGCGGCCCCGAGCTCGTCGCTACCATGAAGGCGAAAGGCTACTACTCCGCACTCGTCTCCGGCGGCTTCACGGTCTTCACCAGCCGCGTCGCAGCAACGCTGGGCTTCGATGAGAACCGCGCCAATATCCTGCTCGACGAAAATGGCGCGCTGACCGGGCAGGTCGCGGAACCGATCCTCGGCAAGCAGGCCAAAGTGGATGCGCTGAACGAAATTGCCGAAGAACTCGGCATTTCCGCCGATGACGCTCTGGCCGTCGGCGACGGCGCCAATGATCTCGGCATGCTGCAGCTCGCCGGCTCCGGCGTCGCGCTCCACGCCAAGCCGACCGTCTCCGCACAGGCCAGGATGCGGATCGACCATGGCGATCTCACCGCTCTGCTCTACATCCAGGGTTACCGCAAGACGGATTTCATCAAACCGTAGAACGGCGCAAACCGCCGGATCGGGGGCCACCGATGATCATCGCCGAAACCGAACGCCTCGTCATCCGCAACTGGCGCGAGACGGACCGCGACCTAGCCTACGAGATCAATTCCGACGAGACCGTCATGGAATTCTTCCCCTTCCGCCGCAATCGTGCGGAAGCGGACGCCTTCTTCGACCGCGTTCACTCGATGATCGCGGAAACCGGGCTTGGGCTCTGCGCGCTGGAGCTGAAGGAAAGCGGCGAGGCAATCGGCTATTGCGGGCTGATGCGAACCGATCATCTCGAACCGTTCATTCCGGCGGGAACGGTCGAAATCGGCTGGCGGCTGGCGACCCGGCAATGGGGCAAGGGACTGGTCAGCGAGGCGGCGCACGCCCTGCTGGCTCTTGGTTTCGAAACGCTCGGCCTGAACGAGATCGTTTCCTTTGCCGTGCATAATAATGTCAGATCGACCGCGGTCATGGAGCGGATCGGCATGCATCGCGTCGAGGGCGGCGATTTCGATCACCCCGGTGTGTCGGAAACCCATTCCCATCTCAAACGCCACGTCCTCTATCGGCTGGCCGCTGCCGAGTGGCGCTCGAGACAATGACTCTTATCGAAACATCGCGACTGATCCTGCGGCCATGCTTGGCCGAGGATCGCGAGCTGTTTTTTGAACTCGGTGCCGATCCGGCCGTGCTTGAATTCTTCCCCTTCCGCCGAAGCCGCGAGGATGCCGACGCCATCTTCGCCATGATCCAAGATATCACGCCCGAGCCTGGCTTCGATCTTCTCGTCATGGTCTTGAAGCACAGCGGAGAGGCAATCGGGTTCTGCGGACTATCGAAATTGCAGCTCGAGCCTCTTTTGCCGCAGGATGCCGTGGAAATCGGCTGGCGGATATCAGCACGCCATTGGGGCAATGGCTATGCGACCGAATCCGGCAGGGCTCTTCTGCGCCATGCCTTCACCGTGCTGGAGATCGAAGAAATCCTGTCGATTGCCGTGCATGACAACAGCCGTGCGCTCGCAGCGATGGCCAAGATCGGCATGCCGCCCGATCCAAGCTGCGATTTCGACCATCCCGACATTCCGGACACGCATCCGCATCTGAAGCGCCATGTCGTCTATCGCCTGAGTGCCGCCGAGTGGCGTGCACAGCAGGCGGGACCGGCGGCACGCTGAATTCCTATTCCAGCGGAACGGCGATAAAGCGCAAGTCACCGTTTGGAGATGCGATCATCATCTGCGCATTGCGGCGACCTTCGCGCTTCAGCGAAGACACCTTGTCCGATGCAGCACCCGGCGTCTGAACGAATTCCTGCGCGACCTCGACGACGACATCGCCCGGTTTCAGACCCTTTTCGGCCGCAGCCGAACCCGGCGCGACTTCCGTAATGACCACGCCATCGACGCTGTCGGCAATGCCGAAGCTCTTGCGGTTTTCGGCGGTCAGCTTTGCAAGCTTCATCCCGAGCAGGGCCGAGCTTGCCTGGGTTTGCGGCTGAGCCTGTGGCGACTGCTGCGGGTCGCCGCCCCGGTCCTGTCCGTCCATGCCGTCATTGTCATCATCACCCTCGTCGGGATTGATGACGCCGTCATGCTTGCCGTTGCCATCCGGTGCGAGCTGCGGCTGCTTTCCCTTGTCGCTGCTTGCCGCCGCGGCCTGGTTGCTGTCCTCCAGCCGGCCAAGCGTCACCTTGACGGTCTGCTCCTTGCCGTCGCGGTAGATGACAACGTCCACTTCCTTGCCGACCGAGCTTTCGGCGACGATGCGCAACAGGTCGCGCGTCTCGTCCACCTCTTTGCCGTCGAACTTCAGGATGACGTCACCCGCCTTGATGGTGCCGTTGTCGACGGGGCCGCCCTTGATGACGCCAGCGACAAGAGCGCCCTTGGCGCTGCCGAGACCGAGGCTGTTGGCAACATCATCCGTGACCGGCTGGATGCGCACGCCGAGCCAGCCGCGGCGGGTCTCACCGAAATCCTTCAGCTGATTGACGACGCCTTCCGCCAGTTCCGACGGAACGGCAAAGCCGATGCCGATCGAGCCACCGCTCGGAGAGATGATGGCGGTGTTGATGCCGATCACCTCACCCTTCATGTTGAAGAGCGGGCCGCCAGAGTTGCCCTTGTTGATCGCCGCATCCGTCTGGATGAAATTGTCGTAGGGGCCAGCATTGATGTTGCGCCCGCGGGCCGAGACGATGCCGATGGTCACGGAACCGCCAAGGCCGAAAGGATTGCCGATCGCCATCACCCAATCGCCGATCCGCATCTTGGAGGAATCGCCGAACTTGACCGCCGTCAGCGGATGCTTCGGCTCGACCTTGAGAACCGAGAGATCGGTCTTCGTATCCGTTCCGATCAGCTTGGCTTTCAGCTTGGTGCCATTCGGAAAGATCGCCTCGATGTCGTCGGCGCCTTCGATGACGTGGTTGTTGGTGACGATATAGCCGGAGGGATCGATGACAAAGCCGGAGCCGAGCGAGCTCACCTTGCGGTTGCTGTTGTCGTCATCCCTATTGTTGAAGAAGTCCTTGAAGTAATCCCGATAGGGCGAATTATCCGGCAGCTTCGGCGTCGACGGCCCGTTTCCCTCATCCTTCACCTTTTGCGAGGTGGAAATATTGACGACGGCATCAAGCAGGCCGGAAGCCAGATCGGCAACCGAGGCAGGCCCCGCGTTCAGCGTCGGGTTCATCGGCACCGTCGGCGAGATCGCTGGCGGCGTCTGGTCGTTCGTGGTCGCCGGAGCCTGAGCGCCTGCGGCCGCGCCGCTATTCTGCACCTGAGCGAAAGCCTGCCCCGCGCGTCCTGCAACCGGGCCGGCAATCAACGCGATGCTGGCCAGCAAAGCGAACGAACGACTGAAAGGCAGGCGATTGATCGGGGCCATCAGGCATCCTCATCGAAAAAGGGAAATCTTGTATAAGCATCAACATAAGGCGGAATGATGAAGCGTGAAATCACCTTTTTGCGATATCCCCGAACCTGATCCAACCGATGGAATTCCCGACAAGGGCGACGCAGTTTCGCATAAGAAAAAGGGCCGCCGTGAGGCAGCCCTTCGATTTTTTCGGTCGACGATCAATTCGCCGGTGTCGCCGGATTGGCGAGCGCCGGTGCGCCGATGGGACTATCGAAGAACTTGAAGAAATCCGACTTGTTCGGCGGAAGGACCAGCGTCTTGCCGCCGGAGCCAAGCGCCTTGTTATAGGCAGCCATCGAACGATAGAACTCGTAGAAGTTGGGATCGCGTTTCGAGGCATCGGCGAAGATGGCGTTGCGCTCGGCTTCACCCTGACCACGCAGGACTTCCGAGTCCCTTCGCGCATCCGCGACGATTTCGACAACCTGACGGTCCGCAATCGCGCGGCGGCGCTGGCCTTCTTCGTTACCTCTGGCGCGGATCAGCTCCGCTTCCGCCAGACGTTCGGCCTTCATGCGGTCGTAGGTATTCTGCGACACCTCCTGAGACAGGTCCGTGCGGCGGATGCGGACATCCTCGATGTTGAGACCAAGCGTCTCCGCATCGCGATGCAGATCGTCACGCACTTCGGTCATCATGGAGGCGCGTTCGTTGGAGAGCGCCGCTTCGAAACCACGCAGACCGTAGACACGGCGCAGCGAGGCGTCGAGGCGGGTTCTCAGACGCGATTCCGCCGCATCACGATCGCCCGATACCGTCTCGCGGAACTTGCGGGCGTTGGTGATCTTGTAGACGACGAAAGCATCGACCTCATAGAACTTGCCGCCCGAAACCTGAACGCGGATATTGTCCAGATCGAAACGAAGCTCCTGTTGCTGGATGTACTGGACGCGGTCGGCATCCATGAAGGCGAAAGGCAGCTTGAAATAGAGGCCCGGCTCGGTCTTGACGGCGCGAATCTGGCCGAAGCGCAGCACGATGGCCTGCTCGCGGGCATTGACCACGAACACCGACGAATAGATGAGCAACAGCACCACCGCAAGCGCGATGAGAATGGTTGGCAAACGGCTGGACGTCATTATTTGGCCTCCGGCTGAGTTGCGGTAGCGGGCTTGCTCGCCTGCGGATTGGACTGCTTGCCGACTTCATTGAGCGGCAGGTAGGGAACGACGCCCTGCTTGTCGTCGATGATGACGCTGTTGGAATTGCCGATGACGGTCTCCATGGTTTCAAGGAACAGCCGCTTGCGGGTGACTTCCGGCGCCTTGGCGTATTCGTCGTAGATCGAGATGAAGCGCTGCGCCTCACCCTGCGCTTCTTTCACGACGCGATCCTTGTAGGCGGCTGCCTCTTCGCGGATCTGTGCTGCACGGCCGCGGGCCTGACCAAGCTGCTGGTTGGCGTATTGATTGGCCTCCTCGACCTGCTGGTCTTCGTTCTGCTCGGCGCGCTGCACTTCTTCGAACGCATCGGCCACTTCGCGTGGCGGCGAGACGTCCTCGATCGGAACGGCATTGATGGAAATACCAGCGCCATAACGATCCATCGTGTCCTGGATGATATTCCTCACCTGAACAGCGATTTCCTGGCGGTTGTCGCGGTAGATATCCTGGGCAGGACGGCGGCCGACGATTTCGCGCATGGCGCTTTCAGATACCTGCTGCAGGGTCTCGTCGGGGGTTTCAAGCTTGAAAAGATAGGATTGCGGATTGGTTACCGTATAGAGGACCGAAAACTGCACGTTGACGATGTTCTGATCACCGGTCAGCATCAGACCATTGGTCGAACCGGAGCTCGAACGGCCGCCGATATTGCGCTGCTGTTCAGTGACCTTGACGAACTCGATACGATCCACTGGCCAGAAATGGAAGTGCAGGCCAGGCATCGAGACCTCTTCACGCGGTTTGCCGAAACGCAGTTCCACGCCGCGCTCGTCCGGCTGTACCGTATAGATGCACTGGATCAGCCAAAAAATACCGATAATCGCAGCAATGATGAAGAAGACGCCAGCATTGAAGCCGCCAGGGACAAAGCCCTTCAGGCGGTCCTGGCCACGGCGAATAATATCCTCGAGATCCGGAGGTCCTCCATTGCCGCTTCCGCGCGGCCGGTTCGGTCCTTGCCCCCAAGGTCCCTGGTTATTTCCACCGCCGCCGCCCCATGGGCCACCGCCGCCGCCATTCTGATTGCTCCAAGGCATCAAAACCTCTTTGTTTGTTGACTCCCAGCATCGCGCCGAGCCCGCAAAATTCGCGGGTAGCAGCGATTGTTTCCCGTTATAGGTATCGACGCACCTGCTTTCAACGCAACTTCAGGAAGTTCGGCGGATTAACTGGAAAATATTTGATTTTTGGGGACAGCTTTTACGCTTTTCGCCTGAGATAAACAACGAAACGCGTCGGATAGCTGTCCTTTTCGCCGGCTGGTACGGCGAGCTCGCTTTCGACCTGCCAGAGAGCTGGATCGATAACCGGAAAGGAAGTATCTCCGTCCACGTCCGTTTCGACATGCGTGACCAGCAAGCGATCCGCCAGAGCGATCGACTGACGATAGATTTCACCGCCGCCGAGAATGCAGATCTCGTCAGCGCCGCTCTCCACCGCAAGGCGGGAAGCGATATCGACGGCCTCGTCAAGCGAATGCGCCGTCGTGACGCCTCCTGCCGAAAACCCTTCATCGCGCGTGATAATGACATTCGGCCGGCCGGGCAACGGCCGGCCGATCGATTGAAATGTCTTGCGTCCCATGATGACGGGCTTGCCGAGCGTCATCGCCTTGAACCGCTTGAGATCTGACGACAATCGCCAGGGCATGTCCCCATCACGCCCGATGATGCCGTTACGCGATACGGCGACGACAATGGTTTTGATCGGTTGGCTCATGCTTCTCCCTCGGGCAACGGTCGTCATAGCCGATGCGAATCGGGAGACGATACGGCCATACGATAGTCGCGACCCCGGATAAAAAGCACCCCTTTCCGCACGCCGTCAGCCGTTGTTCAGTCTGTCGAGTTGCCCCGCCAGCAAGCCGCCGCCTTCCCGATCTGCCGCCATCTTTCGATAGAGCCCGGCCATGCCCTTGAATATCAAAGCTGCCGGATCGTCGTCGCCGAGAAATTCGGAAATCTCCTCCATCTCGGCAACCCAGCGATAGGCCTTCGGATACATGTCAGGGATAGCATTCACCAGTTTCGCATCGAGATCCGGCAAGCTTTCCTGCAATTCCCGTTTCAACGCCTCGTCCGCTCTCGAACGGATCGCGGCAAGCAGCATGGCCGTGCCGAGGCCCGTCACGCCCTTGTTGATGCCGGCGTAGCACATTTTCAATGCCGAGGCCGCGCCGATCGGCCCATCGATGCGGCGCACCTGCAAGCCGCACTCGCCAAGCACGGCACTGCTGTCGGCCGCATCCCCGCTGATATAGAGCTTGGGTCCCTTTTGACCGGTCTTCGGCGGCCCACCGATGATGGAGCCATCGAGGACAACGCCGCAATCGCCGCCGAAGATCGCAGCGACCTGCGTCATCGTCTGCGGCGATATCGCGTTGCAGTCGATGAAGGTGGTCTTCGCGCCGCACCGGCGGATCGCGGCCGCAATCTGCTCGGCGACGGCAATGGCATTGGCCGGCGGAACGATGGAAAGGATAAGGCCTGTACCGGCAACGGCATCAAGATCGGCTGGCTCCATGCCCGCCATCTTCGCCCGCTCCACCGTCGCCGCCGAGCGGCCCTCGAGATAGGTCAGCACCCTCGCACCGCTCTCGACCAAACGCCGCGCAATGGCGCTGCCCATGGCGCCAGCTCCGATGACTGCGATATCCACGGCCGCTCTCCTTCTCCGCACAAGGATGGCGGCACCATAGCGTCTATCGTCCAGCCGAACGAGCAGAATGCCACGCGGTAACACGAAGTTTAGCATCGAAATGAAGATCCCAGTCCGCCTGATGGCTCATCCGCCGACGCGCGCCCGTGAACCTGCCTCGCAAAACCGCCATCGCCTCACGCGTTGCGGAGCACGAGGACGGCATAGATGCACAAATCCTCGCTTTCATTCCTGAAGACGCAATCCGTCGGCGGGCCGAGCTCGAGACAGTCGCCCGCCGCCATCAGGTGCTTGGCATCCCCTTCGAGAAAGGTCAGCCGCCCTTGCAGCACCCAGATCAGTTGCCGCATGAAGGCGTAAGCCGATGCGGGCATGGGAACTTCCGCGCCCGCAGGCAATTCGATGCGGACCAAATCCAGCGGCAGGTCGGATTTCGGAGAGACGTGCCGTCGCTCGTAACCTGTCTGCGGATCGACCCAGACCGGCTGCTCTTCCCTACGCAGAAATCGGCCCTGCTGCATCTCCGCGCGCGCCATCAAGGTCGACATGCTGAGACTGAAGGCGCCGGAAAGCTTGCCGAGCAGCGTCGCCGTCGGACTGCTCTCGCCGCGCTCGATCTTGTGGATCATCGCCCTGGAAACGGCCGAGCGTTCCGCCAGCTCCGTCAACGACCAGCCGCGGCTCTCACGTTCCAAACGAATGCGTGCGCCGATGCGCCTATCGATATCGTCATGCTGAGACATATGTAAACTATAGTGGACAATTACAGGAATGACAATCGAGACCAACGGTCTTCATTTGATCGCCCACACGGAAATCAAATGGCGCGGAAAGTAAGCTGAGTTTCAATCGAAACGGTCACTTATCCATTGAAATTTCACTACATTCCATCGAAGTCACGATAGCTCAGGTTTCCAGTGCTGCTCTTGGCTCGTTCGATTTTCGTAATAACATAGTGGACAGTTGTCGAAATCGGTGTATGACAGCGTAGACTGATAGGATAGGTATTCATCCAATTTAGTGGATGATCCATGGAGCCGCCGATGCAAATTCGCGATGCGAGAGATGAAGATCTCGCGGGAATAACCGCGATCTACAATGATGCCGTTGCCAATACCACCGCGATCTGGAACGAGACGCAGGTCGATATTGGCAATCGCCGGCTATGGCTGCAGGACCGGCACAAGCTGGGCTATCCGGTGCTGGTAGCGACCGACGACCATGGCACCGTAATCGGTTATGCCTCCTTCGGCGACTGGCGCGCCTTCGATGGCTATCGGCACACGGTCGAGCATTCTGTGTATGTCCGCAACGATCAATATCGCGGCGGCATCGGCAAAGCGCTGATGATCGAGCTGATCGATCGTGCTCGGGCGATCGGCAAGCATGTAATGGTCGCTGGCATCGAAGCCGGCAATGAGGCCTCGATCCGGCTGCACGAAAAGCTCGGCTTCCAGCAGGTCGGCCTGCTGCCGCAAGTCGGCACGAAGTTCGGACGCTGGCTCGATCTGGCCTTCCTGCAACTGCTGCTCGATGAGCGCACGGACCCCGACAACGGGCCGACGGCATAAAGGCGCAAACACGATGCCGATCACAGTGGCAACGCTCATTCTCGCCGGCATATCGCTCGTCTTGCAGAATGCGCTGATGGTGCGGATCACCCAGTCGGTGTCGACCGTGCTCATCACGCTGGTCATCAACTCCTCAGTCGGATTGACGGCGCTGCTCCTGATCCTGATTTCCCGCAATGGCCTCGCCGGACTTACGGAAGCAGCCGGTGCCGTTCGACCATGGGCGCTGCTGCCGGGCCTGCTGGGCTCGTTCTTCGTCTTTGCCGGTATTATGGGATACCAGCGTCTTGGCGCGGCGCCCACCATCGCCGTCCTCGTCGCCAGCCAGCTGCTGGCCGGCCTTGCATTCGACGCCGCCATATCCGGAAAGACGATGGCCGGCTTTAGCGCATGGCAGCTTGTCGGAGCATTGCTGCTCGTCAGCGGAGCCGCTCTCGTTGCAGGTCGAAACGCCTAGACAGCAACCTCGGCCGCGATCGCCGCATGCGGCTCGTAGCCGGTGACCTCGAAATCCTCGATGCGATAATCATCGATGCTGGCGGGCCGGCGCAGCAGACGCAAGGTCGGGAACGGCTTCGGCTCGCGGCTGAGCTGCTCGCGGATCGCATCCAGATGGTTGAGATAGAGGTGCACGTCACCGCCCGACCAGACCAGCTCTCCCACATCCATATCGACCTGCTGCGCGACCATGGCCAGCAAGGCCGCCTGCTGGCAGACGTTGAATGGATTGCCGAGGAAGAGATCGCAGGAGCGCTGGAAGACCATCAGGCTGAGACGCGGACGCTTGCCTCCCTCAGCCGAGATGTTCGATACGTGGAACTGATAGACCATATGGCAGGGATGCAGCGCCATATCGGCCAGCTCACCGACGTTCCAGGCATGGAAAATCATGCGGCGGCTGCTGGGATTGGTTTTCAGATCCTTGATGACCGAGGCAAGTTGATCATGCACCCTGCCCTCCGCATCGCGCCATTGCCGCCACTGCTTGCCGTAGACCGGGCCGAGATCCCCCCATTGCAAGGCAAAAGCCTCGTCCTCCAGAATCCGTTTCTCGAAAGCAACCTGATCGATATCCTCACCAGTGGCCTTGCGGTATTTGGCGAGCGGCCAATCGGTCCAGATCCGCACATTCTCCTGGAGGAGATTGCGGATGTTCGTGTCGCCGGTCAGGAACCAGAGCATCTCCTTGACCGCAAGCTTCCAATAGACGCGCTTGGTCGTGAAGATCGGGATCTGCCCTTTGGAGAGGTCGAAGCGCATCATGGCGCCGAGGCCGCTCAACGTGCCGACGCCGGTGCGGTCGATCCGACGATCGCCGTGCTCGAGCAGGTGCTCCATCAGGTCGAGATATTGATACTCCGGGTGACGAGCCATTTTCCGCTCCGAAATCGCTTGAATTTTGTGGGCAACCGAATGCGCCAACGGTTGCCCGCCGCCTGCCGGCCGATTCCCTTTTTACAATTTTAGTGACAAGCCGGCGCGAAACCAACCGCGATGCAGAGTAATTCAGGCAAATCTCGCTTGGGCCTGCGGCAAACCGATGTTTCGGCGAAGCATTTGTGACAATTGCCCTTCCCTTCGCCTGCGGAAAACACTATATCACCCTTGCCGGTCTTCGGGCCGGCTATGGCGATAAATGAGCGGTGTAATAAACCTATTGGACCCGGGGGCGGTACCCGGCGCCTCCACCAAAAACCGGCCGGCACGACGGCGACAGACCGGCTTTTGATGGGGGCGAAACAGGATCGACAAGGGTGTAAAGATCGACTTTTCGCTCGGCATTGTACCGCCGTTATCGGGCTAAAATTGTAGTTGCAAACGACAACTATGCGGAAGCTCGTCTCGCTGCTTAATCGCGGTGTGACACTTCAAATAAAGTCCTAAGGGGTCGCACTCTTAGGCGGGGTTCGAAGGCACCTGGCAACAGAAGCCTTCACCTTATCCTCCATTGCTATATTATAGTAAGACTGAGCGATGACTCGCGCACGGGGCTTTCCCCTGGGCGTCGAGCATGGCATAAGCCTTAGAAAAAGCATGGGCTAACGAAAGACAGGAAAGTATGGCGCAGGATCATATCCGCTACGATATTTTGGCACAGGACGCCCTGCGTGGAGTCATACGTAAGGTGTTGACCGAAGTTGGCGCAACCGGCCGTCTGCCCGGCGACCATCATTTCTTCATTACCTTCCTCACGGGTGCTCCGGGTGTGCGCATCTCGCAGCACCTAAAGTCGAAATATCCGGAACAGATGACCATCGTCATCCAGCATCAATTCTGGGATCTCAAAGTCACGGAAAGCCTGTTCGAGATCGGCCTCTCCTTCTCCGACGTTCCTGAAAAGCTGGTGATCCCCTTCAACGCCGTCCGAGGCTTCTACGACCCCTCCGTCAATTTCGAGCTGGAGTTCGACGTACCGTTGGCCGACGACGACGAGGAAATCACCTCCGGTGAGATCACCGCCTATCCGGTTCCGGCCGAAGGCGCTGAGGAGCAGGCGACTGCCGCCAAGGACGGCGAGGAGAAGAAGCCCGGGTCGGTGGTTTCCCTCGACGCGTTCCGCAAGAAGCAATAGGCATATCAGGGGAAGCATCTGCTTCCCCTTTCTACATGGAAAAGGGAACAGACCGATGAGCGCGGAAGTCGTCAATCTGCGTCAGTTTCGCAAAACCAAGGCCCGCTCCGAAAAGGAAAAGCAGGCCGAACAGAACCGTATCACCTTCGGCCGCACCAAGACGGAAAAGAACCTGACGAAGGCGCTCAACGACAAGGCGACGAAAGCCCACAAGGCCGGCCATATCGAGACGCCCAAGTCAGACGAATGATTGCAGTGCCTGCATAAAAAAACTTCCGAAATCAGTTGCTTACTCCTGCATTTTGAATCATTTTCAGAAGCGCCCCATCTTTTCCGATTTTGATCGACCCTCCGATGATCCGTAAACATTCCGCGACGCTGCATGGCCATCGCACGAGCTTTTCCCTTGAGGACGCCTTCTGGACAGAACTGAAGGCCATCGCCGGCGCACGCGGCATCTCGCTAGCTGCGCTTATCTCCGAAATCGACGATGGACGCGAGGCTGGCAGCAACCTCTCTTCCGCGCTCCGCCTCTACGTGCTTAAGTGGCTGAAGGATCGCAGCTAGAGCATTTCGGAAAAGTGCGAAGCGGTTTTCGCGTTAGGAACCGCGCAAAAACAATAAGTTGGAGCGTTTACCAGATTCCGTGAAAAACTGAACCGCTCCAGGTCCGTTGCAGCAAAGCCCACAACAGGCTTCCTTCCGGAGTGGCGCCAGATAACAATATCGCGCGCTGACCCTCCGTCTAAAAGGCCGGAGATCGTTCAAGGAGCTGCGCGTCGCTTCTCAATCGCGATCGACGCCGCTTCAACATGGCGCAGCGGAGACGGGCGCTACTGGGCGATCCCAGGTAGCTCATTGAAATTCAAGGGAGGCGCGGCTTTCGGCGCCTGTCCGATGGGTGCTGGCGGCTGCTGAGCGTCAGCCTTGGCGCGTGCTTCGGCGGCAGCCTTGACCTTCGCTTCCTCCTCCACCTGCTTGGCCTTGGCCTCTTCTTCCGCCTGCTTCTGCGCAGCAGCCTCCCGGGCTAGATCGCGCAGCCGCTCTTCCTCGGCACGCCGCTGCTGCTCGATGACGGCATCGCGCTGGCGTTGAGCCTCGCGCGCCACAGCCATGTATTTGTAAAGCGCCACCTCACGCCGGAGCCGCTGCTTTTCGAGCACGTTGGCCTGCAAGCGTTCGACGCGCCGACGCTCGCGCTCGAATGCACGCACGGAGAGAAAACTGGTGATGTCGGTGACATCCATCGTTCGGCCCGGCGTTGCAAGCGGCCCGGCAAAATCGAGACGCAGTGCCGGAACGGCACCGCTCTGTGCTTCGTTTCCAGGTTTGAAAGCGATGCCCAGCGATCCGCGCATGCGCTCGTCAGGCAGGCTGATTTCCGCATTACCCGAAAGCTTCGCAACATCGTTGCCGGCAACAATATTGGTCGCGCGCGCCACACCGCTGGAGATATTGAACGGTATGCTGGTCACCGACAACACCGCCTCGCCGTTGTTGAGCAGCGTCTGCACGATCGGCAAGACCTTGTCGGCGGTGATCTCGCCCTGAATCTGGTCCGTCGCCGACAGCAACGGCGGCAGAATGGAAAGATTGAGGCCGCGCACGTGCGTCTCGCCAAGCTTGATCTCGCCCGAACCACTGGCGTTTGCGGCAAGCTCGGCAATGCTCTTGCCGCTTGCCTCGACATTCGTGGCCAGGCCAAAACGACCGCTGGCGAGCGGAGCGCCATCGCGCTGCCAGGCAACCGCGGCAAGATCGGCATTGACGAGGTTGAGCTTCGTCTGAAGCAGCCCCGTGCCGTCGGAATTGGCAAACATCAGGCTGCCGTTCACCGTGCCGCCGTTCCAGCCGCCGGCCAGATCATTCAGCCGGAACTCTTCGCCCTTGTAAGCGACATTGCCGGTGAAATTCGAAATGGGACCGAAAATGCCGGGCCATACCTGCTTTGCAGAGAGCTTGACGCCGATATCCAGCCCGGTGAAGGCCGGCAATCCGAGCTTGTCCCTGGACAGATTGCCGGTCTTGGCATCCGTCATTGGCCCGTAGATCGCCTCCGCCAGCCAACCGAGATCCGCCTTGTCCAACGTCAATTCACCAGTCGCCTTGACGTTCCGTGCGTTCCTGTCGAAGGCAAGCGCGCCCGACACATTGTTGTCGGCAAGCAGGCCCTTGATGCCGGCCAATACGATCTTGTCGGGGCTCAGCGCCGCATTGGCCTGGAACTTGACCGGCAGACCGGCTCCCATCTGCGGCAGGCCGATGCCGTTCATCACGAAATAGGGGTCCAGATCCGCGCTCTCCAGCGACAGGGCGATATTGCCGTTGAGGAAGCTATCGGGGCGCACATCGACCTTGCCGTTCGCGGTGAACGAGGTCTTGTCGGTAGCGAAGGTCAGCGCCGCATCGGCAGGATCTGTGCCGCTGGCGGAGACTTTCAGCGTCAGACGGCCATTGGCATCGGCTTCGACCGGTAGCGGATCGAGACCCGCTTGACCGAAGAGGATCGACGTAACGGAGTTCTCAAGCGTTCCTTCCAGGGTTGTCGTGCCCTTGCCGGTGAAGGCGGAAAGATCGGACATACGGTAGTCGAAATTGACACGGCTGCCATTGGACACGCCGGCCAGCGTCACCGTCAGCGCATTATCCTGATCGCCGCCAAGCGTTACCGCGCCGCGAAGCGCTGTATTTCCATACCAGGCCGCATTGCGCACCAGCCGGTCCATTACGGGATGATGCGGCAGATGCTGGCGCAGCATTTCGAAGAACGGACTGGGATCGGCCGCCTTGAACGTGATTTCGCCCGAACCCTTGTAATCCGACGGCGAACCGTCAGCTCGCCCGGTCGCGGTGATCTCCGCGCCGGCGACATTGCGCACGGCAAGCTTGTCGAGCGTCAGCGAGCCATTCGCAAGGGAGAACGAGGTATCGACATTATCGGCCGGTACGCCGAAGGCAACGAACTTTCCGGCTTGCAGATGCGCAGTGATCCGGTGATCGAACAGAGACTCATCGCTGTTCTGACCGGTTAACAAGCCTGTCAACGCCCTCAAGGCGTCTAGATCGAGCGCATCGCCAGCCAGATCGACGGCGAGCTTCGGCGGGTTCTTGTCGCTTGGCGACTGACGATCGAGCCTACCCTTCAGCGTTGCCGGGCCGATGGCGATTTCCAGGTTTTCGAAACGCTGCTCTTCGTGGCGCAGACTGACGTCGGCAGAAAAGCCGGCCTGCCGCAACTGACGGATCGACGGATCGACGGATCCTACCAGCCAGGAGGCCAGTCCGGAGGGCTGGTTCGACGCGACGACCAGATTGCCGATGAAATTCGGCTCGCCCCGCAGCATCAGATTGCCGCGCGCCTCGACCTGCGTCCGTCCAGGCAACGTGCCGATCGCATGATCGATCTTCCATCCTGTTCCTGCCGGCTCTAGGTCGAGCTGGACGTCGCGGATGGTCGTGTCGCCAGCCACGATTGCCGGCAGGCGGAAGGTGGCCTTACCGGGCACCTGCGGCACTGGAATTTCGGCAGCGATCGCGATCAGGTTGTTCAGGCGCTGACGCACCGAGATCACCGGATTCCGGTTGGTCTTGCCATTGGCGCCCTTGCTGTTTCCGAGCCGGTTCACGTCGATCTGCTGGCCATCGGCGGTCAGGAGGAACTCCGGCTTCGAGCCGGTATCCAGCGTCGCCTCGCCGGTGACGACATAGGGATCATTGTCGGCGCCGACTTCGAGACGATATTCTGGAACGCGAATACGATCATTCGTCAGTTCGAAGCGGCCTTTGATACGCGGCTGCGCCTTCTGGTCGGCGGAATTGCGGGACTGCTTGTCGTTGACCCCCGCCGTGAAGGAGCCCATGTAGTCGGGCCTGCTGTCGACCAGCTTCAGCTCGCCATCGAGATCGATATTGAGCGGATGACGATCGGGCATCAGCCGCGTACGGACGCGCAAGACGCCATTGTCATCCGGCTGGCTGCTGGAAACCGTGAAACTGCCCTGCTCGCCGTCGAGCGCCGCATCCCCTTCGATGCGCCAAGGCCCGGCAAGCGACCTCGCGGACATTCCGGCATTGAGGTCGGTAACATGCCGGGTACGGCCGGACTGTTCGTCGATGAAGACGACATCCCCCTCCTCCACATGCACGCTTTCGAGCACCACCGACTTTGCGGGGATCTCGGGCTGGCTACCGCGCATCCAGTCCAGCGTGCCGTCTTTCAGCAGCCTCAGACGCACCTTCGGCTTCGACACGCGCATGTCGAATATCAGCGCTTCGCCTGAAAGAAAGGGCGCAAGCTCGGCATCCATGGAGAATTCCGCAATCTGCACCAGCGGCGTTCCATCCGCCTCCTGACCGACGCGGACATCATGCAGGGTTACGGACGGAAAAGGCAGAAGGCGGGCATCGACGGTGCCATGCACAGTCACCTTCTTACCGATGATGCGGCTTGCCTGATCCTCGAAATTCTTGCGAAAATCGGTCCAGTCTATGAAGAGCGGAGCAAGCAGTGCCACGAACAGCACCACCACAAGCAATCCACCCAGAAAAACCAGGACCCTACCCAACAACGCGCATCGTCTCCAATCTTCATTCCAAATAAACGATAATTCTTAATCTATCGGAGCACATACACCACATCGCCCCGGATACGCACGTCTCTATTGGGCCTCGCTCAAAAATCGCATCATTTTCCGAGGCCTGTCGCATGATCTTGCGCATCCTCGCCGCTTTCCGTGACATAAATTGGGAAAAGCGGCTCAGCCTATCGCCATTCGCGCGTGTAGCAAGCCAAGATCATGGGAACACTTCACTTTTCAATGCGGGCGGAATATCTTTCCGGGATTGAAGATGGCGCGGGGATCGAGCGCTTCCTTGACCTGCCGCATCACATCGACGGCATTGCCTAGTTCCTGCTCGAGAAATGCCATCTTCCCCTGCCCTATTCCGTGTTCGCCCGTGCATGTGCCATCCATGGCCAGCGCGCGGGCATTGAGGCGCGCCACGAAATCCTCGACGGCGGCGATCCCTTCCGGGGTCTTGTCGTCGAACAGGACAAGCACATGGAAGTTGCCGTCGCCGGCATGGCCGACGATCGGTGCCAGCAGTCCATGCGCCTCGATATCTGCCTGAGTCTCCGCGACGCATTCGGCAAGCCGCGAGATCGGCACGCAGACATCCGTCGATAGGGCAGCCAGCTCCGGCGCCAGCGCGCGGCATGCCCAATAGGCATCGTGACGCGCCTTCCAGAGCTTATTGCGCTCCTCCGCGTTATCAGTCCACAGAAACTCGCCGCCACCGCATTCGGCAGCAATCTCGGCGAACTGCTCCGATTGCAGCGCAACCGTCTCTTCCGTGCCGTGGAATTCGAGGAAGAGCGTCGGCTTCTCGTCGTATGTCAGGCCGGAATAGCGGTTGCAGGCCAGCATCTGCATGGCATCGAGAAGCTCGATGCGCGCAACCGGAATGCCCATCTGGATCGTCATGATGACAGCGTCGCATGCTGCCTTGATATCCGGAAAAGCGCAGGCGCCACCGGCAATCTTCTGAGGAATGCCGTGCAGGCGCAGCGTGATCGACGTCAGCACGCCGAGCGTGCCCTCGGCACCGACGAAAAGCCGGGTCAGATCGTAGCCGGCCGAGGATTTTCTGGCACGGCGGGCGGTGCGGATTTCCTCACCATCGGCGGTCACGACCGTCAGCGCCAGCACATTATCCTTCATCGTACCATAGCGCACGGCATTGGTGCCGGAGGCGCGCGTCGAAGTCATGCCGCCAATCGAGGCATTGGCGCCCGGATCGATCGGAAAGAACAATCCGGTATCGCGGAGATAGGTGTTGAGCTGCTCG
This sequence comes from Rhizobium freirei PRF 81, assembly GCF_000359745.1. GTDB lineage: Bacteria > Pseudomonadota > Alphaproteobacteria > Rhizobiales > Rhizobiaceae > Rhizobium > Rhizobium freirei. The sequence continues at coordinate 95,256 of NZ_AQHN01000055.1, forward strand.
CGGGTGACGCCAGGCTCAACCGTGCAATCCAGATCCTCGGCGTTGACTTCGAGAATGCGGTTCATGCGACTGAAATCGATGGAAATACCGCCTTCCGGCGCATTCACCTGCCCCTCGAGCGAAGACCCGGTGCCGAAGGGAATGACGGGAACCTTGTGCTCGGCGCAGGCCTTGACGACGGTCTGCACGTCTTCGCCCGTTTCGGCGAAAACGACGCCGTCAGGAAGTTGCGACGGAATATACGTGGTCGTATGGGCGTGCTGCGCGCGAAAGCTCTCGCCGGTCTGGAAACGCTCGCCGAAAGCCTGTTTCAGAACGCCGAGAACGGCTGCTATTCCCGCCTCGTTGCGTGTTCCCACCTTCGCATCGGCCAGCACCATAGCTCGAATCTCCCATTGCGACTATCGAAGGGCGTTAACCCTTTCGTCGGTTCTATGGGACATCGGCGCGGCGCTGTCCAGTCATGAAAAAAGTGAACTCGGCTCGGCCCTTGCCGCCGCATGGACGGCAAGTTCGGGCGGCCTCGCCGCACGCCGTGAAATCCTCAGCCGCGCACCCCCACACCGCGCACCATGCTGCTCCATGCGCCGGGCGCAATGCCGAAGGCTTTCTTGAAATGCCGGGTCAAATGGCTCTGATCGGCAAATCCTGTTGCTGCGGCGACTTGAGCGATCGGTTCGCCTTTTACGATCAGTGCTTTTGCCTGCTGCAGCCTGCGCATCAGCAGGAAACGATGCGGACTTGTGGCAAAGGCAGCGCGGAAATGCCGTGAAAGCGCGAAACGATCGAGGCCGGTGATACGCTCCAGCTCCTGGGAGTGCACACCACGCATGACATGCGCTTCGAGATAGTCGCGGGCGGCCTTTGCCTGCCCCCAGGCGATGCTGCCCAGCGGTCTCTGCGGCAGGCGCGCATGCTGCACGAGACCATCGGCCAGACGGGAAACGAAATCGTCGACGAAGAGGTCATCCAGCTCGCGATCGAGTTCGCCGAGCGCCGCCAGCAATAGGCCGGCGAGCCGGTCATCCTCCACGACGGGGTCGCCGACGAAAGGCAGACCGACGCCCGCTGCCTCCAGACATTGAAACAGTACAGAAGGTTCCAGATACAGCATGCGATAAACCAGCCCGTCGTCGGTCGCAGCCCCGCCGTCATGCAGTTCATCCGGATGAAGAATGATCACCCTGCCCGGCAGGCTATAGCGCTGCTCGCCACGGTAGCGGAATGTCTGCACGCCGCGCATGGTGACGCCGAGCGCATAGGTGTCGTGCCGATGCAGGCCGAATGCATCGCCTCGAAACTGCGCCTGGATGCGCTCGATGCCGGGATAGGCCGGCGCCGACAGGATGCGGTTGGCCTCCGGCGTCACGCACAAACGTTCAAGACCCTCGAAGATCTGTCCGGCTACATCGTCGTGCAATGTCCCATTTCCAGACTGCATGAAAGTGACCATCGATGTTCGATACCAAAATCGCGATCGTTCTGCGAAACGACCTTCAATCCTGGCAGAAGCTGAACGTAACCGCCTTCCTGACGAGCGGCATTGCCGGACAATATCCGGAAGTCATCGGCGAATCTTATCGCGATCGCGCCGGCAACGTCTATAACGCATTGTCGATCCAGCCGATCATCGTGCTGTCGGCCGATCAGGACAACATCGCTGCCATCCATCGCCGTTCGCTGGAGCGCGGCGTCACCTCCTCGCTTTTCATCGAGGAAATGTTTTCGACGGGCCATGACGCGGCCAATCGCGCTGTCTTTTCCGAATTTGCGCCCGAAGATGCCAAGGTCGTCGGCATCGCTTTACGGGCGGACAAGAAAATCGTCGACAAGATCACGAAGGGCGCAAGCATGCATGCGTGATCGGACCTAAACTGAAGCGGCCGGATCATTAGACCCGGCCGCCATCTGTCGAAAGGCTTAGCCGTTCTGCGTAATCGGCGCGATCTGGATTTCGACGCGGCGGTTCTGTGCGCGGCCGGCTTCGTTTGCATTGGATGCAACCGGCTGCGACGGGCCGAAGCCGATCGCCGACATGCGGCGCTGATCGATGCCCTGGCTGCCGAGATAGGAAGCGACCGAGCCGGCGCGGCGTTCGGACAGGTCCTGGTTATGCTGCAAGCTGCCGGTCGAATCCGTATGGCCGTTGACGTCGATCAGCGTGCGGTTGAACTTGCGCAGGACGATTGCGACGGAATTGAGGGTCGCGAAGAATTCCGGTTTGATTGCGTCCCGATCGATATCGAAGGTGATGGCAGACGGCATGTTGAGGATGATGCGGTCGCCGACGCGGGTAACCGAAACCCCGGTGCCCTGCAGCTGCGCGCGCAGCTCGGATTCCTGCTGGTCCATGTAGTTGCCAATACCGGCTCCCGCGAGCGCACCGACGCCGGCGCCGATCAGCGCGGCATTGCGGCGCGAAGACGGCGAATGACCGATGAGAAGGCCAGCGACCGCGCCAACGCCAGCGCCGATCGCCGCACCACCGGCCGTGTTCGACACCTTCTGCTCGCCCGTATAGGGATCAGTCGTGGTGCACGCGTTCAAAAAGGCTGCCGCAAGGGCAAGAATGGCAATTTTCTTGATCATAGAATCGTCGCTCTCCGGTTCGATGGCCGAAGCAGATATGAAACATTACGGCAAGATGATGAAGTGAAATTTTGGCCAGTCGGTTGTCCCCTGTGCATAGCGCATGGGACGACCTATGTACGAATCGGTTGCCGCCTGCGATCCGCGGGGCCGACATCGGCCCCGCCTCGCCCCCACCTGTGACCTCGGCAGGCGATCATAAATTGCGGAAGAGCTGCAGCGCCGTATTGTAGCTCGCATTGGCGATCGAGAGCCCTTGAAGTCCGAGTTGCACCTGGGCCTGCAGCGCCATTACCCTGCTCGACTGCTGCTCCATGTTGGCGTCCACAAGCTTGCCGACGCCGGTTGTCAGGGAATCGTTGAGATTCTTGGCGAACTCGGTCTGGAGGCTGATACGGGACTCCAGCGAGCCGAAGGCGGATCCGATCGTGTTGAGCTGCTTCAACATCCCCGTCACGGTATTGACCATATCGGTAATCGCCCCCCGCGTCGTATTCGCGTCGAGCGAAATTTCGACCTGGCCACTCGTGTTGCCGCTTTTGCTGCTGAGCAACACGTAGTTTTTGGCGGAGCCCGCTGCAGTCGCAAAGGCTGTGGAGGTCAGTACGCCATATCCGCCCGAACCGCCCGACTGATCGTCGATCAGATATCGCGCGTCCGCCGGCACGGCCGAGCCGCTGGTAGACGTTACGCCTTCGTAGTTCAGCATGCCGATCGAGACGGTTCCATTGGCGTTGCGGATGAAGGAACCGGGAACCTGATGCGGTTTGGTCGGATCGACGCCATCGCGCAATACGGTCCAGTTGACACCATTGAAGGTCGCCGATTCGCCGATGCCGCGCAGCTGCTCCTTGAGCTGGGCGATCTCATCGTTGAGCTTCGTCTTGTCGACACTTGTCTCATAAGCGCTGACAAGCTTCGATCGTATCTGCGTGACGACGCTGACCGCGCTCTCGACACCCGTGGACGCGGTATTGACCGTGGACGCGGCAAGGCCGAGCGCATCCTGTACCGCCGAAATCGCGCCGATGTCGGTGCGCGTTGAAGTGGAAATTTTCCAATAGGTGGCGTCGTCCTGGACCGTCTGCACTCGCAGACCAGACGACATTTGCCGCTCCGCATTAACCAACTTGGCCTGGGTGTCTTTCAACACTTCCAGTGCCGAATTTACGGAGGGGCTGACCCTGATGAAGGTCGAAAAGATACTCACGGCACATGAACTCCGAATGCAACAATACGCAACAAATACCAGGAAACATTGGAACCTTGCCGCAGGCGCTCATGCACGCGGGCCGATCGTGTCGGCGAACGGGGAGCCAGGCAAAAACAACACCTGAGCCCCAGCGGTTACATGCCGCTATGATTAGCAAACACACTTAATAAAATGCTAAGCCACACACATGATTTACCATAAATAAGCGTGAAGCGTGCAGAAAGCGCAACCCATCCGTGCCGACGTCATTACAGGACGCAGCCGCACTGCACAGGCCTTTTCGATCGCCTCGCGCGCGCCCTCGCCATGGTCGCAAAGCTGATCGGCGAATTCGACGATGAGAATGCCGTTCTTCGCCATGACGCCGACTAGCAGCACCAGACTGCCGCCAGCCTGTGAATGTGCACTTTTTGTTCTAGTTTCGGCCCGTTTCTTTTGCCTTTCGGGGTAGAATCATTACATTGGGCCGCATGACCATCGGACATGACGACATTCCCTTCTTTGACGAGGAGCCGGAGCATCTGGCGCCGCGCCGCCCCGCGCCGGCTGCCGGTAGCATCGGTGGCGGTATTGCCGCCCGTGCCATGGCCGCGCGCGACAGCGGCCGCCGGCCGGACTATCTCGCCGGCCTCAATCCGGAGCAAGCCGAGGCAGTCGAGACGCTTGACGGCCCCGTTCTGGTGCTTGCAGGCGCCGGCACTGGCAAGACGCGCGTACTCACCACCCGCATCGCCCATATCCTGTCTACCAATCGCGCCTTCCCCAGCCAGATCCTTGCGGTGACCTTCACCAACAAGGCGGCGCGCGAGATGAAGGAACGTATCGCGCTGCTCGTCGGCGGCGCGGTCGAGGGCATGCCCTGGCTCGGCACCTTCCACTCGATCGGCGTCAAGCTTTTGCGCCGTCATGCCGAGCTGGTCGGGCTCACCTCGAGCTTCACCATTCTCGATACCGACGATGTCATCCGCCTGATCAAGCAGCTAATCCAGGCGGAAGGGCTGGACGACAAGCGCTGGCCGGCCAAGCAGTTTGCCGGCATGATCGACACCTGGAAGAACAAGGGTCTCAGCCCCGCCGAGATTCCGGAGGGTGACGCCCGCGCCTTTGCCAACGGCAAGGGCCGCGAGCTCTACGCCGCCTACCAGAACCGCCTGAAGACATTGAACGCCTGCGACTTCGGCGATCTTCTGCTGCATCCGATCAACATGTTCCGGAAGAATCCTGATATCCTCAAGGATTATCATCAGCGCTTCCGCTATATCCTCGTCGACGAGTATCAGGACACCAATACGGCGCAGTACATGTGGCTCCGCCTGCTGGCACAGCGGCAGAAGGGCGAGCCGCAAAACGTCTGCTGCGTCGGCGACGACGACCAGTCGATCTACGGCTGGCGCGGCGCCGAAGTGGACAACATCCTGCGCTTCGAAAAGGATTTTCCGGGCGCCAAGGTCATCAAGCTCGAGCGCAACTATCGCTCGACGGAACATATTCTCGGTGCCGCCGCACATTTGATCGCCCATAACGAGGGCCGGCTCGGTAAGACGCTGTTTACCGATCGCTCCGACCCCGACGACATCAAGGTGCAGGTGCACGCCTCCTGGGATTCCGAGGAGGAAGCGCGCGCCATCGGCGAGGAGATCGAGCAGCTTCAGCGCAACAAGCACAATCTCAACGACATGGCGATCCTCGTGCGCGCCTCGTTCCAAATGCGCGAATTCGAAGACCGCTTCGTCACGCTTGGCCTGAACTACCGCGTCGTCGGCGGCCCGCGCTTCTACGAGCGCCTCGAAATCCGCGACGCCATGGCCTATTTCCGCCTTGTCTGCCAGCCGGCCGACGATCTCGCCTTCGAGCGCATCATCAACACGCCGAAGCGCGGCCTCGGCGACACCACCGTCCGCGCCCTGCACGACTATGCCCGTGTGCGCGATATCCCGATGCTGGCGGCAGCGGCCGATATCATCGAGACGGACGAGATGAAGCCGAAGGCACGCAAGGCGCTGTTCGACGTCGTGCAATCCTTCCGCCGCTGGCAGGGACTGCTTGAAAACACGCCGCATACCGAGCTTGCCGAGCAGATCCTCGAAGAGTCCGGCTATACGGACATGTGGAAGAACGACAAATCGGCCGAAGCACCGGGGCGCCTGGAAAATCTGAAGGAACTCATCCGCTCCATGGATAGTTTCGAATCCATGCGCGGCTTCCTCGAACACGTCGCCCTTGTCATGGATGCCGAGCAGAACGAAAATCTCGACGCCGTCTCCATCATGACGCTGCACTCGGCCAAGGGTCTGGAATTCGAAACCGTGTTCCTGCCCGGCTGGGAGGAAGGTCTGTTTCCGCACCAGCGCTCGCTCGACGAAAGCGGCCGCGCGGGCCTCGAAGAAGAGCGCCGCCTCGCCTATGTCGGCATCACCCGCGCCAAGCGCCGCTGCCACATCTGGTTCGTCTCCAACCGCCGCATCCACGGCCTCTGGCAATCGACCATCCCCTCTCGCTTCCTCGACGAACTGCCGGAAACGCATGTTCAGGTGGCCGAAGTCGAGCAGTCCTATGGTGGTTACGGCCGCGGCGGTTACGGCCAGTCACGCTTCGACAAGGCCGACCCCTTCGCCAACTCCTATTCCACCCCCGGCTGGAAACGCGCGCAGGCAAACCGCAACGATGCGACGCGCGACAACTGGGGCAGTCGCTCCGGCCACGCCGTTGAACGCATCGGCTATGGCGAAAGCGGCCCGAAGGTGCGCACGATCGACGGCGAGCTGGTGGCCAAATCCACCTCCTCCGAACCCTCCAAGTTCATGGTCGGCGACCGAGTCTTCCACATCAAGTTCGGCAACGGCAATGTCTCGGAGATCGAGGGCAACAAGCTGACGATCGAATTCGACCGCGCCGGGCAGAAGCGTGTGCTGGATGGGTTTGTGGAGAGGGTTTGATTGGCAGAGCTGACTATCTGGTTTGGGACCAGAGGGTCGTGTGCTGATACGAGGCGCGAGCATGGGTCCGCTGTAGGGCTCCTCATACTCCCACCTTCTCCGTCATCCTCGGGCTTGACCCGAGGATCCACGCACAAGCATTCCAATGCGACGCATTGCACCCATTAGAGCGGTGAGCACGTTGCGATTAGCGCTACAACGCCGTGGTCACTTCCGCAAACAACAGGGCCTGTGCTTGGATCCTCGGGTCAAGCCCGAGGATGACGGAGTGTGGGTATGCTGCGGTGGCAAACGAGAACTTTAATCTCTGTCCTCCGCATATAATCCCCAATCCCACCTCTTGACGACCACCCTCGCCGCTAGCACCATACACGCATGGGTGGATATACTTACATCATCACCAACCACAAACGAGGTACGCTGTATATCGGCGTCACGGCCGATCTTGAGCGCCGTATTTACGAACATCGTGAAGGTCTGACACCTGGATTCGCATAGAAATACGGCTGTACCCGCCTCGTCTGGTATGGGGCCACGCCGACATCGTTTCGGCCGTACAGCAGGAAAAGTCTCTGAAACGCTGGTATCGCCGATGGAAAATCGAACTTATTGAAAAAGCGAATCCCGATTGGCGGGATTTATATTACGAGCTCTGGTGAAGAGTCTCGCGCGTCAGCCGCCTGCGCATCCCGATCCTTGAGCCAAAGCCCGAATTCCTTGACCACGGCCACCACTTTTTCCAGGCGTGAACCGTCTTCCGTCAGCGAATATTCGACCTTCACGGGAACCGTCGGATAAACCGTGCGCTTGATGAGACCCGCTTCCTCCAGCGCGCGCAAATCGAGCGTCAGCATCCTCTGCGAGATGCCGGGCATCAGCCGCCGCAGCTCGTTGAAGCGCTGGGGTCCATCGACCAGGTAGGAGACGATCAGCAATCGCCAGCGGCCTCCCAGCAAATGCATCGCTTCCTCGACGGAGCAGCCAGTCACGGTCTTCTTCATGGTGCATACCTCATGCGTATGGCGGTATAATTTTTGTACCTAGATGTCAAACTTTTCCGTTCTTACTATTCCATACCAAGGGGATTACATGGTTCAGCGACAGTCTTTCCAAGTGAAGGCTGGCACCGGAAAACACCATGGAGCCCCCTCGTGAAACTGTATTATCTGCCCGCAAGTTGCTCGCTCTCGCCCCATATCGTCATCAACGAACTCGGCCTCGACGTCGAGCTGATCAAGGTCGATCACACCACTCACAAGACAGAGACCGGGCTGGATTTCTATGACATCAATCCGCACGGCTATGTCCCCCTTCTCGAACTCGAAGATGGCAATCTTCTGCGGGAGGGGCCGGCCATCGTCCAATATCTGGCGGATCTGAAGCCCGAGGCCGGACTGGCGCCAGCCGCCGGCACGATGGAGCGTTACAAGCTGCAGGAAATGCTCGGCTTCCTGTCGACGGAAATCCACAAGGGCTTCATTCCGCTTCTTTATGCGCGGCTGGCGGGAAACTATGTCGAGACGGCAAGGCCAAAGCTCGAAAAACGATTTCAATGGATCGACGAGCACCTCGCCGACCGCCCCTTTTTGATGGGCGATCACTTTACCGTTGCCGATGCCTATCTGTTTGCGCTGACGGGATGGGGCCAGGCCGCATGGCTCAAATCCTATTACAAAGCCGGCATCCACTTCGATGAGCTCGATCATCTCAAGGCCTGGTATGCCCGCGTCAGACAGCGCGATTCCGTACGGAAATCCATCGCCGAAGAGGGATTGGCCTTCGACTGATAGCGAAATGCTCCCTGTCGACGCTGGAAATAGCGGGGAGCATGATCACAGCTCGGAACTTGCGGGTTCCCGCATTGCTGCATTGCAAAATCCGCATCGCTAGCATGCTACCAATATGACCCTAATCGATTATATCGACCTTAGCGGCTTCGGGGTTCCGCGCCTCCCGCGGCGCCTCGGCAAGCCGCTGCCAGTTCCTCTTTCGGCCCGTTCCCGGCTCGAATATCGGAGCTGGCAACAACAAGAACCGAGGATAAAAAAGTGGCTGGACCAGCAACAAGCTCTGCGCCCACCAGCGTCCGTGCATCCGCACATCAAGGCCAGGGCAGCTACCAATTCGCGCTTATCGCACTCACCTCACTCTTTTTCATGTGGGGCTTCATCACCTGCCTGAACGACATTCTGGTGCCGCACCTGAAGAGCGTCTTTCAGCTCAATTACACCCAGTCGATGCTCATCCAGCTCTGCTTTTTCGGCGCCTATTTCATCGTGTCGCTGCCGGCAGGTGCGCTTGTGAAGCGTATTACCTATAAGTGGGGCATCGTCGTCGGTCTCTCGATCGCGGCGGTCGGCTGCGCGCTGTTCATCCCGGCCGCCAGCTATCGCGTCTATGCCCTTTTCCTCGGCGCGCTCTTCGTGCTCGCCACGGGCATCACGATCCTGCAGGTCGCCGCCAACCCCTATGTCACCGTATTGGGACCACCGGATACCGCCGCCAGCCGCCTGAACCTGACGCAGGCTTTCAATTCGCTCGGCACGACGATTGCACCCTACTTCGGCGCGATGCTGATCCTGTCTGCCGCCACCGTTGCGGCCGCCAATGCGACACCAGAGCAGATCGACGCCATGCGGCTTGCCGAAGCCGGCGCGGTGAAGCTGCCCTACCTGTTTCTGGCCGCAGCCTTTCTGCTGCTCGCCGCCATCTTTGCAGCGCTGAAGCTTCCCGAGGTCGAAGACGAAGAAGCCGTCGAACCGATGCGCGGCGGCGGCTCCGCCTGGCAGTATCGCCATCTCGTGCTCGGCGCGATCGGCATTTTTCTTTATGTCGGTGCGGAAGTCAGCATCGGCAGCTTCCTCGTCAATTTCCTCAGCCAGCCTGATATCGCCCATCTCTCCGAAGCCGATGCAGCCCGCTACGTCTCCTATTTCTGGGGCGGCGCGATGCTCGGCCGCTTCGCCGGCTCAATCATCATGCGGCAGATCGACGATGGCAAGGCGCTCGCCTTCAACGCCGCGGTAGCCATTGTCCTGCTGGTGATCACCGTGTTGACCACGGGCCATGTCGCCATGTGGTCGGTGCTGGCGATCGGCCTTTTCAACTCCATCATGTTCCCGACGATCTTCAGCCTGGCGCTGCACGGCCTCGGCAAATATACGAGCCAGGGCTCGGGCATCCTGTGCCTAGCCATCGTCGGCGGCGCCATCCTGCCGGTCATCCAGGGTGGTCTTGCCGATACGATCGGTATCCACCTCGCCTTCCTGATGCCGATCATCTGCTACGTCTATATTGCCTTCTACGGCCTCAAGGGCCACAAGCCGGCGTAAGCTCCAGCAAACAGGCAATCGCGCCTCGCCGCCATGATCGGCGGGGCGCAAAGGGCTTGATCCGAAGCGCGTCGCTTGGCATCGTGCAACGCAACAATCGGGAAGGACAGGCCTCATGAAAGCATTGCTGCTCATCGACATCCAGAACGGCTTCTGCCCCGGCGGCAACCTGCCCGTGCCGGATGGAGATCAGGTGGTGCCCGTCGCCAACAAGCTCATCGACAGCGGCAAATATGATCTGATCGTGGCCTCGCAGGACTGGCATCCGGCCGGTCACGGCAGCTTCGCCTCCGCTCATCTCGGCAAGAAGCCCTTCGAAATCGGTAGGCTCTCGGGCAAGCCGCAAATGATGTGGCCCGACCATTGCATCCAGAACACAAAAGACGCCGAGTTCCACCCCGATCTCCATGTCGATGATGCCGATTTCATTCAGCAGAAGGGTCAGAATCCCCTAGTGGACAGCTACTCCGCTTTCCGCGACAACGACCAGGCAGCCCTCACCGGTCTTGCGGCCTATCTGCGCAACAAAGGCGTCACCGCGCTCGATCTCTGCGGATTGGCAACCGATTACTGCGTGAAGTTCTCGGCTCTCGACGCCGTCGAAATGTTGCCCGGTGTGTCCGTCCGCTTCATCGAGGATGCGAGCCGCGGCATCGACCCCGCCGGCGTCAAGGCGGCAATGGAGGAAATGCGTGCGCGTGGCGTCGCGATCATCGATAGCAGAGCGGCGCTGACCTGAAAACAACCTGCGAAGGTAAAGCTTCCCTAAGGAAAATTGTGCAAACTGTTCCTGATTAACGGGATTTCGGGGCCTTCACGTGCAGTCGATTACTATCAACGGGCGGTTTCTCGGCCAGCCACTATCCGGCGTGCAGCGCTTTGCACGGGAGCTGACGCTGGCGCTCGACAGAAAGATCGCGGCAGGCGTCGTGCCGGCCGCATTGAAGGGCGCAATCTGGCGTCTGGCCGTGCCGCGCAATACGCCCGTCGACATCGGACTTTCCGCCATTGAGGTCGATTCGTTCGGCTCCGGTCCCGGTCACCTGTGGGAGCAGACGTCGCTGCTTTCGCGCTCGCGCGGCAGCCGTCTGATCGGCTTCGGCGGCAGCGGCCCGCTCCTGCATCGCCGCCAGGCGGTCGTCATTCACGACGTGACGATCTTCCGTCATCCGCAATCCTTCAAGCGCAGCTATCGCCTGCTGCACGGCGCGCTCGGCACCGTGCTGACCCGCACCGCCAAGATCGGCACCGTCTCGGAATTTTCGCGCGGGGAGATCGCCTCGGTCTTCGGCGTTTCCGTCGATGACATCGATGTCGTCTACAACGCCGTCGATCATTTCGCCGCCATTCAGCCGGATGAAACTATCGTCGAGCGGCTTGGATTGAAGACGAATGGCTTCTTCCTTCTCGTCGGCACGATGAAACCGAACAAGAACCTCGATTTTGCCATCCGCGCCTTCGAGGCGCTCGGCGACGAAAATCAGAAGCTCGTGGTTGTCGGCGGCACGGCCCCGACTGTGTTTCAATCGGAAGGCCCGCAGTCCAACGATCGGCTGCTCTTTCCCGGCCGCCTAACGGATGCTGAGATCGCCGCACTGGAACGCCACGCCACCGCCTTCGTCTTTCCAAGCCTCTATGAAGGCTTCGGTATCCCGCCGCTGGAAGCCATGACACAGGGTTGCCCGGTGCTGGCCGCCGATATCCCCGCCGTCCGCGAAGCCTCGGGCGATGCCGCGCTCTATTTCGACCCTACGCGACAGGACGAGCTCGTCAGCGCCATGCGAAGGATCGCTACGGACAATGCCCTGCGCGAGGATCTTCGCAGGCGCGGCCACGAGAATGTCGCCCGCTTTTCCTGGGATGGCAGCGCCGAACGCGTACTGTCCATGCTGGAAGCTCTCTGAAAAACCAGAGCCCTGCCAGGAAAAGGGCGCAGCGGTTTTCCGTCCGGAATGCGTAAACAAGAAGATGGGGCGTTTTCGCGATTCGAAGAAAAGCGGAAGTGCCCTAGGATCGGGCTTGCGGCCGAAACATCGTGACGAAGTAGCTGTAGAGGCCGAGCAGGCAGAAAAGCGCGCCGCCGACCACGCCGATCGAAACCGATAGCCAGAGCGAATACTCGAAGCCCGCCGTAGCCAGTACCGGCACGGCGAGACCAATGGCGGAGAGGATGACCGGCTGCCAGACGAAATCGAAAGGCAGCGACAGGAGCACCCTCACCCCGACCGCCGTCGCCACGAGCGCACCGGCCATCCCGCCGCCCATAAGGACCGCATCACTGAGCGAGCCGAAATAGCCACCAGCAAGCGTTCCAAGGTTCAGCAATACGCAATCGGCCATCGCGAGCAGGAAGATCGTGAGCAGCCGGTGCTGCAGATGCGCCGGCGTCGGCGACATGTTGAACGTCAGCGCGCGACAGGCGGAAAGGCCAATTACGAAAGGTGCGACCGCCAGGAATCCATCGCGCATGCCTGCGGAAATCACCAGCTGCGCCACGGGCTGCAACAAGGCAAAGATGCCGGCCGCAGTCATCAGCGTCAGGCCCGCCAGCAGCGAATAGTAGTCACCCAGCTGCTTCCTGAAAGCCGGGGTGGCTCCCTCGCGATCATAGGAGGCGACCACGTCCGGATATTGGATGGCCTGCAAGGCCGAAACGATCAACACGAACGGCCGCTGTAAGAGATCGAGCGCCAGCAGTGCGCCAGCCGCCCCGCCGGCCCCCAGCGCCGCCGTCAGGATCGACTTCAGACCGAGTGGCGCCAACATGCCGAGCACCGATGCGCTGGCCGCAACGCTGCCATAAACGAAATGCTTGCGCACCAGCGGCGGCTCGAATCGGGCTGCCTCGCGCAGGCTGTCGCGGGTCAGAAACGCAGCCCATAGACCATAGGCGAGATAGCCCGCCAACAGCCCGACGATCGTCGAGGTGAAACTCGGAGCAACGACTGCCCCGGCGAGCGTGCCCACGGCAAGAATGGTGGCACGCGATCCCTGCAGGCGCGAGAAGGCGCGAAACTCCTGGCGAAAGCGCAGCATGGTGAGATGCAGGTCGCTGCCGCCCTGGAGAACCGCGACAAGGCCGCCGAGTACCGCGATCTCCCGCGGAACCGAAAAGAACATCGAGGCAGAGGCCGCAACCAGGCAGATCGCCGCGCATGCAGCAAACTCGATGGTCAGCGCCTTTCGCTCCAACGCCTCGCTCCCAGGCGTTGGCCCCGGATAGAAACGGCTGCAGGCATAGCGTATCCATTCGAAGCAGAAGATTGCTGCAAACTGGCTGATGGTGATGAAAAGCGAATAGGCCGCATAATCCGCCGGCGTCAGCAGATGCGCCACTGCGATCAGCAGCCCGAAGGCCACCGCCGCCTGATAGAAATATGCCGCCAATGCCACGATCTTTGCCATGCAGTCAGCTAACAGCAAAAGATTGAGAAAAACGCTAATCCGGAACGGACAATCCGGAGCCGGATGATCGTCGCGTCCGGCAATCGCACGGATGAGGCGCCCCGTCGGCAGCGTGGAGACATTGCGCCCCTTACGTCCGTCTCGCTTCCCCGCTCATCCAGGCAATGACCGTCTCCAGGGCAGCCGATTTCCGATATCGCGGCCACACGAGGTAGAAATCGGAGGGGCCGCTCAGCGATCCCTCGATGATCTGCATAAGGCGACCCTCAGCCAAATCTCGCGCCACGAAATCGCGATTGGCAAGCACGATGCCCTGCCCGGCAATGGCAGCCTCGATGGCGTGCGATGTCTGATTGAAGCTGATGCCCTTGTAAGGAGCCTGCGCCGCGCCTCCCAAATGCCTGTCGATGAATTCCGGCCAGGAATTATGCGCATCATGGAGAAGTACGTAAGCTGCGAGTTCCTCCGATGTCTTCGGCGGCTCCCGGTCTCGTAACAGCACCGGGCTGCAGACAGCGATGATCTCCTGTTCGAAGAGCAGCTCCGTCGCCAGTCCCGGGCCGAAGGGCGGCCGCCCATAGCGGACGGCAAGATCCACTCCATCGGCCTGAAAGCCGGATATGCGCTCCGTCGCGAGAATGTGGAGATCGAGATCGGGATAGCGGGCGGTAAAGTCCGGCAGGCGCGGGATCAGCCATTTCGACGCGAATGTCGGCGTCGTGCTGATGGTGAGCCTCACGGGTTGCGGCCTGAGGTCGCCGGTCGCTTGCGCGATAATTTCAAAGGCACGCCTGATATCGGCGAAATAGCCGCGTCCTTCGCCCGTCAGGACAAGACTTCGCGGCATCCGCTCGAACAGTTTGACGCCCAGCTCCGCTTCCAACCCTCGCACCTGCTGAGCCACCGCCCCTTGCGTGACCCCGAGTTCCTCGGCGGCAAGCCTGAAGCTATGATGCCGGGCCGACACCTCGAACGCCTTGAGGCCGTTGAGAGAAGGAAGTTTGCCGACCGAACCGTCCATGCGATAGTTTTTCTACTGTCAAATAAGAGCGCAACTGCTTCGCTCACGCGCGAGAAAGATGATATTCCATCGGTAAGTTTGAGGCAATCAACTCTACCGGAACAAGACGACGGAGGAACCGAAAATGTCGATAGAAAAAGTGGCTGTTATCACCGCAGGCGGGAGCGGCATGGGTGCCGAAAGCGCCAGACGCCTTGCTGCCGATGGCTTCAAGGTGGCGATTTTGTCGTCCTCTGGAAAAGGCGAAGCGCTGGCGCAAGAGCTTGGCGGCATCGGCATCACGGGCTCCAACCAGTCGAATGACGATCTCAAGCGGTTGGTCGATGCGACGATGGAAAAATGGGGGCGAATCGATGTGCTCGTCAACAGCGCCGGCCACGGTCCGCGCGCACCGATCCTGGAAATTACCGACGAGCAATGGCATACCGGCCTCGACGTCTATCTGATGAACGTCATCCGCCCGGTCCGCCTCGTCGCTCCCATCATGCAGCAGCAGAAGTCCGGCGCGATCGTCAACATCTCCACCGCCTGGGCGTTCGAACCCTCGCCGATGTTCCCGACCTCGGCCGTATTCCGCGCGGGCCTTGCCTCCTACACGAAGATTTTCGCCGACACCTACGCCGCCGACAATGTACGGATGAACAATGTCCTGCCCGGCTGGATCGACAGCCTGCCGGCAACCGAGGAGCGCCGCGACGCCGTGCCGATGAAGCGCTACGGCACCAGCGCCGAAATCGCCGCCACCGTCGCCTTCCTCGCCTCCGACGGAGCCGGCTACATCACCGGCCAGAACCTCAAGGTCGACGGCGGCTTGACCCGCTCGGTGTAGTCTCTGCTAGAGATCGAGCCATCTCGTTTTGGCTCTCCCGAGCCTTGCCTGGGAGAGCGTTTTCGTTTGGAGTATAATGACAGAGATTAAGCCGTCCCTGACTGGCCAGCATCAGGAGTTGCGAACCTCGTAGATCGAAAGCGACGCCGCAGCCGCGACTTTTGCCGTTCGCGAATTTGCCTTTTTGCACTGCACACGTTAGAAGGCCCCCGCGAATTCAGGGGACGGAAACGGGCGGTGTGGGACGGCGCTGCCTTGGGAGGAGTGTCACTATGAACGTCATCAGCACGATTGCCACCTTGCGCGAACGACTTGCTGAGCATCGCAAGTCCGGCTGCAGGATCGGCCTGGTGCCGACCATGGGCTATCTGCACGGCGGCCATATGGAGCTGGTTTCGCGCGCCAAAGTCGAGAACGACATCGTCGTCGCCTCGATCTTCGTCAATCCGCTGCAATTCGGCGCCAACGAAGATCTGGCGAAATATCCGCGCGATCTCGAGCGCGACAGCGCCATGCTGCGCGACGCCGGCGTCGATTTCCTCTTCGCACCCGAAGTCGCAGACATGTATCCGCGCCCCATGGAAACCGTGGTCGACGTCCCGAAGCTCGGTGCGGAGTTGGAAGGCGCGGTGCGCCCCGGTCATTTTGCCGGCGTCGCGACTGTTGTCACCAAGCTCTTCAATATCGTCCAGCCCGACAGTGCCTATTTCGGCGAAAAGGATTATCAGCAGGTGGCGATCATCCGCCGCATGGTCGAAGACCTGGCGCAGCCGGTTCGTGTCGTACCGGTGCCGACCGTTCGCGATGTGGATGGCCTGGCCCTGTCCTCGCGCAACGTCTATCTCTCCAAGGAAGAGCGCGCAGCCGCCGTCGTCGTCCCCGATACATTGGCGGAAGCCGAAAGGCTCTATGGCCTTGGCGTCGACGACCCATCAGCATTCGAGGAAGCCCTGCGGGTCTTCATCGAAAAGGAGCCGCTTGCCACCGCCGAGGTCGCCGCCGTCCGCCATCCCGACACACTGGAAGAGCTGACGAAACTGCAAGGCCAGCCCGTGCTCGTCGCCCTGTTCGTGCGCATCGGCACCACCCGCCTGCTCGACAATAGGGTCATCGGTCGCAAGCCGTCGGCCAACGAAAGGAGCGCCTGAGATGAGCACCGTCGGACGCACCAAGCGCGTGACGACCGCCGCGATCGAGGCGATGAAGGGCGTGCGCCCCATCGTCAGCCTGACGGCCTATACGACGCCGATCGCCCGCCTGCTCGACCCGCATTGCGACCTGCTGCTGGTCGGCGATTCCCTCGGCATGGTACTTTACGGCATGGAGACGACGGTCGGCGTCACGATGGAGATGATGATCGCCCACGGCCAGGCCGTCATGCGCGGCGCAAAGCACGCCTGCGTCATCGTCGACCTACCCTTCGGCTCCTATCAGGAATCGAAAGAACAGGCATTTCGCAATGCCGCACG
This sequence comes from Rhizobium freirei PRF 81, assembly GCF_000359745.1. Taxonomy (GTDB): domain Bacteria; phylum Pseudomonadota; class Alphaproteobacteria; order Rhizobiales; family Rhizobiaceae; genus Rhizobium; species Rhizobium freirei. The sequence goes on from NZ_AQHN01000055.1 coordinate 112,050, forward strand.
CATCCTGAAGGAGACCGGCTGCGATGGCGTGAAGCTGGAGGGCGGCGAGGAAATGGCGGAAACAGTCTCCTTTCTCACGTCTCGCGGTATCCCGGTCTTCGGCCATGTCGGGCTGATGCCGCAGCAGGTGAATACGACAGGTGGCTATCGTTCGCTCGGACGCTCGAACAAGGAAGCAGGCAAGATCCGCCGCGATGCCAAAGCGATCTCTGAAGCCGGCGCTTTCGCAATGGTGATCGAAGGCACGATCGAGCCGCTCGCCCGCGAGATCACCGCCGCCGTCGCCATTCCTACCATCGGCATCGGCGCATCCGCCGCCTGTGACGGGCAGATCCTCGTCTCCGACGACATGCTTGGCCTGTTCAACGATTTCAAGCCGCGCTTCGTCAAGCATTTTGCTCAGTTGGCGCCCGTCGTCTCGAAAGCGGCCGAAGCCTATGCCGAGGAAGTGAAAGCCCGCACCTTCCCGGCAGTGGAACACACCTTCCAGCCGAAGAAGTAAGGCTCGGTCAGCCCTTGGCAGGCTCCTTCTCAAGCAGATAGATCGCCTCGCCGAAATCCTCCATCTTGCTCATCAGCGCTGCGTGAGCATCGTGCAGGCCCTGATTGTAGTAGTATGGCCCGATCTCGGTCGTGAGGAAATCGAGCAGGAATTCGGCCGGCAATGTTCCAAGCGTCTGATCGAGTTCCTCGGAGAAGTAGCGCTGGAGACGGGCGACGATCGCCGCCTTCTCGTCCCTGGCAAAGGTGATTTTCTTCATGCTCCATATCTCCCAATTTGCAAGCAGACCCAAGCAACTGCTTCAAGAAAATCGATTAATCCATCAAGTAAATTTAATTGCTGCGTCAGCGCTCACGGCTTACAGCTCCCGCCATTGAACAGCGCGAGGGCAGATGCGCAAGGGGTGCGATGATATTGCACTTCGCGCTTGATCTACGCGCCGGACTGCAGATGCGGCATCCGGGCGAAAGCGCCGGGTTTTCCACAAAGGATAGAGCGGACGATGAGTCGCGCGGATTTTCTTGAAGGCACGAGGGGCGGCATTGCCGTCGGCCTTGCTGCGGCACCCTTCGGCGCCTTGTTTGGCGCGCTGGCCCGCGATCAAGGCATGTCGCTCGGCGAATTGACCCTGATGAGCGGCACCGTCTATGCCGGCGCCAGCCAGATGGTGGGGCTCGATCTATTCGGCCACAAGGTTGAGGCCTGGCTCATCGTGCTGTCGATCCTGGCCGTCAACTTCCGCCACGTGCTCTATTCGGCGGCGATCGCACGCTACATCAGGCACTTTTCCGTGGTGGAAAAGTTCTTCACCTTCTTCCTGCTCGTCGATCCGCAATTTGCCGAAACGATCAAGCGCCATGAGAGCGGCAAGGCGGTGACCTTCGCCTGGTACATCGGCTTTGCGGCGATGGTCTACATTCCCTGGGTGGTGATCAGCTTCATCGGCGGCCTGCTCGGGAGCCTGATCGGCGATCCGAAGGCCATCGGCCTCGATATCCTGCTGCCGATCTATTTCCTCGGCATCGTCATGGGCTTTCGCAAGCGCGACAACTTCCTGCCCGTGGTGGCCGCCAGCGCCGTGGCATCGGCCATCGCATATCGTTACGTCGGCTCGCCATGGCATGTCAGCATCGGCGCACTCGCCGGCGTAGCGCTTGCTGCGGTGCTGCCGCCGGTGAAGGCGAACCGCAAGCCTGATATCGCCCACGAAAGCCACGAGGTCTGACCATGTTCGATTTCAATCCGCACATGATCCTGCTGATTGCGGCCGCTGCCGTGGTGACCTTCTTGACGCGTATCGGCGGCTATATCCTGATCGTCAAGATGACCCGCATCCCGCCGCGCGTCGAAGCGGCGCTGAATGCCGTGCCCGCCGCCGTTCTCACGACCCTCGTCGCGCCCGCCTTCTTCATCAGCGGCTGGGATACCAAAGTGGCTATGCTCGCAGCCCTTCTTGTCGGCCTGCGCTTTCCCTCGACCTACATGCTGACCGCGGGCTGGATCATCGTCATGGCATGGCGCCATTCTATCGGCGCCTGACACGTCAAAAGACCCCATCCCGTTTTGAGTCGGGATAGGCCCCGTGCTTCTTAGTGCTTCAGCTCGAGCGTGGCATTTTCCAGCCATGCCCGGATGTCGTGATCGTGGATCAGCGGCATCAGCGCCTCGCGCGTCCGGACGTGATATTCGTTCAGCCAATGCAGCTCTTCGTGCGTCAGCAGTTCGACGAGCACCAGGCTGCGATCGATCGGGCAGAAGGTCAGCGTTTCAAAACCCAGCATCGGCATGTCGCCGCCCTCGATCTCCTCCGGATCGCGGATGTAGATCAGGTTTTCGATGCGGATGCCGAAGTGACCCGGTCGATAGTAGCCGGGTTCGTTCGACAGAATCATGCCGGGCAGCAGCTCCTGCACGGCGAGCCGCGCGATGCGCTGCGGCCCCTCATGCACGGAAAGATAGGAGCCGACGCCGTGGCCCGTGCCATGGGCGAAATCGACGCCGGCCTTCCAGAGCGCAATGCGTGCCAGCGGATCGAGATCGCAGCCGCGCGTCCCCTTGGGGAAACGTGCCGTGCTGATCGCGATCATCCCCTTCAGCACCAGCGTGAAGAGCCGCTTCTGCTCTTCGGAGACGGCGCCGATGCCGACGGTGCGGGTGATATCGGTCGTGCCATTGATGTATTGCGCGCCCGAATCGATGAGGAACAGCTCACCCGCCTGGATCAGCCGGTCGCTCGACGTCGTCACGCGATAGTGCATGATAGCGGCGTGCTCGCCCGCACCGGAGATCGTATCGAAGGAAATGTCCTTCAATGGATTCTGCATGCTTTCGCCGACACGGGCACGGCAGGCTTCCAGCCGTTCCGCTGCCGCAATCTCGGTGACCGTCCCTGGCTTGCTCGTCTCCAGCCAGTAAAGGAATTCGACCATGGCAGCGCCATCCTGCAGATGGGCGGCAGCCGAACCGTTGATTTCGGCAGCGTTCTTGCAGGCGCGCGGCAGCTTGGCAGGATCGTTGCCTTCTACGACCTCGCCGCCCTCGTGACGGATGATATCCGTGAGAGCATAGGAAGCGAGATCGGGGTCGACGAGGATGCGCCCGCCATTCGCCGAAGCAGCAGCCAGGCGCTTGGCGAGCTCAGCGGGCGGCAGCTGCTTGCAGATCTGCGTCAGATAGGCTTCGGCCTCCACCTTGGTCTTGCGCTTGTCAAGGAAAAGCTCTGCCGCACCCTCTGCATAGATGATGGCGCGAGCCAGGGGATGCGGCGTGTGCGGCACGTCGCTGCCACGGATATTGAAGATCCAGGCGACTGAAGACGGATCGGTGATCAGCACCGCCTTGAGGTTCTTTTCCTTAAGGTTGGCCGCGATGGTCGCAAGCTTGTCCTTGGCCAGAACGCCGGCCTGACCGATATCCTGAATGATGACACCGCCGAGCGGCTCGGCCGGCCGGTCCCCCCAGAGCCTGTCGAGCGGATTATGCGGGAGAAACACTAGCTTGCCGTCGATTTCGGCCAGCGCCTTTTCCAACCGCCTGACTTCGGCACCCGTATGCAGCCAAGGATCAATCCCGAGACGGAAACCCTTCGTTGCATGGCGCGGCAACCAGACATGCGGCGGCTCGTTCACCAGGTCGCCACCGGTGAAGACGGTTCGATCCACCTGCTCAGCAAGCTGCGTCACATACCGGCCGTCCACGAAAATCACGGCCTGGCTGTGTGTCACAAGCGCAACACCTGCGGAGCCAGTGAAGCCGGTAAGCCATGCGAGACGCTCCGAGCACTTGGGCACATACTCGCCCTGATACTCGTCGGCACGCGGTACGAGGAAGCCGTCAATGCCGAGATCGCCGAAAGCGGCGCGCAGGCCGGCGACGCGCTCGCGACCGAATTGCGGAGTGGACGTGACGTCGAAAGACTGAAACATGAGCTGATCCAAGACTGGTGGAGAATCCGTGAAACTGAATTGCGCCAGTATGTTAGAGCATGATTGCCGGAAGTGCGATGTGATTTTCGGGAGTGACTGAAAACTGACTGCGCGAGCGCGACTTAGGCCGCCGCCTTGCCGGATCTGTCTGAGATGCCGTTAACGAATCCGCCCATTTCATGAGCATCGCCAACCAAATATGACATCTTCACGGCACGATACATGCATATCGCGCATAGCTCCCATGAAGCCTCCCCCCTGCCACGCAAGCGGGCGAGTCGCTATATCCGCCGCATCAAACGGGTTCACGAAGAACCAGCTCAAACAAGGACTAAAGACAATGCCTATCACCCGCTCCGCATATGTTAGCCCCGCGCTGGCTGGCGAGCGTCGTACCGTACGCCATTCCGTCGGCTCGCTTCGTCAGCTCGAAGTCGAGACCTCGAAGGCAATCGGCGCAAGCCGCGGCGGTCACCGCTAAGAAGTTTACCAGCTACGCGTTCCAAGCGATCGCAGTCCGGTTCTCCTCCTCCCCCCGGATCACGATCAGAACGCTAGAGCCCGCTTGAGCACTCCTCCACACACGCTCGCGGGCAAGATCGGCGAAAGCCGGTCTCAAGGCGGTGCCTCGGCACCGCCTTTTTTATTTACCGCAATCGGCTCAGCCGGAAGCGACCGGCTCAAGGCCGGTCGAGATGGATGGTAACCCAGCCGTTCCGCCAGATGGTACGCACATGGCGCAGATTGGCACCATTGTAAGCGGCCAGCACCTTCCAGCGTTGCTCGGCGAGAATACCCGAAAGAATGACCGATCCACCCGGTGCCAGATGTGCCACCAGCTGCGGCGCCATCTTGATGAGCGGGCGCGCCAGAATATTGGCGATGATCAAGTCGAAAGGCCCGTGGCGGGAAAAGGCCGTGGAATGAAATCCCGGCGCCGTCTCCAGCGCAATACCCGAAGCGATCCCGTTGCTGCGGACATTCTCCCGCGCGACGCGGACCGCAACCGGATCGATATCGGTCGCCAGGACCGGGATGTTGCGCAGCTTGCGCACGGCGATCGCCAGAACGCCGCTGCCGGTGCCGAGATCGAGCGCGTTGCGCACGCGACGGCCGGCAAGAACCCTCTCGATCGTCTCAAGGCAGCCTGCGGTCGTGCCATGATGGCCTGTGCCGAAAGCTTGCCCGGCCTCGATCTCGATAGCGATATCGCTTGCGCCGACTTTGTCGCGATCATGCGAACCATGCACAAGGAATCGCCCGGCACGCACCGGCTTCAATCCTTCCAGCGACTTGGCGATCCAGTCGATATCGGGAATGACTTCCTTCTGGACGGACAATCCCGGAAAATTCGGCTTCAGCAGCGCCTCAAAACGGCTGCGAACGTCTTCTTCGTCGTCGGCATACAGATAGATGGAGGCTTCCCAGATATCCTTCTTTTCGTCGATCTCGGTCGTCGCGATCGGCAATTCCTCATCCTCGAAAACCGGCGTCATCAGGTCAAGGATCTGCCCTGCCTCTTTCTCGTTCGTCGTCACATAAAGGCGGATTTCGCTCAACTCGTCGTTCTTTCTTGTTCTTACTCGGCCCAATCGATCCAAGGCGGCTTCGGCGTATCGTAACCGGCTATGCTCCGAAGCAAGGTCCGTCGCATCGGCCCGAAGCGCAAAAGCAGCGGTGCAAAGAGATTGCGCGCTGCAATTGCCAGCGGATTTGTCATGGTGATCAGTCGCGTCAGGCCATACGTCTGCTTCAACACTTGTTTTACGGCGGGAATTCTCAAGGCCGAATACTCCTGTTCGCGGCCTTCCGCAATGAGCCAGGCAAGCCAGCAGGCATCTTCGATACCGAGATTCATGCCGCGCGCGCCGGCCGGCGAATGGATATGAGCGGCATCGCCTGCCAGAAACACGTTGCCTTTGGCCATCGGCTCGACATGGCGAAAATGAATGCGAAACTGCGAGGCCCAGATCCTTTCGGCAATCGCCGCGGGATGAACGATCCGGCTCTCGAAATCCTCCAGTGTCGAAATATAGCGAATGACATCGGATGCCACCGGCAAGCGGCCGATCATGCCGGGATCCAGGACTGAGACCTCGCCAAAATGCGTATCGATAGGCTCCGCATAGCGAAAATCGACGAGATAGAAATAAGCCTCCAGCGCCTCTCCCGGGAACCCTGCTCCGATAGCCTTGCGCACGACGGAATGGGCGCCATCGGCGCCGACCAGAATATCCGGGCGAACCGTCTCCATCGCACCGTCCGGATGCCGAAGCGTAACCTCCGGCCTCTGCAAATCTGCGATCTCGCCTGCCATGATCGCCGTTTGCCATTCAGGCACGATGCCGTAGCTCGCAAGCGCCGCCATCAGCAGGCGTTCCGTGTGCCCTTGGGCCAGGCCGCGAATGGCGCTGAAGCGGCCGCTCACCTGCCTTGCATCCAGCTCGAAAAGCGTCTTTTCGCCGGAATGGAAACGAAAGCGATCGATGGTCTGGGCGGCTTCGACGATGCGCTCCGCAACACCGGAAGGGGAAAGCAATGTCAGCGTGCGGGCGTTGACGCCAAGAGCGCGGCTCTCTTCAACGGGCGTCGGTCCCGAGCTGTCATCGACGATGCGTGGTGCAAAGCCACGCCGGGCAAGCTCGAGTGCCGCAGTGAGACCGGCAGGCCCGGCCCCTGCAATCAGAATGGATCTTCTTTCCTTGCCAGCCACGGGTTCCATCCAAGCCCCTATCCCTTCTTGATCAGCTTCTCCAGCTTCTTCACCGCCACATCCGGATCCTCCTGATAGGCGATGGTTCCGGCAAAACCGCCCGACGAATCCAGCAGGAAGACCGAGGCGGTGTGATCCATCGTGTAGTCACCATTCGGCTGCTTTTCATCCGCAGGCACCTTCTTGGCGTAAACCCGGAACCCCTTGATCATATCCATCACCTTGCCGGGATCACCCGAAATGCCAGTAATGCGCTTGGATACGTTGGAGACATACTGGTTCATGATTTCGGGCGTGTCGCGCTCTGGATCGACGGTTACGAAATAGGCATTGAGCTTGGTGCCCTCCGGATCGACCTTCTCCAGCCAGGCGTTCAGCTCGAACAGGGTCGTCGGGCAGACATCCGGACAATGCGTATAGCCGAAGAACACCGCCGAAGGCTTGCCGCGAAACGCTTGTTCACTGATCGGTTGGCCGCCCTGCGAGATCAGGGTGAAAGGCACACCATACGGCCCCGCTGCAGCCACATCAGGCGTCTTGCCGCCGCCGAAGCTCAGCCAGCCCAATATGCCGGCGACGATCAATACAGCCACCCAGACACCAATTCGCACGCTTCTCATGACTGCCATTCCTCATCCAACCCCGGTAACGACGCCTGAAAACCGGCAGCGTCGATCTGCCTGTCGGTGTAGCGGCTCGAAGTAGAGGACGCAATTCAACAAGGCGTGCCGAACAAGCCGAAATTGCCGCAGCAAGCGCGCTACTACTTCAAGTGCTTCAACATTCTCCCGCACCTCTCTCTCGCAAGCCCGCACAGATAAATTCTGTTTCAGTGTTAAAGCAATCCTAACCTGTCCGCGCGAACATCTATCGCAAATGTCGAGATCGACTTCGGCCATCGCCGCCGGAACGCACGGCAGACCGATTTACTTTAGAAGGGCATGACGCCCGCCGGGTGCAGCCAGGCGTTTCCCGCCGAAGCACCGGACGCTGCCGCTGCTCAAGCTGCTTCAGCCGATCTTTCTTTTCAATCGCCAGCGCCTTTTGCCAGCGGCGCCAAACGGGAAGCCTTCAATCATGACGAACGCCATCAAACAAGCCGGCGCCTATCTGGAAATCGTCTCCTTCCACCTCGGCGATCAGGAGTTCTGCATCGACATCATGGCCATCCGCGAAATCCGCGGCTGGGCGCCGGTGACGCCGATGCCGCACACGCCGCCTTACGTGCTCGGCCTGATCAACCTGCGCGGTGCCGTGATCCCGGTCATCGATATGGCTTGCCGTCTCGGCATGAAGATGACGGAGCCCTCCGAGCGTTCGGCGATCATCGTCACGGATATTGCCGGCAAGCTCGTCGGCCTTCTGGTCGAACAGGTTTCCGACATGATGACCATCAAAAGCGAGGATCTGCAGCCGGCGCCGGAAATTGTTCCGGAAGCACAGCGCGCCTTCTGCCGCGGCATCGTCGCTCTGGAAAAATCGATGGTCTGCTTCCTCAACCTCGACACGATCATTGCCGATCAGCTGGCACAAGCTGCGTAACGTCAATAAAGCACGTCGCACAAAAGTGTGCTGCGGTTTTGCGACAACGACATGCAAAAAAATCAAACACTTAAAGCGCATGTCGCGAATCTGAAAGATCGCGGCGCGCCTGAGCTCAGCACAAAAGAAAATCGCCCTGGAGCCTCGCTTCAGGGCGATCGATTTTTATGAGACCAGCATTGGCAGGGGTGTAGCCAACGCGCCAGTCATGCAGGCCGTGAACAAGCGGAAGAGTCGCTCCCCTGTTCGTCTTCGAAATTGCATCAAAAAGGTGCAGACCGAAAGCAACCAGAAGGAATTCGACAACCCAAGAGTATGACTTTTTTTGGTATTATCCTTCTATCGGTTGTCATTGAGGTATCCTGGTAACTCTATTTTGGCTTGCCGCTCTTCCATGTCACGTTCTGGCCGAACAGAGGTATCGTTGAAATCGCCATTTTGGCCGAGCCATCCGTCAGCTGGCGCGAGTGGATGAGATAGACCAACGTATCGTTCTTCTTGTCGTAGATGCGTGTGACGACCAGCTTCTTCCAGATTAGCGACAACCCGGCGCGGAACACCTCTTCGCCGCTCTGCGACAGGCTGATATTGCCGATCTCGATCGGCCCTGTCTGGCGGCAGGCGATAGAATTGTTGGAGGGATCTTCGAACCAGTTGCCCTTGCGCAACCGGTCGATAACGCTGCGATCGAAATAGGTCACATGGCAGGTGACGCCCGAAACCTCCGGATCCGGTACGGCATCGACCAGAATATCGTTACCCGTCCAGTCCACGCCAACCTTGCCGACCACCTCGGCGGAGGCGGAAACGGGCGCAAGGGTCAAGAAAGATGCAGCAATGGCGGCGCAGAATTTCAGTGAAGTCATCGATCATCCTCCAACATCAGCCGCAGGGAGCAAGAGCGGCTCCGCTAAGGTAAGATGGCAAATGACCGATGCAAGAGATTGCGAACCGCAAAGCAATGCCTGTTGAAAGGCGTCAGCGGCAATTCCCGTCGAGAAGCGCCATCGCTGAAACAATGGCGCTTCCCGGCATGAAAAGACCGCACTCACTTGCTCTCGATTGCAATCCTGCCCGTCTCCAGCAACGACTTCAGATTGGACAAGATCTTCGGCCAGCCGCCGGAGACCGCTTCGATGAACTTGGAATTCTCAAGTTCGATCGTGTGGGTGACCGTCAGCTTCACGGCGCCGTCGGCAGGCTCCAGCTCCATGACACAGCGCGACCAGCCCTCGGCTTTCAGCTCCGGCCTGAATTCATTGCGCCATTTAAAGGCGATGCGCCGCGGCGGTTCGAATTCCGCGATTTCCCCAGTGTCGGCAACTCGGCCATCGGGAAAAAGCATCTTCCACGGCGAGCCGACTTTCCAATCGGTCTCGTGCGTCATGTCGAACCAGTATTGCCTGATGAATTCCGGCGTCGTCAGCGCCGACCAGAGCTTCTCCGGCGAAGTGCGGATGAAGGTGACGTAGACGAATTTGCTTCCAGTCATGCCATTTCTCCTTGTTTCACTATTCTTGCCTGAGTGGCTTATGAACCGCTCTCGCCTTCGAGAGCCTTCTTCAATGCCGAGAGCGCGCTCAGCTGCCGGCGCTCGAATTTGCTGATCCAGCGTTCGGCAATCTCGTTGATCGGCACCGAATTGATGAAATGCAGCTTCTCCCGCCCCTGCTTCGCGGTCGATACCAGATTGGCCTCCTCCAGAATGGCGAGGTGCTTCGCCACGGCCTGTCGGGTCATGGCCAGATCTTCGCAAAGCGCATTCAGCGTCTGGCCGTTGCGCTCATGAAGCCGATCCAGCAATTGCCGCCGACTGGTATCCGCCAGAGCCTTGAAAACTGCGTCATCATTCATCGAAATACGGAACCATTTGGTTGCCTATTTCCATCTTATAGGCAACCAAATGGTTGCCTGTCAAGCGAACTTTGGGAGGTGCGGCCGTAATCGGCGGTGGCAAAATTGGCGGAAGACAATTGACAATGGCGCCATCGCATCGGATCATCGCGCCATGATCGCAATTCGTACCACGGTAATGCATCTTATCACCATCTCTCCCCTTGCAGGGCGAGTGGAAGCTGTGTTGCGCTGAGCTGACTGCGATCCATCTCAACCCTGCCGAGGCGAGCAGGGTTGAAACCTCCCTAGCTCTCCTCCCCAATACCAAGGAGAGCCCATGTCTTTCGAAGAACGAGAACCCGTTAAACGACGATCAGGCAAAGTCGGCCCGATCGAGATTCGTGCAACACGCCCGTCCGATGCCGAAGCGATAGCAGCGATCGCCAATCTTCCCGGTTTCCGCGCCGGCACCTTGCGCCTGCCCTTTCAAAGCGTCGAGGAAACCCGGGAATGGCTGGAAAAGCCCGCCCCCAACTCGACCCGCCTTGTCGCGGAGGTCAACGAACAAGTCGTCGGCAATGCCGGCCTCAACCGGCTTTCCGGACGACGGATGCACATCGGCCAGATCGGCATGGGTGTGCACGACGATTTCACGGGCTGCGGTGTCGGCTCAGCGCTTCTTGCCGCGCTTGTCGACAGCGCCGACAACTGGCTGGCGATCAAGCGCCTGGAACTGACCGTCTTCGTCGACAATGCACCGGCGATCCGGCTCTACGAGAAATTCGGCTTCGAAACCGAGGGCCGACTGCGCGCCTTTGCATTCCGCAACGGCGAATATGTGGACGCATTCACGATGGCACGCATGAGATTTTGATTGATCGAGGGCGGCAGATCATAACCATGCCGCCCTCTATTAGCCGCCGATCAGATCCAGCCACTCGTCCTCGGTCAGAACCTGGACATTGAACTCCCGGGCCTTGTCGAGCTTCGAGCCGGCGCCCGGGCCTGCCACGACGATATCCGTCTTCTTCGACACCGAGCCGGAAACCTTGGCGCCCAGGCTTTCCGCCTTGGCCTTGGCCTCGTCGCGCGTGAATTTTTCCAGCGAACCGGTAAAAACCACCGTCTTGCCGGCAACTGGGCTGCCCGATATCACCGGCTGCTCTGCCTCCTGCGGCTGAACCTGTCCCAGCAGCTTCGCGATCACGTCGGTATTGCGTGGCTCCTTGTAGAATTCGACGACGGCGCGCGCCACCACCTCGCCGATACCCTCGATATTGTTGAGATCGTTCCACGCATCGCCTGAAAGCGGGGCCGCCTCTTTCATCGCCACCTCGAAGGCTTGGTACGTCCCGTAGGAGCGTGCAAGCAGCTTGGCGGTCGTCTCGCCGACATGACGGATACCGAGCGCGAAGATGAAGCGGTGCAAGGCAATCTGCCGCCTCTCGTTGATGGCGGCATAAAGCTTGCCGACGCTGACCTTGCCGAAGCCGTCGATATTTTCCAGCTTCGCAAGCGACGATTGCTGGCGCTTCTCGAGGGTGAAGATGTCAGGCGCGGTCCTGATCTGCAGTGCCGGATCTTCGCTCTCGAAAAAGAAGTCGATCTGCTTCGAGCCCAAACCTTCGATGTCGTAGGCATTGCGCGAGACGAAATGCTTGAGATGCTCGGTCGCCTGCGCCCGGCAGATGAAGCCGCCCGTACACCGTGTTACGGCATCGACCTTGCCTGTTTTCTCGTTGATGTCCCGCACCGCATGGCTGCCGCAAACCGGGCAAACTTTCGGAAATTCATAGGAGACGCTCGATGGCTCGCGTTTCTCCATCACGACATCGACGATCTGAGGGATGACGTCGCCTGCCCGCTGCACGATCACCATGTCGCCGACGCGGATATCGCGGCCATCGCGGATCGGCTCGCCCTTGTTGCCGATACCCTTGATGTAGTCGGCATTGTGCAGCGTCGCATTGGTGACGACGACGCCGCCGACGGTGATCGGCTCCAGTCGCGCCACCGGCGTCAACGCTCCCGTGCGGCCGACCTGGATATCGATATCGACCAGCCGCGTGAATGCCTGCTCCGCCGGAAACTTGTGCGCCGTCGCCCAGCGCGGCGAGCGTGAACGGAAGCCGAGACGACCCTGCAGCTCCAGACTGTCGACCTTGTAGACGACCCCGTCGATATCGTAGTCGAGATCCGGCCGTTGCAGGCCGATCTCCTCATAGTGGCCGAGAATGTCGGCAACGGAATTCAGCCGTTCCATCAGCGGATTGACCGGGAACCCCCAGGATTTGAAGACCTGCACCATGCCGTATTGCGTATCGGAAGGTATGTCCGATATTTCTCCCCAGGCATAGGCAAAGAATTTCAGCTTGCGGCTGGCCGTCACCTTCGCATCGAGCTGACGCAGCGACCCCGCCGCCGTGTTGCGCGGGTTGACGTAGGTTTGCTTGCCCTCGGCCTCCATCTGCGCGTTCAGCGCCAGGAAGTCGCTCTTGGCCATGTAGACCTCGCCACGTACCTCGACGACAGCGGGCGCGCCCGCGGGCAGTGTCTGGGGGATTTCCTTGATGGTTCTGATATTGGCGGTGACATTTTCGCCTGTCGTGCCGTCGCCACGCGTCGCAGCACTCACCATCCGGCCGTTCTCATAGCGGATGGACATGGACAGGCCATCGATCTTCGGCTCGGCAGTGAAAGCGATCGAATTGTCCGGCAGGCGGCCGAGGAAGCGATAGACGCTGGCGACGAAATCCTCCACATCCTCCTGCGAGAACGTATTGTCGAGCGACAGCATCGGTCTTGCATGAACGACGGGGGCAAAAGTCTCCGATGGAGCGGCACCGACCCGCCGCGACGGGCTGTCGGTGCGAATCAGGGCGGGAAACCGGACCTCGATGGCGTCGTTGCGCCGCTTCAGCGCATCATAGTCCGCATCCGAGATCTCCGGCGCATCCTTGCCGTGATAAAGCGCATCGTTGCGCGCGATCTCGGCGGCCAGATAGGCGAGTGCCGCCGCCGCTTCCTCTTCGGTCAAATCCTCGACGGGCTTCTGTTCGGTGCTCATGAATCGACACTCCCCGATTTCGGAGATGTTTTAGAGCACTTCGAGAAAAAGTGCGAAGCAGTTTTCCGTTCGGAGCACTCAAAACAAAGGGAAAAATCGAACGCTGAGATAAGGCGCGTCAGCCGTTGCCCGAGAGCAAACGCTTGGCAGCCGCCCTCGCCTCTTCGGTCACCGAAGCGCCTGCAAGCATGCGGGCGATTTCCTCGGTGCGGTCCTTCGGCTCCATCGTCGCAACGCGCGTGGAAATCTTTTCCGAGCCATCCGCGACCGGTCCCTTGGAGATCAGCAGATGCGTCGCGGCGCGCGCAGCGACCTGCGGCGCATGGGTGACGGAAAGCACCTGCACACGATCGGACAGGCGCTTCAGCCGCTGGCCGATCGCATCGGCGACAGCGCCGCCGACGCCGGTGTCGATTTCGTCGAAGACGAGTGTCGGCGCCGAGCCGCGATCGGCGAGCGCTACTTTCAGCGCGAGCAGGAAGCGCGACAGCTCGCCACCGGATGCAACCTTGGTGATCGGACCTGGACGCGTGCCCGGATTGGTCTGAACATGGAACTCGACGACATCGATGCCATCAGCCGTACCGGCTTCGGGATCGCTGGTGATCTCCACCATGAAACGCGCCCGCTCGAGCTTCAGTGCCGGCAATTCCGCCATGACGGCGGCGGCAAGGGCTTCTCCCGCGTGATGGCGCTTTTCCGAGAGGCTGCGCGCTGCAACATCATATTCCGCCTTTGCGGCCGCCAGCTCGGCATCCAGGCGGGCCAGCTTTTCTTCGCCAGCATCGACATCGGCAAGATCGGAAACCATGCGCTCGGCGAGAGCCGGAAGCTCGCTGACCGGCACCGAATATTTGCGCGACGCTGCGCGCAGCGCAAATAGCCGCTCCTCGACCCGCTCAAGTTCGCGCGGATCGTATTCCGTCTTGCGCAGCGCGGTCTCTACTTCCATCTGTGCATTGGAGAGCTGGTCGAGAGCCGCGTCGAGCAGCGCCACGGTATCCTCCAGCAAGCCCGGCGCCTCATGGCTCTTGCGCTCGAGCCGGCGGACCAGCGAAGCTATATGCGGCACGGGCGAGGCATTGCCGTTCAGGAATTCCGAAGCCTCGGCGATATCGCCGGCGATGCGCTCGGCCTTCATCATCCGCGAGCGCTTTTCGGCCAGCTCGTCCTCTTCGCCGTCCTGCGGCGACAGCTTCTCCAGCTCTTCGACGGAAGCGCGCAGATAGTCGGCCTCGCGGGCCGCCCTTTCCACCTGCTCCCTGTGCTTCTTCAAGGTGCGCTCGTTATCGCGCCATGTCCTGTAAAGCCTGCCGACCCCTTGCGCCTCTTCCACAAGACCGGCGAAAGCATCGAGCAGCATGCGATGCGCATCCGTATCGACAAGCGCGCGGTCGTCGTGCTGCCCGTGAATTTCGACGAGAAGCTGCCCGATCTGACGCATGAGCTGAACGCTGAGCGCCTGATCGTTGACAAAGGCCTTGGTGCGGCCATCGGCCGATTGGACACGGCGGAAGATGAGATCGCCGTCGTCATCGATACCGTTTTCGCGCAGAAGCTTGCGGGCGGGATGTTGCGTGCCGACGTCGAAAACCGCCGTCACCTGGCCGCGGTCCTCGCCGTGACGCACGAGCCCGCCATCGCCGCGCCCGCCAAGGGCCAGCGACAGGCTGTCAAGCAGGATGGATTTGCCCGCACCCGTCTCGCCGGTCAGCACAGAAAGTCCGGACTCGAAGGCAAGATCCAGCCGCTCGATCAGAACGATATCGCGGATCGAAAGCTGGATCAGCATCTGCGCTCAATCTCACGTCCCAAGAAGAAGTTTCTTGCCCGCTCTGGAAATCCAAGAACCGGAGTTTTCGCTCGGCTCCACGCCACCCTTCTTCAGCAGCGCATAGGAATCCTTATACCAGCGGCTGTCCGGATAGTTATGGCCGAGAACGGCCGCTGCCGTCTGGGCCTCAGGCAAGATGCCCATCGCGTAATAGGCCTCGACCAGACGCGCCAAAGCTTCCTCGATCTGGTTGGTCGTCGGATACTTCTCAACGACGATGCGGAAGCGGGAGATGGCGGCAAGATAGTCCTTGCGCTCAAGATAGTAGCGTCCGACCTGCATTTCCTTGCCGGCGAGCTGGTCACGGGCAAAGCGGATCTTCTCCTGTGCGTCGCTGACATATTGCGACTTCGGATAGTTGGTGACCAGCTTGCCCATCGCCTCCATCGTCTGCTGCGCCGCACGCTGGTCCTGCGTGACGTCGACGATCTGCTTGGCATAGGACGAACCGACCAGATACTGGACGTAATCGGCATCTTCAGAGGCCGGATACTGCCGCAGGTAGCTGTTGCCTGTCTGTACGGCGTCGTCGTAGCGACCCGTACGGAACTTCACGAAGGTGCTCATCACCATCGCCTTGCGCGCCCATTCGGAGAAGGGCTGCTGCTGGTTGATGGCGTCGAACTTCTTGCCGGCCTCGGTCATGTTGCCAGCCTTGATGTTGGCAAGGCCCTGATTGTAGAGCAATTCCGGCGGATCGGTATCGACACCGAGCTTGGTGATGTCGATATCCTTCTTCGTATTACAACCGGTCACCACAGCACTGGTACCAGCCAGGAGAAGCGATACGAGCAAAGCCCGTGCTGCGATATTCATGCTTTCAGACCTTGCAAAACTCATCGGATCACTGTCCCACTAGCCGTCGTTGCAGAGACGGCGTTCTCTCGCTGGCGTTTCTAGCCGCAAAAACACCATCAGGGCAACGCATTGATGATGCATTAACGCATTTTTGTGGCAAAGACCGGATTCCGCAGGCTTTAATCACTGTTTTAACAGGGAATTTCTTTGCCGGTCTGACTGACTTTCATGTCTTGCTCCGACCAAAGACTAAGCTTGTGAGTCTCCTGTCAAAAAAAGAGCCGCTCCTCATCGGAGCGGCACTCTATTTCATCACGATTGCGAAAGATCACGCCGACCAGGGCGCGAATTCCGGGGCATTCACCGGAACGAAATCGCGGCTGTGGGCACGCTGACGCTGTGCCGAGGATTCGACCACGTCATAAGCACTCGGATCGCTCAGCAGCGCCTTCAGAGCATTCGCGTTCATCCGATGGCCGCCGCGATAGGAGCGGTAGTGGCCGATGAACTGCGCGCCCGCAAGCGCGAGATCTCCAACGGCATCGAGCGTCTTGTGACGAACGAACTCATCCTTGGCGTAACGCAGGCCCTCGACGTTGATAACCGTGTTGTCGTCGGAGATGACGACGGAATTCTCAAGCGACGAACCCAGCGCGTGGCCCGAAGCCCACAGGCGTTCGACATCGCGCATGAAGCCGAAGGTGCGGGCGCGCGACAGTTCGGTCTTGAAGGTCGCGGCGGTCAGGTCGCCTTCCCATTTCTGGCGGCCGATCAGCGGGCATTCGAAATCGATCTCGACCTCGAATCGCGTGCCGTCATACGGGCGAAACTCGCACCAGGAGCCGCCAGCCTCGATACGGACGGGCTTGGTGACGCGGATATAGCGGCGCTTGGCGCTGAGCGAGACGATGCCGACCTGCTCGATGGCTTCGATGAAGGGATAGGAGCTGCCGTCCATGATCGGCATTTCGGAGCCGGTGACTTCCACGACGACGTTATCGAGGCCGACCGCGTAGATCGCAGCCATGACATGCTCGACCGTCGCAACGGAGCGCGCCGGAGAAAAGCCGAGAACCGTGCAGAGATCCGTATTGCCGACCTGCGAGGAAACGGCGCGCAGCTCGGTCACATCGCCATTGCCATGCAGGCGCTGGAAAACGACACCGGTGCCTGCCTCAGCGGGATAGAACGTAATCGACACATTGGCGCCGGAATGAACGCCGATACCCGAAAGTGTCACAGGGTTTGCAATCGTGGTCTGAAAACCTAGCAATCCAATTGCCATATAATTCTGCCTTCGTCTGTCTGATCCATGCCGGGTGGCCATCTTCGGACGCTTACCCTTCTCGCCGGCTCAGTCTGTTAACTATCCCGCTCCGTCACATGAGTTTGTTGTCAAATGTGATTCCGCAGGCTTGCTTGGTATCTACATACGCGCCGGGGCATCGCATTCCAAATCACTGTTTCTTTCGCATTGTTACGAAAGCAGCCTATTGAATTTGTTTGATAATCTCGGATGTAGCAGCAAGTCTAAAATAGGGAAATCCGGAGCCTTGCGACCCCGGATTTCGTCAAGATGGTTAGCAACCTATTAAAAGGTCGTTCAGCATCAAGTCAGTTCGACTGGCGGCGCAGGAAGGCCGGAATCTCGAGCTGATCGTCTTCATGGCTCGCCATGCGTGCCTGCGGAGCCTGACGACCCTGGTCGTCGAGGTTGCCGCGACGCGGAGCGTAGAGGCTGGCTTCCGGCGACGGTGCACGGCGCTGCGGCGCTGCGTTCGTCGGGGCCATCATGTCATCGAAGGCCGGATCTTCTTCGCGGCGGCCGAGCGAATTGGTGATTCGCTTCAGCAGACCCATCGGTCCACGCTCTTCAGTGGCCTGGGGGGCTGCCGGCTGGGCGCGGTGTTCCATTTCGGCCTTAACGACCGGCGGGAAATCCTCGACCTTCGGCATGCGGACCTGTTCAGGAGCCTGGCGGATGATCGGCTGCTGATGCATGACAGGCGCCTGCTGCTGGGGCTGCGGCTGAACCGGAGCCTGACGGACCGGCTGAGCCTCGGGAGCTGCTGCGAAGATACGGCTCTGCGGACGGAAGTTATCTTCCGGCGCTGCGGCCTGCGGCATTACCGGCTGCTGCTGCACATGAGCCTGACGGCCCATCTGGAATTCCAGTTCGCGCTCGAGATCGGCCTCAGCCGCACGAATGGTCTGGGCAACCGGGTCCACAGTACGAGGAGCCGGAGCGGCAGCCTGTGCGATTGGGGCCTGCGCGACATGGGCAGGCTGAGCTGCGGCCGCTACCGGAGCGGCGGCCGCGGAAGGACGCATAGCCGGCTTCGCGGCCGGACGGAATTCCATGCCTCGGTCGGCAGCTTCGTTCATCGCGCGATCGATGCCGGTTGCGACGACGGAAACGCGGATGATGCCCTCAAGCGATTCGTCGAAGGTGGCGCCGAGGATGATGTTGGCGTCAGGATCGACTTCTTCGCGGATGCGGGTTGCGGCTTCGTCGACTTCGAACAGGGTGAGGTCGCGACCGCCGGTGATCGAGATCAGCAGGCCCTGAGCGCCCTTCATCGAGGTTTCGTCGAGCAGCGGGTTGGCAATGGCGGCTTCGGCAGCCTGCATTGCACGGCCCTGGCCCGAAGCCTCGCCTGTACCCATCATGGCGCGGCCCATTTCGCGCATGACCGAACGGACGTCGGCGAAGTCGAGGTTGATGAGACCTTCCTTCACCATCAGGTCGGTGATGCAGGCAACGCCCGAATAAAGGACCTGGTCGGCCATCGAGAACGCGTCGGCGAAAGTCGTCTTGTCGTTTGCGATGCGGAAGAGGTTCTGGTTCGGAATGACGATCAGCGTGTCGACCGACTTCTGCAGTTCCTGGATGCCCATTTCGGCGAGACGCATACGGCGGCCGCCTTCGAAGTGGAACGGCTTGGTCACGACGCCGACGGTCAGGATGCCCTTGTTGCGAGCGGCCTGTGCGACGACCGGTGCGGCACCCGTACCCGTGCCACCGCCCATGCCGGCGGTAACGAAACACATATGCGTGCCATTGAGGTGGTCGATGATTTCATCGATGCACTCTTCAGCGGCTGCACGGCCGACTTCCGGCTGCGAACCGGCGCCGAGGCCTTCCGTGACGTTGACGCCGAGCTGGATGATCCGCTCCGCCTTCGTCATGGTCAGCGCCTGCGCATCCGTGTTGGCGACGACGAAATCGACGCCCTGCAAGCCTGCCGTGATCATGTTGTTGACGGCATTGCCGCCACCGCCACCAACACCGAACACGGTGATTCGCGGCTTAAGCTCGGTGATATCTGGCTTATGCAGCTTGATAGTCATTGTACCCGTTCCTTCTCTTTATGGCCGCATCGCCACGCCGGCCAATTCACTCGATTTCACTTGCCTGACGCTTACCCGGAGAAACGATCTCCGGATCAGGCACTCAAAAACTCTCTTTCAACCATTGGCCGACACGGCCGATCCGGCTGTTGTTACCCCCAAGCGACGAGAGCAGACCGCTACTCGGCGCATGTGTTTCCATGTCTGCGACCTGCGGATAAATCATCAGGCCGACCGCCGTCGAAAAAGCCGGCCCCTTGGCTGCCGTCGGCAGACCGGACACGCCCATCGGACGACCGATGCGGACATTGCGGGCAAGGACCCGGCGCGCCACATCAGGCAGACCGGTCAGCTGGCTGGCGCCGCCCGTCAGGACGACACGCTTGCCGACGATCGGGCTGAAGCCCGAACGCTGGATGCGATCGCGAATGAGTTCGAGGGTTTCCTCGATACGAGCCTTGACGATGCGCGACACGAGCGCCTTCGGCACCTGCGTCGGCTGGTCACGCTCATCTTCGCCGATCGGCGGGATGGAAATCAGTTCGCGCTCTTCCGAGGAGTTGGCGAGCGCGGAGGCATGGACGACCTTCAGACGCTCCGCATCCTCGATGCGGGTGGACAGGCCGCGAGCAAGGTCCGTGGTGACGTGATGGCCGCCAAGACTGACGGCATCGGTATGCACCAGCTTACCTTCGGCAAAGACAGAGATCGTCGTCGTGCCGCCGCCCATGTCGATCGCAGCGCAGCCAAGCTCGACTTCGTCGTCGACGAGAGCGGCAAGGCCGCTTGCATAGGGTGTCGCCACCATGCCTTCGACCGAAAGATGCGCACGGTTGATGCAGAGTTCGAGGTTGCGAAGCGCTGCGCGCTCGGCAGTTACCACATGCATGTCGACGCCGAGAGCGTCGCCGAACATCGCCAGTGGATCGCGGATGCCGCGCTCGCCGTCGAGCGAGTAGCCCGTCGCCAGCGAATGCAGCACGGCACGCTCCTGGCGGACCGACTGCTGGCAGGCGGCAGCCAATACCTTTTTCAGATCGTTGGCTTCGACTTCCTGCCCGCCCAGGTCGATGGTCGCGGTGTAGATGTCGCTGCCGAGGCGACCAGCCGAGACATTGACGATCAGGCTGTCGACCGTGAGGCCGGCCATGCGCTCGGCGGCGTCGACGGAGAGCCGAACAACGCCTTCCAGCGCATCGAGGTCGGCGATGACGCCGGTCTTGATACCGCGGGAGCGTTGATGACCGATGCCGATGATCTCGATGTTATGCGTGCGGTTCGGCAGAACCTGGCTCTCTTCGCGCGGCGTCAGACGGCCGATCATGCAAACGACTTTCGTCGAGCCGATATCGAGAACCGAGACGATGTGCGACCGCTTGGAAGATAGCGGCTTCAACCGCGGCAGGCCGAAATGGGACGAACCGAATAAGCTCATGTATCCTGCCCTGCTTTCTTCAAAGCCTTGTTTCTTGCATCGACCGCGGCCTGGCGTCGAAGCGTTGCGTCCGGGGTTAATTCTATTGCGGTACGATCTGCGAGACGAAGATCCACGGCAGCGATGTCGCGCTGCAGAAGGTTCTGGTCCTTGTCGAGCTTGGTAAGCCGTGCCAGCGCGCCATCGATATTATCTTCCGGCAGCCTGACGATCACGCCATTGTCCAGGTACAAATCCCAGCGACGGCCGGCGACACGGACGAATGCCTTTACCTGAGCATGAATATCAGGCCACTTGGCAAACGCCTCCTCGACAGAAGCCGCCGAGGCCTCCGCATCACGCCCGACGAAGAGCGGCAGCTTGGCAAACTTGTTGTCGCGCAGCGGCGCAATCACGCTGCCGTCTTTCTGGATCAGCGAAAGCTCAGCGCCGTGCTGCCAGATGGCATAGGCCTTGCGCTCTTTCAGCTTCACCTCGACGGTCCTCGGATAAACCTTGCGAACCTCGACATTCTCAACCCAGGGCAGATTGGCAATCTTCTGGCGGGCAGCATCCGCATTGAGGGCCACGAGCGAGGTCGTACCATCGAGACCGAGCAGTTGCAGGATTTCGATTTCGGATGTCTCGTCGTTGCCGGAGACCTTCACGTCCTCGATTGCAAACCCGGCAGCCGACGTTGTCGCCTCCGCAACCACCTGACCGTGACCGCCGACGGACATGCCATAGAGGCCGGTTACAGCAAAGAGCATGACAGTCGCAACCGTGCCGGTGTGAGCAGGGATGTTGATGCGGCCCGAACCGAGGCTGACCAGGAAGCGAACGGCGCGACGCAGCGGGCGCGGCAGAACGAACGCATCCTCAACGTCGTCGATGGCGAGCGGGACGCGATGATGGGACCGCCTCATATTTTTGACCGTCAGCGCAAACAAGACGCGTCCTCCACCATCCACCGGAGAAATTCACCAAACGAGTAGCCGGCATGAGCGGCCATTTCGGGCACCAGCGAGGTAGGAGTCATGCCGGGCTGAGTGTTGATCTCCAGCCAGACAAGTTCACCCTCTTCGGAAAAGCGATCATCGAAACGGAAGTCAGATCGACTGACGCCGCGGCAGCCGATAGCTTCATGCGCCCTTAACGATAATGTTTGTATCTTTTGGTAAAGATTCGGTGAAATTTCCGCCGGAAGGACATGTTTTGATCCGCCTTTGGCATACTTGGCGTCGTAGTCGTAGAAGCTGTGGCCGAGCGGTACGATCTCGGTAACACCCAGAACCTTGCCTCCCATGACGCCACAGGTCAGCTCACGGCCATGAATATAGCGCTCGACCAGCACCTCATCGCCATAACGCCATTCCGAAGACGTTACGATTTGCGGCGGATGCGCCTGATCTTCCTTAACAATCACGACACCGAAGCTCGACCCTTCGCGCACCGGCTTGACAACATAAGGCGGCTTCATCGGATGCTCGCCGACGATGCGGAAACGATCCATGACGCGCGAAGCTGCAACAGGAATGCCAGCCGCAGCCGCAACCGTCTTTGCGCGAGCCTTATCCATCGCAAGCGCCGAGGCGAGCACGCCGGAATGGGTATAGGGAAGCTGCAGATACTCGAGGATACCCTGGATGGTGCCGTCTTCGCCGAAAGGCCCATGCAGCGCATTGAAGACGACATCGGGCTTCAACTCGGCCAAACGGCTGGCGACATCATGATCGACGTCGACACAAGTAACCTGAAAGCCTTCGGCTTCGAGGGCATCGGCGCATGCCTTTCCCGAGGAAAGGCTGACAGGCCTTTCCGAGGAAAATCCGCCCAAAAGGACAGCCACATGCTTGGCACCCATCAATACCCCCGACCTCACGGTCTCTGCTCTGCTTTTGCCGGGCCTCGCCTAACAGCGATTCTCGCCCCGCTTTCAATAGGTCGATTAGAACGACATTAAGGTTAATGAAGCGTTTACTTTCGTTAACTTTCAGCCGCTCTGCCGATGTCCGAATGGTTCGAATCAAACCGATCTAAAGAATTCTGCCATTAGATTCAGAGAGTTGCTACTTTTGAAATCGCTACATTTAGATTTTTCAAACAAAGAGGCCCGCATCGAAGGATCCGATGCGGGCCTGAAAGCCTTAAAAAGGCACGATGATTTTACTCGCTATCGTCGACCAATTTCCAGACGAGTCCCCCCAACGCACCCCCAACGATCGGTGCGAGCCAGAACAGCCAAAGCTGCTGCAGCGCCCAGCCGCCGACGAACAGGGCCTGACCTGTCGAGCGGGCGGGATTGACCGAGGTGTTGGTGATCGGGATGGAGATCAGGTGGATCAGCGTCAGCGCCAAGCCGATGGCGATCGGCGCGAAGCCGGCAGGCACTTTGCCGCTCGTCGATCCGAGAATCACGACGAGGAAGAACAAAGTCAGCACGATTTCGGCCACAAGAGCCGACACCATGGAGTAGCCACCGGGAGAATGCTCGCCATAACCGTTCGCGGCAAAGCCGCCGAGCTGAAAGTCAGCCTTGCCGCTGGCGATCAGATAAAGCACGGCTGCAGCGACAATGGCGCCGACAACCTGTGCGACGATATAGGGAATGAGCTGCCTACCGGGAAAACGGCCAGCCACAGTCAGACCGACCGACACGGCTGGATTGAAATGCCCACCCGATATGCCGCCAACGGCAAAGGCCATGGTCAGCACAGTCAGACCGAACGCGAAAGCGACACCAAGAAAACCGATACCGAGGCTCGGAAATGCCGCTGCGAAGATCGCGCTGCCGCAGCCGCCGAATACGAGCCAGAATGTTCCAAGAAACTCAGCTATGAGCTTTTTCTGCATGAAATATTTCCCCTTTGCCCTCAACCGCAGCGAAAATCAGCCATTTATGAAAAGATTCCGGGAAGGCCTCGCCGGAAACACGCCCACGCTGTGACAGACACTCGCCCAGTTGCTCGCGAATCAACAATTGCGGCTAAATAATAGCATGCAACCAATGATTTCTTGCGTAGTCGGCGTTTGCGTTGAACAAAAATTAGGCTAAGGACAGATTCTGTCCGCTAAGTACCCCTTAGAATAGTCCAAAATGGTGGGAACATGACTGACGCGATATCTCCTTTATCGCCGACTCCCTCGTCATCGAACAACGCTGTTGCCAATTCCCCGGCGCGTGTTCTGATCGCGAGCCTTATCGGCACAACGATCGAATTCTTCGATTTCTACGTTTATGCGACGGCGGCGGTTATCGTCTTTCCGAAGCTGTTCTTCCCTGCAAGCGATCCGACATCTGCAACGCTGCAGTCCTTCGCAACCTTTTCCATCGCCTTCTTCGCCCGTCCGATCGGCGCGATGATCTTCGGTCATTTCGGTGACCGTATCGGCCGCAAGGCGACGCTCGTCGCAGCCTTGATGACCATGGGCCTCTCGACCGTGGTGATCGGCCTGCTGCCGACCTATGCGTCGATAGGCGTCCTCGCACCGATATTGCTGGCACTTTGCCGCCTCGGCCAAGGTCTTGGTCTCGGCGGCGAATGGGGCGGCGCAGTGCTGCTCGCCACGGAAAATGCTCCGGAAGGCAAGCGCAGCTGGTACGCGATGTTCCCGCAACTCGGCGCTCCCATCGGCTTCATCTTGTCCGCCGGCCTTTTCCTCATTCTGCGCGAAAGCATGGCCGATGCGGACTTCCTCGACTATGGTTGGCGCGTCCCGTTCCTGATCAGCATCGTGCTTGTCGTCGTCGGCCTCTATGTCCGTCTGAAGATTACGGAAACCCCGGAATTCCAGCGCGCCATCGAGAAAGAAGAACGGGTTTCCGTTCCGATCGCGGTCATCTTCCGCTCGCATCTGCGCAGCCTCATCCTCGGCACCATCATCGCGGTTGCGACCTTCGTGCTGTTCTACTTGATGACGGCCTTTACGCTGAGCTGGGGCACCAGGCCTCCGGGCAACGGTCCGCTGCCGACAGGTCTTGGCTATTCGCAGGGCCAGTTCCTCGTCGTTCAGCTTGTCGGCGTCGTCTTTTTCGGCCTGACCATTCCGCTCTCCGGCCTGTTGTCGGACCGTTATTCGCGCCGTCTGGTTCTAATCCTGACGACGGTCGCCATCCTCATCTTCGGCCTGTTCTACTCGTCGCTGCTGACCGCCGGCCTTGCCGGCGCCTTCATCTGCTCGATCATCGGCCTGGCGTTGATGGGATTCACTTACGGTCCGATCGGCGCCGCGCTGGCTGCGCCCTTCCCGACCACCGTGCGCTATACCGGTGCCTCGATGACCTTCAACCTCGGCGGCATCGTCGGCGCGTCACTGGCTCCCTATATCGCCACATGGCTCGCAACCACCTATGGCCTCGTCTATGTCGGCTACTATCTAGCCGCAGCCGCCCTGCTCTCGCTGATCGGCATCCTGCTCTCGGGCAATGACGAAGTCTGAGGATTTTAGCATAACCAATTGAAAAGGCCGGGTTTTCACCCGGCCTTTTTCTTGAATCATTTTATGAAGTTCGAGCCGATCGCGGCACCGACCTATTCGGTCGTGACACCCTGGAACGGGCGCACTTCGCGGCCGGGCATGAAATGGCCGAGGCGCTTGATTTCCCATTCCAGCTTGACGCCGGAATTCTCGAAAACCTCGCGACGCACCTGTTCGCCGAGATATTCCAGGTCGTAGCCCGTCGCCTGCTCCATGTTGATCATGAAGTTGCAATGCAGCGACGACATCTGCGCACCGCCGATGACAAGACCGCGGCACCCGGCTTCGTCGATCAGCTTCCAGGCGGAAAGACCCTCGGGGTTTTTGAAGGTCGACCCACCGGTCTTCTCACGAATGGGTTGAACCGTCTCGCGGTGGGCGCGCACGGCGTCCATCTCGGCGCGGATCTTGGCGCGGTCTTCGGGATAGCCCTCGAAAAGGACATGCGTGAAGATCAAGTCCTCGGATGCATCCGAGTGCCGATAGCTGTAGCCCATCTCTGCGTTGGTCAGGACGTGCTTCTCACCCTTTCGGTCGATCGCATGCACTTCGACAACGCGTTCGCGGGTTTCAGCGCCATTGGCGCCGGCATTCATGCGCGCGGCGCCGCCGATGCTGCCTGGAATGCCGTAGAAGAAATGGAAACCGCCGATGCTGTTGTCCATCGCCATGGCCGCGACATGCTTGTCCGGGCAGATGGCGCCGGCCAGAATGCGGTTCTCGCCGGCAAGCTCGACGGCGCCGAAGCCTTTGGCCGAAAGCCTGAGAACGACACCCGGGATGCCACCATCGCGCACCAATATGTTCGATCCGACGCCGACCACGGTCAGCGGCACCTCTTCCGGCAGGATCTTCAAAAACGCGATCAGGTCGTCCGTGTCGTGCGGCTGGAACATCAGCTCCGCCAATCCGCCGGCCCGGAACCACGTGACGCGATCCATCGGCGCGTCCGGCGTGAGCCGTCCCCTGATATCCTTTACGCTGTCGCCGAGCGACGCCAGAAGCTTTTCCCCATTAACCTGTTTCATGCGGACTTACCCGAGAGGCCTTCCAATTCCTTTGGCAATGCAGCTGCCCAATATGTGATGCTGCCAGCCCCCAACAAAACCACAAAATCACCCGGTTGCGCAATCTCCGCAACCATGGCGGCAAGATCTTCCTGTGACGAGAGGTAGCGCGCGTCGCGATGCCCGCCTGCCTTGATGCGCGACACCAGCGTCTGCGAATCCGCACCTTCGATAGGGTCTTCACCAGCGGCATAGACCGGCGCCAGGAAGATGCTGTCGGCATCGTTGAAGCAGGCGGCAAATTCTTCGAAAAGGCTCGACAGACGCGTGTAGCGATGCGGCTGATGCACGGCAATGACGCGGCCGTTGCAGGCTTCTCGCGCAGCCTTCAGCACGGCCTTGATCTCGACCGGGTGATGACCATAATCGTCGAAAACCTTCACGCCGTTCCATTCGCCGGTCAGCGTGAAGCGCCGCTTGACGCCGCCGAAGGAGGCCAGCCCCTTGGCGATCGCCTCGTTGGAAATGCCGAGCCGGTTGGCAACGGCAACCGCCGCCGTCGCATTGGAGATATTGTGGCGTCCGGGCATCGGCATCACGAGATCCTTGATATGGATCACCTTGCCAGTACGGCGCCTGCGAATTTCGACATCGAACAGCGACCGCGTGCCCTCGACGCGCACATTCATGAAGCGCACGTCTGCCTGCGGGTTCTCGCCATATGTGATGACCTTGCGGTCCTCGATACGGCCCACGAGCGCCTGCACTTCCGGATGGTCGATGCACATGACGCCGAAGCCGTAGAACGGCACGTTCTCGACGAACTGCCGGAAGGCGGCGCGGACGGCATCGAAATTGCCGTAGTGGTCCAGATGCTCCGGATCGATATTGGTAACGACAGCGACGTCGGCCGGCAGCTTCAGGAAGGTGCCGTCGGATTCGTCGGCCTCGACCACCATCCACTCACCCGCGCCCATGCGCGCATTGGTGCCATAGGCATTGATGATGCCGCCATTGATGACGGTGGGATCAAGCCCGCCGGCTTCCAGAAGCGTCGCAACCAGCGATGTCGTCGTCGTCTTGCCGTGCGTACCGCCGATGGCGATCGCATTTCTGAAGCGCATGAGTTCGGCGAGCATTTCGGCACGACGCACCACCGGCAGCAGCTTCTCGCGCGCAGCAATGAGTTCCGGGTTGCTCTTCTTGATGGCAGTGGAAACAACCACGACTTCCGCGTCGCCGAGATTCTCCGCCTTGTGACCGATATGGACCGGAATGCCCTTGTCGCGCAGCCGTTGTACGTTGGCGCTTTCCGACTGGTCGGATCCCTGCACGCGATGGCCGAGGTTATGCAACACCTCGGCGATCCCGCTCATCCCGATGCCACCGATACCGATAAAATGCACAAGGCCGATTGCCTTCGGCAGCTTCATACGCCTGCCCCCTTGAATTGCTGAATTGAACGTCCCCCGGCAATAGCCTCAACCATGTCGGCAAGCAAGTTAGCCGCATCCGGCTTGCCGGCCTGCTTGGCTGCCGCCGCCATCTTGGCGAGCTTTTCCGGCATGGTCATGGAACCGCGCAGGATCGTGGAAAGCTTCTCCGGCGTCAGCTCCGATTGCGCGATGACCTTGACACCGCCGGTTGCCGCAAGCGCCGCTGCATTGGCCGCCTGATCGTGATCGAGCGCATGTGGATAGGGCACCAGGATCGCCGGACGGCCGATGACCGCCAGTTCAGATACCGTGGAAGCGCCGGAACGGCAAAGAACCAGATGCGCCGCGCCGATGCGCTCGGCCATGTCGGTGAAGAACGGCGCGACGTCGGCGCCCATCTCCAGCTTTCTGGTGCAGCTGTTGACTGTCTCCATATCCTCCGGGCGCACCTGCTGCGTGATCCGCAGCCGCCTGCGCAGCGGCTCTTCCAGCAGGCTGATGGCCGTAGGAACCGCCTTCGAGAAATACTGTGCGCCCTGGCTGCCGCCGAACACCACGAGATTGAACGGTGCATCCGGAACGGAAGGCACGTAGGGCCGCTTGGCCGCTTCGATGACGGCTGGACGCACGGGATTGCCCGTCGTGACCGTCTTCTCCGCAAATGCGCCGTCTTCGGACAGGAAACCGCCCGCAATCGCCCGCACCCGCGTTGCCAGCATCTTGTTGGCGCGGCCCATGACGGCATTCTGCTCATGCAGCATCGAAGGCACGCCCATGCGCGTCGCTGCAAGCAGCGGCGGAACTGTCGGGTAGCCGCCGAAACCGACGACGCAGACGGGCTTGATTCTCTGGATCAGCCTGCGTGCGGCGCGCATACCCGTCCACAGCTTCCACAGGGCGCCTGCAACCTTCAACGGGTTCTTCGAACCGATCGTTGCCGACGGCACCACATGGATTTCGTCGGCCGGAAATTTGCCGGCATAGCGTTCGGCGCGGCTGTCGGTGACGAGGTGCACGGAATATCCGCGCTCCTTCAGCTTATAGGCCAGCGCTTCGGCCGGAAATACGTGGCCGCCGGTTCCGCCGGCGGCAAGAAGGACAATGCCTTTACTCATAATTTTCGCTCCCGCGAAGACCCCATTACTCGGGGCATCTCCCTGATATAGGAAGTCGCCACGACCGCGTCATCAGCGCGGACCAAGCCTCCCTCATAGACCGGCGCCTGTGCAAAAGCGACCGGAGAATGAACGGGAAGTATGGGGTGGAGTAAGGGCAAGTCCACGATATTACTCCGCCGGCAATCCATGCGTTACACGGAACATGCTGCGATCCTGCGCACGCTTTTCCGGACGATGACGCGTCAGAGCCAGAATGAACCCTGCGGTCACGCAGATTGCGGTCATCGACGAACCGCCGTAGGAAATCAGCGGCAGAGTCATGCCCTTGGCCGGCAGCAGCTGCAGGTTCACGCCGATGTTGATGATCGACTGAATGCCGATCTGCAGCACCAGGCCGGCAACCGCGAAACGGTTGAAGTCGTTCTTCTCCCTGTAGGCATGCGACAGGCCGCGCAGCACAAGGAAGGCGAAGATGCAGACGAGCACCATGCAGAAGATCACGCCGAATTCTTCGGCGGCCACCGAGAAGATGAAGTCGGTATGGGCATCCGGGATGATGCGCTTGACGACGCCCTCGCCGGGACCGACGCCGAACCAGTTGCCATGGACGATCGCCTGTTTGGCGGTATCGACCTGGAAGGTGTCGCCCTCGCCGGTCATGAACTTATTCACACGTTGCGCCACGTGATCGAAGACGTAATAGGCAGCGACGAAGCCACCGGCGCCGAAGCCGCCAAGCACGATGATCCAGAGCCAGGGCATGCCGGCCATGAAGAACATGCCGCCCCAGACGGCCGTCGTCAGGATCGTCTGCCCAAGGTCCGGCTGAGCGACGAGCAGCGCGACGACGATGCCGAAGAGAATGATGGCGAAGAGATTGCCGGGAATTTCCGGCTGGCGCGCATGCTCGGCAAACAGCCAGGCGCAGACGACGACGAAAGCCGGCTTCATGAATTCCGAAGGCTGGATCGACAGCGCCGCGATATTGACCCAGCGCCGCGAGCCCTTGACCTCGATCCCGAAAAACAGTGCGAAAAGCATCATCGCCAGCGAAACGATCAGCAGAATGACCGCCGTGCGCCGTACCTGACGGGGCGTCATGAAGGAAATGCCGATCATCGCCGCGATCGCCGGGATCAGGAACAGGGCATGGCGCTTGACGAAGTGGAATGGCTCGAGCCCGATGCGCTCCGCCACCGCAGGAGACGCGGCGAAGGAGAGCATGAAACCGATGCCGATCAACAGGATGAAAAGGGCAAGGAATACACGGTCGATGGTCCAGAACCATTCGGCCAAGGCCCCACGTTCAACGCGGCTTACCATATTATTTGCCTCCAGTTGCTGAACCGATCAGCATGGTGACGCCCTCGATCGCAGCGACATGGCTGACGAACGCGTCACCCCTGACCTCGAAATTCTTATACTGATCGAAACTTGCGCAAGCCGGTGACAACATTACCGCCACAGACGGATGCTCGTCCCCGTCCGCGTCCGCGGCCGCATGCGCGACGGCTCGCTCCAGCGTGCCGGATATCTCGTATGGCACTTGCTCGCCGAGCGTCGCCGCAAAGGCCGGCGCCGCCTCGCCGATCAGATAGGCTTTGGTTATGCGCGGAAAGAGCGGCGCCAGGGTCGCAATGCCACCCTCTTTCGGCAGCCCCCCGGCAATCCAGTAGATATTCTCGTAGCTCGAAAGCGCCGGCGCCGCCGCATCCGCATTGGTCGCCTTGGAGTCGTTAATGAAAACGACGCGGTCGCGCCGCCCGACCGGCTGCATACGGTGCTTGAGGCCGGGGAAGGATTTCAATCCGGCCCGAATTTCATCGGCAGAAACGCCGACCGAAAGGCACGCCGCAATCGCTGCCGCGGCATTCTGCGCATTGTGACCGCCACGCAAGGTCTGAATGCCATCCAGATCGGCGATCTTGCTCGCTGCACCGTTCGATGCCTGCATGATACGGCTGCCCTCGGCATAAAGACCGTCCGCCAATGCATGCCGGCGCGAAATCCGTGTCACCTTGGAGCCCGCCCGCTCGACGCGATCGGCGATCAAGGAGGAGTGAATGTCATCGATACCAACGATGGCAACGCGGCTGCCCGCCACCAACCGCTCCTTGATATCGGCATAATGCTGCATGGTGCCGTGACGATCGAGATGGTCGGGCGTCAGGTTCAGCAAAATGCCCGCTGAAGGATCGAGCGTCGGCGCAAGATCGATCTGGTAGGAAGAGCATTCGACGACGTAGAAGCGGCCGGCCTTCGGCGGATCGAGCGTCAGGATCGCCGTGCCGATATTGCCGCCGAGCTGTGTATCGCGACCGCTCGATTGCAGGATATGCGCAATCAGCGCCGTTGTGGTCGACTTGCCGTTGGTGCCGGTGATGGCGATGAATGGGCAGTCCGGCACATGGGCTCGCCGCTCGCGCACGAAGAGCTCGACATCGCCGATGATCTCAACACCTGCGGCATGTGCGAGATCGACCGTCCAGTGCGGCTTCGGATGCGTCAGCGGTACGCCTGGCGACAAGACGAAGACCGACAGGGCATTCCAGTCGATCGTCCTGAGATCTGCGACGGGAATGCCCTCGGCCGCCGCCTTGCCCACGCTGTCGGGATTATCGTCCCACGCCGTGACCTCAGCGCCGCCGGCGACAAGCGCACGCGCCGTCGCAAAGCCCGAACCGCCAAGACCGAAGAGTGCGACCCGTTTTCCTTTCAGCGTGGTGACAGGGATCATCGGAGCCTCAACGCAGCTTCAGGGTGGAGAGGCCGATCATCGCCAGAATGACGGCGACGATCCAGAAACGCACGACCACCTGGCTTTCCGTCCAGCCCTTCTTCTCGAAGTGATGGTGGATAGGCGCCATCAGGAAGACTCGGCGCTTGGTCATCTTGAAGAAACCGACCTGGATGATGACCGAAAGCGCTTCGACGACGAAAAGGCCGCCGATGATCGCCATGACGATCTCGTGCTTGGTGGCAACGGCTACCGAGCCGATCATGCCGCCCAGCGCCAAGGAACCGGTATCTCCCATGAAGATTGCAGCCGGCGGCGCATTGAACCAGAGGAAGCCGAGGCCGGCGCCGATGACAGCACCGAGAA
The DNA here is from genome assembly GCF_000359745.1 of Rhizobium freirei PRF 81. Classification (GTDB taxonomy): domain Bacteria; phylum Pseudomonadota; class Alphaproteobacteria; order Rhizobiales; family Rhizobiaceae; genus Rhizobium; species Rhizobium freirei. Next base: position 143,675 of record NZ_AQHN01000055.1, read on the forward strand.
CGACGGCCAATTCGCCCGTGCCCGGCACGAAATTGATCGCGAGGTAGTCGGCGAAGACGAAGTTGCCGGCGAGATAGGCGATGACGCCGAAAGAGGCAGCCGCGATCATGACCGGCACGATGGCAAGCCCGTCAAGACCGTCTGTCAGGTTGACGGCATTGCCGGCAGCGACGATGACGAAGGCGCCGAAGAATACGAAGAACATGCCGAGATTGAGCAGCAGGTTCTTGAAGAAGGGAAAGGCGACCGACGAGCCAAAAGTTGAGCCGGCGGGACCGGACGACAGCGCCGTGGTCATCATGAAGTACACGGCGATGGCCGCAATAACGAACTCGATGCCCAGGCGCGCGCGACCGGAGAAGCCCTTGTCGCTCTGCTTCGTCACTTTGAGATAATCATCATAGAAGCCGATGGCGCCGAACCCTAGCGTGACGAGCAGCGTGGCGACCACATAGACATTGGCCAGATCCGCCCACAGCAGCGACGACACGACGATGCCGGCCAAAATCATCAGGCCGCCCATGGTCGGCGTGCCGGCTTTCTTGAAGTGTGTCTGCGGACCGTCCGCGCGAATCGGCTGACCCTTGCCCTGACGCACGCGCAGAGAAGAGATGATTCGCGGTCCGAAAAGGAAAACGATCAACGCTGACGTGAACAAAGCGCCGCCGGTACGGAACGTGATGTATCTGAACAGATTGAGGAATCTGAAATGTGTACTGAAAAATTGAATATGGTCCGACAGTTCGGCTAGCCAGATCAGCATAAGAGCCCTTTCTAAAGCCCCTGATGGGTGCGGGTGCCCGTGTCGGAAAATGCGGGAAACTTGTCAAGCAAGCCCGCCACGATCTTTCCAAACCCCATTCCCAGTGACGATTTCACCATCAACACGTCGCCTGGGGCGACGGAGTTGAGCGCGAATTCCGAGAGTTCCTCCGTCGTCTCTCGATATTCGACATGAACGCTTTCCGGCAGCTCATCCCTCAAAGCCGCCATCTCCAGACCCGCCAGCCAGACATGCTCGATACCGGCAGCGAGAAGCGGTCCGGCAAGATTTGCATGCACTTGCTGGGCATAATCCCCCATTTCCAACATGTCGCCGAGCACGGCGATCCGCCTGCCCGTCCGACCGCCGATACCCGCATTCGGCAATGTCGTCGCCAGCAGCGCGACAGCCGCGCGCATGGATGCGGGATTGGCATTGTAGCTTTCGTCGATCAGCGTGAAGTAGCCGTTGCCGATCGCACGCTTGTGGCGCTGCCCCCTGCCCTTTTCCGGCTGCAGGTCGGCTAGCGCTGCGACGGCCTGGTCGAGATCCGCCTCGACGATCATGACGGCGCCGAGCACGGCAAGCGCGTTTTCGGCGATATGACGACCCGGCGCACCGATCGCCACCTCCAAGGTCTCGCCGCCAATGGTCAGCCAGAGGGTCGAGTTCTCTTCCGAAGCGTTGAATTCGGCAAGGCGCACATCGGCTTTGGCGTGCTGGCCGAAGCTATGGATGTGCTCGATGCCGGCGACCGTCGCCGCTTGCTCCAGCATCTCGAACTGGTCATTGTCGTGGTTGAGGATGGCATGCCCGCCCGGCACAACGCCGTCGAAAATCTCGGCCTTGGCGGCGGCGATTTCCCCGATGCTGCTGAAATTGCCGAGATGCGCCGGCGCGATCGTCGTGATGATGGCTACATCCGGCCGCACCATCTTTACGAGCGGCCTGATCTCCTCGGGATGGTTCATGCCGATTTCGAAAACGCCGAAATCCGTATCTTCGGGCATGCGTGCGAGAGTGAGCGGCACGCCCCAATGATTGTTGAAGGAGGCAACGGAGGCATGCACCTTGCCCGATGGCGAGAGCGCCCGGCGCAGCATCTCTTTCGTGGTCGTCTTGCCGACCGAGCCGGTGACGGCGATGATCTTGGCTTGCGTGCGCTGACGAGCCGCGACACCCAGCCGCGCCAAGGCCGCCAACACGTCATCTACGACGACCTTCGGCACGGTCAGGCTGCCCATTGCAGGCAGACGCGCCTCGCTGATGACGATAAAGGCGGCGCCATTCGCCATGGCGACATTGGCGTAGTCGTGACCATCGACACGATCGCCCTTGATGGCGAAAAAGGCCTCGCCCGGCTTGATGGAACGACTGTCTATGGAAATGCCCGTAATGCCGGCAGGCAGCGATCCGACGAAGCGGCCCGAGATTGCAGCGATCAGATCCTCAGTTGTCCATAGCCAGCTCAAGACTTCAATTCCTCCAATGCTTTGCGCAGTTCGGCATGATCGGAGAAAGGCAGCGTCACGCCGCCGATCGTCTGCCCTTCCTCATGCCCCTTGCCGGCGACGATCAGCGTGTCGCCGGATTTCAGCATGCCGACGCCCTTGCGGATCGCTTCGGCGCGATCGCCGACTTCCGTGGCGCAGGCTGCCGCGGCCATGATTTCCGCGCGAATAGTCGCCGGATCTTCGGAACGCGGATTGTCATCGGTCACGACGACCACATCGGCGAGACGGCAGGCGATTTCGCCCATGATCGGACGCTTGCCGCGATCGCGGTCGCCACCGCAGCCGAAGACGACGATGACGCGGCCCGTCGTAAACGGCCGCACCGAATTCAGGACATTTTCCAGCGCGTCCGGCTTGTGCGCGTAGTCGACATAGGCAAGCGCGCCATCATGGGTATGCCCCACGAGTTCGAGGCGGCCGGATGCGCCGACGAGCTTCTCCAGTGCCGCCATCGCAACCGGCACCGCAACGCCGGTCGAAATGGCAAGGCCCGCCGCGACAAGCGCGTTCGCGACCTGGAAATCACCGGCCAGCGGGATATGGATTTCGAAAATCTCATCGTCGACATGAACTTCGGCGATCTGCTTGTGGCGGAAATGCTCGACGCGCTTCAGCTTGAGGAAATCGCCCTTGCGTCCCACCGTGCGCACATCTTGCCCGGCGGCGCGAGCTGCAGCGATCGCCTGCTCCGACCAGGCATCATCGGCAAAAATTACCGCCGGCGCACCCTTCGGCAGCAGATCCTTGAACAGCCGCATCTTGGCGGCCATGTAGTCCTCGACCGTCGGATGGTAGTCCATGTGGTCGCGACCGAGATTGGTAAAGGCGGCAGCGGCGAGCTTGACGCCATCGAGCCGGAATTGATCGAGGCCGTGGCTGGAGGCCTCCATCGCCGCATGGGTGACGCCTTCGTCGGCAAGTTCGGCAAGCAGCGCGTGCAGCGACGCCGGATCCGGCGTCGTCAACGAGCCATAATCGTTGCGGGTCGGCGAAACCACGCCAGTCGTGCCGATCATCGCGGCCGGGTGACCGGCAAAGGCCCAGATCTGCCGGGTGAAGGACGCGACGGACGTCTTGCCTGCGGTGCCGGTCACAGCAACCATGGTCTCCGGCTGACGTCCGGAGAAACGGGAGGCGGCAATCGCAAGAAACCGGCGCGGCTCGGATACCCGCAGCACAGGCACGCCGTTGGCGGTGGCCCCGGGGCCTGCAACGATGACGGAGGCTCCGCGTGAAACGGCATCGGCAATGAAGCTTGCACCATCAGCCTTCGTTCCGGCAACGGCAACAAAGGCCATGCCCGGCGCTACCTGTCGGCTATCGGCACAAATCCCTGTTATCTCGAGATCGCCAACCGCTCCGTCAATCTGTGTGTTGAGTTCCGGAAATCCATCTCCGGCAATATCCCGCAGTTTCATCGAATGTACTTTTCGCTCTTGATCAATCCACCCTCTCGCGAATCGACCCGTGTATTCTTTCACGCTTAATAAGACGCCAGCAAGGCCGAGTTATCTTTTCCAAAGCTGGGTTGTACTCCGAGGATGGGCGCAGCCCTGGCGATGATGTCGCGGGCGATCGGCAACGCCGTAAAGGCCGAGATCGTGCCGCCGCCGCGCTCGCCGCTCTTCGGCTCGTCGATGAAGGTCATGACCATATATTGCGGATTGTCGATCGGGAACGCCGCCAGGAAGCTGTTGAAGTTCAGCGTATGCGAATAGCGCCCGTTGACGACCTTGTCGGCCGTGCCGGTCTTGCTGCCGACATTATAGCCGGGAACGCGGGCGTTGCGGCCGGAGCCACGAGTGCCGTTAAATTCGAGCAGGTAACGAACGTCGTCACTGGTGCTCTTCTTGACCACCATCTTTGCTATCGCATCGGCTTGGTCACGCGTGCGCGGCAGGAAGGTCGGCTCGATCAGCTTGCCACCATTGACCAAGGCTGCCGCCGCAACCGCGGTCTGCAATGGCGTAGTCGAGACGCCGTGGCCGAAGGAAATGGTAATCGAGTTGATCTTCTTCCAGACGCGAGGCTGGCTCGGCGCCTTCACCTCCGGCAACTCGGTATCCATCTTGTTGAGCAGGCCCAGGCGCGTCACAAATTCCTTGTGCGCGTCGATCCCGACGAGATCGGCGATCTTCGCCGTACCGATGTTGGAAGAATACTGGAAGATTTCAGGAACGCTCAGCACGCGGCGCTGGCCATGGAAGTCGTGAATGGTGAAGCCGCCGATGCGGATCGGATTCGTCGCATCGAAGGCATCGCGCAGGCTGATCTTGCCGGAATCGAGCGCCATCGCCATCGTGAAGGTCTTGAAGGTCGATCCCATTTCGAACGTGCCGTTCGTCATGCGATTGAGCCATCCCTCGCTGGCGCCTTCGTTCGGATAATTCGGATCGAAGTCGGGAGCCGAGGCCATGCCCAGCACCTCGCCTGTGTGCACGTCGATCACTGCCGCGCCGGCACCCTTCGCCTGGAAGTTCTTGACGGCGTTGACGACCGCGTCGCGGACAATGCCCTGCACACGCAGATCGATCGAAAGCTTCACCGGCTGCAGCGGCTGGTCATTGGTCATGCCGGCGGCTGCCAGATCGGCGAGGCCCTGATTGTCGATATATTTCTCCATCCCGGCAACGCCGCGATTGTCGATATTGACGTAGCCGAGAATATGCGGCGCGGTCGTGCCGCCTGGATAGAAACGGCGCTTCTCCGGGCGAAAGCCGATGCCGGGGATGCCGAGCGCCAGGATCTGGCTCTGCTGCTTCGGCGTCAGCTGCCGGCGCAGCCAGGCAAAATGCGAGTTTTTGGCAGCAAGCTTCCTGTAAGTGGATTTCGCATCGAGATCCGGCAGGACCTTGCGCAGCTCTTCGACCGCTTCATCGGGATCGATGATCTTGTTCGGCTCGGCAAACAGAGAGACGGTACGGATGTCGGTCGCCAGCAGAGCGCCATTGCGGTCGACGATATCCGGGCGCGAGGCCATCAGGCGATCCGGCGGCAGAATGCTGGAGGTGGTGTCTGGCGGCGTCATGGCGAACTGTGCGAGCCGGCCGCCGATCACGCAATAGATAGCAATGAAGCTACCCACCAGCAAAACAACGCGGCTTTTGGCCTGATTGGCCTTGCGCTTGCGCGCTCCTTCGAACCGCGAACGGGAAAAACCATCGCTCGGTCGATTGTTGCCGTCGGTGGAGAAATGCGCCTTGCTCTTCAAGACCATGATGCGAGAAAGGAAAGACATTATTCGGCCACCGATCCCGTTGCGATGTTATCGATTTCCGGTTTCTTGCGCTTGACCAAGGCGGGCGCCTTGGACCGCGGCGCCGGAGCGGACGCGACGTCGGCGATGGCCTTCCTGATCAGCGCGTCGGTCGTATCGCCATTCTTGGAGGCGGCGGCGGCATTCCCCTTGGAGCCGGCCGGCTTGCCGCCCTTGCCGCTATCCTTCGCATCCGCCACGATCGGCGGCGGCACCTGCGAGCGCAGCATCGGCAGCTCGCTCGGCTGAACGATGGACGTCGAAAGGGTCGGCTGCAGCTGAAGCTCTTTGCTGTAATTGTTGACCAGACGCTCAAGGCGGTTCGGCTGTGAGACCAGGGCCCAGTCGGCCTTGAGGAGTTCGATCGTGTCTTTCTCGAGCTTGATATCGGCCTCGAGACGGCGAACCTCTTCCAGCTTCAGCTCGGCTCGGTGCTTGATCGTATAGGTCACGCTGGCCATCGCCGTCATGACGCCAATCAGCACGATGTCAAAAGTCTTCAGCATATCAACCTCCGAGCTTTCCGAGACTGGCGAGATTGGGCAGATCGAAGATCGAGAGATCGGCGGCTTCGGCGGGTGCCGTCGTGCGAAGGCCCGCGCGCAATTTGGCCGAGCGCGCCCGCGGATTGGCTTCCGCCTCAGCATCGCTGGCCGAAACCATCGACTTACCGATGGGATCGAAGGTTGCCGCCCGCTCATGCACCATCGGCATATGACGGGATCCGGCAGCGCGACCGGAGCGATCGGCAAAGAACTTTTTGACGATCCGGTCCTCCAGGGAATGGAAGGTTACGACGACAAGGCGCCCACCCGGCTTGAGCGCGCGCTCGGCGGCAAACAGCGCCTGCGCCAGCTCGCCGAGTTCGTCGTTGACGAAGATGCGCAATGCCTGGAAGACGCGCGTGGCAGGATGGATCTTGTCCTTGGCCTTTCGCGGCGTCACGATCTCGATCAGGCCGGCAAGATCGCGAGTGGTCACGAAGGGAGCCTCGGCACGCCGCTTTTCGATGGCATGCGCAATCCGCGGCGCCTGCTTTTCCTCTCCCAGGAAGGCGAAGATCCGAATGAGATCCGCCAGCTTGGCGCGATTGACGACATCGGCGGCCGACACGCCGCTTGTCGACATGCGCATGTCCAGCGGGCCGTTCTTGTTGAAGGAAAAACCGCGCTCCGCCTCATCGATCTGCATGGAGGAGACGCCAATATCGAGCACGACGCCATCGAGGCCTTCGACGGGCGCATGATCGGAGAGCTGAGAGAACTGCGACTGAATGAGCTTGAGCCGCCCCCCATGAGCCGCAACCATCGCCTGCCCGGCCGAAATCGCCGTCGGATCGCGATCGAGCGCGATCACATCGGCACCAGCAGCCAGAATGGCCGAAGTATAGCCGCCAGCGCCGAACGTTCCGTCGAGAATGATTTTTCCAGCCGCAGGAGCCAGCGCCTCGAGCACTTCGGAAAGGAGAACCGGAATGTGACGAATCGGTCCGCCACCGGCATCAGAAGAACTTCCGCCTGAATTCGCCGCCATTCCGCTTCCCCGCTCTATTCCGAGCGCCTGCCCGCCAGCCTGCGCTCCTCTCGTGCCTGCGCCTGCAAAGCCAGAAAGGCCTCCGGTCGCCACAGTTGAAAATGATCCGCCCGACCGACAAAGGTCACTTCGCCTGAAATTCCGGTGAAGTCGCGGATGAAATCCGTGACCATCAGCCGCCCTTCCGCGTCGAGCTTCATGAAGACCCCGCCCCCATGAATGAGGAGCGACATCTGGTTCGCCGCCGGCGAAAAAGGATCGTCCGCCGCAATCTGCCGCTCGAAGCGATCGAGCAGATCGAGACCGCCGACGCTGATCGCCGGAAACACAAAATCCTGGAAGCAATACAGTTCCTGGATATTGCGCTCGGCCAGCACGGAACGAAACGCCGCCGGCACGGAGACCCGCCCCTTGGCATCGATCCGGTTGGTCGCATTTGACAGGAAGCGGCTCATGACGCGGAACACCCGTCCCCCATGATCCACGAGCAATCACACACTCGCAGACACAGTCAAAATCGGACACAGCTTCGCAAACCGAAGGAGCAGACACCCCTTCCACACCCCCAGAACGGGAGCATTCATGGCCTTGCGATGATTGGGCTCTGATTTGCCCGTATGCAGTGTTCGTTTGGGATACCATGGGACCATATGGGCGTCAATGGGATGAAGCCACGTCAGCCATGGCAACAGCTCGAATATTCATAAGCCGTTAAGTTTAACGAAAGGTTAGGATCACCTTCAGCGGGCGCCCCGAAACGGATTGTTTTCACAGGCGAAAACTCTCGCCCGCAACAATGGAAACCCCCGGAAAATCAGGGTATCCGAAGGCTCCCGAAACCGTTTTGAGGGAGTGAAAAGCGCCCTTGCGGAAGGGGGGCGTTGATTTGCCAGTTGGCCTGTAAGCCGGGTTCTGTATGGCTCCGGCCGAGGCCGGAACGTGGCAGCCATTCATCTGGGACGGCGCTTGCGCGACGCCTCTTGCAACCCACCCGGATGACCGGCCCGGAAACAGGCTGGAGCGCTTGCGCGCTCCGCGTCATCCCTATTCGGTTTTGCTCCCGGTGGGGTTTTCCGTGCCGTCGCTGTTTCCAGAGACGCGGTGGGCTCTTACCCCACCCTTTCACCCTTACCCGGTCGCAAGACCGGGCGGTTTGCTTTCTGTGGCACTTTCCCTGAGGTTGCCCTCGCCGGACGTTATCCGGCACCGTGTTTCCGTGGAGCCCGGACTTTCCTCACCCCATCGCCTTTCGGCATTGATGAAGCGCGGCTGCCCGGCCAACTGGCACTGGCTCATTAACCGAGACTTCAGGCAATTGCCACCGAAATATGCGGCTTTGCCCCGGCCTTATGTCAGCTGCGGAAATACGCTGAGAAATCCGTGCTGTAGCCTTCGTCCTTGATTCGACCTGCGAGCAGAAGCTCGGCTCCCAGCCGACCGATCTCATCGGAGCTCTTGGCAGCCATGCCGCAACCGCCCGTCAGAACCGCCACACGCCGCGAGGACGTATATCCGATCATGGGATAGCCTGATGGCGAATAGGAGACGACGCACGAATTGGTGAAAGACGGCACCCGCTTCACGCCGGGAACGAGATCATGGAATATCCGCACCAGATGTTCGCGCGCCTTGTCGCGACCGGCGGTCCGGAACCAGGCCCGCAACTCCGCCTCGGTCTCGAACTGAAGATCGTCCGGATCACCACCGATCTTGATGTAATACTTGCCGTCCGGATAACGGATCGGCGGCAGCATGTAGATGCTGTCGACATCATCGGGCTTCACCGATATCAGCGACGGCATGCCAGAAAGGGCTTCGGCCTCGGTTTCGCTGACCTCGAAGAAAGTGACCGTGCGGCCATAAACCTTCATCTCAACGGGTCGCGGCAAGAGATTCTCCGCAATGGAAAAACCGCCGGCCGCCAGCAGCACTTTTTCGGCGCTGAAAGTCTCGCCCTCGGCGGTCGTGACAACGGCGAGGCCGTCCGCGCCGCGGATCGACAGAGCAGTCTGCTTGATCACCCTCGCGCCGGCCTCTTCCGCCAGCTGCGACTGCGCCTTTACCAGCCGGCGCGGGCTGATATGGCCTGCACCTTGCGGTTCAAACACGCCTTCGCTTCCCGATGCAAAGGAGAAGAAGGGAAACTTCGCCTTGAGCCCTGCATCATCGAGGATATCGGTCCGAACGCCGAGCCGCTCGGCTGCTTCGACGACATCGCCGACGTAAGTGGTTTCGCTTCCCCGCTTCGGGCCGGTGACGAGGCAGCCAACGGGCGCATAGAACTGGATGCCGCTATCCCGTTCGATTTCCGCATAGCGGCTGATCGAACGATTTGCGAGGCGTGCCCAATCCTGGTCCGGATCGATCGTCCGCGTAATGCGGCCCTCGTCATAGTGGCTGCCGAAGACGCCCTCATGGCTGTTGCGATTCTCCGGTTCATCAGGCCCGATGACGGCAATGCCGTCCGTTTGCCTGGCGAGATGACGGGCGGCAGCCGCCCCCATCATACCGCGCCCAACGACGATGAACCTGAAATCCGCTACCATGCTACGACCCTCGCAAATGATGGTCGTTCGATAACACGGAAAACGATTCCGCCCTACCCGTTACCTGAAGCATGGCGTCAGTTCAGAAGCGCCAAGACCTTGCCGCAATACCGCTTCGAAACCGGGTTCATGCGCGTGGCACCATGACCGGCATTGTATTTGAGGATGGTGTTGCAGGTTGGGCCACCGCCGAGGTTCTGCGCCATGGCTAGATATTTCATGCCGAACTTGATGTTCGTCTCGGGATCGTAGAGCCCCTTGGCACGACCCGAATAGCCCATCAGCCGGGCCGTTGCCGGCTTGATCTGCATCAGGCCGATTTCTCCGGCGCTTCCGTGCGTTTTTGGATTGAAGTTGCTTTCGATCTGAATGACGGCCTTCGCCAGATCGACCGACACGCCGTTCTGCTTGGCATATTTGGTAATCAGCACGGAGTAGCGATTTTGCCGGACGAAGGAATCTTCGGCGCTACGCATTTCGGCTGGAACATTGGGCGTTGGAAAGCCGGTGGTGCGGCTGACGGTCTTGAGGGGGACCGTTCGCTGTTTTGCATCACGCTGTCCCGCAAAGGCACAATTATACCCCGCCAGCAGCATGCCCAGGCACGCTGCAGCCGCAACAATCAAATTTTTCATGTAGTCTTTTGTCTCCAGGCGCGGGACTGCGGACAGCCACAAGCCATCCGTCCGGTTGGAGGCAAAAAAAGCCACCGGAGTGCACAGTCCCCATTTGTCGTCTACGGCCGCGCGACACACAAACCAGACGGCGCGGCCGCCGTTCAGCGAGCGCCGTTAGACCAATGTAATGCGGAGATAATAGGGAAAAGCTGTGGCATAGCAGCGAGTTACGTGCTTTATGGACTATAGCCGGCTATGGATATCGCCGCCGGCAACCGCGCCCTTATGAAAAGCGAGGCAATGCGGACAGAAGACGATGGAGCGTATCGATCGTGGAAAAATCGGCGATGCCGTCGACGCGCTCGGGGCGAAAATGGCGCTGGAAAGTCTCGACGTCGCCCTTCAGCTTCTCCGAAAATTCGCCTGTGATTTCAGTTCCATATCCATAGAGCGAGAGCATGGACTGCAAGGCCTCTATCGGCTGCCCAACATCGCCCTTCTGGAAGAAGCGCCCGCCGGTAATGGCAGCCGGCTCAACCCAGTGCCCGACACCCGCCGCAGCAAGCCGCGCCCAGGGGAATTTTTCACCCGGATCGACCTTGCGCACGGGGGCTACATCGGAGTGCCCAAGCACCCGTTCCGGCGCGATTGCCCAGCGTTGGCCGCAATCGCGACACAGTTCGATCACCGCTTCGATCTGCGCATCAGGAAATTCAGGCAATCCGCCGGGATGGCCGGCATTGGCTATTTCAATGCCGATCGACCGTGAGTTGATGTCTGTGTCGCCATGCCACGAACTCTTGCCCGCATGCCAGGCGCGCCGCTCCTCGGGAACGAGCTGGACGATGCGTCCGTCCTCGAAAACGAAGTAGTGGCTCGACACCTGGCTCTCCGGCCGACAGAGCCAATCGAGCGCTCCTTCTGCCGTGCCCATGCCCGTATAGTGCAGAAGGATGATGTCAGGCCGACGCCCATCCCGTCGTTCGCCATGGTTCGGCGACGGCTGCACGCTCGCGCGTGCGAAATCGGCCTTAAATGCATTCATGCTGCGCGGCGTTCTTTCTCGATCTCGGCATAAGCCGCATTCAAAGCTGCCATGCGCTCATTGGCAATGGCATGGAACTCTTCCGGCACGCCGCGCGATACGAGGCGATCCGGATGATTCTCATAAACGAGACCATGGTAGCGGCGGCGGATGGTCGTAAAATCATCCTGTCGCGAAACACCCAGCACCTTGTAGGGATCGCGGCCACCGGCGCTCACATGCCGCGCCATGATCTGATCGAACCGCTCCTCGCTCATATGGAATATCTGGGCGACGTGCTGCAGGAAATCCATTTCCTTTTCATGGATCAGACCGTCCGCCTTGGCGATATGGAATAGGCCGTCGAGCACGTCTTCCAGTACAGGGCAATTCTTGGTGCAGGTCTCGCAAAGCGTCGACAGCCGCTCCGCATAGGCTTCATAGCCCGCTACGTCCTGTCGTGCCAGATTATAAAGACGGGCGACATTCTTGGCCTGGTCCGGCGGAAATTCGAAAATCTCACGAAACGCGTTGACCTCGTTTTCGGTCACAATGCCGTCGGCCTTCGCCATCTTGGCGGAAAGCGCGATGATCGCGACGGAAAAGGCCACCTTGCGGCGGGTCTCCGGATCGCCCTCGAACACGGTACGAATGGCCTCGACCACCGCCGACAGGGCATTGCCAGCGGTGCTACCAATAGCATTCAGCAATTTTTCCCAAAACGACATAAGCGGTTCCGCAGGCCCTCATAAACTATGGAACACCTTGACCAAATAATGCCCGCCATTGCAAGCCGTCCATTCGTCGCACAGCCGAAAACACTTTTCACAATTTGGTAATGATGACGTGTATCCGGCTTGCCTCTGCGGCCGAGCGCGAACACAGCCCGACCGAGCCTTGGTGGCGGAACAAACCGCGGATTTCTTAAATTCTTTACTTTACAGCCATGCCCGCCTGTCGCATCCATTCCGTCGGTAACCATCGAAATGAAGCAGCTTGACTGCAAGGAGGATCTCCATGGCCAAACAGAAAGTCGCAATGCTCACAGCCGGCGGATTGGCGCCCTGCCTTTCTTCCGCGGTTGGCGGGCTGATCCAGCGCTATACCGACGTGGCGCCGGAGATCGACATCATTGCCTATCGTTCTGGCTACCAGGGAGTTTTGCTGGCTGACAGCATCGGGGTGACGCCGGCCATGCGCGAGCGCGCCCACCTTCTGCACCGCTACGGCGGCTCGCCGATCGGCAACAGCCGCGTCAAGCTCACCAATGCCGCCGACTGCGTGAAGCGCGGCCTGGTCAAGGAAGGCGAAAACCCGCTGCGCGTCGCAGCCGAACGCCTCGCAGCCGATGGCATCACCATTCTTCACACGATCGGCGGTGACGACACCAATACGACCGCGGCCGATCTCGCCGCCTATCTTGGCGCCAACGGCTATGACCTGACCGTCGTCGGCCTGCCGAAAACGGTCGACAACGACGTCGTGCCGATCCGCCAGTCTCTCGGCGCCTGGACGGCAGCCGAAGTCGGCGCGGATTTCTTCGACAATGTCAGCAACGAACAGACGGCCGCGCCGCGCACTCTGGTCATCCATGAGGTCATGGGTCGCCACTGTGGCTGGCTGACGGCGGCGACCGCCCGCGCCTATATCCAGAAGACCAGCGCCAACGAATATGTCGAAGGCTTCATGATGAATGCCGCGATGAAAAGCATCGACGGCCTCTATCTGCCGGAAATGGCCTTCAATATCGAGGCAGAAGGCGAGCGCCTGCGGAAAATCATGGAGAAGACCGGCCAGGTGACGCTGTTCGTATCGGAAGGTGCGGCCCTCGACGCCATCGTCTCCGAGCGCGAAGCCGCCGGCGAAACCATCAAGCGCGACGCCTTCGGCCATGTGAAGATCGACACCATCAATGTCGGCGGCTGGTTCCAGAAGCAGTTTGCCTCGATCATCGGCGCCGAGCGCTCCATGGTGCAGAAATCAGGTTATTTCGCCCGCTCAGCACCGGCAAACGGCGATGATCTCCGCCTGATCCAGGGTATGGTCGACCTCGCAGTCGAAAGCGCCCTCAACAAGGTGTCCGGCGTCACCGGCCATGATGAAGGCCAGGGCGGCAAGCTGCGCGTCATCGAATTCCCCCGGATCAAGGGCGGAAAGGCATTCGATATCTCGGCACCCTGGTTCGCCGAGGTGATGGATCGCATCGGGCAGAAATACACACAAGCCTGATTGATCCGCGATCAATCGGACTGATCTGTGGTCAACCGGATTGACGGATCGTCAATCCGGTGTCTTTGCTGGCGGCGAAAAAGGAATAGGGGAGGATTCCATGTCCATCGAAACCTGGCTCGCTTTCGCCGCCGCATCCTGCATTATGCTGGCCATACCGGGGCCGACCATTCTCCTTGTCATCTCATACGCGCTTGGCCATGGCCGCAAAACAGCGCTGGCGACCGTCACCGGCGTCACGCTCGGCGACTTCACGGCAATGACCGCTTCTCTGGCCGGCCTGGGCGCCCTCCTCGCCGCTTCGGCGAGCTTGTTCACGATTCTTAAGCTGATCGGCGCAGCCTATCTCATCTTCCTTGGAATCAAGCTCTGGCGAGCCCCGATCGTGACCGGCCCGATGGGAGATAATGACAACCTTCCCGAGGAAAAACCGTTAAAGATTATGTTGCACGCCTATGTTGTAACGGCGCTTAACCCGAAGAGCATCGTCTTCTTCATCGCTTTCGTGCCGCAATTCCTCGACATGTCGAAGCCATTTCTTCAGCAAACGCTTATTTTGGAGGCAACTTTCCTCACTCTGGCGGCATTGAATTCGCTGATTTACGTCTTTGTCGCCGACATGGCGCGCGGCTTTATCCGCAAGGCAAGCGTGCAACGCGCCGTCAACCGAACCGGCGGAACCCTGTTGATTGCAGCCGGCGCAGTGACCGCGGGATACCGCCGAATGGCGGCTTGACGCCGTCCAGGGTTGCGGCGCGATCACGGATAGGTTAATGGGGATTCATAATTTTATCGATCCTGTGACCGAATTGTGAGGTCCTGTGACCGATTTGCATCGCAAATTAGGTTTGGTTTTTTCGAAAGTGACAGAATGGTAGCGATCGGATTTCCCAGCCTGAAGCGCAGCGTTGCCTTATCGGCAATGATGTGCGGCGCTCTCGCCGGGTGTGCAAGCACTCAGCAGCAGCAGACGTCTCAGGCAGAACTCCCGTCGGCACACACCAACGTGCCGCATCCGAATACGACCCCGACCGCAACTGGCGCCGCCGCGCCCGCAGGCGGCGTAGCAATGGCAGCAGTAGCACCGGGTTTCATCGGGCCGCAGCTGCCGCAACAGGTGGCAATGACAAAATCCGGCCGCGTTGCCGCCGGCACGGTCAACCAGCAGCAGATCGATGCCGCACAGTCCCGCTTCAGCCAGCCGACGGCAGCAGCGGCGAACGCTGCAAATGGGGCAAGCGTTGCCATCGCCGCCGCGACGGGCGCGCCTGCGGCCAATACGACGGCCGCGGCTGCCTATGCCGCCTCCGATGTGCCGCTCGTTCCTTCCGTCGTTGCAATTCCGATGCCGAACCCGGCGCGTCCTGGCGATGCTGCGATGATGCCGGTTTCCGGCCCCGTCGCGCAGGCGGAACCGACGATCCCGATGACGTCGGACGTGGCTGCCATCCAGGTCGCCGTGCCGACCCCGAGGCCAGATCCGGCTGCGCAAACCGAAGTTGCCTTCGCAACGCCGGCGCAGATCGGTGCTTTGCGCTATACCGATAACCGCGCGCACTACGACTTCAACTTCGACAGCACCGGGCCGACTGTCGTGCCGGCCGTCATGACCACTCAGAATTATGATTCCGACGCTCCCGCAGAGCAAAAGGGCTACGTCTCGAAGCTGATCCAGAAATACGCCAAGCTTTACGAGATCCCGGAATCACTGATCCATCGCGTCGTTCACCGCGAAAGCCGCTATAATCCGAAGGCCTACAACCGGGCGGGCTATTTCGGCCTGATGCAGATCAAATACAATACGGCCAAGTCGATGGGCTATGAAGGCCCGCCGTCCGGTCTGCTCGATGCCGAAACCAACATCAAATATGCCGCCAAATATCTGCGCGGCGCGTGGATGACGGCGGATAGCAAGGCTCAGAACAAGGAAGCCAACGCCGTCCAGCTCTACGCCCGTGGCTATTACTATGATGCCAAGCGCAAGGGTCTGTCGGACGTCGCCAACGGCAATTACTGATACTGATTTCAGCGAAACATTTTGAAAGCCGGCTAGTTTGTGGCCGGCTTTATCACATCCATGATCCGTTTCACCAGGATTTGCGGCCGATAGCCGGCCCAGGATGGTGTCAGCCCCATGCGAACCACGACCAGATTGGCTGAAGGAACGATAGCGACGATCTGGCCATCGTGGCCGCTCAGCCAGAACGTATCCGCCGGCAAGCCGAACTGCGCATTCGAGCCGCCAGGGCCTGCGAGCCAGGCCTGAACCTGTGAGTAGACGCCTTCGGACGCCGTCGTCGGCGTGCGCATGGCGCCCACGAAGCCCTCCGGCAACAGACGGCTCCCCTTCCAGACGCCATCCTGAAGCAGAAACTGCCCGAAGCGCGCCCAATCGCGCGCGTTGGCATAGAGATACGAGCTGCCGACATAGGTTCCGCGCTCATCGGCTTCGAAAACCGCGCTATGCATGCCGAGCGGCCCGAAAAGCGCCTCGCGGGGATAGGATATCGCAGCGCTCAGGTTCGGAAGCCGGTTCATCCAGAGCCGCGAAAGCAATATCCCCGTGCCGCTCGAATAGCTGAAACGTTCTCCAGGCGCTGCCACCTGACGCGCGTTAGCGGCAATATTCGTCGTATCCGGATCAAGATAGAGCATGCGGGTCACATCGGAAACGCTGCCGTAGGACTCGTTGAAGGCAAGGCCGCTCTCCATGGCAAGAAGATCGCTGAGCTTGATCTCCTTGCGCGCATCGGCGCCCCATTGCGGAAGCAGGTTTTTGTCATCGAACGACATGCGGCCAGCCAGCATGAGGCGGCCGATGATGGCGGCATTGACTGTCTTGGTCATGGACCAGCCGATCAGCGGAGTAGCCTTGCTGAAGCCGTCACCATAGGCTTCGGCGACGATATGCCCATCCTTCACCACGACGACGGTACGCATGGCCGGGCCAGCCAGATCGGGATTCGCCACGATATTGGCAAGCTTGGTGCCCTCCTCGCCCTCAGCGAGATTGACGGTATCCCCATCCGGCCAAAGCGCATCGTTCTTCGGAGACTTGAGCTTGTTCAGGAAGACGGCACTGCGCGCGGCCTGCAGATCGCCATCCGGCACCGTCGTGCAGCCGAGCGCCCCGCGATACAGAGCATAGTTCGGCGCGAACATCCCGAGGAAACGCGCCCTGACCACGCCCTCGTCCCGATCGACAGAAACCTGAATGAGCTTCAGCGCTGGATTTCCGGGAGCCTGTACATCGTCAGCCAGCACCTGGGCTGGGTCCCGCTTGGCGACGAATGTGTTCGAGCAGACAATCTTGGCGGCATAGCCATCGCCGACCTTCAGCAGTTCCGGCGGCGAAACGGAAAGCCACACGGCTCCAACTGCGACAATGATCAGCAGCAAAACAACAAGTGCCACGATCACTCTCGAAATCAAACGCATGTCACATACCCTCCAGAAGGTAGGCGGAGACAATCAGGAAACGGTGCAAGAAGAAAGCCCCATCGCCATCTGGGTTCCTGAAATATGTGCAACAGCGCATTTCCGCCGGATATTCCAACAGTCTGCGTCATCAGACTGTAGCATTGCCGGGTTACACGCCCAGAACCTTAAAAAACGGTAACAAGACTCAGATGACGGAATTCGCCCCGGATGCCGGTCTCCAGAAGAACCGGAAACTCAAGGACGCTCTGCTGCAGCATAAGGCACTCTCCAAGGCGGGCCTCTCCGAGCGCCTCTTCGGGATGCTCTTTTCCGGCCTCGTCTACCCGCAGATCTGGGAGGATCCGGATGTCGACATGCAGGCGATGGAGCTTCAGCCGCATCACCGCATCGTCACCATCGGCTCCGGCGGCTGCAACATGCTCGCCTACCTCTCCCAGAGCCCAGCCTCGATCGATGTCGTCGATCTCAACCGTCATCACATCGCGCTGAACAAGCTGAAGCTCGCAGCCTTCCGGCTGCTACCCGGCCATTCCGATCTGGTGCGCTTCTTTGCGACGCCGGATGCTGCCTCAAACAGCCAGGCCTACGACCTGCACATCGCGCCACGACTGGATGCAGCCACCGCTTCCTATTGGGATGGCCGCGATCTTTACGGCCGCCGCCGCGTTACGGTCTTCAACCGCAACATCTACAAGACCGGCCTGCTCGGCCGCTTCATCGGCGCAGCCCATGTGCTCGCGCGCCTGCATGGCGTCCGGCTCGCCAAGATGACGGAAGCCCGCACGCTGCGCGAACAGCGTCAGTTCTTCGAAAACGAAATCGCTCCGATCTTCGATCGGCGGGCGGTTCGCTGGCTGCTCGGCCGCAAGAGCTCGCTCTTCGGTCTCGGCATCCCGCCGCAGCAATATGACGAACTTGCAAGCCTTGCCGGCGACGATTCCATCTCGGCCGTACTCAAGCACCGCCTGGAAAAGCTCGCCTGTCATTTTCCGATGCGCGACAATTATTTTGCGTGGCAGGCCTTCGCGCGCCGCTATGCAGGTCAGCATCAGGGCCCGCTGCCCACCTATCTGAAGCCCGAGCATTATGCCGCAATCCGCGCCAATGCCGATCGCGTCGACGTGCACCACGCCAACTTCACCGAGCTTCTTGCCTCGAAGCCGGCCGCCTCTCGCGACCGCTACATCCTGCTCGATGCGCAGGATTGGATGACCGACGAGCAGCTCAACAGCCTCTGGGCGGAAATTACCCGCACGGCGCGCGAAGGCGCCCGCGTCATCTTCCGCACGGCAGCCGAAAAGAGCATCATCGAAGGCCGTCTTTCTCCGGCAATCCGCGATCAGTGGGTCTATTTCGAAGAGCGTTCGCAAGAGCTTAATGCGCTCGACCGTTCTGCCATCTACGGCGGCTTCCATATCTACGGGAAAAAAGCGTGAGCCAGGCGGATACCGGCATAGAGACCAGTTCCAAAAACCATGCCAGGCTGATGGACGGCATCTACCGTTATCAGCGTCATATCTACGATCTGACCCGCAAGTATTACCTCTTCGGACGCGACCGCACGATAGCGCACCTCAACGTGCCCGTCGGCGGCTCGCTGCTCGAAGTCGGTTGCGGCACAGGGCGCAACATGCTGCTGGCCTATCGGACCTTCCCTTCCGCAAGGCTCTATGGCCTGGACATCTCGCAGGAGATGCTGATTTCCGCGCGCCGGAATTTTCGCGGCCTGAAGCAGATGCCGGATTTTCGCGTCGCCGACGCCACCGCCTTTTCATCCGCCGACTTCAATGTCGATGGTTTCGACCGCGTGATGGTTTCCTACGCGTTGTCGATGATCCCCGACTGGAAAAACGCTATCGATGCGTCGCTCGATGCCGTCGCGCCCGGCGGTGAACTCCACATCGTCGATTTCGGCCAGCAGGAAGGCTTGCCGGGCTGGTTCCAGGCCCTTCTCAAGGGGTGGCTGAGGAAATTTCACGTCACCCCGCGTGCCGATCTCCTCACCGTGCTGGAGGAAAAGGCGCAGGCGCGCGGCATGTCTCTCAAGACCGAAAAGATCGGGCGGGGTTATGCCTGGCGAGCCGTGGTCGCCAAGCAAGCTTGAGCAACGGCTGCTTTTAGCGCTAAATCGCAGGCCGGAAGCTATCAAGCATAAGAATTTGCTTGAAGATAACGCATTTTTTACGTTGATATGGTGAATAAAGTGGCAAGACCAGCTGGCAACAGTATGGTCTGCCGCTCTTTCGGATTCTCGGGGACCATATTACGGAAGCCAAGTCTTGGGGCAGCAAGATCACTCGCGCCATAACAGGATACCCATGCGCCGGCTTCTGGCATGCCTACTGCCGCTCGCCCTTTTCTTGAATGGCTGCACGACGGGCTATGACGCCCTTTCGACAACGTCCCTACCTAAAACCAGGTTCAGCGATACCAAGCCGCAGGATTTCGGTCGCGATCATCCGGAACGCCACCCCATCCACGGCATCGATATCTCCAAATGGCAGGGCGATATCGATTGGAAAACCGTCAAGGGCTCCGGCGTTGCCTTCGTCTTCATCAAGGCGACGGAAGGCAAGGACCGGATCGACCCGCGCTTCACCGAATATTGGAATGAAGCGAGCGCCGCAGGACTTCTGCATGCGCCCTATCATTTCTTCTATTTCTGCTCCACCGCCGACGAACAGGCCGATTGGTTTATCCGCAACGTGCCGAAGGATGCCACGGCGCTTCCACCTGTCGTCGACGTCGAATGGAACCCCGGCTCCCCGACCTGCAAGACCAGACCGGACCCCGAAACGGTGCGAACGGAAATCAAGCGGTTCATGGATCGCCTCCAAGCCTATTATGGCAAGCGCCCGATCATCTACACATCGGTCGATTTCCACCGGCAGAACCTTGTCGGCTACTTCAAGGACTATCACTTCTGGGTTCGCTCGGTCGCAAAACATCCCAAAGAGATTTACGCGGACCGCAGCTGGGCTTTCTGGCAATATACCTCAACAGGTATCATTCCCGGCATCAAGGGCCCGACGGATATCAATGTCTTTGCCGGTTCCGAGCAAAATTGGCACAGCTGGGTGGCTGCAGTACAGAAGCAAGGAAATTCTTGAGACTGACGCCACTTCTCTCTTGCTAATGTCACAATCTTCTGTGAAAGCGACCCTATTCTATCACTAGAGAGGATCGCTCATGGACCGTGACACCATTCGACGCAGCGCGCTCGCGTTGATCTTCGCTTCAGCCATGGCCGGCTCTGCGATCGCTCAGAGTGCGGCTCCGGCAGCAGTGCCGCCCGCAAGTAGCGCCGCCACGCCGAAGCCAGCCTGCGGTGGTGATCTCGCTGCCTTCCTGGCCGGCGTGAAAGCCGAAGCGATTGCCGATGGTGCCGACGCCGCGTCCGCCGACAAGACGCTGGCCGGCGCGCAGATCGACCAGAAAGTTCTCGCCATGGACCGCAGCCAGGGCGTGTTCCGCCAGACCTTCCTCGAATTTTCGCAGCGCACCGTCAGCCAGGGCCGCCTCGATATCGGCCGCCAGAAGATGAAGCAGTATGCCGACGTCTTCGCCAAGGCTGAAAAGGACTATGGCGTTCCTCCCGGCGTCATCACCGCCTTCTGGGCCATGGAAACCGACTTCGGCGCCGTTCAGGGCAATTTCAACACCCGCAACGCCCTAGTCACCCTCGCCCACGATTGCCGCCGGCCGGAATTTTTCCGCCCGCGCCTGATTGCGCTGATCGAATTGGTACAGCGCGGCGATGTCGACCCGGCAACCACCACGGGGGCATGGGCCGGCGAAATCGGCCAGACGCAGATGCTGCCGCCCGACATCATTGCCTACGGCACCGATGGCGATGGCGACGGCCACGTCAACCTGAAGACCAGCGCGCCCGACGTCATTCTGACCACGGCGAGATTCCTCCAGCATCTCGGCTTCATGCGCGGCCAGCCCTGGTTGCAGGAGGTGTCGGTACCCGACAATCTGCCGTGGGAGAAATCCGGCATCGGCGGGCCGCTCACGGCTGGCGACTGGTTCAAGCTTGGCGTCAAGCCACGTGATGGCGATACGAATTTCGCGTCGCTGCCGGCCGCCCTCATCCTGCCGCAAGGCCGCAAGGGCCCGGCTTTCCTGACCTATCCAAACTACAACGCCTATCTCGGATGGAACCAGTCGTTCATCTACACGACCTCGGCGGCCTATTTCGCCACGCGCTTCGCCGGCGCCGCTCCCTACAACAAGGGTACGCCCGAGCCGGGCCTGAACGATGTCGACATGAAGGCGCTTCAGACGAAGCTCGTGGCGCGCGGCTACGATGTCGGCAAGATCGACGGCATTCTCGGCTCCGGCACGCGTGTCGCGATCCAGAAGGAACAGTTCCGCCTGGGCATGCCGGCCGATGGCTGGGCGACTTCGGCGCTGCTCAACGCTCTCTGAGAGCCCTTCCATATTCTGATCGAAGAGGCGGCCGGCGGGCCGCCTTTTTTGTTGCACGCATCCCATCAGGTTGCTTGCCGCTGCCGATTCCGCCCGCCGATGCAGAAAACGGGTGGAGGCGCCCCCTCTCCTAACATAGACATGCCTGAACGGGAGGAATGGCGATGACCAACGATAATCGAATGAATGCACTCACCTGGGGCCTGCTACTACTGCTCGGGCTTATCTGGGGCGGCTCGTTCTTTTTTGCCCGCATTGCCGTTCACCACGTGCCGCCCTTCACCCTGGTCCTCCTGAGATTGTCACTGGCAGCTGCGGCCCTGCATATCTATCTCGCCGGCCGCTTCGGTATCTATCAGGCGATAAGGAGCTACTGGCCGCAATTTCTGCTGCTGGGCCTGATCAACAATGCCGTGCCCCACACTTTAATCTTCTTCGGTCAAACGCAGATGGGTGCCGGGCTCGCCTCTATCCTCAATGCCACGACGCCGATCTGGACGGTCCTGATCGGCAATCAATTGACGACCGATGAGCGTCTGACTTCGGCCAAGCTCGCGGGCTGCCTCACCGGGCTGATCGGCACGGTTGTCCTGCTGGCTCCCAGCCTGAGCAATAGTGGCTCGGTGCCCTTCTGGGCGCTGCTGCTACCGATCCTCGCGGCGATCTCCTATGGGTTTGCGGCAATCTACGCAAAGCGCTTCAAGGGTATTGCGCCGCCAGTGGTCGCTGCCGGTCAATTGACGGGCTCTTCGCTCATCATGTTGCCGTTCGCCCTGATCATGGACCAGCCCTGGACCCTTGCGATACCACCGGCATCGGCAATCGCAGCCATTCTCGGCCTGGCTCTGCTGTCGACAGCCTTCGCCTATATTCTCTATTTTCGCATTATGGCGCTTGCCGGCGCCACGAACGCCTCACTCGTCACGCTGCTGGTGCCGCCGAGCGCCATGCTGCTGGGCTTCCTTTTTCTTGGCGAACGCCTCGGCTTCTCCGAGATTGCCGGCATGATGCTCATTGCCGCCGGCCTGCTTATTCTTGATGGGCGGGCCTACGCCTGGCTAAGGCGCGGCGGCGCCCATGCCTGACGTGCCCCCCGCCATGACCGTTACCGACGTCATTTCCTGCCGAAAACAGACGGCCTGGTAACATTTATTCATAATCCGTTATAGAGCTCATCGGCAGAAATTACCGCATAAAATCAACAGCCTGTGGCGAAATCGCGATTCGTAGGATCAACCGCGTGCCGCATCGCAGCAACGAATTCCCTTTCCAAGCGACACATTTTGGACATAAAACTTACCGGCTGACTGAGGAGGAAGACATGGGATTGACGCGATCCATCAACGTCCTAGTGGTCGGTGCGGCCTTTGCCTTTGTCGTGACGATGCTCTTCATCTGACGACTTCGGCAAGCTCGCAAACGATCGAACTCCGAAAGCTAACAAAACACCGATTCCATTGGAAAAGCGCATATCCGAAATGGATATGCGCTTTTTTATTAGCAGCCGCGGTGCACCTAAGCCTTACGCGGCAGCGCCGGCGCGCGCCTCCGCCTTGCGCTGAATACCCAGCCGTTCAAGAACGGCGGAAACGAGCGGCGAGCGGTTCATCGTGTAGAGATGGAATTCATGAATGCCGCGGCGGACCAGGTCCTCGATCTGCTCGGCAGCGACCTCGGCGGCGACCCTGGCACGTTCCTCTGCGTGATCATCAGTGCCCTCGAAACGCTCATCCAGCCAGGACGGAATATTGGTGCCGCAGGCACCGGCAAAACGCTTCAGCTGCGTCAGATTCTGGATGGGCATGATCCCCGGCACGATCGGGATCTTGATACCAGCGGCGCGGACGCGATCATGATAGCGCTCGAAAGCATCATTATCGAAGAAGAACTGTGTCAAAGCCCGATCGGCGCCATTATCGGCCTTGCGCTTCAGCATATCGATATCGGCTGCGGTATCGCGGCTTTCCGGATGCTTTTCCGGATAGGCCGATACGGAAATATCGAAGTCGCCGCGCTCGCGCAGAGCAGCCACCAGTTCGGCCGCATTGGCGTAACCGCCCGGATGCGGCTGGTAAGCGGAGCCAACGCCGCCCGGAGGATCGCCGCGCAGAGCGACGAAACGGCGAACGCCAGCGGCAAGAAACTCATCGATCACCCGGTGCGTATCCTCGCGCGTCGCGCCGACGCAGGTCAGATGCGATGCAGTGGTGAACGGCGTCTCATGGATCATCTTGCGTACGGCGGAAAGCGTCGGCGCCTTGGTCGAGCCGCCTGCTCCATAGGTGACCGAGACGAATTCGGGATCCCATTCGGTGAGGTCCGCAACCGTGTTCCACAGCTGCTGTTCGGCCTCCTCCGATTTCGGCGGAAAGAACTCGAAGGATATGCGGATGCCGCCCTGGGCGTTTTCCGAATTCGAAGACATATCAAACTCTCCCGGCAAGAATGGGGGACGACTGGCGGTCCTGCTCTGCTGCCATCAGCAGCCGCGGGTCCCGCGCCAGCCAGATCGTGACTGTCAGCGCCTGACCGCCTTCTTTCCCTGAATGAAGATCCTGCACCTGCTCGACATCGAGCCCCGCCAATTTCAGCCAATCCGATATGGTCTGATGCGAGAAGCCGAGACGCAGATGCGCATGTTCGTCACGCAAATACTCAAGCCCGTGCGGCGCCAGATCGATGATCACAAGCCGGCCGCCGGGCCGCAGCATTCGCGCGGCTTCAGCAACGGCGATCTCCGGCTGATCGAGAAAATGCAGCACCTGGTGGATGGCGATCAGATCGAAATCCTGTTGCTCGAGCGGCAGGTTGAAAATGTCGCCATGGCGCACCGAAGCGGCCGTGATGTTGGAGCGGTCGAGATTGGCCCGCGCGACGGCAAGCATGTCACGGCTGGCATCGATGCCGACTGCACGCCGATAATGCCCTGCCAACAGCTGCAGCATCCGGCCGGTGCCGGTGCCGAGATCGAGAAACGAATCGATCGGCTGCGGGCCGATAAGTTCAATCAAAGCCTTGTCGACATCTTCGTCGGCAACATGCAGGCGGCGCAACTCGTCCCACTCGGCGGCATTGCGGCTGAAATAGGCCTGCGCACGCTCGGAACGGATGCGCTTCACGGCAGCGAGCCGCTCCCCGTCACGCAACAGAACGGCATCCTTCTCGGCTGTGTGGCGCAGAAGGGTGCGGGCAAGCGTGACCGCCTTGCCTTCCTGCTTCAAGCGGAAATAGGCCCAGGCGCCCTCCTGGTAACGATCAATCAGGCCGGCTTCGCCAAGCAGCTTCAGATGCCGCGAGATGCGGGGCTGCGACTGGCCGAGAATTTCGGTAAGATCGGTGACGGTCAGGTCGCCGGCGGCAAGCAGTGCGAGGAGACGCAGCCGCGTCGGCTCGCCGACCGCCTTCAGCACGTCCACAACCTCATCCAAGCCGAGTTTCACCAGATCCGTCATTCGATGCCCAATCAACATATAAAGATATCTTTATGTGATTTGAGCGCGATCTGCAAGAGCCAATCGCTCGCGACGCTAATTCGACGTCGGAAATCTTTTAGTTTCTGACGAAAACGGAATATCCGGATACTCGGATGGGCAAACAAAAACCCCGAACAAGCCGGGGTTTTCGAACTGCAAAACCGAGAGGTTAGCGCGTAAGCCGCTTGTGCGCCTGGCTGCCCGGATTGAGGGCATCGGGGCCGAGACGGCGGATCTTGTCCTGCTCGTAATCCTCGAAGTTGCCTTCGAACCATTCGACATGGCCTTCGCCTTCAAAGGCTAGGATATGCGTGGCCAGACGGTCGAGGAACATGCGATCATGGCTAATGATGATGGCGCAGCCGGCGAAGTTTTCGAGCGCGCTTTCCAGCGCTCCCAGCGTTTCCGTATCAAGGTCGTTTGTGGGTTCGTCGAGCAGAAGCACGTTGCCGCCAGCCTTCAGCATCTTGGCCAGGTGGACACGGTTGCGCTGACCGCCGGAGAGATTGCCAACCTTCTGCTGCTGGTCACCGCCCTTGAAGTTAAAGGCGCCGCAATAGGCGCGCGAGTTCATGTCGAACTTGCCGAGCTTGATGATTTCGGCGCCGCCGGAGATTTCCTCCCACACGGTTTTATTGCCGTCAAGCGCATCTCGGCTCTGGTCGACATAGCTGAGATGCACCGTCTCGCCGATGCGGACCGAGCCGGAATCCGGCTTTTCCTGCCCCGTGATCATCTTGAACAGGGTCGTCTTGCCGGCGCCGTTCGGGCCGATGATGCCGACGATGCCGCCCGGCGGCAGCTTGATCGACAGATCGTTGATCAGCGTGCGGCCTTCGAAGCCCTTGGTGATGCCCTCCATCTCGATCACCACCTGGCCGAGACGCTCGCTGACCGGAATGATGATCTGCGCGTCACCGGGACGCTGATTCTCGGCAGCATCGACCAGCTGTTCGTAAGCGTTGATACGCGCCTTGGACTTGGCTTGACGGGCCTTGGGGCTGGAGGCGATCCATTCCTGTTCGCGGCTGATTGCCTTCTGACGGCCAGCTTCTTCGCGGGCTTCCTGCTGCATGCGCTTGGCCTTGGCCCGCAGATAGGCGGAATAGTTGCCTTCGTAGGGAATGCCACGGCCGCGGTCGAGTTCGAGAATCCAGCCGGTAACATTGTCGAGGAAGTAGCGATCGTGGGTGATCATCATCACGGCACCCGGATAGTCGCGCAGGTGCTTTTCCAGCCAGGCGATGGTCTCGGCGTCGAGATGGTTGGTCGGTTCGTCGAGCAGTAGCAGGTCCGGCTGAGAGAGAAGCAGGCGGCAAAGCGCGATACGGCGGCGCTCGCCGCCGGAAAGGCTGGTGACTTCGGCATCGCGCGGCGGGCAGCACAATGCTTCCATCGCCATCTCGACCTGACTTTCCAGATCCCAGAGATTCTGGCTGTCGATGATGTCCTGAAGCTTGGCGCCCTCTTCCGCCGTCTCGTCGGAATAGTTCATCATCAATTCGTTGTAGCGATTGAGGATTTCGGTTTTCTTGGCAACGCCTTCCATGACGTTTTCGAAAACCGTCTTGTTGGGATCGAGCTGGGGCTCCTGCGCCAGATACCCGATGGTGGCGCCTTCGGCCAGCCAGGCTTCGCCGGTATATTCCTTGTCGAGGCCGGCCATGATGCGCAGCACCGTCGACTTACCAGCGCCGTTCGGGCCGAGAATACCGATCTTGGCGTCAGGATAGAAGGAGAGATGGATATTCTCGAGGATCTTCTTGGCGCCATAGGACTTATTCAGTCCGGCCATATGATAAATAAACTGACGTGCCATAGCTTGGGTCACTCCACAGGCGGATAACATTGCGAATTGTGCCGCTATGTAGGCGAAACCCGGCCCTCGGGCAACGGCGAAACCTTGTCCGAGGGCATTTATCCGCGTCGTAAAAGCCGGAATAGCTTAGAAACCGGCCGCATCCACCACGCCGCGATCGCAGCCGAACGATGTGCTGCCAGCGCCCTGGATCAGCTTTGCAAGCCGCGGCTCGCTGCCCTGCTGCGGATCGATCGCGTCTTCAGACAAGCCGATCGTCAGTTCAGAGATCATCCTGACGTTACCGACCTTGCGGCAGCTCATCTTGATACGCGCATTGGCATCCTCGCCGAAGCTCTGGTCGAACGCGGCCTTGATGCTTTCCGCATCCAGCTCCTTGCCGATGTTCTTGGCGAAAAGATCGCGCACGGCAGATGTATTGAGCTCGGCGATCAGGCCGGCAGCAATGGAAAAATATTGGTCGGCGCTGAGCTTCGTGCAGGTGCCGTGCTTGATCCATTCATGCCGTTCCAGGCCGGATTGTGTGCCCGGCATGACCTTATCCAGCTTCGCCTTGACGTCCTGCGACAGCTGTACCGCCGGCAGATCCTTCCAGTCGCGGCCGCGATCCGCCTGCTTCAAGTCATCTGAAATATCGCAATATTCCTGCCGCATCGGCCAGAGACCATGCAGCGAGAAATTCGTGGCGTCATAATTGCCCGAAGACTGGTTCCGGCATTCCGCCTTCTTCTGGTTCGCCGCGCAAAATGCCGGCTCCCAGCTTGCCGCCAGGATGAAGCGCGTGCGCCCCCGGCTGTGTTCCTGCGCTGCCGCGCTCGCGACTGTCCCGATAGAAAGGAGCACAACCGCAAATACCCGAAGCAAATGCTTCATTCCACGCCTCCAATTAGAACATTATGAGAACAAATAAGCAGTTTGGCCGAGAGTATGCAACCCTGAATCACAGGACACGAGAAGATTTATTTCTGTGGGCTTCGATCCCTATCCATTGCAATCTGCCGGCAGATAAACTCCTGTCGAAATAGGAGGAACCATGCATGTTCGCCGAGACGCAACGCCTGGACAGTCCAACGGGCGCGAGGATCGCCTATCATCACGCGCCGGCATCCGGTGAGGCGCACGGCATCCTCCTGATCTCCCACGGCCTTGCCGAACATTCGCGCCGCTATGAGGCTTTTGCGCAGGCCATGGCCTCGCGCGGCTTTCATGTCTACGCACATGATCACCGCGGCCATGGCGAAACGGTCGCCGCCGATGCCCCGGCCGGCCGTTTCGCGCGCAGAGACGGCGTCGATCAGGTCATTGCCGACGTTCTGGCCATGCGCGAGCTTGCCGCTGCGGCCCATCCCGGCCTGCCGATCATCCTGTTCGGCCACTCGATGGGCGGCTTGATCAGCCTCAACACTGCCGTCACGCATCCGGAGAAGTTCGATGCCGTCACGGTCTGGAATTCCAATTTCAATCCAGGCATTGCCGGCCGTGCCGCCCAGCTCATCCTGAAGACGGAGCGCATGCTCAAGGGCTCGGACGTGCCAAGCGCGCCGCTGCCGAAGCTGACCTTCAGCGCATGGGGAAAATCCATCCCAAACCACCGCACTGAGTTCGATTGGCTGTCGCGCGTGCCCGAGCAGGTTGATAAGTACATCGCCGACCCTCTCTGCGGTTTCGATGCCTCCGTCTCGCTGTGGCTGGATGTATTCGAGCTGAGTTTTCGCGCACCGCAAAAAGCCTATCTCGATCGGTTGAAGCGCGACATGCCGATCCATCTTGTCGGAGGCGGCAGGGATCCGGCGACGGACAATGGAAAGGCGATTTCCTGGCTGTCAAACCATTTGAAGCGCGCAGGCTTCTCGCGTGTTACGACCACTATCCATCCAGATATGCGGCACGAAACACTGAACGAGATCGGAGCCGATCAAGTCATATCAGACTTTGCCGACTGGTGCAGAAAAATAGTGATAAAGAATTGATATTAAAAGGAATACCCCAATGAATGCGAACGGCGGCTCCTCGCTGCGGTTGCCGCAGTCGGAGCTGACTTTCGGCCTAGCGATGATGTTCATCTCCGTCATCTTCTCGCCGATCATCGATATCTTCTCCAAGCTTGCGGCAGCCACCGTCCCGCCGGCCGAGGTCACGGCCGCACGCTTCATCCTGCAAGCGCTTTTTGCCCTGCCGATCATGGCCATGCGGGGACAATGGGGCGTCTGGTCATGGCGTCGCAGCGGCGTGCATGCCATCCGTGCCGGTGTACTGACGCTATCCATGGTCTCGTTCGTGACCACCCTGCAAGTCATGGAAGTCGCCGATGCCATTGCCATCTTTTTCGTCGAGCCGATCATCCTGACCGTCCTCAGCAGCATCTTCCTGAAGGAGACCATCGGCTGGCGGCGCTACACCGCCTGCGCGGTGGGCTTCTTCGGCGCAATGCTGATCATCCAGCCGAGCTTTCAGGAAGTTGGTTTCGTTGCTTTGCTGCCTGTCGTCACCGCGTTCTGCATCGCAGTCTATGTGATGATCACGCGAGTCGTCTCCCATAGCGAGGACGCGTCTTCGATGCAGTTCCAGACCGGCATATGGGGCGTCGTTTTCAGCCTGATCCTGCTTGCCTTAGGCCGGGCGACCGGAATTGCGATCCTCGGTTCGGTCGTCCCGGACCCGACAGCCACGCTCTACCTGCTCGGCGTCGGCGTCAGCGCGGCCATCACAGGTATTCTTACAGTATATGCCTATCGCGCCGCGCCGGCCTCGATGCTGGCGCCATTACAATATTTCGAGATCGTCTCGGCAACGATCTTCGGATGGCTTGTCTTCGACAATTTTCCGGATGCCATCAAATGGCTCGGCATCCTCATCATTATCGGCTCCGGGCTCTACATTCTCTGGCGCGAGCGGCGCTTTGCATCCAAGCCGGTATCCGATACATCTGAAACAGCATTCACGCCATAAGCGGGAGAGCGGATCGACATGACAGACCAAAAGACCAAGAAACCTCCGCTTTCCGGTATTCGCGTCATCGAGCTCGCCCGCGTGCTGGCCGGTCCGTGGGCCGGGCAAATGCTGGCCGATCTCGGCGCCGACGTCATCAAGGTAGAAAATCCCGACGGCGGCGACGACACGCGCCAATGGGGACCGCCCTTCGTCGAAGGCAAGGACGGCGAGAACCTCTCGGCCGCCTACTATCACTCGGCCAACCGCGGCAAGCGCTCCGTCGCTGCCGATCTCAAGACCGAGGAAGGACAAGAACTGGTGCGCCGGCTGGTGAAGACCGCCGACGTGGTGATCGAGAACTTCAAGCTCGGCGGCCTTGTCAAATACGGGCTGGATTACGAGAGCCTGAGAAAAATCAATCCCCGCCTCGTCTATTGCTCCATCACAGGCTTCGGGCAGACTGGCCCCTATGCCGGCCTTGCGGGCTATGATTACATCGTCCAGGGCATGTCCGGTTTCATGTCGATCACCGGTGAGCCGGACGGCCAGCCGGTGAAGGCAGGCGTTGCGATCGCCGATATCTTCACGGGCATCTATGCCGTCTCGGCGATCGAAGCGGCGCTGATCCACGCCCTAAAGTCTGGCGAAGGCCAGCTTGTCGATATGGCGCTGCTGGATGTGCAATCCGCCGTGCTTGCCAACCAGAACATGAACTATCTGATCTCGGGCAAGCCGCCCGTGCGGCTTGGCAACGCCCATCCCAATATCTCGCCTTACGAGGTCGTTCCGACCGGAGACGGCTATCTCATTCTGGCCGTCGGCAATGACGGGCAGTTCCGCCGCCTCTGCACCATTCTCGGCCTCGATACCTACGCCGACGACGAGCGCTATTCCACCAACAAGGCCCGCGTCGCCCACCGCCACGAGGTCCGGGCATTCATATCGGCAAAAACGTTGACGTGGAACAAGGCTGATCTGTTGAAGGCCTGCGAGGACAATGCCGTTCCGGCCGGTGCCATCAATACGATCGAGGATATGTTCGCCGACCCGCAGATCAAAGCCCGCGGCCTGCGCATCGATCTCGAAGACGCCGCCGGCACCATGATCCCGAGCGTTCGCACGCCGATCGTCTTGTCGGAGACACCGTTGACTTATACGCGGCCAAGTCCGCGCCTTGGGGAGCATCAGGAGGAGGTTCTCGCCGAATTGGCGGAACTGGAGGGAAAGGCGAAGATATGAAACGAACGGGCGGCCAACTCATCGTCGAGGCTTTGAAGGCAAATGGCGTCAAGCGCATTTCCTGCGTGCCGGGCGAGAGCTTTCTTGCGGTGCTCGATGCGCTGCACGACAGCGACATCAATGTACTCGTCTGCCGTCAGGAGGGTGGTGCTGCGATGATGGCGGATGCCTGGGGCCGGCTGACCGGCGAGCCGGGTATCTGCATGGTGACCCGCGGCCCCGGAGCCACCAACGCATCGGCCGGCCTGCACATTGCCCGGCAGGACTCGATCCCGATGATCCTGTTCATCGGCCAGGTCCAGCGCGATGCCCGCGAGCGCGAGGCGTTCCAGGAGGTGGAATTCCGCCGGGCACTGACCGAATACGCGAAATGGGTCGGCGAGATCGACGATGCTGCCCGCATCCCGGAGTTCGTCACCCGCGCGTTCGCGGTCGCGACATCGGGACGTCCCGGCCCCGTCGTGCTGACGCTGCCGGAAGACATGCTGCGCGACGAAGTCGAAGCGCCGGAAGCCAAGCCCTATACGCCTGTCGCCGCTCACCCCGGTCGCAGCGAGCTTGCCGATCTTCAGCGGCGCCTCGCTGCCGCAGAGCGCCCGATGATCATTCTGGGAGGCACACGCTGGAATGACGAAGCCGTTGCCGGCATCCGGCAATTCGCAGAGCGCTTCAACCTACCCGTCGGCTGCTCCTTCCGCCGACAGATGCTGTTCGACCATCTGCACCCGAGCTATGCGGGCGACGTCGGCATCGGCATCAACCCGGCGCTGGCAAAGGAAATCAAGGAATCCGATCTGCTGATCCTGCTCGGCGGTCGCCTCTCCGAGATGCCTTCCTCCGGCTATACGCTGGTCGATATCCCCTACCCGCGCCAGCAGCTCGTCCATGTCTATCCCGATCCGTCGGAGCTGGGCCGCGTCTATCGTCCGGATCTGGCGATCTGTGCCAGCCCCACCGATTTCGTCGCCGCCCTTGCTGGTCTGGAGGCTCCGGGCAAAGCCCGTTGGGCAGAGCGGACCGAGCGCATGCACGCGGCCTATCTCGCCTGGTCAACGACGCCGGAGAAAAGCCCTGGCTCGGTTCACATGGGTCGCATCATGGATTGGATCGAAGCCAATACGGCGGCCGATACGATCTTCACCAACGGTGCCGGCAATTACGCGACGTGGCTGCACCGCTTCCACCGTTTTCGCCGCTTCGAAACCCAGGCAGCGCCGGCTTCGGGATCAATGGGGTATGGCCTGCCGGCAGCAGTTGCCGCCAAGCAGCTGTTTCCGGAACGGGAAGTCATCTGCTTTGCCGGCGACGGCTGCTTCATGATGCACGGGCAGGAATTCGCAACCGCCGTCCAATACGGCCTGCCGCTCATCACGCTGGTCATCAACAACGGCATGTACGGCACCATCCGCATGCATCAGGAGCGGGATTATCCCGGCCGCGTCAGCGGCACCGGGCTGAACAATCCCGATTTCGCTGCACTTGCCCGCGCCTATGGCGGTCACGGCGAGACGGTAAATGCGACGGAAGAATTCGCCCCGGCCTTCGAGCGAGCCCGCGCCAGCGGCAAACCGGCGATCATCGAAATCGCGCTCGATCCGGAAGCTATCACGCCGTCGCGCACCCTGACGGAAATCGCCCAAACGAAAGGCCGGTGAGCGCAAGCTCCCCGGCCTTCCAAACACATAGTGCGCTGACTTAGTCAAGCGCGGCGGTCACGATGAACTCGACCTTGTACTTCGGCGCTGCGAGCTTGGCTTCGCTGGTGGCGCGAGCAGGCGTGTTTGCCGGATCGACCCAGGCTTCCCAGGCAGCGTTCATTTCTGCGAAGTCGGAAATGTCGGAGAGATAGATGAGCGTCTGGAGGACCTTCGACTTGTTGGTGCCGGCTGCTGCGAGCAGGCGGTCAACTTCAGCCAGTGCCGACTTGCACTGATCCGTAACGCTTGCGCCTTCGCCGACCTGGCCTGCGAGGTAAACGGTGTTGCCGTGGATGACAGCGCCGCTCATGCGGGCGCCAACGTCGATACGCTTGATGCTCATGGTTTTCTCCTGATGTTGTTTTTCGACAGGTGAACAGGGCGCGGCACTTAGCCTGCCCTGCAATCTCGATGGCCGGGAAAGCCCGTTCAGCCGCGCCAGTTTAGCCGCGAATATGCTGCGTCTTCTGATAGATCGCTGTCGAGCGTGCGCCCGACCGGCAATAGCCGAGCATCGGCCGCGGAAACTCGTCGAGCGCATCGACCATGCCGCGCACGGCTTCTTCCGTCACACCCATCGGGCCGACGGGCACATGGGTGATCTCAAGGCCGAGCTCCTTGGCGCGTGCCTCGATTGCTCCGAACGGCGTCTGATCCGGGCTTTCGCCGTCCGGGCGATGGCAAACGATGGACTTGAAACCCATGGCCTTGATCTGGTCGAGATCCTCTACGCTGATCTGGCCGGATACCGAGTACTCATCGTCGATCGGGCGGATATCCATGGTTCATGTCCTCTCTAAAACCGTGGCCTTGATCTACGCCGCCCCGGATCAAGCGTCAACCGCCGCACGCGCTCAAACGAAGGCAAAGTTGAGCGCAAAACTACGGGATTCGCCAGGCTGGAGAATATTGAATTCGCCCGCCTCCTCAAGCTCAGCGCGCGAAACCCAGCGGTGCGAAACGGGCTCGATACCGAACACATGCGCCGGCGCGCGCTGATTGCGCCAGACCTGCAGGAAAGGCAGCGTATCCGTGCCGAAACGCACCCTCAAAGACTTGCCGCCGATCGCCGCGATCGGACCGAGACTGATTTCTGCCCAGTCCTCTCCCTTATCTTCTGCCGGCACACAGAAAATGTCGCCACCCTCCTCGCCGAACGTCCAGGGAAAACCGCCATTCTCAAGCATCTGCCCGGTGAGACGCGTGCCGCTGTCGAACCACTTCCCCCCGATATTCATGTGGTACATGAGGAAGACCGGCATCGCCTCGACACTCGTATTGACGACACGATCGGCAAGCGAGACCTCGCCGCTCGCGCCATCGATACGCCAATGGCGCTCCAGTCTCGCCGTTCGCCCCTCGGCGGTGACGATGTCGATATCGGCACGGCATTCCGCATTGCCATTTTCGAATTTGGTCCAAAGAATTTTGGCCGGATGAGAGGAAAATGAGCCGTGCAGCGGATAGCGCCTTCCCTCGAATGCGCCCGTCATCGGCTGCGGATGACGGATATGATCCGGACCGCAAGTGAAGAGGAAGCCCTCCAGAGAGTGGTCGATGCGCGGGTCCCCATCATCTGGAATGGCACGCCCGGGAGCGAGGTTGTTTCCATCGACGACGCAGGTGCCGATATCCAGAACGGAGGTTTCATCCAGCGCCAGCTTAGGCCCTTTGGCTGCGGCAAAATCCATCATTCTCCGAAATCCTCCCAGACAGGCTCCGCGCATGGGCGCCGTCCCACAATAGAGCGCGGCGCAAATAAACGGTGATTTACCTTACCGATTGTTAACTCGAACCCTTGATCACACAAATTTTTATATTTTATTCAGCATGATAATCTAAATTTCCATACTGGCGTCAAAATTGCCATGTGTGTGTCAGCCGAACGACTATCCGAGGATTCGACAGACGTGAACCGGTTCGTAAAATTGAGTTTTGTCTTGGCAATGACTGCCACGATGTCCGCGCTCGCGCTGAGCAACGCGCAGGCACAATATTATCGTGGCGGAAACGGCAATACGGTTCTAGTCACACCCGACGGGCGAATTCTCGAGCAGTACCCCGATGGGGGCGGATATTCCATGGCGAGAGACGGACGCGGCCGCCGCGTTCTCGTCGACGCCTATGGCAATATCGTTGCGACGGAAATGAGGGCGAGCACCTATTATCCCAAAGCACCGGCCCGCGATGCCTATAACGATAATGGATACGGCAATGGCGGCCGCTATGGCGACACGCAGCTTTCCAACAATGGCGGCTATCGCGACTATCGCCAGTATCGCACCGACGGCTACGGTCAGCAGGATCAGGATATCGTAACCGGCGGCATTCCGCGTGATGGCGATATTCTGCGCCAGCCGCTCGACGACCAGCCAATGCCGGGCAAAAGCCCAAACCAGATGAATTCGACCGGCAACGACTATGCCTCGATCGACCCGCAGCAGGGCACGCCGGATATCATCCGCAAGCCGCAGCAGGCGGATCCAGTCATCACGCTCAAGGGCAAGTCGAAAATGGAAATCACCGCGCTTGAGGTCTTCCTCGCGCGGCAGGGTATTTCCCCAGGCGCCATCGACGGCCGCATGGGCGCAAACGTCACCAAGGCGATCTATGCCTATCAGCAGATGACCGGCCAGACGCTCGATCCGAACAATACCGACGCGATCCTCGAACAGCTGCGCATGTCCGGCGGCATGCCAATCATCAATTATACGATCACCGCAGCCGACGCGGCTGGCCCCTATGTCGCCTCGATCCCCGAAGACTACGCGGCGAAGTCCCAGATGCCGTCGCTCGGCTATACGTCGACCACGGAAATGCTGGCGGAGCGCTTTCATATGGATGAAGGCTACCTGAAGGCACTCAATCCGGGCGTCGATTTCACTGTACCTGGCAACACCATCAAGGTCGTCAATACCGGCCCCAGCAAGACCGGCGCGGTCGCCAAGATCCTTGCGGATAAAGGGCGCAAGCAGGTTTTCGCCTATGATGCCAACGGCACGCTGATCGCCGCTTACCCGGCCAGTATCGGCTCTGCCGACACGCCTTCGCCGTCCGGCACGGTCACAGTCGAGCGCGTCGCCTTCAATCCAGGCTACACATACAATCCAAAAATCAACTTCCAGCAAGCCGGAAACGACAAGGTTCTCAACATCCCACCCGGTCCGAACGGTCCGGTTGGAACAGTGTGGATGGCCCTGTCAAAGCCAACCTACGGTATCCACGGTACGCCTGACCCTTCCAGAATCGGCAAGACGCAGAGCCATGGCTGCGTGCGTCTCACAAACTGGGATGCGACGGAGCTGGCAAAGATGGTCAAGCCCGGCGTGGTCGTGGAATTCGTCGACTGATCGCCAGACACGGCTGAACAAAGAAGCCGCCGGGCTCACCCGGCGGCTTTTTTGTTGTCCTGAAGTGCTCGACGCACCGCAACTTTCGTCCGGCGCGTCGAGATGTTCCGCAATGCCTCAGAAGCAGTCGCGGAAAAGAGCCTTCGTGTTTTCCAGCGTCATCGGCACCGGATTGCCACCGGCGCTCGGGTCTTCGATTGCCATGGCAGAAAGCTCGTCGATGCGGTCGGGCGTGATGCCCATGGCCGATAGGCTTTCCGGAACGCCGAGTTCAGCACGCAGCTGCAGCACGTAGTCATAGAAGCCGTCGAAGCCGCCGGCGATGCCGAGGTAGGCTGCCGCGCGGGCGATCTTCTCCTCGATGGCCTTGCGGTTGAAGCGCAGGACCGCCGGCATGACAACGGCATTGGTCATGCCATGATGCGTGTTGTAGACAGCGCCGATCGGGTGTGACAGCGCATGGATGGCACCAAGGCCCTTCTGGAAGGCGACCGCACCCATCGCGGCAGCGCTCATCATGTTGGCGCGAGCTTCGAGATCCGTTCCCTCGCGATAGGCCCGCGGCAGGAATTCCTTGACCAGACGCATGCCTTCCAGCGCGATGCCGGCCGACATCGGATGGTAGAACGGCGAGGAATAGGCTTCCAGGCAATGGGCAAACGCGTCCATGCCCGTACCCGCCGTGATGACCTTCGGCATGCCGACAGTCAGTTCCGGATCGGCGATGACGACGCCCGGCAGGAACTTCGGGTGGAAGATGATCTTCTTCACATGCGTCGCGGAATTGGTGATAACGCTGGCGCGGCCGACTTCAGAACCGGTGCCTGCCGTAGTCGGCACGGCGACGATCGGTGCGATCCCTTCGAGATTGGCGCGGGTCCACCAGTCACCAATATCTTCGAAATCCCAAACCGGCCGGGTCTGGCCAGCCATGAAGGCGACGCACTTGCCGAGATCGAGGCCGGAGCCGCCGCCGAAGGCGACGACGCCGTCGTGACCGCCATCCTTGAATGCCTTCACGCCGGCTTCAAGATTCTTCTCGTTCGGGTTCGGATCGACATCGGCAAAGATTGCTCGACCGAGACCTGCATCCTCCAGAATGTCGAGGGCCGTCTTGGTGATCGCCATAGACGCAAGTCCCCGGTCAGTGACCAGGAGAGGCTTCTTCATGCCCAGGCTCTTGCAGGCGTCCGCGAGTTCCTTGATACGGCCGCGGCCGAGCTTGAAGGCGTTCGGATAGCTCCAGTTGGCTGAGATGTTGCTCATGCTGTTACTTTCTTCAGGTGATAGGATTTCGGGCGCGTCAGATTGTGGAAGCCGATGACCGACAGCGAGCCGCCGCGGCCGGTTTCCTTGACGCCGGTCCAGCACAGTGCCGGATCGAGATAATCGGCGCGGTTCATGAAGACGGTGCCGGTTTCGATCTCGCGGCCGATCCGCGAGGCGCGCTCGACATCCTTCGTCCAGAGCGAAGCGGTCAGACCGTAGGGGCTGTCGTTCATGAGTTCCAGCGCCTCAGCATCGCTCTTCACCTTCATGATGCCGACGGCCGGGCCGAAGGTCTCTTCGCGCATGAAGGCCATGGAGTGATCGACATTGACGAGGATCTGCGGCGCAAGATAGGCGCCGCCATCATCGGCCGGGAACAGTTTGGGATCGACCAGTGCTTTGGCGCCCTTGGCGACAGCATCGGCGATCTGCTCGCGCACGACCTTGGCAAAGCGCTTGTGCGCCATGGGCCCAAGCGACGTCTCAGGATCCAGCGGATTGCCGAGCTTGTAGTTCGAAACCCATGCGACGGATTTCTCGACGAAAGCGTCGTACAGGGATTCATGCACGTAGATGCGCTCGATACCGCAGCAGCACTGCCCGGAATTGAAGGTGGCGCCATCCATCAGCGTGTCGACGGCGGCGTCGAGATCTGCGTCCTCCATGACATAGCCCGGATCCTTGCCGCCGAGCTCCAGCCCGAGGCTGGTAAAGGTGCCGGCAGCGGCACGCTCGATCGACCGGCCGCCTTCGACAGAACCGGTGAAATTGACGAAGTTGAAGCTGCCGGCGGCAATCAGCGCCGATGTCGTATCGTGGTCAAGGAAGACATTCTGGAAGACGTCGGCAGGAACACCCGCTTCGACAAAAGCCTGAACGAGCCGCTCGCCGACGAGGAGCGTCTGGCTTGCGTGTTTGAGAATGACGGTATTGCCGGCCATTAGGGCCGGAGCAACCGTGTTGATCGCCGTCATATAAGGATAGTTCCAGGGAGCGATGACGAAGACGACGCCATGCGGTTCGCGCTCGATACGGCGGGCAAAATTGGCGCTGTCTTCCACGACCAGCGGCGCCATTGCATCGGCAGCGATCGAGGCGACATAGTTCGAGCGCTCGTTGAAGCCGCGATATTCGCCGCCATACTTGATCGGGCGCCCCATCTGCCAGGCAAGCTCCGGCACGACTACATCGGCCATCTCGTTGAGCCGGGCGACACCCTTCAGCACGAGCTGGACACGATCTTCCAATGGGCGGCGCGCCCAATCCTTCTGCGCCTTGCGGGCGCGGGCCACGACTTCCTTGGCGGCTTCCAGCGACAGCGCCGGACGCTCGGCATAAACCTCTCCGTTTACCGGTGAGACGCATTTGATCATCGTCATGATCGAATTCCTGTTTTCTTGGTCATCAAATTGATTGCCGGATGTTGCACAACCTGTGGCCGCATTCAAAGCGGAAATATCAGGCGAGCGGGCCATCCTGACGCCCTGCCCGATCATGAAATGGAAATCGGACAGGGACAGCTTGCAAAAGCCTTACGCTCTTTCGAATCCGCGCGCCACTTCCCAATCGGTGATGCGACGATCATACTCTTCCTGCTCCCATTCGGCAGCGCGGGTATAGTGATCGATCACCTCGTCGCCGAAAGCCGCACGCAGCATTTTCGAATTGGTGAGGGCTTCGGTCGCGCCACGCAGCGTGCGCGGAATTTCTCGAACCTCGCGTGCGCCATAGGCGTCGCCGACAAAGGGCGCTTCCAGTTCGAGCTTATTCTCAATGCCGTCAATGCCTGCAGCGATCAGCGCCGCAAAGGCAAGATAGGGATTGAGGTCGGAGCCGCCGACGCGGCACTCGATACGGATGCTCTTCGTGTCAGCACCGCACAGGCGATAGCCGGCCGTGCGGTTGTCGGTGCTCCAGATCGCCTTGGTGGGAGCAAAAGTGCCAGCCACGAAGCGCTTGTAGGAATTGATATAAGGCGCCAGGAAATAGGTGATTTCGCTGGCATGCGTCAGAAGGCCGGCAACGTAGTGCCTCATCATCGGCGTCATGCCATGTTCTTTTTCCTTGTCGAAGAACAGCGGCGTCTTGCCATCGGCGCTCCAGAGCGACTGATGGATATGGGATGAACTGCCGGCAGCGCTGTAATTCCATTTCGCCAGGAAGGTAATGGCCTTGCCCTTCGACCAGGCGATCTCCTTGCAGCCGTTCTTGATGATGGCATGACGGTCGGCCATGGTCAGCGCGTCGGCGTAGCGGACGTTGATTTCCTCCTGGCCTGCAGAGGCCTCGCCCTTGGAGTTTTCGACCGGGATATCGGCGCCCTGCAAACCCTTGCGGATCGCGCGCATCACATCTTCTTCCTTGGTGGTTTGGAAGATGTGGTAATCCTCGTTGTATCCGCTGACGAGATTGAGGTTGCGATAGCCGGCTTCGCGGGCACTGTCGTAGCTCTGATCGAACAGAAAGAATTCGAGCTCCGAAGCCATATAGGCCTTCATGCCCATCGCCTCGAGGCGCTTGACCTGCTTCTTGAGGATAGCCCGCGGCGAATGCGCGACTTCCTCATGCGTGTGATGGTCGAGCACGTCGCAGAGGACCAGCGCCGTGCCTTCCAGCCACGGAATGCGGCGCAGCGTGGCAAGATCAGGCTTCATGGTATAGTCGCCATAGCCCTTCTCCCAGCTTGTCGACTTGTAACCGGAGACGGTTTCCATCTCGATGTCGGTCGCCTGTAGATAGTTGCAGCTATGCGTTTCCTTCCAGGCGCTCTCGAC
The DNA here is from genome assembly GCF_000359745.1 of Rhizobium freirei PRF 81. Taxonomy (GTDB): domain Bacteria; phylum Pseudomonadota; class Alphaproteobacteria; order Rhizobiales; family Rhizobiaceae; genus Rhizobium; species Rhizobium freirei. Next base: position 183,584 of record NZ_AQHN01000055.1, read on the forward strand.
GAAGAATTCTGCCTGGAAACGTTTGCCCATCAGGCGGCCCTGCATGTCCACCTGGCATGCCAGAACCGTATCGATGCGCCCTTCGGCCACATCCTTCCTGAGGTCGTCGAACGTATAGCTGCTGCTCATAATTTGGTCCGCCTGAAAAAATAACAGAGTGATCGGCCAGCGGCATTATCGTGGGCATTGCCCGAAGCCGCATGTCAGGTTGGAAGGGGCCGCAGCAACGGCCCCCGCCGGATTAGGGATGTGTGAGAATCACACCTCGCCGACGGCTCTTTCGGCAGCGGCAATATCGGCCTGCCGCTTGGCGATCACGTCGCCGATCGGTGGTCCCTGGAAGCGGCGATTTTCGAAGGCGAACCAAACGATCGCGGTCAGAACCAGGAAACCGATGGTGATGTAGAGCGCCCATTCGTTCGGCGGCTGCACGCCGATGATGAAGATGATCGCCATGGCGATGACCACCAGAACGGAGACCAGCTTATAGGTGCCGACGCCCATGTTCCACGGCCCCATTTTCGGCCATTTCGCAGTTCCGATCGCCTTGATGCCGAGGACGATCGGCACCGTGAAGGAGAGGAAAAGGAAGATGACGGTGCACGACACGACGATGGTGTAGGCCGAAGAGCCGGCGATCGTGACGAGCGAAGCGCCCCAGACGAACAGGACTGAAAGAACCGCGCCCGTCCAGATGGCGATGGAAGGCGTGCGGAATTTGGGGCTGACGCTGGCGAGCGATTTCGAGAACGGCAGGCCGCCGTCGCGCGAGAAAGCATAGATCATGCGCGATGCGGATGTGACGGTCGCAAGGCCACACAGCAGCTGCGAGATGAAGATCGCAACATAGAGGATATTGGCGACGACAGGGTTGGTGATGCTGTTGATCGTCCAGAAGAAGACGTTCCAGCCCTGTTTCGATGCTTCATTCATGTCCGGGATGGCCAGCAGGAAGGCCAGCAGCATGATGTAGCCGAACAATGACGACCACCAGACCGAGGAGACCATGCCGCGCGGCACCGAGCTGGATGCCTTGACGGTCTCTTCGGACGTATGCGCCGAAGCGTCATATCCCGTGATCGTGTAGATCGGCAGCAGCAGGCCGAGAGCAAAGACGTACCAGATATTGTCCATCTTCGGCCAAACCGATGCATCACCCTCCGGCGTGCCGGAGTAGTTGGTGAATGTCCAGATGCGGCTGATGTCCCAGCTCTTGACGCCGATCAGGCAGACGATGGTCAGCGCGATCGCTGCGGCAAAGATCAGATAGCCGGACATATCGGTCAGCTTGGCCGTCAGCTTGATGCCGAAATGATTGATCAGCGCCTGCAGGCCGGTGATGATAGCAACGAAGATGATCTGGTTCGCAAAACCGGCCGAAGTAGTGGTGTCGACGGCAATACCGAACCACGGGGCGATGGAGCCGCTGAAAAAGCCCCAGGTGCCGACATTGATCGCACCAAGCACGGTGATGAGGCCAAGAAGATTGAGCCAAGCCGTCAGCCAGCCGGTGAAGCGGTTGCCGAGGATCGAGCCCCAGTGATAGAGGCCGCCGGCCGTTGGATAGGCCGAGGAAATCTGTGCCATCGAGAGCGCGAAAACACCCGAGATCAGGCAGCCGAGCGGCCAGCCGATACCGATTGCAGCACCGCCAGCGCCAGATGTCGCCTGTGCGAGCGAATTGATACCGCCGGATAGAATGCAGATGATGGAGAAGGAAATGGCGAAATTCGAGAATGAACTCATGCGCCGTTCCAGTTCCTGAGCATAGCCCATGGAGTGCAGGATATGAACATCCTGCTTTTTGTCTAACTCTGTGTAATCAGACATGTCATTCCCCCTTAAGCCCGGTCGTCCGCGGGATTGCGGAGAACCATGTGTCACATGAGCCGCCGGCTTTTTGCCGTGCGGCTCGATCGCAGTTGAACTGCTCCCCGGGGTCTTTTTCTTTTATGCTCAGGCTTCCAGACTGCTCTGGAGAAGCCTTGTCAGATAGTCAGCCATGACCCCTTGGCTAACGTCATCTCCGATGAGATCGTTGCGGATCTCGATCATTACGTTGTGCAGACCGTTGGCGATCCCATGCAGCTTCAGCGTATGGGTGACACCATCTTCAGGCCCGTAAGGCTGATTGCGTTCGGTCCGATAGAATGGTGTCTGCGCTGCCCCGTCCAGCATGCGATCGGCCAGCCAATGGTCGTCGTCATGCAGAATGCCGAGCTCCACTGCCCTCGGCTTGCCGTTATAGATCGGCGTGAAACTGTGCATCGTCACGACCACGGTTTTTTGTCCGCGTGTCGCTCTCTCCTTCAGCAGAGCGCGGATGCGGTCATGAAACGGTATGTAAAGCCCCTCGGTGCGTGCCCGCCGATCCGCATCGCCCAGGCGCTGATTGCCGGGGATCGTATAGATCTCGCTCGTTTCCGGCATCGCTCCGGCGCTTTCCGGCGGCCGGTTGCAGTCATAAATCAGCCGGGAGAAGCGCTGGTAGATCAAGGTCGCATCGAGACTTGCCGAGATTTTGCTTGCAACCGCGAGTGCACCGGGATCCCAGGCGATATGGCTGGAAAGAGCTTCAGCGGAAAGCCCAAGATCACCAAAACGTTCGGGCAAAGCACGGGAAGCATGCTCGCAGATGATGAAAACCGCGCTGCTGCCGTCTGGTCTCTCGACCGCGACGCAATCGCCGTCCGCCTTGGTCAAAATGCCTTGCTGTGCAAGCATCCGGGGCGCCCCATTGCCGATTAATAAAATCTTTATAAGAAAAGAATTCTTCAGCTTTTGGCCGCTGTCAACCGGAAACTGAAATTATTTCTTCATTTGTGACATTGACTCGAAATGTGACAGCGTTGTTATATCGTTGCAGGAGATCGGCATAAGACCGTCCCGGGGAGCAAAAATCGATTGAGCAATGCGTCAAAGACAGTTTCTGACGTGATCAATGCCCGCTTCGACACGCTGACGCGGGCCGAAAAGCAGCTGGCTAAGAGCTTGCTGGACAACTATCCCGTTTCCGGGCTGGGCAGCATCACGACAGTCGCCGAGAATGCGCGCGTTTCGACGCCGACCGTCGCCCGAATGGTGCAGAAGCTCGGTTATAAGGGCTATCCCGACTTTCAGTCTCATCTCCATCAGGAGGTCGAGGCGACTATCTCCAACCCGCTGACAAAGCATGATCGTTGGGCGTCGAATGCGCCGGGCACGCATATTCTCAATCGCTTCGCAGATGCTATCATGAACAATCTGCGCCAAACGCTCGCTGATATCGACGCCGCGACATTCGATAGTGTGGCGGCCTTGCTGTCCGAGCGCAAACGCGGGCTCTATTTCGTCGGTGGCCGCATCACGGGCGCGCTTGCCGAATATTTCTTCACCCATATGCAGGTGATCCGCCCGAACACCACGCTGCTTTCCTCCAATTCCAGCACCTGGCCGCAATACGTCCTGAACATGAATCCGGGCGACCTGCTCGTGATCTTCGACATCCGACGCTACGAGCAGGAAATGGTCAATCTGGCCGCCGCCGCCCGTCGTCGCGGCGCGGAAATCATCGTCTTTACCGATCAATGGGCAACACCGGCTGCCAAGCACGCCAAGCACATCTTCCGCGTGCAAATCGAGGCTCCGTCCGCCTGGGATTCATCGGTTGTCACACTTTTCATCGTCGAGGCCCTGATCGAAGCCGTGCAGAGCTTGACCTGGGACGAGACAAGCGAACGCATGAAAACGCTAGAAGGTCTTTTCGAGCAGACAAAATTGTTCCGCAAACTGAGCTAGAGGGAAGCAAAACTACAAAATTAGGTGAGACGGAGCGGTGTGAAATGCAGCAGCTGTCACACTTAACGATTAGAAGCGAAATCAACCGCGTTTAGCGCAAACGTAGCGCCTTGGAACCGTCACACAACCTTCATGCAACGTCATTAACAGCAACGCCAGACACTGAAAACCCAAAAGGAGGAAATGCAGTGATCTCGAAAATTCACCGTCTTCTGACCATCTCTACCGCGATGCTCGTCGCTTCGTCCGCCATCGCTGCCGCAGAGCCGAGCGCCGATCTGATCGCTGCCGCCAAGAAGGAAGGCACGCTGACCACGATCGCCCTGCCCCACAACTGGTGCGGTTATGGCGATCTGATCGCCGCGTTCAAGGCAAAGTACGGTATCGAAGTCAACGAGCTGAACCCGGATGCGGGTTCGGGCGATGAGGTCGAAGCAATCCGCGCCAACAAGGGCAACACCGGCCCTCAGGCTCCGGACGTGATCGACGTCGGCCTCTCCTTCGGCCCGACCGCCAAGAAGGAAGGCCTGCTGCAGCCTTACAAGGTTTCCACCTGGGATTCGATCCCGGACAGCGCCAAGGATGCCGAAGGCTTCTGGTACGGCGACTACTACGGCGTTCTCTCCTTCGTCACCAACAAGGACGTCGTGAAGAACCCGCCGAAGGACTGGGCTGACCTCCTGAAGCCGGAATACGCCAACACCGTTTCGCTCGCTGGCGACCCGCGCACCTCGAACCAGGCCGTTCAGGCCGTTTACGCCGCTGGCCTCGCTGCCGGCGAAAAGGATGCGACCAAGGTCGGCGCTGCTGGTCTCGACTACTTCGCCAAGCTGAACAAGGCTGGTAACTTCGTTCCGGTCATCGGCAAGTCCGCTTCGCTCGCTCAGGGCGCAACCCCGATCGTCGTTGCATGGGACTACAACGGCCTGTCCTGGCGCGACAGCCTGAAGGGCAACCCGCCGGTTGACGTCACCGTTCCGGCTTCGGGCGTTATCGCCGGCGTTTACGTTCAGGCGATCTCGGCCTTCGCTCCGCACCCGAACGCTGCCAAGCTCTGGATGGAATTCCTCTATTCCGACGAAGGTCAGGTCGGCTGGTTGAAGGGCTACTGCCACCCGATCCGCTTCAACGATCTGGCGAAGAACAAGAAGATCCCGCAGGAGCTTCTCGACAAGCTGCCGCCGGCTGCCGCCTATGAAAAGGCTGTATTCCCGACGCTCGATGAACAGGCTGCCGGCAAGACCGCCATCACCACCAAGTGGGATTCCGTCGTCGGTTCGAACGTGAAGTAATTCGACCTAGCATGACCTCCCCGTTTCGACGGGGAGGTTTTCCATTTCTTGGCGCCGCGGATTGGACCAGTCATGAGCATCGTCACAACATCAACGGTCAGTTCCACTCCGATGATCAGCAAACGCATGGTCGTCGACTGGCTGGGCATAGCGCCCTTCCTAATCTTCGCGCTGCTGTTTCTGATTCTTCCGACGATCTATTTGATCGCAGGCGCCTTCCTGACGCCCGAAGGCAGTTTAACGCTGAAGAACATCGGCGATCTGTTCACCAAATCGATCTGGGATTCCTATTGGATCAGTATCAAGGTGTCGGTCGCATCTTCGCTTGGAGGCGCACTGATCGGCTTCTATCTGGCCTGGGCCCTGGTCATGGGCGGCCTGCCGCCCTGGGTACGCCATACGTTTCTGACTTTTTCCGGTGTCGCATCCAATTTCGCCGGCGTGCCGCTGGCATTCGCATTCATCGCCACGATCGGCCGCCTGGGCCTCGTCACACTGCTGATGAGAGACTGGCTCGGCTTCAATCTCTATTCGACCGGTTTCAACCTCTACAGTTTCGTCGGCCTGACCATCACCTACATGTATTTCCAGATCCCGCTGATGGTGCTGATCATCACGCCGGCGCTCGACGGCATGAAGAAGGAATGGCGGGAAGCGGCCTCCATTCTCGGAGCAACCAATGGGCAATATTGGCTCATGGTGGCGCTGCCGATCCTATGGCCGAGCCTGCTTGGAACGACCCTGCTGTTGTTTGCAAACGCTTTTGGCGCCATCGCAACCGCCATTGCCTTGACCGGCAGCTCGCTGAACATCATACCGATCCAGCTCTATGCCCAGATCCGCGGCGACGTGCTGCACAACGCCAATCTCGGCTACGCCATGGCCCTCGGCATGATCGTCATAACAGGCATATCCAACCTGATCTACATCATCATGCGCATGCGCGCAGAACGGTGGCAGAAATGAAGCTGCAAAAATTCTTTGCCTGGATCGCGGTCGTCATCGGCGCCGTCTATTTCATCGTTCCGCTCATCGGTACGCTGGAATTTTCGCTACGCATGCGCCGCGATGCCTATAGTTTCGACGCCTACGCATCGGTCTTTTCTGATAGTCAGTTCTTGTATGCGTTCGGCTATTCCATGCTCATGGCCTTGCTAACCATCATCTTCGGCATGCTGATCGTGGTGCCCACGGCCTATTGGGTCCGGCTTCGTCTGCCGCAGATACGCCCGATCGTCGAATTCATCACCCTGATGCCGCTGGTCATTCCCGCGATCGTTATCGTATTCGGCTATCTGCGCCTCTATAATTCGTCATCGATACTGCCTTTGACGGGCTTCGAGCAGACGACAAACTTCCTTCTGGTCTGCTCCTATATTGTCTTGTCCCTCCCCTATATGTATCGTTCCGTCGATACGGCGATGCGCACGATCGATGTAGGCACACTGACGGAGGCGGCCGAAAGCCTCGGCGCTAAGTGGACGACCATCATGTTCCGCTGCATTTTTCCCAATGTCATGAGCGGTGTTCTTTCCGGCGCCTTCATCACACTGGCGATCGTCATGGGCGAGTTCACGATGGCTTCGCTGCTCAATCGGCCGGCATTCGGCCCATATATGCAGCTCGTCGGCGCGAACCAGGCTTATCAGTCCTCGGCGCTGGCGATCATCGCGCTTGCCGTCACATGGCTGAGCATGGGCTTGCTCCAGCTTGCTTCCCGCTTCTCAAAATTGGCCCCGATTAAGGCGTAAGGCTTCTCACCATGGCTTTTCTCGAACTCACCCACATCAAGAAATCATTCGGCGAAGTTCAGGTCGTTCACGATTTCAATATGAAAATCGAGAAGGGAGAATTCGTCTCCTTCCTTGGACCGTCGGGCTGCGGCAAGACGACGGTACTGCGCATGATCGCCGGTTTTGAGACACCGACCGCCGGTACTTTGATGATCAACGGCAAGGATCAGCGGTCGCTGAAGCCGAACCAGCGCAACATCGGCATGGTGTTCCAGGCTTACGCGCTGTTTCCAAACATGACGGTGCACGACAACGTCGCCTTCGGCCTGAAGGTCGCGGGCATGTCGAAGCCCGACATCGAAAAGCGCGTCAAGGAGATGCTTGCTCTTATCAAGCTCGATCACCTTGCCGCCCGTTTTCCATATCAGATGTCCGGCGGCCAGCAGCAGCGCGTGGCGCTCGCCCGCGCCATCGCGGTCAAGCCGCAGGTCCTCCTGCTCGACGAGCCGCTCTCGGCGCTCGACGCCAAGATCCGCATCTCGCTGCGCGAGGAAATCCGCGCAATCCAGCAGCAGCTCGGCATCACCACGGTCTTCGTGACCCACGATCAGGAAGAAGCTCTGTCGATCTCCGACCGCATCGTCGTCATGAATGCCGGCCGCGCCGACCAGATCGGCACGCCCTTCGAAATCTACAATACCCCGGCCACCCGCTTCGTAGCCTCCTTCGTCGGAACGCTGAACCTCATCGAGGGCAAGGTCATCGATCCCAACAGCAACCGCATCATGATCGGCGATCAGGGCGTGACCCTGAAGCAATCAGTCACGGCCTACAAGCCAGGCGATACCGTATCGCTCGCCCTGCGTCCGGAAGCCGGCTCGCTGGCGGAATCGGCCAAGGGCGACACGGCGCTGACGGGCGAGGTTTCCTCGGCCCACTTCCTGGGCTCGGTCATCCGCACGCGCATGAACGTCGCCGGCAACACGATTTCCTTCGACATGTTCAACAGCCCTGGCATGATGCCCCCGAACGTCGGGGAAAAGGTGACGCTGCGGTTCGCCTCGTCCGATCTGCTGGTCATTCAGGACTGAGAACACCACCCCGAAAGGGGAATGCTTTGGAAAAATAATCGCCAACGCCGGGCCAAAAGCCTGGCGTTTTTCTTTGATTTCCCAGCGGAAATGCATTTATAGTCCACGCGTTCTCAGGGCGGGGCGAAACTCCCCACCGGCGGTATGGGATTTTCCCGAGCCCGCGAGCGCCTTTCGGTTCTCCGAAAGGGTCAGCAGATCCGGTGAGAGGCCGGAGCCGACGGTATAGTCCGGATGGAAGAGAGCACGCAGGGTCGTACCTCCTCCGCGCGAGGGGCGCCGCAATGCTGCATGTTCGCCCAAGGGATAATTGACACAACCCTTGAAAGGCAAATTCATGACCATTTCTATCTCTACCCAGCCGAGCCGCATTGCGCTTATTCGGGCCCGCTGGCACGCCGACGTCGTCGACCGTTGTGTTGATTCATTCGTTGCCGAGTGGCAGACGGCGGAGGGCGCATCGCCGATCGATATCTTCGACGTGCCCGGCGCACTGGAAATCCCGCTGCATGCGCAGACGCTGGCCCGCAACGGCCGCTACTCGGCGATCGTCGCCACCGCCTTTGTTGTCGACGGTGGCATTTATCGCCATGAGTTCGTTGCCAATACGGTTCTCGATGCGATGATGCGCGTTCAGCTCGATACCGGCGTGCCGATCCTTTCGGCAGTCCTCACGCCACATCACTTCCAGGAATCGGAAGCGCACATCCAGTTCTTCAAGGAACATTTCATCATCAAGGGCCGCGAAGCGGCGAGTGCCTGCCGACATATTCTCGCAGAGCGCGCAAAGCTGCTGCCATCTGTTACGGTCTGAGCCAGAATAATTCCAGCAAAAGTGCGAGGCGGTTTGCGTTAGGAATTGCGTGAAAACAAAGAGATGGAGCATTTCCGTGACTCCGTTTAGAACGGAAATGCTCTAGCTGGCGGAGGCGGCGAAAGTCCGCCTCCATCTCACAAGGGAGAACCGTCGTTGACCGTCCTGCGCATAATCCCAAACCTTGCCGCCGCCGATCCTGCTACCGCCCGACTGTTCTACCACGACCTGCTCGGCCTCAATATCGTCATGGACCATGGCTGGATCCTCACCTTTGCCTCCGAGGCGGCGACGGTGCCGCAGATCAGCGTCGCCAGCGAAGGCGGCTCGGGGACTATCGTTCCTGATCTTTCGATTGAGGTCGATGATGTCGACACGCTCTATCAGCGCGCCGCATCTATGGGTTTCAGCATATTATACGACCTCACCGACGAGCCCTGGGGCGTTCGCCGTTTTTACGTTCGCGACCCTTTCGGCAAGGTCGTCAACATCCTGTCCCATCGCTAAAGCAGAGTACGCGGCGCAGCGCCGTTGCAAAGCGGCGCAAAGCTCCCTTAATCCAACTATCGCAGATCGACATTGAAGAGGGTGCGCCATGAATTCGTCCGGACGACCGAATATATGGAGCCACCATTTACCCTCGCCATAAGTGAGGTTCTATTGCTTGCAGTCGATCATCCATTGCACGCCATACCGATCCGTCAGTTTGCCGTAGTAGCTGCCCCATGGCTGTAGGCCAAGCGGCGTCGTCACCGTCGCGCCATCAGCCAACAGGGCAAAAATCCTGTCGGTGCTGGCGCGGTCGTCTATGACGAGGATGTGAGCAGACCCGCGCATCGGCTCGGCATCATGATTGTCGGACGCGAAGAATAACACGCCTGGCCCCTCGAAACGCGCATGCATCACCCTGCCCCGCAGGGACTCGTCAGCAATGCTCATTCCATTCGCACCGTGCCGGACCAACAGCGTAACCTGGCCGAGCCCGCAGGCAGTATAGAAGGCAAGCGCTTCCTCACAATGCGTTGTAAAAAATAGATAATTGGCGAGTTGCACGTCCTGCCTCCCTGTTGCTGTCGGACGATAGCGGCCTAAGTCTGCCCGTCCGTCATTGATGTTAATTCTACCGCCTGAGCGACGTTGAACCTCTGCTTAGGACATTGCAGCGTTCTGAATGGCCCCAACCAGATCTACATTGCTGTAACTCTGGCCTGCAATGCCCCAAGCTCCCTCCGGCGCGTAGACGATGTTCGACCAGATATGCTCGCGTTTGATGCGGCCCTCGGCTGCCCGCTCGACGACATCGGTCGCCTTTTCGATGAAGGCGCGCTTGGCCTCAGCGGTCGCAAGTGCGATCTCGGGCAGCTTGAGTTCGACAAAGGCCGCGGCAACGGGCTTGCCCGCAGCCAGCACATGGTCGACGGGAAGCACGTTGATCGTGCCGATGACATTTGCCGTCATGAAGGTATTTCCGGTCAAGCCGGCAACATCGAGGACTGCATCGGTCAAGCCGGCAAATGCCTGCGCCTGCGCTTGAGACGAAAGCAGTCCTTCGGATACGGTGAGCGTAATGGGCATTGGAACATCTCCTTGTTGGACCTGTGCCGGCAATTGATATATACCGATCACTCTTTAACGATACACACCGATCACTCTCTATGCAAGAGATAAAGAGCGATCTCTCTTAATGGAGGCCGCAATGCGGTATAGCGCCGAACATAAGCAAGAGACCCGGTCGCGGGTCATCGCGGCTGCCGGGCAGGTATTTCGAAAGGAAGGCTACGGCGGTGCGGGCATCGACGCCTTGACGAAAGCGGCCGGGGTTACCAACGGCGCTTTCTACGGACACTTCAAGTCCAAGGTCGAAGCATTCCGCACGGCCGTTGTGGAGGGTTTGGAGGAACTGCGTCAGGCGGTTTTAACACTCAGGGAAAACCAGGCGAAAGACTGGCTGCAAACCTTTGCCAGCTACTATCTCGGCTACAAACGGACTTGCGATCTCGGCGACAGCTGCACGCTGCCGAGCCTTTCCCCGGATGTCATGCGCGCCGACGAGGAAACGCGCGATGCCTATACGGCAGTGTTGAGGAAACTCATTGCGGATGTTGCGGCCGGTCTGCAGGAGGCTTCGAAAGCAGACGCAAACGAGACAACGGCGGAGGATCGCGCCATCATTCTCCTCGCAACGCTCAGCGGCGGCGTCACTCTTGCTCGCGCCGTTTCCGACCCCGCTCTTTCCAGCCACATCGCCCAGGTCATAGAACGGGCGGCGCTGGCAACAGGCAATCCCTCGAATCCGCAAGGCGGATGATCGATCGCTGGGATTCTTCAGCCAGAAACAGCCGAGGCAAAGCTTCCCACTTCGCCTCGGATAGACCAAATTACGCCCGGATCGCTTGGTCATTCGCATCGAAGCGATGCATGTGGCTTCTGTCCGGCGTCGCGTAAACGATCTGGTCCGGCTCGTATTTGTGCTCGCCGAAGAGACGCACGGTCAGGAGGCCGGTGGTCTCGGATTCGAGATAGATGATCGTGTCGGCGCCGAGATGCTCGACGTGGATGACCTTGGCGGCCCAAGAGCCCTGATCGGGCGACAGAGTAATATGCTCGGGGCGGATGCCGACAGTCTTGGCGCCGCTTTCGCCCAGCCGCTCGGCCGGAATGAAATTCATCTGCGGCGAGCCGATGAAGCCGGCAACGAAGATGTTGGCCGGGCGATTGTAGAGTTCCATCGGCGAGCCGATCTGCTCGATCGCGCCGGCATTGAGCACCACGATCTTGTCGGCAAGCGTCATCGCCTCGACCTGATCGTGGGTAACATAGATCATGGTTGCCTTGAGGCTGCGATGCAGGCGGGCGATTTCGAGGCGTGTCTGTACGCGCAGGGCCGCATCGAGGTTCGACAGCGGCTCGTCGAAAAGGAAAAGTTCCGGTTCGCGCACGATAGCGCGGCCGATGGCGACACGCTGGCGCTGACCGCCGGAAAGTTCGGCCGGCCGGCGGGCGAGATATGGTGCGAGCGACAGCATGCCGGAAGCTTTCTCGACGCGGCTGTCGATCTCGGCCTTCGGAGTGCCTGCCTGCTTGAGGCCAAGCCCCATATTGTCCTTGACAGTCAGATGCGGGTAGAGCGCATAGGACTGGAAGACCATCGAGATGCCCCGCTTTGCCGGCGGCGTCACGGTGACATCCTGCCCGTTGATCAGCACGGCGCCCGAAGTCACGTCTTCGAGGCCGGCGATGCTGCGCAGAAGGGTCGACTTGCCGCAGCCGGAAGGACCGACGAAGATGACGAACTCACCGTCCTTCACTTCGAGGTCGATGCCCTTCAGTACATCATGGATACCGTAGGCCTTGCGGATGGATTTCAGTTGAAGCGATCCCACAGTCTTTTGTCCTTATAGATAAACAGGCTTGCCGGTGCGCACGCTTTCATCGGCGGCGAGGCAGATTCGAAGAGAGTTGAGAGCGTCGTCCATGTGGCGGGTGAGGTCCAAATCCTCACGGATGGCCTTCAGCATGAAGGCCTGCTCCGCCTCGCAAAGTTCCTGGTGACCAGGTTCGCCCGTCATGTTGATGATCTCATCCGGATATGCTAGCCGGCCGGTCGCTTTGTCGATATCAGCGCGATGAACGCGGATCGTCGAGGTCTTCGTGTGAGCATCGACGTCATCCGACTTCGTATTCGGATCAACGACAATCGAGACTGCCCCGTTTGGCGACATCACATCCTTCACGAAGAAGGCCGTCTCCGAAATCATCGGCCCCCAGCCAGCCTCATACCAGCCGACCGAACCGTCGTCGTAGATCACCTGCAGATGGCCGTAATTATACATATCCGGCTTGATCTCCTGCGATAGCCGCAGCCCCATGCCGCGCACTTCGACGGGCTTGGCATCGGTGATCTGGCACATCACGTCGACATAATGCACGCCGCAATCGACGATCGGCGAAGTCGTGCGCATCAATGACTTGTGTGTTTCCCAAGTGGGGCCGCTGGATTGCTGATTGAGGTTCATGCGGAACACATAGGGGCCGCCGAGCTTGCGCGCTTCCTCAATCAGTCTCACCCAGGATGGATGATGGCGAAGGATGTAGCCGATCACCAGCTTCCGCCCAGCCTTCTTCGCGGCAGCAACGATACGCTGCGCATCTTCCATAGTTCCTGCCAGCGGCTTTTCGATAAAGACGTCACAACCTGCCTCGAGCGCCATCACAGCGTAATCGGCATGGCTTTCCGTATAAGTGCAAATCGAACAAAGATCCGGTTTCAGCTCGGCAAGGGCTTTGGCAAAGTCAGGCCGGATCTCGTAGATATGCAGTGCCGGATCCAGTGTTGGCGCCGTCCGGTTCACCAGACCGACAATTTCGAAGCCCGGATTGCGGTGATACGCGAGAGCGTGGCTTCGGCCCATATTGCCGAGCCCGGCGACGAGCACACGAACTGGCTTGTTCACCATATTGATATCTGCTTGTTCGGGGTTCACTTGACTGCTCCGGAGGTAATGCCGCGAATGAGTTGACGCGAAAACAAGACATAGAGGATGAGGATCGGCAGGATGGCCAGCGTCAGCGCCGCCAGCACAGCGTTCCAGTTGGTGACGAACTGGCCGATGAAGATCTGCGAGCCTAGCGTCACCGTCTTGGTCGCTTCGCTTGGTGCCAGGATCAGCGGGAACCACAGGTCGTTCCAGATCGGGATCATGGTGAAGACCGCGACCGTTGCCATTGCCGGACGAACGAGTGGCAGAACGAGGCGGAAGAAGATGGCGTATTCACTGAGGCCATCGATCCGGCCGGCGTTCTTCAGGTCACCGGATACGGTCCGCATGAACTCCGAGAGAATGAAGATCGCCAGCGGCAGGCCCTGCGCGGTATAGACGAGGATCAGCGCCGTCAGCGTGTTGACAAGGCCAGCGGCGACCATGCCCTGCAGGATCGCGACCGTGCCGAGGCGGATCGGGATCATGATGCCGATCGCCAGATAGAGCCCCATCATGGTATTGCCGCGGAAGCGATATTCCGACAGCGCGAAGGCCGCCATCGCCCCGAACAGCAGCGTGAAAATAATCGAGACGATCGTCACGATGAAGCTGTTCTGGAAATAGGTCAGGAAATCCCCCTGCTTCAGAACGGTGTCATAACCGATCGTGCTGAAAGAGGATGGCGTCGGAACGGTCAAGGGCGCACGGAAGATCGATGCGCGATCCTTGAAGGAGTTGATGACCGTCAGGAACACCGGGAAAATGGCGACAAGCGTATAGGCGATGAGCGCCAGATGCACGAGGCCGGTACGGACAACGGAAGTGCGTGCCTTCGACATGGATCGCCGCTCCTCAGAATTGGTAACGGCGAATGCGCCGCTGTACGATGAAAAGATAGAAGGAAACCCCGGCGAGGATGATGAGGAACATCACCGTCGCGATCGTCGCACCCATCGAGCGGTCGCCCAGCTGCAGCTGGAAGCCGAAGAACACGCGATAGAGCAACGTGCCGAGAATATCGGTCGAGCCATCAGGTCCCGCCAGGGCGCCCTGCACGGTATAGACGAGGTCGAACGCGTTGAAGTTGCCGACGAAGGTCAGGATCGAGATGATGCCGATCGCAGGAAGCACCAGCGGCAGCTTGATCTTCCAGAACTGGCTCCAGCCGGTAATGCCGTCACATTCGGCGGCTTCGATGACCTCTTCGGGAATGTTGAGCAGGGCGGCATAGATCAGCATCATCGGAATGCCGACATATTGCCAGACGGAGATAAGGGCGACGGCGATCAAAGCCGTGCTTGGCTTGCCGAGCCAGGGCGCGAAAAACGACTTGAGGCCGATCACACTCAAGAGCTCGGGCGCGACGCCCCAAAGCGGCGAGAGGATCAGCTTCCAGATGAAGCCGACGACCACGAAGGACAGCAATGTCGGCAGGAAAATGGCCGTGCGATAGAAGGCGACGAAGCGCAGCTTCGGCAGAGACAGAAGTGCTGCCAGCGCGACACCGATCGGATTCTGCACGCACATATGAATGACGAAGAAGATCAGGTTGTTGCGCAGCGCATTCCAGAAATCATGCGCCCAGCGCTCGTCGCCGAACAGCACTTTGAAATTGTTCAGGCCGACGAAGACGGGCTGATTGTCGACGACGTTATAAAGCGACAGTCGCAAGGTCTCGATGAGCGGCAGGATCATGATCGCCGTATAGACGACGAAGGCCGGGAAAAGAAAAACGAGGATGTGCCAACGTTTGGGGTGCCTGATCGGCGTGACCTCAAGGGCATCTGATGTCGCAGCGTCGCTCATGGCTTTCTGCCTGTTCTTGTTGGCTGACCGGTGAGACGGCAGCGCTAAGGTTCAAATCCACCCGTTGTCCCGGGCGTGCGGCCGGATCGAAAAGACACCGGGCGTGTCGCAATGCCATAGCGATATGATCGCCAGAGCGATGGTCGATGATGAGAAAAGGGCGGGGAGCCAGAAGCCCCTCGCCCCTTTACGCGATGATCACTTGGCCGGCTTGTACCAGCTGTCGAGACCCTTCTGGAGCTTCTCGGCAGCCTGTGCCGGCGTATCCGTGCCGTTGATGACGTTGGCGGATTCGGTCCAGGTTGCGTTTTCCAGGTTCGGCGTGCCGCGCGACAGGATCTGATAGGTGGAGCGAACGGTCGACTTGTGGTCGTTGCGCCAGGAAACGAACGCCTGGGCAAGCGGATCGCTCATCTTTACCGGATGCGAGTTCAAGCTGAAGAAGCCCGGCAGCGCATTGGCGTAGATGGTGGCGAACTCGTCGGAAGCAACCCAGCTCAGGAACTTCTTGGCTTCTTCCTGATGCGTGCTCTTCGCATTGAGGCCAACGCCGATATCCGGATGGTCGGAGATGTAAGCCGTGTCGCCAGCCTTTGCGATCGGCGGCGGGAAGGCGCCCATCTTGAACTGAGCCTGCGTGTTGAACAGGCCGATTTCCCAGGAACCGGACGGATAGATCGCAGCCTTGCCGAGCGTGAAGAGGTTCTGGCTGTCAGAGTAGCTCTGCGCCTCGAACCCGTCGCCGAGATAGGGCTTCCACTTGACCAGTTCCTTGTAAGGATCGACCCATGCGGCGTCGGTCAGCTTTTCCTTACCCGATATCAGAGCCTTGCGGCCGTCTTCACCCTTCCAGTAGTTCGGACCGATGTTCTGGTAGCCCATGGTTGCGGCTTCCCAGAGATCCTTCGTGCCCATCGCCATCGGGATGTAGGTGCCATCGGCCTTGATCTTGTCGAGAACCGCAAAGAACTCGTCGCGCGTTGTCGGAACCTTGAGGCCGAGCTTGTCGAAGGCGTCCTTGTTGTAGATGAAGCCGTGGATGACCGAGGCCATCGGCACGCAGAAGGTCGACTTGCCGTCATCGGTCGACCAGGCGGCCTTGGCGACGGCAGAGAAGTTATCCATCCCCTTCAGGCTCGTCAGATCGGCAAGACGCTTCTTGTTGAAAAGATCGAGCGAGGCATCGAACGGACGGCAGGTGATGATGTCACCGGCGGAGCCGGCATCAAGCTTGGCGTTCAGCGATGCGTTGTATTCGGTCGGCGCAGTCGGCGAGAAGACGATCTTGATGCCCGGGTTCTTCGCTTCGAAAGCCGGGATGATCTTTTCCTGCCAGATCTGCAGGTCGTCGTTACGCCAGCTTTCAATGGTCAGCGTCACATCGGCTGCATGCGCCAGGCTGACGGAGGTCAGCAGGCTCGATGCGAGAAGCAAGCCTTTCAGAACATTGGTTTTCATTTCCCTCTCCTGTTTTCCGCGCCCATAGCAAGGCGCTGTTCTCGATCTGAAAATCCGCTGGCCTGTCCGAAGGAACGGTCAGCGCTCCATAGAGATCGCCAATTCTGCCGACCTCCCAAGCATGGGACCTCTGGGGCGAATTGCCCGATTGGCCCGATCAACGTCTGCCTGCCGCTGGAAAGCGGAGGCATTGCAAGAACCATGCGTGAAATTCATGACGAGCGCCGAAACGCGGATCCTCATCCAGTAGCTTCCAACAACAACGAGATGCGCACTTAGTCGCTTCGTCTACCGCTCGTTGTTATTCTGCCGGCCTTGCCGATGTCTATTCGCACTGTTCCCTTGAAGTGAATTAAGGCCAAAAAAATACCAATTGTCCAGCCGATTTTAACATTCGGCAGAAAAAAGAAAGGACAAAAAATTTTTATATAAATATTTCAAATAGATAGAATGAAGAAAAAATGGACGCCTTGGCTATTGGTAAATGGTATTTTTTTGGTATTGTATGATAAAACGGGGAACAGGCGGCATCCGGAGGCATGATGGGACAGCTTGCAATAGGCATCGACGGCGGCGGAACGAACTGCCGTGCGGCCGTGATCGACCAAACGGGGCAGATTCTCGGCACAGGCAAAGCCGGCGCCGCGAACATTCTCTCCGACCTGGAAAACTCTCTGATCAACATCGTCGAGTCGGCACGGCAGGCGTTGGCAACAGCGGGGTTCGACCCGGAGCTTGCTCGTCAACTGCCGGCAGTCATCGGCACGGCAGGCGCCAATGTCGGCAACTATGGCAAACGGGTGGAAGGTGCCCTTCCCTTCGCTAGCTCCCGCGTGGTGACAGATGCCACGATCGCGCTTCAGGGTGCGCTCGGCGATGCCGATGGGATCATCGGCGCCTTCGGCACCGGTTCCGTCTACAATGCGCGTCGTGACGGCAAGATCTGGGGCATCGGCGGTTGGGGGTTTGTGATCGGCGATCAGGCGAGCGGCGCCCGCCTCGGCCGCGACCTGCTCGAACGGGCCGTTCTCGCCTTTGATCGGGTCACGGCAGCCTCACCGCTGACGGATGCCGTCATGGCCGAATACGGAAATGATCCGGAGCGGGTCGTCGAGTTTGCCCACGCATCCAAGCCAAAGGATTTTGCGCGCTATTCGCCGATCGTCTTCGAATATGCCGCAATGAACGATGTCGTCGCCTTGGATATCGTCAAGACGGCGGCAAAGGCCATAACCGAAAGCCTCGACGCGCTGCTCTGGCCCGAATGCCCTTCGATCTGCCTTCTCGGCGGCCTTGCCCAAGCCTACCGCCCCTGGCTCGATACGCGCCATAAAACGCTTCTCGCCGAACCGAGGGGTGACGTGCTACGCGGAGCAATTGATCTGGCGGTAAAACTACTGCGGGATGGGGAAGGAAACCGGGCATGACCGAGGATTTAAGTGCCATCTTCTCGCCGGAACGCCTGTCAGGCGGCGGCACCGGCCCGCTCTATGTCAAGCTGCGCCGTACGCTCGAAGATGCCGTAAAGGTCGGGAGACTGAAACATGGCGACGCACTGCCGCCCGAGCGCGATATCGCCGAGTTCGCCGCCGTCAGCCGCGTCACCGTGCGCAAGGCGATCGACGATCTCGTCGCCGAAGGCATTCTGGTGCGCCGTCACGGATCCGGCACCTTCGTCGCAAAGCCGGTTTCCAAAGTGGAACAGCGCCTATCGCAGCTCACCTCGTTCACCGAGGATATGGCGCGGCGCGGCATGACCGCGCGTTCGGAATGGCTGCACAAGGGCATCCATACGCCATCCCCCGACGAGATGATGATCCTTGGTCTTGCCGCCGATACCAAGGTATCGCGGCTGAGCCGCCTGCGCATCGCCGACGATCAGCCGCTCGCGATCGAGCATGCCAGCGTCTCCGGTGAATTCCTGCCGGATCCATCGGTCGTAACGACATCGCTCTATGCCGAACTGGAGAAGCAGCAGGTTCGTCCGGTGCGCGCAGTGCAGCGCATATCGGCGACGAATATGAAGGAAGCGGATGCGGGGCTGCTTGGCGTTCCCGTGGGGGCGGCAGGCCTGTCGATCGAGCGTATTTCCTATCTCGGCTCAGGCCGAGCCGTGGAATTCACCAGGTCGCTCTATCGGGGAGACGCTTATGATTTCGTCGCGGAATTGACGATCGGCGCCACCTAATTTTACTTCTGCGCAAGCAGAAGGTTTTCATTTGCAATCAAATGCCTAAGGCCGCGATCTGAATCAGATTGCGGCCTTAGCGGAATGCAGAATAAGCCTGTAATCGCAACGCCCCTCAATCAGGCCGCATCCTCAACGACGTCATCAGCCTTCGCCGGCACGTAGTTCAGCACCGGCCCCAGCCAACGCTCCACCACGGCAACGGGCATGCCCTTGCGGATCGAATAGTCCTCGACCTGATCGCGCTCGACCTTGGCGACGCCGAAATAGTAGGAGTCGGGATGCCCGATATAAATACCGGACACCGAGGAGCCTGGCCACATCGCGTAGCTCTCCGTGAGCTTAACGCCCGTTGCCGCTTCGGCATCGAGCAGACGGAAGAGCGTTTCCTTTTCGGTATGATCGGGCTGCGCCGGATAGCCGGGCGCCGGGCGAATGCCGGCATAGGCCTCCGAAACCAGCTCCTCGCCGGAAAAATTCTCATCGGGAGCGTAGCCCCAGAATTCACGCCGAACGCGCTCATGCATCCGCTCGGCAAATGCTTCGGCGAAACGATCGGCGAGCGCCTTTACCAGGATCGACGAGTAATCGTCATTCGCACGTTCGAAACGCTCGGCGATCGCGACTTCTTCGATCCCCGCCGTGACGACAAAACCGCCGACATAATCATCCACGCCGCTAGACACCGGCGCAACGAAATCCGAAAGAGCGACATTCGGGCGACCGTCACGCTTCGACAGCTGCTGGCGTAGCGTGTAGAAGGTCGCAAGCTCGCGAGAACGGCTTCCATCCGTGAACAGCTTGATATCGTCGCCAACAGTGCCGGCCGGCCAGAAACCGATGACGGCACGCGGCCGGAACCAATTTTCCGAGATGATCTTTTCCAGCATCGCCTGAGCGTCGCCATAGAGCTGCCGCGCCGCCTCGCCCTGCTTTTCGTCCTCGAGGATCGCCGGGAAACGACCCTTCAATTCCCAGGTCTGGAAGAATGGCGTCCAGTCGATATATTTGGCGAGCTCCGCCAGATCGTAATTCTCGAAGACTTTCGTCCCAAAGAACTGCGGCTTGGTGGGCTTGTAGTTCGCCCAATCGACCTTCTCGGCATTCTCGCGTGCTCTCGCTATCGGCAGGCGCACCTTCTCCGCTTCACTGCGCGCATGAGCGGCCGCTACCTTGGCATATTCGGTCCTGATGGTATCAACATAACCATGCTTGGCGCCCGGCGACAGCAGCGACGAGACAACGCCCACAGCACGGCTCGCGTCGGTGACGTAGACCGCCTGGCCCTTTTCATAACGCGGATGGATCTTCACCGCCGTATGCACGCGGCTGGTGGTTGCACCGCCGATCAGCAACGGAATATCAAAGCCCTGCCGCTCCATCTCGGAGGCTACATGCACCATCTCGTCCAGAGACGGGGTGATGAGGCCGGAAAGGCCGATAATATCAACCTTCTCGGCAATCGCCGTTTCCAGAATCTTCGTCGTCGGCACCATTACGCCGAGATCGATGATCTCGTAATTGTTGCAGGCGAGCACGACGCCGACGATATTCTTGCCGATGTCATGCACGTCGCCCTTGACGGTCGCCATCAGCACCTTGCCGGCGGACTGTCGTTCGCTGACGCTGCCATTGGCGAGCTTCTCGGCTTCCATGTAGGGCAGCAATACGGCAACAGCCTGCTTCATTACGCGGGCGGACTTCACCACCTGCGGCAGGAACATTTTGCCGGCACCGAAAAGATCGCCGACGACGTTCATCCCGGCCATCAAAGGACCTTCGATGACATGCAGGGGACGTTCGGCCGCCTGACGTGCCTCCTCGGTATCGGCCTCGATATACTCGGTAATGCCGTTGACCAGCGCATGCTCCAGCCGCTTCGCGACAGGCCATTCGCGCCAGGAAAGATCCTGCGCCTTCGCTTCCTTGCCGCCCGCCCCGCGGAAACGCTCGGCAATTTCGAGCAGCCTTTCGGTGCCGTCCGGCCGGCGATTGAGGACGACGTCCTCGCACGCGTCGCGCAGTTCGAGATCGATATTGTCGTAGACCGCAAGCTGGCCGGCATTGACGATGCCCATGTCCATACCAGCCTGGATGGCATGGTATAGGAACACGGCATGCATCGCCTCACGCACCGGCTCGTTGCCGCGGAAGGAGAAGGACAGGTTCGACACGCCACCGGAGATATGCACCAACGGCATGGTCTGACGGATCGTCCGCGTCGCCTCGATGAAATCAACGCCGTAATTGTTGTGCTCTTCGATACCGGTCGCAACCGCGAAGATGTTCGGATCGAAGATGATATCTTCCGGCGGCAGGCCTGCCTTTTCCGTCAGCAGCTTGTAGGCGCGCGAGCAGATTTCGACCTTGCGCTTATAGCTGTCCGCTTGTCCCTGCTCATCGAACGCCATCACGACAACGGCAGCGCCATACATGCGCATCAACCGGGCCTGCTTGAGAAAATTCTCCTCGCCTTCCTTCAAAGAGATCGAATTGACGATCGGCTTGCCCTGCACGCATTTCAGACCAGCCTCGATGATCGAGAACTTCGAGCTGTCGATCATGACGGGGACGCGCGCGATATCCGGCTCGGCGGCGACCAAGTTCAGAAACTCGACCATGGCCTTTTCGGAATCGATCAGGCCCTCGTCCATATTGATGTCGATGACCTGCGCGCCGTTTTCGACCTGATCGCGGGCGACGGCCAGTGCTGCCGTATAGTCGGCATTGGTGATCAGCTTGCGGAATTTCGCCGAGCCTGTGACGTTGGTGCGCTCGCCAACGTTGACGAAGGGAATATCCTTGGTCAGCTCGAACGGCTCGAGGCCGGAAAGCGACATGAAGGGACGGTGCTCGGCCGGCTTGCGCGGCGGATATTTCGAAACCGCTTTAGCGATCGCGGCGATATGCTCAGGCGTGGAGCCGCAGCAGCCGCCGACGATATTGACGAGGCCTTCGCGCGCAAACTCTTCGACCTGAGCCGCCATCGTCTCGGGCGTTTCGTCATATTGGCCGAATTCGTTCGGCAGGCCGGCATTCGGATAGGCGCAGATGAAGGTATCCACAGCAGCCGAAAGCTCCTGCAGATGCGGCAGCATCGCGTTTGCTCCGAGGGCGCAGTTGAGGCCGACGGTAAAGGGGCTGGCATGGCGCACGGAATTCCAGAAAGCCGACGGGGTCTGACCAGACAGCGTACGGCCGGAAAGATCCGTGATCGTGCCTGAAATCATGACGGGCAGGTGGATGCCCTTGGCCTCGAAGCGTTCTTCGCAGGCGAAAATCGCCGCCTTGGCGTTCAACGTATCGAAAATAGTCTCGATCAGGATGATATCGGCGCCACCATCGATCAGGCCGTCGATCTGCTCGCCGTAAGCCAGGCGCAAATCATCGAAGCTGACGGCGCGATAGCCGGGATTATTGACATCAGGGGAAATGGAGGCGGTGCGGTTGGTCGGACCGATGGCGCCGGCGACAAAGCGGCGCTTACCGTCTTCCCGCTCCGCGCGGATTGCAGCGCGGCGGACGATCTCGGCCCCCTGCTTGTTGAGATCATAGACCGCACCTTCCATCTGGTAGTCCGCTTGCGCGATGCTCGTGGATGAGAAGGTGTTGGTTTCTAGAATGTCGGCGCCGGCCTTGGCGTAGCGATAGTGAATCTCTTCGATCGCATCAGGCTGGGTCAGAATAAGAAGGTCGTTATTGCCCTTCTGGTGGCAGGCGCAGCCTATGAAACGCTGACCGCGGAACTGGTCCTCGTCGAAGCCCAGACCTTGGATCTGAGTGCCCATGGCGCCATCAAGCACAAGGATGCGTTCGCTTGCAGCCTTTCGCAGGGCCTTGAGTATTTCGCCGCCGTCACGCTTCGTCGTTTCGGAACCAAAAAGATCGTCAAACATTGGGTGAATTCCTCTGGCCTGATTACGACTCCGCAATCAGATCACATAAAGATATCTTTATGTCAATATATCTATGCTCTAGTTGCACGCAACGCAAGCTCGCGGCTTCTATAGCCTACCCAATTTGCGAAAAATACGAATAAAGCGATTTCCCACCCGACCATGGACAAAACGGTGTCGCCGACACAGTTTCCTGCCATCACGCCATGACAGCACTTTCGGGCAGCGCTATAGGGCTTGTGGAAAAGAATCCAAGGAGGACGGCATGAACATACAGGTTGAACCCGCAACGCTCGGAAACTGGAGCACGCGCGCCTACCATCGGCGCTGGCTGCTCGATCAGGCGAGCGCACTCTTTGACTTCTTCCAGTATCGCGCCGTCAATTCCAAAGGCGGCTTCTATGACCTGGACGACGCCGGCAAGCCGCTGGATGCAGCCAATCCGGTGCGCGGCATTCATTCGACCGCCCGTATGGTCCATTGCTTCTCGATCGGATCGCTGCTCGGCCGCCCCGGCGCGAATGAAATTGTCGATCACGGAATGAACTATCTGTGGAAGCATCACCGCGATACGAAACATGGTGGTTATGTCTGGTCGCTGAACAATGATGGTCCCGTCGATTCCAGCAAGCAGGGCTACGGCCATGCGTTCGTGCTGCTTGCGGCCTCCTCGGCCAAGACGATTGGCCATCCACTGGCTGACGGCATGCTCGCCGATGTAACGCAAATTCTAAATACGAAGTTCTGGGAAGAAAAGCATGGAGCGATTGCTGAGGAGTTCAACCAGGATTGGTCGCTGATCGATGGCGGCACATATCGCGGCCAGAACTCCAACATGCATTTGACGGAAGCGCTGATGGCTGCTTTCGAAGCAACAGGGGAAAGATCGTACCTCGACAAGGCCGAAAGCATCGCCGATCTCGTCATCAGGCGATCGGCTGGATCGGTCGGCTGGCGCGTGGCCGAACATTTCAACACCGATTGGGTGCTGGACAAGGATTATCGCGGCAACGAAATGTTTCGCCCATCGGGTACGACGCCGGGGCATTGGCTGGAATGGGCGCGCCTCATCCTGCAGCTTTGGTCGTTGGGAGAGAAGCGTCACGCTTGGATGCCGGAAGCGGCCAAAGGTCTCTTCTCTCAGTCCATGTCACTGGGTTGGGACAGTAAAAAGAACGGGTTCTTCTACACGCTCGACTGGGAAGATGTGCCTGCAAAGCGCAACAAGCTTTGGTGGCCTGCCTGCGAAGGCGCTGGCGCCGCTCACTATCTGAATGAGCACGTTCCGAGTGATTTTCACGAGGAAAGCTATCGCAAGATTTGGAGTGTGATTGGCCAGGCGTTCTTAGATCGCGCCAATGGCGGCTGGCATGAGGAACTGACGGAAGATCTCGTTCCCGCTCATACGCTATTCGCAGGCAAGGGCGATATCTACCACGCCTTGCAGGCGTGTCTGATCCCCCTCTTCCCGGCAACGGGCAGCCTGACCAAGGTCATCGCTGAAGCCGGCGGAAAGATCTGACATTGGTGGCGGCGCCCGCGCGAAGCCCGCGGCGCCGCCTCTGCCTTCTAGCCGAGGCTGAGATTGTGAAGTTCGTGGCCGAGTGTCAAAGCCAATGCCTCGACGACGAGATTGTGATCTTCGCGCTGAGGAAGACCTGAAACCGTGACGGCCCCGATGCAGCCCGTGCCGTTGACGAAAATGGGAAAGCTTCCGCCGGATGCGGCGTACTCGGTGCTGGAAAGCCCGTTCTCCTCGATCGTCTTCCCCTGCTGCTGCAGCCGCAATGTGCTGGCGTAGCTGCTGCGGAAATATCGCAGCACCATGTTGCGCTTGCGGCGTATCCAGTTGGAATTGTCGGGTGTCGATCCGGGCAAGGCTATGTAGAAAACCGGCATGGAATGCAGCGTGATGTCGATGGCAACGCCGAGATTGCGCTCGCTGGCGAGATCATGCAGCAGCTTGCCGAGTACCCAGGCAGTCGAGAGGTCAAAGGCGTCGAAACGCAGCATCTCCTCTTGCAGCGCGATACGATTGAGGTCCTTGTCGATCGTCATGGAAAACCTTCCCTAAAAATAGATCAGCCTATCAAACGCTGAGGGAGTGATTTGTCCACCTATCTCTTCGGCATTTCAAAACCAAGTTGCCACTTCTGACCCAGCAGAAGATCGTATTCCTCCGGCTCGAGCACCTCGAAGCCTCCGCCTGGATAGAACGTCAACTCGCCGACGCGAACCCATTCCGCCGACGCATAGAGATCGACCCGCACGAAATCGATGTCGGAAGCGACGGTTTCCGCCACGGAAATCATCTCGTCGAGTCGCGGCGGGCGTGCGACATCGCCCGGATACAGACCAAGATAATCCCGATCGAAGAACGGTAGCTTTTGCCAGTCCGGCGTATAGTTGCAGGAGTAGCCCCGGCCATTCTCGCGTATGTCGATCTCGATATGCGATACCTTGCCGCCGAAAGTGAAGAGCCGGTAATCCCAGGGAACACGCCCCTCGACCAGCAGCATGCTTTCGATCAGGATGCGAGGTTCGATGCGCCTGTAAGCCCATTCCCTGTTGTAGGAAGCGTGGTCGATCGCCAGCCATTCGGCGGAGGGATTGTTCTTAAGCAGCCGATCCACGTCGGCCTGTCCGTAAAGAAAGAGCCCTACCCCGCTTGCATGGGTCGGCTTGACGACTGCGGGCAAGGAAATCTCGGACCAATTGACGGCCGCAAGATCGGTGCCGGCCCAGAGTGTCGGAATGACGTACTGACTACCGACCCTTTCCGCAATTAGCGCCTTCGCATCAGCCTTATCCACGAAACGCGGAAGCAGCGGATTACGATCATAAAGCTTCCGGGCCTGGATCTTCTCGGTGAGCGTTTGAGGCGACGTCAGATTGGGAAATTTGCCGCGGATGATACGATATTTCAACGCGCAATAGGATTTGTCGGGCAGCGGCGATATAAGGCGCCATAGAAGATTGTGCGCTCGCTCACGCAACCCCTTCTGGAGATACCCCGGAATAAGAAACCCATCCCGGTCGACGGTTCTATCTGTCATGGCAGCCAACTTAAATTTCAACTAGAACGCAAGTGAAAATTATCAGCGGCCCTTTAACACAAGGTTATGCGGCAACCTTCTAGATGAACGGCATGAGTACTTCCGTGTCCAATCTTCTCAAAAGTTCACTGATCAGCCTGGCGGCGACTTTGATTTCGCTGGTTGCCGGCTTTGCAAGCAGCGTCATCGCCGCCCGCCTGCTTGGTCCAGCAGGATCCGGCGAAGTCGCCTACGCCTTGTGGATTGCAACCTCCGCCGCGGCATTGGCCGATATGGGGCTTCCCCAGGCGCTGCTGCGCAACACGGGCGGCCTCTCAGGCGACGGCGAAGCATGGAAAATACTGGTAAGGACGGCACTGCGCAGTTTCATGATTTCGGTCAGCATGGTCGGCGCCGCCATATTGGCCTTCGCCGCCATCATCTACATTCAACGCGACACGCGACACGCCTTGCTCTGGATCGTCACAGGACTTTTGTTTCTAAGCTACGCATTTCACGTGTTCTCCATGGCAATCGCGCGTGGGAGAAATCGGTTCGGTCAGACCGCGCGGACGACCGCACTGGGCGGAATTTTGCAGATTCCGCTCGTCTTCGCCGGAGCATGGCTGCTTGGCCCGACCGGCGCTGTGATCGGATATGTGGTTCGCTACCTGCCGCAAGCATTGCTTTTGCGGAGCTATGTCGATCGCGACATAAAACCGTCCCATGAAGCGCTGCAACCGGAAATGCGGCGTTACGGCCGTCATATATGGCTAAGCGACCTCATCGAGATTCTGGTCCTGTCCCGCATAGAATTCCTGTTTCTCGGCCTCTTTCTCTCGTCGACCAGCGTCGGGTATTTTGCAGCGGGCCTCGGCCTGACAGGCCTGATCGAACAAGTGATGCTGCAGATATCACCGGCGTTGATCGTCAGCTTTACCGAAGCGCATGCGAGAAACGATCAGCGGATGCTGAACGCTGCGTATCGTCGTGTCATTCGTATAGTAGCCCTTGTCATGCTGCCGATCAGTTTCGGCGGCGCTGCCATCATGCCCGATCTTCTGCCTCTCATATTCGGCGATGCCTTCGACCCTGCCATACCTGCTTCAGCGACCTTGCTCGCCTTCGTCTGGCTTGCCGGCATGTCCGTCATTCCTTGGGGTATCATAGGCGCATCGGGGCGCAGCGTTCTTTTGCTGCGCGTGCAGATCATAAGCGGCATGTTGATGATACTGTTGCTGACGGCCCTCGTGCCACGAATGGGCCTGCAGGGTGCCGCCCTTGCTCGCGCGGCCATTGTAACGCTGACTTTTGTTCTGCTCAGTTGGACCGCCTGGAGATATGTCCAGGTTTCCGTCCCGGTCGCAGCCCTTGCAAAAACGATGCTTGCCGCCATTCTTTGCGCAGTGGCGGCAGGAGTCGGCGTCTACAGCTTTGATGGAGCAATCGCGATCGTGACTGCTGTTCCGGCGGGCGTCATGGCTTATATGCTAGCCGTCCGCTTCCTGCGCCTCATCGACCCGGAGGATGTCAAGATCCTGATGGATACGGTTGGCGGAAAGCTGCCCGGCGCCTCACGCCCGTTCGCCAGCAAGCTGTTGACCTTCCTGGCGCCAGGCTAGCTTAGCTGCGACGGTTCGAAGGCGGCACTCAGCGTCTGCCGCGCAACTTCGTCCCAGGTCATGATCCCTTCGCGAAAGGTCAGCGAGCGATGCATCGCCAATGCCACATCGATTTTCTCTCGCCACGCGGCTTCGCCGTCGAGGCGATAAGCAATACCGTTGGCGCGGGAAAACGGAATGAGATCTGGCAGCAGGATCGGCAGACCGCAATAGCTGTACTGCGCTAGCTTGAGGCTCGATTCCGCCAGGTAGACTTCATCTTCGGTCAGACGGTAAGGAGCAATGCCGAAATCCGCATGCTGCAGATAAGGCACGATACTCTCAAAGTCCTTCTCGCCATAGAGCACGATATTTGGCGGCGCCCAACCACGCCACGCCGCACCAAAAACATGGAAATTCACATCCGGCGCAGCCGCTGCCATTGAAGCGACGGAAGCCTGATCGAAAAGCATATTACCGATGGAAATGGCGTTGCGGGTGCCGGGCCGATAAGGCGACGGCTGCTCTCGATCAAACAGGGCCGCATCAACGCCTTGGGGAATAACCCTTACGCGGCCGCCAGGCGGAAGCAAGGCCCCCAACCTTTCCGACGGAACGCAAACTGCGTCGAAACGGCCGATTTCGGTCGCTTGAATATCCTGCAACACAGGCGCCGCCCCTATGCTTCTCAGCAGGTCGCGGCAAAAATAGAGCGTGCGCGCCTTCGGATTGAGCTTTTTGATCTGACCAAAGAAAGCAAGCGCCGAACCGCTTTCAGCCAACACCAGATCCGCATCGCTGATGATACGACGGGCGAAGCGTGGCAGGTAACTGCCATAAAACCGAAAGAGCACAGCGTTCGCCGCATTCAGAAAGCGGTTGCTT
Source organism: Rhizobium freirei PRF 81 (assembly GCF_000359745.1). Lineage (GTDB taxonomy): Bacteria > Pseudomonadota > Alphaproteobacteria > Rhizobiales > Rhizobiaceae > Rhizobium > Rhizobium freirei. The sequence goes on from NZ_AQHN01000055.1 coordinate 211,641, forward strand.
GAGCTGAATGCATGCACTGGCGGAAGATAGGCCCCCGCTCTCAAATTGGCGCTGATCTTGTGAAATCGGTTTGCTTGATCCTGCGATAAGGCTCGGAAGCGCTGGCGATCCTTGAGCAAGGTCAGCCAGCTATGCCCTATGGTGAGAAAGTGGACGTCATGCCCCTGTTCGGCCCAACGGGATGCAATAAAATGGACCGACGCCTTGCGATAGCCGCGTAGAAACGCGTGCGCCGTCAAAATCACGATTTTTCTTCGCGGCTCAGTCTCGTTTAAAGCCCGCGCTGCCTTCCAATTTGCCAAAGGCTGCCCCCAACAGCGCCTCTCAGCCGGTTTTATCATGACCGACATTAGAACGTCGATGAAGCTGCGGCGGCGAACGATCATGTCCGGGGCGCTGATAGCCGCAGCCAAAGCCCAATGTCGCGGGATATGAACCGCAAAGCGTCTAACAGGTCGTTAAAGTTGAGCGGGAACAACCCAATAAGTTGAGTAAATCTTCTGAAGTCGCGTGAATCGATCGTCGCCGCCTTCAGCGTATTGGGAAGCGACATGGCTCTCACTTGCCTGCGGCAAGCGAACAGGTCATTGATAACGCTTCGCGAATGTCCCGCCATAGGAATTCCCAGCATGAACGCAAAATATGCTCTGCCCGCGATCCTGGCCTGCACCTGCGCCGGTGTCGTAACACCGGCCTTGGCTGACGATCCGGCACAACTTGTGCTGCATGACGGCTTCGACGGCAAGGATTTCGCCCCATCGGGCCATCTTTATTATCGGGAGAACTTCGAGCAGAAAGCGGGAACGGTTGAATTTCAGTCAGACGTGAAGCGCTCGGGCACGGGAGCATTAAAACTTAGCGTCAAACCATTCTGCCCGCCGGGCAAAGCAAATTGCAGCGAAAGAGCGGAGATCTGGGAACGCACAAAATATCGCGTGCCTTACGATCAGGGAGTCTGGTACGGCTTTGCCGTGAAATTTGCCGATCCCATTCCCTCGGGGGATCATCGCTATCTCATCGCGCAATGGAAGCGAGAAATCGGGCCGAAGGCCAAGGGCGATTTCAGCCCCTTTCTCGCATTGCGGCTCAACAATGGCAAACTGTTCGCCACCGTGGAAACCAACTACGTCGCTCCGATCGCCAGGAAGGACGGGCCCAAGAATGACAGCAAAGCTTGCAGCAAAGGCGAGACACCCGTCTGGTTCCGCCCAGATACCAATCAAATGCGCGCACTGGTCGCAACGGATGGCAATTGGAACGCGGCAGATGGCGAAGAGTTTACGGATTGCACCAGCGCCATCAAAGTAATCAATCGCGGCAACAGCCTCCCGACGCCCGCCTCGGGCTGGATTGATTTCGCCATTTATAGCAAACCTGGTCCGAACGGCTCAGGCCATATCGAAATATTCGCCAACAATAAATGGATTTCTACGGTCACTGGGCATATTGGGCATGGAGACCATGGGCTCGGTGAGAATCAATACTTCAAATTTGGCCCTTATCGCGCCGCAGACACTACGATATGGACGCTATATTACGACGATTTTCGCCGCTCGCCACGCTGCACAGATGTATTGGCGGATCCCAATCTTTGCCCGATGAAATAACCGGTCGCCAGAGGTCTGCCGTTGGCAAATAGGGTCGAAAAGGCACTGCAGGGATCTCGTCGATTTTTTTGGAACTCGGCTGAACTTTTTCGCTTCTTGCCGGTTATCTCCTCTGGTGAAGGAGATAACCGAAATGCTTACCACCAATCGCGATTGCAAGCATCACGTCAAGAGGAATGCGATTCCATCTCTTGGCGAGATTGAAGGGCGCGTTGCCGTTTTGGAAATAGTCGCCCAGTCTGCTTTGACTCACGTCTTCGATGAAGGTGAAGTAGACATTGACGCAGCGTTTCTGTCTCAAATCCGCAGAGCCATGCATCGCAAATGCAAGGAGCTGAAATTGGACGGCGAAGATACGGCGTCAGCACTTTCCTACGCGGAGGAATTGATCGAGGCCGCAGTGAATTCGTCGCATCCAATCCATCAATGATGCTCCCGGGGCCAAGATATATTTTGCTTCTAATGGTGGCGCTGACGTTTGTGCTCGGCGCCCTTCTGTTTATTGTGCCCCATGCGTCATTCGACAAGCTTCAACACCCCGCTCAGTCATCTGAGCGCAAAAATCAACAATGATGTTCCATAACGAAATCGTGTCGCATTAAGAGACAACGCGCCTGTATCATCTCAGGAGCGCATTAACGTCGAGAGACGATCACGATTGCAAATCTCAAAAATCAAAGCAGTATTCGCTACACCCGCCTCTGCTCCAGCCCTAACCATGAATGGTCTAGCGAATGTCTATGATGGTCAACGCGCCTCTCTATTCCGACGATATTGATGTCCTCGCAAGTGCGCTCTTTGCCTGGTGTGCCGAACGCAGCATCAGATTGCAAAGTCAGGAAGGCCTGTCCGCGGCAAACGTGGCTATCAATCTTTACGATGCCGGCTACCAGACGCAGGACAAGCTTCTTGGCGCCCTGCACAATCATGACTTTCATTAGAGAGTAACGGACATTGCCGTAGGAAGGCGACGAACAAGCCGCAAAGAGCCTTGCCTTGTCGAACAGTCCCTGCCCATTAGAGCATTTCCAGGAAAAGTGCGCAGCGGTTTTCCGTCCGGAATGCGTAAGAAAACAACAAGATAGAGCGTTTCCGCGATTCAAAGAAAAGCGGAAAAGCTCTAGCTGAATCTCGCCTTCATCCCGCAGCCACTCTTCGCAGCACCCCAGCGATGCATTCACGCTCTTCGAGAATCCCGGACCATTCGTTTTCATGATATGGGGAATCATAGATAAGCGTGAAAGGACCTCGATAGCCAGCTGCATTGGATAGCTCTACGCAGCGAACATAGTCCGCCACATCGAGACCGGCAGTTAAATAGCGTCCCTTCGCGTGGCAGAGCTCAGCCCGCCCCATGATCTTCGCAAGGTCTTCATATTTGCCGGCTCGCTCCCAATTTCCGAAATCGCCGTTGAGACCAACTTTTCCGTCCAATGTGTCGAGAACACGGTTAACTTCGCTCGGTCCAGGCAACAGGTCGAACCAGTTTTCTATGACGAGCCGTACCCCTGCTGCCGAGGTCATCTCTGCTAACACGCAAAGATGACTCTCCGCCATAGCAAGGGCCGCATCCGTCGGCCACCGCTTGCCGGCAATGACCCGCATATTCTCGGCTCCGAGAGAGGCGGCTACGCCGATCCAGCCGGCCATCCATTCGGCGTCACGCTGGGCAGTGTCGGGATCGCTAAGATCTCCATCCTCAATCAGAAGCGTTTGCACCTTCACACCGGCCTTTTCAGCGGCTCTGCGAAACTCAGCGACGTAATCGGGAGAACGGCTCGGCAAATGAAAGGAGCAAATTTCCAATCGAAACACGCCATGTTCAGCGCATTGTCGCGGCACATCAATCAGCTCAATGTTCCCCTCGCCATAGGCCGGCTGACGGGCAGGATCGGCGCTATCGGAGGGTCTATAGGGATAAATACAGCCCAGCGCCCGGTGCAATGACCAAGTCGAAACAGCAAAACGATCAGAAAAATCAACCGCTAAGGCCATTTAAGCTCTCCTCCTATGCGACCATACCACCACAAGGAAGGACAAAATCAGCCTAGCCGCAAGCGCCGCGAATCGAAATCGTGAAGTCAAGAGCTTTGATATCGCCGATAAATCGAGCCGGAGCAAAAAAAGCTTGAGATATAAGTCTGACATCACGTCATTTCACGGCCACCTTTTACCCATCGCGAAATGGCATCGAAAACCAGGTCGGCGATCCACATGGCGCACACACCGACGACGAAAGCCGTCGCGTTCATCGCCGCAATATCCTCTTGGGGTAAGGGCCAATTGATGGCACGCAGATAGAAAAGTGCCGGCTCCGTAAGATAAGCCGCCGCCAGCGCCCCGCAGATCGGCGATGCGACAATCTCTCTGGTCGTGTATCGACGTCTGGAAAGACCTCGCAAAATTCCACCCGAAAGGCCAGCAATGACGACACCGACTTTGATGCCCAGTGCATCCAGAAATTCGTGAATCGTCATTGCTTTTCTCTATCAAGTTTTGGAATTCTGAAAATTGCACATCTTCGTCATTGGACGTATCCGGGCGGGAGCTGCCCTCAATTGTCGACGGGCGGTTGCGGTTTTATCAGTCCGGCAACGCCATCCCGCATGATATTAACAGCGATCTTAAGCGCGCTCAGAGCAGCAATGGCCCCTGCTGCATAACCTGGGCCGATGAAAGATTGGGAACATTCCAATAGGCCGTCGGCAAGTTGAGTACAGCCCGTCGCCAAGAGAATGGCAACCAAAAGAGCCGACAGGGTGATCAGAATATTCAGGGCGTTGTGTAACATATTCGTATCAAACATTTTTTCCTCTTTGAGGCGGGGAAACAATCGTCGGTTGGCAGGCAGGTGTCGGTCGATAGCGACCTCCGAAGTCGCGCAGTCGCGAAGGCTCATGACGAGCCACTTCGATCGCACGCGCGGTCGACGACAGGTGAATCGCGTCGCAAGATGCCGGGGATCTAAGTGATGGGCCTGATTGGATATTCGGCGATCTTATCCAATCGCCTTGCCGCCGAACTACCGCGCGACCTCGATTGCCGCGGCAAATTTCTTGGCGTAGCCGGCAATCTCGATGGCGCGATCCGTGCCGTTGATAATTCTGCGCGCCCCGACCCAATCTGTCGCGGTAGCGCTAAAATAATCGGCAAGTTTTCTTCCGGTAAAGCGACCGTTGATCATGCCATCGAACAGGATTTCGATAGCCTTGGGAGCATCTAGTGCCTTATCCGGGTCGTCGTCGATGGCGTATTTTGCGTAATTGTCGCGGCCAGTGATCTGCACCAGCCCGCGGCCGCGATAACGCCAGCCGTCCCCGGTCGCCTCGCTGCCGTTGCCCATGCGGTTTGCATAGGCGCGGTTGGCGATACGTTCTGGCTGGCGAGCATAAGCAGCAGCCTCTTTGGCGTTGAAGTATTTCGGGAAGACGGCGCAAAGACCAGCCGCAGAATAGCTAAGCTTTTCAGAGATCGCGCACATCATGGTGCCTGTCTCGTGATACGCCGTCGCAAGCATGTAGGCGAGCCACCGGCTATCGAACGGCTCGACCCGCCACCTTGAAAGAAAGGCCTCCATGCCATCGACCTGATTTGTCGACAACCGCCCGCCAAACAATGACATGCGTACTGACGCGAAGAATTTCGCGTGATCCATAATGGTTTCCTCTGTGGATGAGCTTCGCCATTGCCTTGCCTGAAGACGGAGCGCGCCTAATTTGCGAATCCCTAATGATTCTTGGGAGTTAGTGAGTGTGAGTTATGATTGGAGTGGCGTCAGGACGCGGCGCATCAGAGCGCTTAAGATTGGTATTTCCGCGATAATCACGTCAGCGGCGCTTGCCGTCCCGGCGGTGTTCCTGCTCGGCGGGCTGCGCTAGCCAAGGCAATGGCAAGGATTGCAGGACAAATGCGAGTAGCGCTTGTGTCACAAGGCCGCGGGTTCGACGCCCATTTCATCTGATTTCATTCGTTGCGATTCCTCTGCATTTTGCGCGGCAGACCGGCCGGCGTGATCCGACCCCGCAATGACAGCAGCCGAGTCACCCTGCGTCCAAAGGTCGCCAGGCTGCGATGGAGCGCTGCGGGGTTCTCCGTCAACCCTGTCGAACGGCAGAGCGGCATTCTCGTTTGCTGCCATCTTCGAAGCATCAATCGAAGCCGGTTTTTCATGGATCGCAAGTCGACCCCGCGTATCGGCCAAATCGCCGGCCAAGCAATCGACCGCATTGGCATATAGCTCGACTTCGCCCTGCAGCAGCTCGATCTGCTTCTTGAGGGACTTTACATAAGTGGACATTCAAGGGCTCCTTAGGCCGCAGGCGCCGCAGCTGAATTGGACGGCCATGCAAACGCATCGATTTCATTCGCCTTGGTGATGGTGCCGGCGGCGATCCGCGCGTTGACTTCGCTCTCGGCGGCAAAGCTCGCTTGCACATGCTCGCCGACTGCGTTGGCAATCGCCGTCGTCTGCGCGGCGGAAAGCTCGACAAAGCCGGCCGCCGTCTTGAACTTCACCAGCGCGTCCGGGTTCGCCTGCACATAATTATCGGCTCCAGTGATCAGCGACTGGCTGCTGCGATCGGTCATGACACGCATGCCGCCGAGCACGATGCCGCCCGTCTCGACGGCATAGCGCTTGGTGGCAGCATAGGCATAGAGATCGACCGGAGGCGGCTCCGGAGACCAGCCGGCGACGATCGCCAGAAGACTTGCCGGCGTCTCGGGCCAATCGGCGGCCGAAGCGACCAAGGCGGCTTCCTTGCTGTTCAGCTGATCGAGGATCGCGTCCTTGTCGGCGGCATCCAGTCCAGATGTGATCTTGGCCGCGAGCGACAGCCAGAAATCCGCCACGTTGTACATCTGTTGCCGGCCGAGCCAGAAGGCGACGCATGCCATCCAGCGATCGGCCTTGTTTTCGGATCGAGCCGCAAGCAGCGCCTCGACCATCGGTTCATACATGCTGTCAATGCGATACATGGCAGTCCTTTCTGTGGTTCAGCGCTTCAGAGTGAGCGCGTTGATGCTGCGATTGTTGACAAGAAGGAGCGGCGCGCTGCTCCCTTGAAGGGTGAGCGGCTTCACGTCGAAACGGAACTGCGTAGAGCTAGTCCCAGCAGGCGGCGTGTAAGTGAATGCGTGCGCGAAAGTACCGTATTTATAGAACGACAACGGCAGAACCGCCGTATAGGCGTTGTTGCCGCTGTCCCAGACGTAGACCTCGACTTCGGTCATCGCGCCCGCCTGGGTGACGCCGTTATTGCTCATCGAGAATGACGACATGACCAGGATCGGCGGAGAGCCAGTGCCGTGATAGGCCGTAATACCCGTCGTCGGGACGGGACCGGATCCAGCGTTAATGCCCGCCTGGCCCTGGATCGAAGAATCAACGCGCGTAATAGCGCCCGCCGCAATGTTGCTGGTTCCGACCTGCAAGCTGCCGATGATGGCGGAGCTGATATTGACGGCCCCAAGATTGGCCGAAATGGCGTCAAGGCTGTTGACCGACATTTTGTTGGCCGTGATAGCGCCGTCGACGATCAACTCGGCCGAAACAGCGCGGCGCATGACCGGCTTCGACCAGTAGCAGGAATTGCCGGTGCCTGCCGTCTTGTCCACCAGCAGAAGCATGGCGAGCTTGGTACAGCCACTCGGGATAAGGTATCGCCCCTGCAGGCGCGCCCATGTGTTCTTGGCGTCAGTGAAAGCTACGATGCTATAGCCCCAAACCCCCGTAGGTGTTTGTGTCACCGCGTAGATGGCAGCCCTTGCGGAATCGGCATTATAGACCCACGCATCGAACGCATAGGTTTCACCGACAGAAACGGCGACGAAGTTCGATCGGGCACAGTCTCGGCCGAGCGACTGAAGAACCCATCCAGCCGCATCCCCGGAAACGGTGTCAATGTAGAAAGACTGCAAATTTTGCGGCGCCCAGCCATCCAGCGTGCCAGTCTGCCAACCGTTATCAGCCATATTGGAAAAGTCGGTCAGCACGAGCGATTTGGCGGTGATCGCGCCGGCCGCGATTTGGTTGGCACCGATCGTGTTTGTCGCCAGCTTGTCGCCGGTGATTGTGCCGGCCACGATCGAGGCGGCGGTGACCGCACCGGCGGCGATCGCCGTAGCCGTGACCGCGCCGGCGGCGATCTTGCCAGCAGTGACGGCGTTGGCAGCGATCTTGTCGGCCGACACCGCGCCAGTGGCGATATTGCCATCCGAAACCACCGTCACACTTTCATCGCTCCAAGGCGTCGCCTCGGCTTGATTGGTATTGGCCTCGCCGAAATACATGCGGGTCAGCCAGAGATAGCTGTCGCTCTGGCCCGCCACAGTCCCCTTCATTCGAAAAAAGACCATCGCCTTGGCAGCGTTGGCGGGCATCTGAACCTTTCCCCAGAAGCGGCTATAGTTCACCAAACTCTTCTGAGGGTCGAAGTTATGATAGGCCGGGAAGATGCCCCAATTCGGAAACGCGAGGAGGTTTCCGGCAGCGTCGAAAACCCCAAGGTAAGGTTGCACACCGGTGCAGCGATGGCCGAAATAGTAAACGGACAGCTCATACCAGCCATTCGCCCTGACCGCGAATTCCCGCCTGCTTCCGTAGGCGTCTGTAGCCATCACCCCGTATTCGATGCCTTGGTTGCCGTTCCCCTGATAGATCTCGATCGCACCGGGGATAGGGGCATAGGTATCGGTGCGCAATTTCAACACGAAACTGGCCGCATCGTTGGAATACTCAGCCGCCCAACCGGTCAGCCCAGCAAAGAGATCGGAATTCGACAGGAAGTTGCCACCGGTGCCGACCGCGAGCGCTTGAGTGGAGACGGAGCCCGCCGCAAGCTTGTCGGCGGTGATCGCACCTGCCGCAATCTGTGCTGCCGCGACCGCGCCCGCCGCGATCGTGCCGGCCGTCACCGCGTTGGCGGCGATCGTGCCGGCCGTAACAGCGTTAGCTGCGATCTTTCCTGCGGTAACGGCGTTGGCGACAATGCCGCCGCTCGTGATCAGAACGATACCGCCGTCACTCCATGGTGTTGCTTCCGTCGCCCCGGCCGGAATGCGACACAGCATCGGCTTGTTGATAAAGGCATAGCTATCTGCGCCGCCCGCCTGCGTGTCGCGTTTGCGAATGAGGATCGAAGCGGCCACCGCGTTGGCTGGCGCGGCACCCGTGACCCGCAAGCGCAGCCACAGGTCGGGATTGTTCGAATCGCCGCTAATCGCGTTGTTGGTGTTGCTTCCGGCCGAACTATATCCGACTTCCGTGCCATCTGCGCCCACCCACGCAATGTACGACTCGATTTGGCAGCGATGGGCGGACGTATAGACCGTTGCCTCAAGCCATTCGCCAGGCACACAGGGAACCGCGTACTTCAAGGAGCCGGCGAGCGATCCCCCGTCGGGACGCAGCCAGCGAATATCGGCATAGGTGTTCGAACCGGCTGGCCCGCTCGCCTGCAAGAGCAGCAGGGTCGAATTGTTCTTTCCTGACCAGGGCCAACCCACGGGCCGGACCCCAAAAGAGAGGCCAGGAATGGTGCCCCAAGGCAGATAGGTCCAACAATCCGTTCCCATGGTGAAACTGGAATTCTGCAGCAAGTTTACACCGGCGCCAACAGCGAGCTTGCTGGTGCTGACCGAGTTCGCCGCGAGTTTGTCGGTCGAAACAGCACCGGCCGCAATCTGTGTCGCGCCGATCGTGCCGGCCGCAATCTGGCCGGCCGTGATGCTATTGGCGGCAATCTTGTCGGCGGTAACGACGCCGGCCCCGAGCTTCGGGGTCGAGATCGCACCGTCCGAAACCTGCGTCCCGGCGATCTGGCCCGCGATATCACCTGCCGCCGTCGCGGCAGTCCAAGCACCGCTATGGTAGCGATAGAGCTTGCCATCCGCCGTTAGAAAAACCTGACGGCCTTCGACATTGCCCGCCAACGGAAGGGCGTCAACGACCTCAATCGGCTTTATGCCGGATGCGAACTTCGTCGCGTCCACCGCGCCCTGGGCGAGCTTGCTGATCGTGATGGCGGCATCGGCGATCTGCGAGGAAACGAGAGAGCCATTGATATCGCCGGCAGCAACGGCCAATGTCCATCCGCCGTTGTGATAGCGGTAAAGCTTGCCGTCCGTCGTCAGAAAGACCTGCCGGCCTTCGACATTACCTGTCATCGGAAGGACATCAACGACCTCGACGGCCTTGATGCTGCTTGCAAGTGCAGTCGCATCCACCGCGCCCTGGGCGAGTGCCCGCGCAGTAACGGCACCATCGGCAAGCTTGGAGGCAATCACTGCTCCGCTGGCGAGCACGTCAGCGGTCACAGCGGCCACCTGAAGCTTCGCGGTCGAAACCGCCTTATCGGCGAGCTTCAGGTTCGAGACCGCTTCGTCCATGATCTTCGCGGCAGTCACCGCAGCATCGGCGATCTTCGATTGGATGATCGCGCCATCGAGAACGTCACTCGCCTGGATGAGCACGTTCGGCGTCTTCACAGCCAACCAAGCCGACCAGTCCGTTGCTCGGTTCGACTGCGGAAGATAACGTCCGCGTGCCTCATAATTCGTGTTCGGGAGGGTCCACTGACCGGAGATGATCCAGGAGAACGGCGTGGCATAAGGGTTGCTGTCGCTATCGAACACGACATCGCCCGTTTCCTTGAGCCGCACCTGTCCCCAAACGCCCGAAACGTCATCGAGATCCGGCGCGCAGCTGATCTTGATGGCCGGGCGACGATCGATTCCGCCAGCATCCTTGATCGTGGAAGGCTCCACCATCCAGCCGATCATCGGTTGCGATGGAGGAGTGATCGGGCCTAGCCAGCCGATGGCCGTTGGCAATTGCAGCCCCGGATGCCAATCGTAATCGGCCGGGTCGATCTCTTTAAGGGTCACAACGATCAGGAAATTGGGTTGCGGTTCGACTTTGACGACGAGGAATTTCTTCTCGTCATAGCCATTGCGTGCCGAAGACCAGGAAACGACATCGTTCGGCTCCAGCGGATAGGCATCCGGCGGCAGCGAGACCTGGTGCACCCGAAAGCGCCGATAGTCCTGAATCATCGCCAGGCCGACCCGCTGCACCTGATTGGCGAACGGAACGGCGAGCAGTTGAACCTGCGCTGGCAGACGCCGATAGCCATCCTGTGCTTCGAGATCGGCGTTGTAGCGCCCCGGCGCATCCTTCGTCGTCCATTTTTCGGCCGGTTCGGGATATGTGGCTTCGATGGCGTTGTATGTCGCGGAAAGCGAAGGGAACGGCTGGAAATCCTGCTCCTCGGTGACGACGATATCATCATCCGTGAAGGAATAGACTGCGCCGCCCGGCGCACCCACCAGCATCTTGAAGATGCCGCCGACTTCGGCCATGCGGCCGTTGCAGCCTTTCAGAAGTTCGGTAATGGCATCGAGCGGCTCGCGGTCGCACTGAACATCGTAGCCGGCGCGAAAGGCGGGTTCGCTGTTTCCGTCGCCGAGCCCGACGACTGCGTCACAGGCATTCGCCGCCGCCATCCAATTCGCCGCCGGCAGGCAGAAGGCGCCGATATTCTGGCCGCCATAAACCCATTCGGACGCGTAATAGACACCGCGCGCGAGATTGTAGATCATCACGGCCGGGTTGCTGCTCCGCTCCCAGGTCGATCGATCATCCCAACGGTGCGCGCCATGGCCGCCCATCGAGGAATCCTTGCGGATGTCGTAGAGCGACAGCGGATGCGGCTCGAAAAGGCCCGATGGTACGCCGGAAAAAAGGTCCGTATTGTAGCGCGAGGTCAGGATGACGATCTGGCAGCCGCGGCCGATCATCGTTGATCTCCAGGGCCGCTCGGCTTGGCTGCCGAATTTGGCCATCAGGAAGGGATCGGGGCTCGTTTGCGTGCCGTCCAGGAATTTGATCCAGAGATAGTCCTTGCCCTTGACGCGATACTGCAGCACCGGATAGCCGCGCCCGTCGGGATGCGGCTCTTCCCACAGGACGCCAACCTTCTGGTCGTCGATCCAGACGCTAGTCAGGCCACGGGCGCCGCCAAAGTTGGGAAGGCTGCCGATCTCGATGACGTCGGTGAAATAGGCATTCGGCGTCTTGCCGTCCTCACCCCAGGTGCCGGCATATTTGCGTTTGCCGGCTGTCGCGTAGCTGCCGATGATGAAGGACATCGCATGATCGTCCCCCATGCTGATCTCGAGCTTGGTGCCGGCCGGCTGCTGATCCTTCTTCGCCATCGCCTTTTCGATCAGCGACAGGCCGACATTGATAGCGACGGTCAAGGCCAGTTTGCCGATGATGCCGAACGAACCGACAAATTGCGAGATCGCACCGATTGCCGCAACGAGAGGGCCGGCATGCGCCGCATCCGCCATCAGCCAGAAGCTGAGGACATTCAGGAGCAGAATGAGATATTTCATGGATCGGACGACCTCGATTGGCGCATGGAAAAGGGTCGCCGCAGTCAAAGCTGCGCCGACTTGTCACCGGTCAGAGATAAAATTGGTGTCGAGAGACTGGCTAGCCGACCTTGAAGGCCCGCTTGGCGTCGAGCAGGTCGACGGTGCCGAGCCCGCTCTCGCGCAGCACGAAGATGCGCTCGCCATTGACGACGCCGAGCGCGTAGCCGAAGGGGCCTTCATGCGGGACGGCCGCGATATCGCCGATGCCGGCTTCGCTCGGATGGATCTCCGGAAGCATGCTGGCGACGAGATCGGCGAGATTGTCGAAGCCCGCCGCCTTCATCGTTTTCAGCGCGCCGGCCGCGGTCGAATATTCGCCGCGAAACTGCGCGGCGCAATCGACGCCGGTGATCGCCAGCACCAGATTGCCGGCAAGGCCCGGTCCGCAATCATGGCTACCCCAAGCAAAGGGCGTGCGCTTCAACCGATCGATCTCGGCGACGAAGCAGGCGCGCCAGTTCTTGACCCTGACAAGATCGCTGTTCATTTCTGCCCCCAGGGTATCTGCCAATTGGCGACGGTGCTGGAATAAAGGCCGAATTCATCGCCGCTGCGGCGCTTCTGGCCTTCATAGGAGGATTTGGCCGGATTGGTGCGCTCCAGCATGGCGATGGCGGCGGAGATGGCTGATATCTCGATATCGCCATCCTGCCCGACGGCCGGCGTCTTCACCGGCGCGCCATCGGCGATGCCGAGAAAGGCGATTTCCGGGGCCGCACTCGGCTGCCGCATGCCGGTATCGAACGACATGTCGTGGATTTCGATCGGCGCCAGCCGCAGATCGTAGCCGCGCACGAGCTGCTGCACCGCGGGCGCGATCTGGCCGATGGTGATGGTCACGGTCTGGATCGTGAGATCGGCCGTGCGCGGGATCGGACTCACCTTTAGATTGAGGCCGCCATAATAGGTGCGCGCCTCAGCCAAACCGGTGACGCCAGAGATGACGGTAATGTTGATGTCGTCATCGCCGGTCCAGAGGCCAATCGAGGCAGGCGCGCCGCTGGCGATATCCCTGCCGGTGATCCAGACGAAACGACGGGGCACGAGCCCCTTGTCGCGCGCGCCGGTCAGCGCCGCGAAGAAGGCGGAGGTGATGTTCTTCATCGTCTATTTCTTCTGGATGATTTTGAAAGTGGCGCCCGAGGTGATCGGGCCGCTCGCTGTGCCGGGATTGTGGCTGCCCGGCATGACCAGGCATTTGCAGGCCGGCAGCAGAAGCGTCACGCCGAGACCGGCGGCAAAGCCGACCGGCAGATGCGGGAAGACGCCGAAGACCGGCGTCACCCCCTGCCCGTCGGCACCAACCGTTTCCGAGACTTCGAGAAAGGCGGAGCGTGCGCCGCCATAGCCGACCTGCATCTTGTCACCGACCGTCAGCCGATAGCCGACCGGCAGGCCCTTGAGGCTGAGCGAGGCATTATCGCTCCCGAGCGCCGCGACGCTGACCGCAGCGCTCCCGAGCTTCGTCCCGTCGGGATCGGCCTGCGGATATTTCGACAGCGGATCATAAAGAAAAAGCGCCTCCTGGGCGCCGTGTAGCTTGCGGATGCGGGCGGCGATTTGTTTCGCCTCCGCATTATACACGTCGGCCAGCGTCACCGTGCCGGTCCAGAGCGGCGGCGCCAGCTCCGCCTGCCAGACCCGGCCATCGCCGGAGCCGGAAAGCTCGTCATTGCGCTGAATATCCCAGACGATGCTGGAGATCTTCAGAAGATCGGCAAAGGCCGGCAGGCTGTAGGGATAGGAAACGGCCATCAGCGCCTCCGGGGATTGCGGTTGATCTGCGCGACGCGATCGGGAAGCTGCTGATTGAAATCATTCAGCCCCTGCCGCGTCGAACTCTGCGCTTCCGATTGCGCGACATTCTTCACATAGGCCTTCAGATTGCCGTCCTCATCGACGGAAACACCGACGGTGACATGCACGCCGGAAGCGGAGCCGGAGGCATCGTTCTGATTGTCAGCCCTCAAGCGACGGACGGGAACGGCAGCATCCGGCTGCGCCCGCACCAATTGCGGCCCGCCCTTGCCGACCACGCCGCCATCGGCATAGCCGCGCCGGCCAAGCCGCATCGCCTCGACGACTCCGACGCCGCCCGCCCGGGCAATATCCTTCTGGCTCCAGACGACCTCGCCGGCATGAACGATGCCAGCCGGCTCATGCTTGCCGCCAGGGCCGGTATAGCCGCCGTCTGCGAACGGTCGTGCAATTGGGATCGGGGCATTCGCACCCGTCGCCAGATCGAATTTGCCACCGCTGCTCCCGCCGCCAAAGCCGAAGATACCGAGAATGCCGCCAAGGATTCCACCTCCCCCGCCACCGCCTGCAGCAGCACTATTGACCTGGAACAGGCTGTTGAGCACATCGTTCAGCAACCTGTCTGAGATCTTCGTGAGCACGGAAATCGCCGCCTTCCCTAGGGATTTCCAAAGGCCCTCGCCGTTGCGCAAGCCGCTGACCAACGTCGAGGCGAAATCGCCGGCAAGCTCGCGGGCATATTTCAGCTGTTCATTATAGCGAATGATATTGGCCGAGGCCGAGTTCATGTCGACCGGCAGGCCATATTGCTTCTGTGTCGAGGCAACGGTCTGATCGATGGTCGAGCGGCCCATCTGCTCCTGCTGGAACTGGATATCGCCCGCGAGCTTCTGCAGCGCCTGCGCCTCAGCGACACGCCGATAGGCTGCGGCCTGGTCGTTGGCCGCCTTGGTCAATTGCGGCATTTGCGCCAATTGTACGGCGCAGCTTTTCTGAAGCTCATCCTGGCTTTGCTTCAGCGTGACAACCTTCGACTTCACATTGTCCGTCGCAGCGGCGGATTGGGCAGAGGTCTGTATTCCAACTTTCGCTTGCTCCGTGTTAGCTTTGGAGGATTTCGTAAGAGCGTCTGTAGCTTGCTGAGTGCTCTGGAGTTCGTCTTTTTGGCTGTTTTGAACGCCAATACTGTTCGCTATGGGCTGCCTCGATGTCATTTCAATCGCAAGAGGACTGACGCGAGAGAAAGCAGAAATATTTGGAAGGAGTGTATTCGCGCTGGCGCCGCCCTGGGGGAAAACGATTTGCTTTGCCGGATCGACGGCGACGCTTTGAGTCCTATTAGACAGTTCATGTTGCGTTTTCAAACCATTCGCAACAGTCAAGTCCTGTGTGATTGATCCGAGAACGCCTTTGAAATTCTTGGAAAACTCAGCAAGTTCAGAATCATCGGGCATTTGCGCCGCCGTCTTTGACAACACTTTATCAAAGTTCTGCGCGTCCACTATTTGAGCGGTGCCCGCTCTAAGCTTATCATAGAAATCTAAATAGCTATTTCCCAGTTCGGAAAGCTGACTACCAGCCCTGCCTGCAGAGGCAGAAAGTAATACATCGAACTCACCCGCGACACTTTCGAACTTACCGAGAGCTTGACTAAATGTGCGGTCTGCGCTCTCACGAAATCCAACAGTTTGACTGAGAAGGTCCTCTCTTGAGATCTTCTCAGCCGCAAATTCCGCAACTGCCGGATTGTTTTTCTGCCCCGACAAAGATTGCATTTCCCTGGCAAGCTGAGCGTCGGACTTGATCTGTGCCGCAGATTTTTCACGCATTATCGCCGGGCTAAAGGATTCTATCCAATTCCCTACCCACTCGCCAACTTCACCTACATAGGGAATTTTTTCATTAGCTACGCCTTTCACTGCGAAGCTCGTAGCGCTCAAAAGGATATCCGCTATGCCTTTACCTGTATCGTTCGCGAAATCCGCCCTATGTGCTAGAAAATAATCATAATCCTTGTCCCCGGTAGATTGTACGTTTGCGGAAGCAGCGATGGCGTTCTGTGTCTCCATAGTTGAAGCATAGGATAAGTGCGCACCGTTGTTTGGTCGAGCATCGAGGACCATTAGCCCTCCCCTTAACTTATCCGCAGCGAGACCGTAACTGGTTCCAAACTTTAGTACATTTGCGGCAGTCTTATCGACGATTCCACCAGTCGTTTTCGCCTCGCCATTCATGGTTTTGAACGCGCGTGACGTTGCGCCAGAGCTATTTGTCACACGCCCCATCGCTGCAGCGAAACCATCTAAGTCACCAGTCGCCTTCCGCACATTCGAGCTATCAACAAAAATACCGAGAGTTGCAACATCAGCCACTAGCGTACCTTTCGAATAGATGGCAGAAATCACCCAGCGCATTCGGGGGATTTCATGAAGTTGTTTTCAAATGTTGTGATCACGGCGTTTCTGTTGCCGCTGCTGAGCAGTTGCGGCGCCTTCGACCCGCCGATCGTGACGGCTTGTGAGGAAAATCTGAAGCCGGCACTCGTGGTACCGTCAAGCTATGAGCGTAATAGGTTCATCCCCGGTGAGAGGCCCGCCACCAGAGCCGAACTCGACGAGAAATTACGGCATCCCGATCTGAAAAAATTCTACCTGAAGGAGTTTGATACGGGAGCGCTGAAGCCAGTAATTTATACCGGAATCCTGACCTTCAGCGCATTGAACAGGAATGCTGATCGCGTCACGACAACGGTTACTTGCCGATACTTCTCCACCGACGGCCGCACGTCCCAAATTGCGATTTGGTCGGTCGTCCCGTCGCCAGTGGATGCTTCCGCATTTTCCCAGATAATACGAGACATCGGCAACGATCCGCCCCCGACACCGGAAGAGGAGTTGAGATACTCAAAGCCAATCGCCCCTTATGCTGGTTGGATTCGCGACCAGCTTCGTCGTGTCTTCGGCTGAGTACCGGTATCTAAGATTGTTTAAATCAACCTATAGGGATAGTATGCGTCGAATAATTTTAGCAACTTTTGTATGTGTAGTGACATGACTATGAGGTTTAAACCACTTCTGACTGTACTCTTCGCATGCACAATCTTCACGCAAGCCTTGGCTGACGACGAGCAAAAGCGTGTTCAGCTGGCCGGTAAAGTCATCGATGGTGTGAACGTGAGTTTCATGATTGCTTATCAATGCCGCGATGCGCTTGGCACGACATATTACAACGCAATTCGGACGTATGCCGAGAAGGTGTTTCAGCAAATCGGCTTGTCGCCAGAAATGGCGGCTCAACGAGTAGACAGACTTGAAAAGTTTATCGCGAGTGAAAAGAAACTTGCTGCAATTACGGTGACAGTGCACTCGCAATTACGGTGACAGTGCACTCAATAGATTCCGGATCTGACCAACACACCCAATGGCCCGTCTCGCTCATATCATCGTCCCTGATATTCCACATCATGTTACCCAACGCGGCAACGGGCGGGCGCAAACCTTCTTCTGCGATGATGACTATGCGCTCTATCGCGATCTCCTGGCCCATCATTGTCGTGCCGCTGGCGTAGAGGTCTGGGGCTGGGTGTTGATGCCCAACCATGTTCACCTCATCCTCGTTCCGACGGATGCAGACGGTATTCGCCGCGCACTGTCTCGCGTTCATCGCACCTATGCCGGCCATATCCATGCAAGGCTGCGCCGGACCGGCCATTTCTGGCAGGGCCGCTTCGGTTGTGTCGCCATGGATGAAGAGCATCTGGCAGCAGCACTCCGCTACGTCGCCCTCAATCCGGTGCGCGCTCGCCTTGTCGAGCGAGCTGCCGATTGGCGATGGTCGAGTGTCGCGGCACAGTTTGGACTGATTGAGGATGACGGCGTCACGACCACAACACCGGTTCGCGCTCGCTTTCCCGATTTCGCCGCCCTCCTCACTGCCGGAGAAGAAGAGATGGCATTTACCGCGCTTCGCCGAGCCGAAAGCATCGGTCGCCCCATTGGCAATACCGACTTTTTAGACCGGCTCGAAGACCTCACCGACGCCACCCTCAAGCCGGCTCGTCGCGGCCGCAAAGCCAAGGCCGTCGTTGGAGAGAATTAGTGCACTGTCACCGTAATTCCCGATAAAACAGTCCCATCACGATGCGCACGACGTTTTATCACGAAGAACATTTAGAGAACAACCTTATTGACATGCATGATATAGGATGCAACGTTCGCCGAAGTTGCAATTGTCCAAAACTACCACCCAGCGGAATTATAATGCATCTTCACCGAACGAAGCCCATAGCGAGCATTATGTGCCTAGTGGTTAGCGCGTTGCTCTTAAACAGCTGCGATTTGTTTGATTCGAAACTTGTCACGGCCTGCGAGACAATTCTCAAGCAGCGCCTGCTCCCGTCATCGGAATATAAACGCATCAAGGTTTCCGAACTCGACGAACTAGAATTGGATAGAAGATTGCTCGAAAGCTATCTCGTGACGAGACAACAGCGATCCAAAGCGTCGGGCTACCCGCTAGCTATAGACGATGCGTGGATTCAAACTGAACTAAAGGCGTTCGACAATGGCATCTCAAGGCCTTCTTTTTTGGCGCGTCGATAGTTTATGAGACGCTCAATGATCTTCAAGAGCCGGTGAGGCACCTTGCGAAGTGTGTATATGTTGGCAACAAGAGCGACTCGTCTCTCGGGTGGGAAGTTGAAACCACCGTGGATGGGCTGACTGCACTTGAGTGGAGTTACAGCAACATAAAGTCACATTAGGCTCATTAGTCATGGAGCAGCCTGACCCTCTACCCCGCCTCCCGCGCTCTGATCGCCTCCGTCTCCTCCTCCACCGCCTGGCAATAGCGCCCGTCCATCGCCTTCAGCACGGCGATGTCCTCACGGCGCAGGAGGTTGCCGGTCAGTTGCAGCCAGGCCAGCATTTCCTGATGGGAGAGCGGCGCCGGGCCGGAAAGGCCGGGAGCCTGCGCCGAGCGCAGATCCCAGAACCAGTCCCAGAGCGCATGGCCCGCCTCCGGCACCTCGGCCTCCGGGCTGATAAGCTCGAAGGCCTCGTTGCGCTCGCGCCGGGTCTCGCCGTTTGTATCGCGCACGCAATCATAGCGTGCGACGATCCCTACGGCTTCTGAAAGCCCTTCGGCAAGCTCTTCATAAAATTTGCGCGGTCCTCCGAGGCGCCGGCCACCTGGTCGTAGATCCACCCGGCTTCCTCGACGACTTCGCGGGCCTTCTCGAAGGAGAGCACGGGCTGCTCGCCCTTCCACTGCTGCTCTCCCCAGCTCCAGGAAGCGATGGCGGCGGCCGCCTTGTCGAGATATTCGGCCTCGACCTTGCTGGTCGTCAGCTTCTTCTTGCGGCTGGCGAGGAAACGGTCGCTATGCTGGCGAACAATCTTCTTCACCTCGTTGCTCTCGGCCGAGCGGATCATGAAGGAGATGCCGAGCGGCTCCTCGGTGGCCGGATGCAGAAGCTGCAGCTCGAAGAGATCTTCGGAATTGACGAGACTGGAGATATCCAAGGAAACACCTTATCGGTTGGGACATGTGAGAGTGGCCGCGCGCCGCAGGAGAGCGACGCGCGCAAGATTCCGTAAGATCGCGCTTACGGCGTGGTGACGGGATCGACTCGGATCGGCAGCTGGTTGAGGCCGACCTTGAACTTCTCAAGATCGAAATCGTCGGAGCCGCCGCCGGGATAAAGCGGGCCCGAAACGACTCCGCGCGAATAGAACACCGTATTGGTCTTGCCCTGCGGCGCGTTGTTGCGCTCGACCTTGATCGCCATGTTGTTGACGTTGAGCGGGTCGCCGAAGGTGCGCAGGATGTCCTGGCCGGGATCGTCGGCGATGGAGGCGACCTCGAGCTCCGGATCGCCGGCGTTGGAAACGCCCTTCTGCTTCTGCTGCACCGGCTCATCGAGCGTATTGTAGTGGTTGATGGTGGAGTCCGAGCCGAAATCGCCGACCTTGCCGACCTTGCCCACCTGCACCCAAGTGAGCGCGGCATAGGCCGTGGCCGTCAGGTCGGTATTCTGGGGCGTCTCGCATACGTAGACTTTCGAGCCCTTCTTCGTGCTTTTATTCGCCATGGATCATGTCTCCGGTTCAAAGGCGGTGTAGGGAATGGTGACCGGTATCTGCACCCGGTCATCCTCTTGGATCGGGCCTGCGGCCCACGGCTCGCCACTGATCGTGATCTTCACGCCAGAGGCGAATAGCGTCTTGTTGTTGAAATGGTCGATGACCTGGCCGGCGGCATCGAGTGGCTTGATCAGCCCGCCGCCGGCCTTCCAATAGACGGAAACCTGCAGAAGCCCGAGCTTCTGCTGCGGATCGTCGCCAAGCGTCACCTGCCGGGGACGATTGGGCAGGTAGCTGACCGCCAGATAGTTATCCGGCTTAGCTTGCCCCGCCGGCGGAAAGGCAATGCCCGGCTGCGCCACCGGCAATGGCGGCTGAAATTGGAGTGCCGCCAGATGATCCAGCAGCGCAGCCAGAATGAGAGCGTCCGTTGCCGTCGCCATGCGTCACCTTGTCTAAGTTGTTGAGATTTCGAGAGGTCAGTCCGCCGTGTCACGTGCGGCGCGCTCGACGATGTCAGGCCATTGGCGCGCCGCAAGCCGCACCATGCCCTGCCCCGCCTGCCCATCCCTGCCATATTCGACGGCGGCGGCATGGGCGGCGGTGAAACCCATATGGATCAGGCCGCCCAGCGACACGCCGAGGCCGGCCAGATTGACCGGCTGACCGTCATCCTTCCCCTCGGCATCCCCGCTTTGCCGCGGCGGGGCGGAGACCCGGAAGGAATTGACAAGTTCGCCGGAGGCTACCGGCGTAGCCTCGACGATCGCCTCGGCCAGCCGCTGCGCGGAGAAGTTCACCACCTCTTCCATGCGCTTCTTGGTTCGCTCGGCCCAGGCGGCGATGTCATTGGAAAAATTCGAGGAAGCCATGTCGGATACCTGCTGATAAGGTTAGGCGTCATCGGCGGCATCGCCCAGTGAAGAGCCACGCCGCTCGAAATTCAAAAGGGTAAGATGGCCGTAGCGGGCGCGAACCGCAGATTTGGCGGTTCGGGATTCGGCTTTCATCCCACCGCTTTTTTCAATCCCCGGCAACGGTGAAACCCGGTTGAGCAGCAGTATGGCGCGCGCCAACAGCCAAAGCGTCAGGATCGTCTTGAAACGTACGAGCGCCGTCATCGCCGCACCTGCAGCTGCCAGAAGACGATAGTCCCACCTGGCGACAGCGGCTGGATATCGACGATCGCATGCTCGGCGCCGCCGATCAGCACCCTGTCGGCTAATGTTGGCGTGACCGAGAGCCCCTCGGTCGAGAGATAGACCATGCGATCGCCGCGCTGGATCAGCGTGTCGGCGACATGCGCCTGGGATTGGTCGAGATCGACGAGCGAACACGGAAAGTCCTCGCTCGTCTGCACGGGATCGTAATCCGGCCCGGCACTCGTAATGCGCCGCAGAACGGCTTTCTGGCCGAATTTGGCAATCAACCGCTCGGCGGCAACCCGCGCCTTGCCGTAATCGAACGCCTCCATCACACCACCAGAATGCCCGGCAACACCGGACGCAGGAGAGGATAAAGCAGCCCGTCGAGCATGGTCAGGACCGGCTTTGCGGAGGCGATCATGTCGTCGCTCGTGTCGGCAACGGCATATTCCGTCTCCAGCGGTCCCACCTTCTCGCGCTTCACCGTGCGAGCCGCGACGATAACAGGCGTCAGGCTGCCCGGTTCGGAAAGCTCGAGCGCGGCAGCCTCATAGGCTGCGTAGGTCACGGGCAGAGGCGTTGCGTCATCCGCGATCACCGCACCGTTCACCGTCGTCGCCCCGCTACGAGGCCAGGACAGCACCTGATCGTAGCCGCCGGTCCGCCGGCCAGTGAATCTCGGCTCATAGAGAGCATCGATCGCCTGAGATCCGCGCACCAGCGCCGCCAGGCGATCACTATCACTGGCCGCGGCCCAGCCCGCCTTGCCGCGATCGGCAAAATAGGCGTCAGCGGCAGCGAGCGTGCCGTAAAAAGAAACGGACATGAAAGCTCCGATGTCGGTCGTTGGAAAGAAGGGCCCTCCCTCCGCATGAAACGGAGAGAGGGAGTTCAGCGTCAGGCAGCGGTGATCTCGTCACCGTAAGCCATAGCCGCCGGCAGGCGCACCTCGGTGCCTCCAGTGCGGGCGATGATGCCGGTCTCGAAGCTCATGATCGACTTCTGGCGCGGCTGCAGCACCCGGCGCGGCATCGGCAGATGGAAGCGCAGCACCTCCGGATCGCGACGATAGACGACCATGCGGCCGCCGCCATCCTGCGAGGCCGTGGCAAGCTCGCGTAGCGGCTGGATATCGAGCGGCTGGCCCGTCTCGGCGGTATAGACGTTGCCGCGCCGCAGGAAGTCCAACACGGTGATGTAGCCATCGCCATCGGCAAGCCGCTTGGTGGCGATCAGGCGGAAGGCTTCCGGCGGCAGGCGCAGGCTGTCGATCCACTCGACTTCGCCGGTCCGCTGCCGCACGCCGCCGATAAGATCGTTGACATCGCGCAGGATCTGATCGGCCGTCTTGGCGGACCAGTGGGTCGAGCCGCCCGTGCCATCGGCAGTGACATCGACGCGCGACACCTTCGGATCGTTGACGAAACCGGTCCAGCCCTTCTCCGTCGAGCCGATCATGGCGACGGAATTCAGCAGGCGCTCGATCTTATCGGCGGCGAAAATGGCGTTGGAAGCGTTGAGGTCGAGATTGTAGAGAGCGGCCTGATTGACCTCTTCGAGATTCCACTCCCACCCGGAGCCGATCATCGCGAAATCATGGCTGGCGCTGTCGCGGGTCGACTGGTTGAACGGCATATCGGTGCCTGCGGCGGAGAGGAACTTCGCCTCACCAGCGCTGTCGACAGTGAAGAAGGTCGTGCCGGAGGCCCATTCATTGCCTTCGGTGACGACAGGGACATGGAGGCCGTAGTTGAGGGTCGGATAGCGGCGCTGGTAGATGCGCGTCTCGATATTGCGCCCTTGCGCGATGACGAAGGAATAGGCGGCCTGGGCGTCGGCAAACTGCTGTCGAACGAACTGGTTCATGGATTAGGCGCTCCTGTGCTTGAGCGAGATCTCGACGATGTCGCCGTTGCTGCCGCTCGTATCGAAGAAACAATCGGGAATGGGGCCGACGATGCCGGTGCCGGCCGCGTTGACGTAAGTGTCGGTCGTCGGGTTGTAGTAGACCGCATCACCGTCCGAGACGGCGCCGCCCGCCCGCACATACATCTGACCGGAAGTCAGGAATGCACCCGTGACGAACTGGGCATAGCCGCCGGATGGCGCCACATCGGGCAGCACGTTCGGTGTCAGCACGGCAATGCCGATGAACTTGCCGCCTGCGGCAAACGGCGCGACACCATGATCGGCAAGGCCGCGCTGGACAGGCTGCCCGAACTTGATGCCGGCGCCATTTTCGATCGTGCGGCTGATCTTGTTGGCCTTTTCCTCAGAAGCGACCTGCCCGTGCAGGCCCTTCCGAGGAGCGTTTCCATAGGTAGTCTGATAAGTCGCCATTGAAGCGTCTCCTTTTCGTTGACCTGGTTAGGTGGGATTGGCCGCCCGATGCGCGCTCTCGAGGTCACGCACCATGGCGGCGTAAGCGGCAAAGGCAGGGGAAGTGGACGTCTGCGCCGAGGTGATGCCATCTCGGACAGCATCCGCAAAAAGATCCGACTTCTTACGCAGCCCTTCTGCGAGCATGTCGAAGCGCGCATCGATATAGGCGTCGGATCGGCCCTCGATGGCGCCCTCGCCTGCCTTGGCGACGACAACGGCCTTGCGGATCGCGGCGTCTGAAAGACCTGATGTCTGGACGCTGCCGGCAATTGCCTTGGCAAGGCCGATCAGGTCGGCACGCGCCTCGGCGCGACGCTCGATCTCCGCTTCATCGAAAAGCGCCGCCTTCAGCGCATCGAGTTCGGCATCCCTGATCGCGACGGCCTTCTGATGGCCGGCCTCGGCGTCAGCAAGGCGCTGCCGCAATGTCGTGATGATCTCTGCAGCCTGATCGGAGACTTCGATCTCGGTGCCGTCGATCATGATCGTCTTCGTGGGCATCATTCCTTCCTTGCTTTGCTTGTCATCGGAAAGGGGGCGTGGGGCTGCGAGAGGAGAACAGCCCCACGGTGCGGCTGCATCGCCGATGCGGACTTTCGAGCCCGCACGGCCACGGCGCACAATGGCGATATGATTGATGCGAATGTTTCGCTGAATGGCGTCGTAGGCCTCGCCGATGGGCGTCACGCCGGCCGTAAAATCGACGTCGCAGACATAGCCGGCCGACAGTTCCTGCTTGCCGCTTTCGATGTCTCGGATCGTTTCCTCATCGCTGACCATCAACGGTACGCGGAGGAATATGCCATCGCCGGCAATTTCGTCGCCGGTCTGGCCGACAGCATATTTCTTCCAGTTTTCCGAGGTGACCATTTCAGGCGGGTGCTCATTTGTCACCGGCCGGTGAGCGGCACTCTTGAGCGTGTCTTCGGAGAAGACTTCGCCGCCGGGCCGATAGATCCGCACGGTGGGCGTCTCTGGCCTGCCGATCTCGGCGCCGGCGTAGGTTTGAATGCCAGTGCGAGCAATACGGGCATCGGCCACAAGATAGCCGTCTCCCGTCCGTCGCGTTCCCGCGACGGTGACAGTGTCTGTGAAGTTCATGTTGGGATTTCTCCTGGCCGAAGCCGATGTGGTCCGGGTGAAAGCCGCTTGCCTAGGCGAAGCGGCCCCGTCAGCGGCGGCGCCGTGACGGCATCGGGTCGTTAAGTTGCGTCGGAGCTTGTTGCAGATTGCCCGACATCATCCGGCAAGTCCGTTGTCTTTGCCGCCGCTTCCAATCCTGGCAGCGATCCATCTTCCACGAAGGCATTCAGCAGAGCTTCAGAGAGCGCCTGGCGAGGGATGATCTCTTCCCCCGAAACGGAGCCGAACAGGGCTCGCGCCGCCTCAGCCTTCGTCTTGAAGATATTGGCCCGCTCCATTTCGCTCATTTGCTCCAGGGGCGCCCAGATCGAATAGATTGCAGGATCACGCCCGCCTGTGGCCGAGCGAATGAGGCATTCGTCGAGCCGGGACATTGCCGGCGTATAATCGAGCTCCTGGATCGCCTGGATCCCGTCGTGATAATTCTTCATGTCGGCTGTGCCTGTCGCGTTCATCCCGGCGGGCGATTGACCGAGCAACCGGGTGACGGGAATGTCGGCCGCGCCGGCGACAATCTGCAGGAAGGCCATCAGAATATCCGTGAGGCCGGAGAGCGGCGCGCTCTTGCTGTCGTATTCCTCCTCGGCATCAAGAATCAGCGTGCCGTTGACCCCCTTGATGGTGTTGGCGAGCGCGTAGCGACGCAGCACGGCATCTTCATAGGCCTGATTGCCTATATTGGCGGAAAACTGCGGGACCTTGATAATGTCGATCTTGGCCTCGAAGACGAGGCTGGCGATGTTGGCCGCCGTACTGTCGGCGTTCTTGATCGCATCGAAAGTCGCGGCGAGCACGCTTTCACCCCAGGCACAATTACCCATCTCACCAAATTCTTCATTCGGCGTCATCGCCCCTTTGAAGATGACGAGCCTAGACGGATGGATCGTCACCTGCATACCATTGCCACCGGTCAGCGTGTAGAATTTCGGCTTGCCGTACCATTCAGAAGCTGGGTCGCTGTCGATGTCACCAGCAGCCAGTTGGCGACGCGTCAGGACGGTCAGATGCTTGAGACCACCCTTACCGATCAGATCCGCCTCCAGCGGCAGTGCAGGATCGGCATCCTCGGAGCCGATGAACAAGGCGGCACCACCGAAAAGGCGCGCTTTCGTCGATACTTCCAGCACTTTGCCGCGTAGATTGAGCCGGCGCTCCTCGGCATCGATCAATCCGATCTGATCGCTCGCAGCCTGCCAGTTTCGCCATTTCCGGCAGCTATCCAGCGCCGGAATATCGACGATCTTGCGTGGCAGCCAGGAGCCGCGATACGCAGCAATGATCTGCTCGTCCGTCAGGATCGGCTGCGTATAGAAAACAGATGCCGCCTTGTCGCGTTCGGTGCCCATGCGGGATGCAAGGCTCACCAATCCGTCGCGAACCATCGAGAATATCTGCCCCATGGATTGTCCTTTAATGTCATGTGATGAAGAGGCTCGCGACAGCGAGCTAGAAATTCGTGAAGCTGAAAGAGGAACTCAGCGCGAGCTCGTTCAGCGCATCGGCGAAGGCGTCGACCTGATCGTCGAACTGCCCGTTTGGAAAGGCACAGACCTCATCGAGAAATGCCTCGTTCCAGTCCCCGCGCAGAAGCTTGACGTTCCCCGCCTCCGCTTGTGCCGAAGCCGGTTTGGCGCGCGTCGCCTTGTCGCCGGTTGGTGATATAGCCTTTACCGGAAAGCCAGCCAGTAGCTTGATCTTCGTTTCGGCATCAGCCTTCCCAGCCGCGCCCGGGTCCTGCGGCATACGGATCGTCACCGTTGGCCCATCCTGTGACGCCGTGTTCTTCAAATTGCGTTCCACTTCGGCGGGCGACCAGCGACCACGAGCGATGGTTTCGATGTAAAAAATACCATCGACCCACGCGATGCGAAGGCCGACCGTCCAGTCCGGTTGGCGGCCGTGACGCTCTTTCGAGGCGGCGAAATCCCAGGCGCGGCAGCGCCTAGCACCCGCAGGCACCGCCTCGACGATCTCGAAATCGCCCCGCTGAAACAGGCCTCCCGAGCGCGGTGCAGGCCGCTGCTGAAACTGACCGGCAACAGCATAGGAACCGAGCGGTATCTTGTCCCGCTCCACCACTGCGCGCGGAAAACGTTGCGGGAAGAGCAGTTCCCCTTCTTCCGTTCGAGGATCGACAAATCCAATCGATGTCCTGCAACGGCGCTCCGGCTCGAATTCCATGGGCAACATCAGATGCTCGTAGCCGAGCCCGAGAGCAAGGATCGTGCCGGAGACATCCGCCTCGTGCAACCGCTGCATCACGACGACGATCGCCGAGCGCTGGGGATCGTTGAGCCGTGTCGGCACGGATTCGCGAAAAGTTCGCACCGTAGACAAACGTTCCGCTTCGGATTCCGCACCATCGACAGAATGAGGATCGTCGATGATCACCCGATCACCACGTCCCCCCGTAAGCCTTGAGAACGGCACTCCCTGCCGCGAACCCGTGCTGGTGTTGGCGAAGGCCATCTCGCCGGTTCTCGTCAGCTTGACCCGATCGCCCCAGAGCGCCTGATACCATTCAGACGCGACGAGATCGCGCATGCGCCTGTTGTCGCGTTTTGCGTAATGTTCCGAATAGGAAGCGCCGAGATAGCGCATCTGCGGCTTGCTCTTCGGCCCCCATTCCCAAGCCGGCCAGAAGACGCCACACAGGAGCGACTTCATCGTGCCCGGCGGAACATTGATCAGCAACCGCGTAATGTCACCCGCGGTCACCGCTTCGAGATGCTTGCAGATCGCGTCGATATGCCAGCCATGGACATAGTCGACAGCGGGTTCGACCACATGCCAGGCCTCTCGAACGAACCCTGTCAGCGATTGGCAGTTGGCACGTATCCGCTCCGCATCAGCGGCGATCTCCCGAACACGCTTGGCCTGCTCGCGCTCAGCTATCCGCCTCGCCTTCTCCTCCCGGACCGCCGTCATCATCATCGCCCGATCCGGCAAGCGGACCGAAGAGGGATTCGAGTATCGCAAGCTGCTCATCCGTTGCATTGGTTAAGTCTATGGTGAGACCTCGGTCTCCCTTGCTCCCGACACCCGAGCGCTCGCTCGGCTTCTGGTGAACATAGGAGGCTGCTATCTTCGCCATTTCATCGCGCCGCTTCTGATCCGCCTCGTGGTCGCGCATCACCTTCAACATGTAATCGAGCGGCGTATCGCTGGAATTGGCCTTGCGACGGCGCGCACGCGGCTTGCGCGGCACGACCGGCTTGTCGGCATTGGACATGCTTAAAATTTCCGATGGAATTTTAAAGGAAAACAAGCGGTTCAGGACATCGCTTGCGGTCGGCAGTGCATCGCTGCAGCTGTTCTCATCATGCCAAAATAGATACCCCAATTCGGCGGGTTTGGCGACACCCCTGGAGGACGATGGCGCTGCAAGGAATGGAGATCTTGACGGTGGGCGCAGATAATTAACTGAAATTACGGGGAAATATCGCACTGTCCGGTCCGACGAAATGAGCGAAATTGTCTTCATCTCATCGCAACATGCCTCAGCTTGCGACATATCGATGATGCGGATACGCGACGCAATGCAGTCGAGCAAACATCTGAAGCGGGTCGCCGCTATACTTTCGGAGCTCGCCATGGAATGCATGGCACCGCCAAACTCGCCGACTTTGATCAGCCGCAGCGGAGACGGCATCCGATAATGCTAAAATGAGCGAATGAGGGAACATATTGGAACATCGCTTGAAGAGCAGCGTGGACCTAGACTGGGTGCGGCAGTTCATTGCTACCAATCTTCCGATTCTGCCCGTTCCCGGCATTCCGCAGATTCGCCTGCACAAAGCGGGTCCGCGCAGCGGATTGCGGCGCCTTGCGGAGAGAGATCCGCAATTCGGCTCGCCTTATTGGGCACATCATTGGGGAGGAGGCTTGGTGTTGGCTCGCTATCTTCTCGACAGACCGGAAGCCATCGCGGGCCGCCGCGTGCTCGACCTCGGCGCCGGTTCGGGAATCGTGGGCATCGCAGCAGCAAAGGTCGGTGCTCGGGAAGTGTACGCTGCCGACGTCGATCCCTATGCCATCGCAGCCATCGGGCTCAATGCCGCCCTTAATGAGGTCGCAATAAAAGCCGTCCTCGCCGACCTGACGACCGACGAGCCTCCCGCAGTCGATATCATCTGCGTCGGTGATCTTCTCTATGAAGAAGCGCTTGCGAAGGGCGTCACCGGATTTCTGCATCGCTGCGCGGCGCAGGGCATAGAGGTCTTGATCGGCGATCCATGGCGCGCCTACCTCCCGGCATCGCAACTTCGGCTTTTGTCGGAGTATACCGTGCCGGATTTTGGCGAAGGTGCAGCAAGCTCCCGGCGAAGCGGAGTCTTCGCATTCGAGAGCAACATGTCATCATGAAAGGTAAAGGCAATTGGAAGCGTCGGTAGCGGCAAAATCCGGGTTCGGACCGGCTATGCCGCCGCGGTTTAGGCTCTCAATTTCGCGCGCCTGCGGTTGCCGCGCTCCAGTCGCTTCGCAAGTTCGGCAAGCGCCGGGCTTGCCGCATCGAAAACAGGCTTAGCGTCGTCCGCCAGCCAGTGCATTTCGTGCTTGGTCACCTCTGGTTTCACGCGCTCCGAACCGCCCGCTGAGTTCGGCATCATCGGCGCTATGCGCGACCAGTCAGGCTCCTGCAATGTCGGTGAAGTGGCGCGAAGCACGCTCGCGATACTCTGAAATTCGCTCTAGATGCGTCGTTCCGCCGTCCGCCGCACACGTCCCGTTCGAGCACAGAAATCCCGGAAGGATCCGGCTACATAAGGTGCGGCAAGGCAAACGGACCAGCGCGAAAGCAGGATACGACGCTCTTCATCTCGAACATGGATCCGCAGCCAATCCTGCAGGACTTCTTCCGCTCGGCTGATGGCGGCGGCGCTCGGGCGGTAACGAACGCGGATATCTGCATGATCCATCGGTTCGGGCAGAACTTCCGGCCAGAGCGTGCGCATTCTATCCGGGCGAACGCCGCGAACATCGAGGTGCACCATCGTATCCGCTGCCTCAACGAAGCGGCCACGAACGACGAGGCTCAAGTCGGCGATTTCGGCCGCTTGCTGGGACAGATCTTCAAACGGCGAGATGGATAGGTGCATCGAGGCGTCTCTCCAATTCCCAATAGATCAAGGTTCGCAGCGTCGCACGAACCGGCCAGGGCCGCCTCGCCACGGCATTCAGGCGCAGCGAAGCAAGTGCAATGTCATCGAAGGCACCGAGCAAGTCGCCCGGGCGCCGAAGCGCCCAGTCCTGGCGTTGCGCGAGAACGTCGGAGACGGCGCCGATCGTATCGGACCACAACTCGTCCCGATTATTGACGGTTTGGCGGATACAACGCAGCACGAAGACCAGATGTCCGTCACCGTAGCGCCCGCGGATTTCCTGCATCGTCCCACGAGCATGGCTCTCTGCCGGGGCACGCCGGCGATGGACCGGAACGAGTTTTATTCCGAGACCATCGAGAAGAAGGTCGAGCTTACCCTTGGTCATTGACCGAACCGCTCCTTTCTGACGATGCGTTCGCTAGTTCCGTTGCGGCAAAGGAATCACGCCATATTCCCAGAAGCAGAAACCGCGGGGTCGGGCGATCTTGGTTTGAAGAAAGCCTCCGCTTTTGAAATCGCCTCGACTTTTGCGCCATCGCGCAGCATGGGCGTGTTGAGATAGGCGACCATCGCCTCCCCGGCGGCAGCCTTTGCGGCATCCGGCGTGGCAAAGACAATGGGTTCACCTCGCCCGTCTTTGAGGATCTCGTTCGTCGCCCGGTGAACCTTGCGAATCCAGCCGAGATGTCCGCCGGCAACCGCCTCAGTTCCAATTTGAAATTCATTCATAGCAACCTCCCCCAGCCGGCAAGGCCAGGCCTGTATGTTGGGTTTTTGATTGGTTTCGTGGGACAGCATCACTGCCTTCAGCGTCATTCCGTCGGGCGTATTGGCCTTACCGCGCGGTTGGTTCCAGCTCCGGTCAATCGAAAGTGAATCTGGTCGCCCTCAGGGGCCCCGGACTCGTCTTCCGGGCATCCGGATACCAATCTGCAGACGATTGCCTTCAACTCCGCGAGCATGAAGCCAAGGAAGAGTGTCACCCCGATGCAGGCCAAGAAGCCCTCAAGCATTTCAATCATGAGAACCTCCCATGTAGACAGGCTGTTCGGCCTCAAGCTCGGAACCGAGCGTCTCGGCCGGCGTCACGGTTGCGTTGCAGCCTTCACAATGCAGCTCGATGACTTCGGCAATCGACAAGGCCCGATGACACGCCGGGCAACCCCAGAAATGGTCGAAACCACCTGCTTGGACCTCCAATCTCCTGCCTCGCTTATTCGCAATCATGCCACCACCCTTCCAAATTCACCGCCCAACGAACGTCGGACGAGCCTTCATGCCGGCGCCGCAGCGAAATACGCTTCGAGCACCTTGATAAACACCAATTATGTTGATAATACTATTCGTGTCAACATGATTTATGTTGATAATTTTGCGAGGGTCGGAAAATGCAAAAATCAATGGGCGAACGACTGAGGGCGGCGCGCGAAGCCGCAAATTATCCATCGGCAACGAAAGCGGCGGAAGCGCTCGGGGTGAGCCTCTCCACCTATCGTGCCCACGAAAACGGCCAGAACGAGTTCAGCGCCGAGATCGCCAATCGCTATGCCAAGAAGTTCGGCACAACGGCTGGCTACCTTCTGACGGGAGAAGGCTCACATAAGGTGGCGCGCACGATGCCAAACATCGTCACCTCTTTCGATCCGGACGAGCAAGACAACGAGGGATTTGCCGAGGACGGAGGGGAGCTTAGCTACAGTCGCGAACATTGGCAGCCGCAGATCGCCGGGGCGACGCCCGAAGTAGATGTCAAGCTTGGCGCCGGCAGTGGTATCGTTGGCGAAGTCATCAACCTTCCCGTCGGTTCCGGGAATGTTGCCGGGCATAAAATCGTGGCGGAATGGCTCATTCCGACTGGATATCTGCGGAATGAGGCCAAGGCCTCGCCGAACCACACCATCATCATGGAAGTGATCGGCGATTCCATGCAGCCAACCTACATGCCCGGCGATCGCGTCATCGTCGACCTCTCGCAGAACCAGATGACGACGGACACCGTCTATGCCATCAGCGACGGCTACTCCGAGCCGCAGATCAAGCGCCTCCAGCGTGTTCCGTTCAGCCAACCCGGCGAGGTCAAGATCATCTCGGACAACCCGGCGCTGGAGACTTTCACTGTCGAGCTGGAACGCCTGACGATCATCGGCCGCATTTGCGGACACATTGCCCGCAAATAGGAAATCGGCACCTCGGCAACCCGGCTGTCGTGCCAAACCCACGTTCATTGTCAGAACACCGGCTGCCGCAAGCCGAGAACATCTTTGGTGCTCTTTAAACATAAATCATGTTGACATAAATCGTGTTTAGTGCCAATTTTCCCAGCAGAGCCATTTGGCACTGGAAGGAATGAGCCCGAGCAAGCCTAAGAAATCTTGCCCGAAGTCAGCGAAACCCGACAGAGCCATTAATAGCGATTTGAAGGGAGAAGACTGCTAATGCATGCCAAGACCAGTACTGCGACCGAACCCGCGGAAGCGTCTAAAGTGAGCGGATATAAAACTGGACGTGAAGCGCAATCAGCATCGAACGAAGAGATGGGAAGATAATGACCCAGATCGCGGCTTTTTCCTGCGAATATTCGTTCGATGAACTCTCCATCCGCCTCTGCGACCGCTGGGAAACCGGATTGCTGCTCTATGGCCGCGCCGAATTGACGTCGGCCGGAGCTGACTATGAAGATGAGTTTTATGTTTCGGCGATCCGGCTGGATGGCGGAGCGCGGCTGGCAAGGCCAAATGCCCAGAGCGCGGCTAGCAACTTCGAGTCGGAATTGTTTCGACGCATAGCCGCTGTCATCGAAGACGATAGAACGCACCCGGGCCGTCACGCTGCCGAGCTTTTCGCGGATGAGTTGGAGCAATTCAGAGAAGCCGATTGCGATCAAGCCTACAAGATTGGGCGGGAACGGGTCCTCGAGACCTCTGCATAAAGCCTAGCGCGCCCGAGGCGCTGCGCCGCCGCCCTTCCCGTCACTGGTCGCTTCGGACAATCCGAGGCTATCTGCCATTCTGATGAGGTCGGCGATGGAGTCCGCCTGCATCTTACGCATGACCTGGCCGCGATGGACCTTCACGGTGATCTCGCTCAAACCGATTTCGGCAGCGATCTGCTTGTTCAGGAGGCCGCGCGCCACCAATGCCATCACCTCACGCTCGCGCGGCGTCAGCGAGGCGAAATGTTCGTGAAGATTGAGCGCAGCGGCTTCCTTGTGAAGGCGAGCGCGATCCACATCCAAAGCCTGCCGGATTGCGTCGAGAAGATCCTGTTCCCGAAAGGGTTTTAGAAGAAACTCCACCGCGCCGGCCTTCATGGCCCGCACGGACATCGGCACATCGCCATGGCCGGTGAGAAAGATGACCGGCGTCAGATAACCAGCCTTCGCAAGCTCATCCTGAAAATCGAGACCGCTCGCATCCGGCATTCGGACGTCGAGGACGATGCAGGCCGGGCTGTTCGAACGCTGATGCAAAAGAAAATCGCGCGGCGAGGCGAAGCCCCGCGTCTCATAGCCGACGGAACGCAGGAGACTATCCAGCCCGTCGCGCACGGATGGATCGTCGTCGATCACATAAACGGCCGGTCGCTGCTCTTGCATATTCTATCCTCTTGCCTTTCCGTTCACTGGCAGGGTGAAGCCAAATACGGTCCCGTGCGGGAAATTCGGTGCCGCATAGACGGCACCACCATGCGCTTCGATAATCGACCGGCTGATTGCGAGCCCCATTCCCATGCCATTCGGCTTGGTCGTGTAGAAAGCTTCGAATATCCTGCCGAGCCTGGCCGGCGCCACACCAATACCTGTGTCGCGCACGCTGACCGTGATCTTGCTTTCGGCGGCGGCAGCGCTGACGAGCAACTCACGGGCCTCCGCGTCGACATCAGCCAAGGCTTCAATCGCGTTCATGACAAAATTGAGGACCACCTGTTGAAGCTGCACGCGATCGCCGGAAACGAATGGCAGATCATTCGCCAGCTCGGTGCGAAGAAGGATCTGGTTCTTCCGGATTTCGCCGCGAACGAGCTCCAGCACATCGCCAATCGCCTCGATCAGATCGAACATATCGCGCGAAGGAGACGACCGCGCGACGAGCTTGCGAACACGAGCAATGACATCGCCCGCCCTGTCAGCATCCTTGACGATCCGCTCGATGGCCCGCCGTGCCTCCTCCTGATCGGCAGGCGTAGCCGCAAGCCATCGAAGCGCGGCATTGCCATTCGCCGTGATCGCCGTGATCGGCTGACTGACTTCATGGGCAATCGATGTGCCAAGCTCGCCGACAATCATCAGGCGCGACATCCGCGCAAGTTCGGATTGCGCCTCTCTTGCTCTTGCATCAAACGTCTCGATCCTGATCGCCAGATAGGTCGTGGCACCGATGGCAACCAGGCTGAGAATGCCGTTGATCAAGCCGGCGTGGGAGGCGCCGTGGCGTGTCAGAAAATAACTCAGCACCGTAAGGACCGCGCAGACAAAGCCGACGACCGCAATCGCTCCGGTTCGCCCGAAATTGACCGATAGCAGGATCACCGAGACATAGAGAACGGCAAACGCAATCTCCAAATCCGTGATAGTGTCGCCGATAAAGATGAGGCCAGCAAGAACTGCGATGCCGAGCCAGAGCAAAGGCATATCGAAAAGATATTTCAGAAACTCGCGTCTCATGCCTATGGTCCTATCAGCGTTTCGGCACGTAGCGTGCGCGAAAGGCAAACTGCCTCAGCCAACGTGCGAAAACAACCGCAGCCTTCAATCGCCTCATCAGCCTATAGCAATGATTTTATTCAACGAGAGCCTCGGCCCGCCAGCGTGCGGCCGTCACCTGCGGCTCAAGACTGAGCCGGCCGACGATGTGTTCGAGCACGGCATCTTCACGGTGATCGGCGGTAACGATGGCTGCCACCTCCACCCGGTCGCTATCTTCGATATTGACGCTGTCCAGTTGCTGAAGATGCAGTTTGGCTGAACCGAGCCCCTGAAGCATCAATGCACGAACATGAGCCTCACCCTCATTCCGGCAAACCGTGGTCACCGTATATCGAACGATAAGCTCCGTGGTTGCTATGGATTGCCGGGCAATCACTTGGATCAAGGGACGCAGCGCCAGATTGACCAGGATGACGAAGGCCGTCGCAATCAGGGCGTGCAATGGATAGCCAGCACCGGCCACAAGCCCGACAGCAGCGGAGCACCAGAGCGTCGCGGCGGTATTCAGACCCCGAACATTGAGCCCTTCCTTGAAGATGACGCCGGCTCCAAGAAAGCCGATCCCGGAGACGACTTGCGCCGCCACCCGGGTCGGGCTGCCATCCCCTGGAAAGAGGCTCGCAAAATTGACGTATATGGCCGCTCCCAAGGCGACGAGCGTATTCGTCCGCAGGCCGGCAAGACGCTGCCGCCACTGCCGCTCGAAACCGATAATGGCCCCGAACACGAAGGCCGTACCCAGATTGAGAGCGATTTGATCAAGTTCGACGGTCATGATTGTCGTTCCCGGCATAATGATTAAGGAGACGCCGGCGTTGGCTGCGCCGGAGAATGACAAGGCTTTTTCGATTGAGGCACGCTGCCAAGCGAAGCAGCGCGCGCGTCTGGTTCACGGAGAGAAAGCCGCGGAAAAACAGCCAAGTAGCCCATCGCATGAGCCAGTGCGCACCCCATAGGAGTGCCCGCATGGCGGCCAGTCCAGCATGATCCTTCAGGCGCGCCAATCGCGTGCGGACGCACTTCCTTCCACCCAAGTGCCGAGGCTTTCCATTGCCGGGCTTGTTTCGGCTATTCCTGCTGCAAGCCTCCAGAAAGCGGCCAAGTTCTTCGCTGTCCCTGGGCATGACGATCCATCCCGCAGCCGGAAAGGCCGCGCGAGCGCAGATCGCCAGCTGTGACGATCAGCCGGAATCCCCTGCGCTAAGTCCTGCCTTGGCTGCTTATCAAGTTCAAAAATATGATGAGGCCGGTCGCCGCCTCAGCCGGCGGCGGCCCCGCTGCGTAACATTCGACAGCGTGTCTCAACTCGGGTTCTCCAGCGTGAACAGGTCCGCATTCTCGTCGTAGGCAAAATATTCCGCGTAGCGGGCCCAGTTCGTGACCGCCTTGATGGTAATATCCGCGTAATCTTCCGACATGTAATCCTCGAGCTCGTCGCGGAACCGCCGCGCCGGGGCGCGATGGGTTGGGCGCTCGTCGAGCACGCGGCGGATATGCGCAGCTAGCGGCACATAGGTCGCCAGATGCTGTTCGAAAAGCTTCTTGCGCTCGTCGACATCGCTGTCGGAGAAACGCAGGCCTGCCGCGGTCAGCTTGATGTCACCCCCTTCGAGATCGGCGAAGCGCAGGAGCTGCAGCGTTTCCGCGACGGGGAAAAGATCATTGATGCCAAGATGCAGATGCGTGGCCAGCGGCGGCAGGTCGGCCTGACCACGATAAGGCTCGGCGGCAAGCGTCTCGATGAGACCCGACATCAGGTTGGTCGACACCCGAGGCAGTTCCATCGCGATACCCGTCCCGGGGAAGAGACCTTCGCGGGTCGGCACTCCGGTCTTCGCCGTCATCCGCGCGTATATGTCTTCGACCAACATGCGAAATGCCGGGTCGAGGCGGTTGCGCGGCTGCGGCAGATCCACCTTGATTTCAGCGATCACACGACCGGGATTTGATCCGAAGATCAGGATGCGGTCGCACATTAGCACAGCTTCTTCGATGTTGTGCGTTACCATCAGAACCGACTCGATCGGCATGCGCCCTTCGCACCACAGGTCGAGAAGGTCCGTACGAAGCGTTTCCGCGGTCAATACGTCGAGCGCCGAAAAAGGCTCATCCATCAGCAGCACCTTGGGCCGAACAACAAGCGCACGGGCAAGGCCGACACGCTGGCGCATGCCGCCCGACAACTCCTTCGGATAGGCGCTTTCGAAGCCGTCGAGACCGATAAGGTCGATGGCGGCCAGCGCGCGCTTGCGGCGCTCCGCCGCAGCGACACCCTGGGCTTCGAGACCAAGTTCGACATTCTGCAGCACGGTCAGCCACGGGAACAGAGCGAAGCTCTGGAAGACTACGGCAACGTCGGAATTTGGTCCAACCACCGGCCGGCCTTCGAAGGTGATGTCACCTTTGCTCGGGCGGATCAGACCGGCAATTGCGCGCAGCAGCGTGGACTTGCCCGAGCCGGAGCGACCGAGCAGACCGACGATTTCATTCGGATAGAGCTGGAGGTCGACATTGTCGAGCACGACGAGCGAACCCGAAGCGCCTTTGTCGTATGTCTGGCAAACCTGCTTGGCCAGAACCAGCGGTTCGCCCCTTGCGATATCGGCTTTCTTGGAGACGACAGCGTTTTCCATGTTCATTTCTCCGATCTGTGATTAATCGAGACGCAGGCGACGTTCAGCGAAGACGTAGAGCGGCCGCCAGAGCGTTCTGTTGAAAAGGGTGACGAAGATCGACATGACGGCAATGCCGAGAATGACTCGCGGAAAATCGCCCGCTGCGGTCGCCTTCGCGATGTATGATCCGAGCCCAAAGGCTTCGAGCTTCGTATCTCCCCAGCTTGCCAGCTCAGCGACGATGCTCGCATTCCAGGAGCCGCCGGAAGCCGTCAGTGCCCCGGTGACGTAATAGGGGAATATTCCCGGCAGTATCGCGCGGCGCCACCAGGTCCACGAGCGGAGCCGGTAAACCGCCGATGCTTCGCGCAGATCGGTAGGGAAAGCGCTTGCCCCGGCAATCACGTTGAAAAGAATGTACCACTGCGTACCCAGCACCATCAGCGGCGACAGCCAGATGCTGGGGCTGGCACCCGTGGCAACGATCGCAATCACCGCAACCGGAAAGAGCACATTTGCAGGAAATGCGGCGAGAAACTGCGCAATCGGCTGAACCCGCTCCGCAACAGCCGGTCGCAGGCCGATCCAGACACCGAGCGGGACCCAGATCAGGCTTGCGACCGCAATCAGAACCACCACGCGGGCAAGGGTGACGAACCCGCCGGCAAAGGCGATCCAGACATCGGCCCACGACAGCGTCTGGCTGAGATAGGATGCGATGACCCAGATGCTCCATGCGCCAATGGCGGCGATCAGCGAGAACCAGCAGAAATCGATAAGTCCGCTGACAGCACTCTGTTCGCCCCGGCTCTTCGCAATCGCTCTCGGCGCAGACCGGAACCGCAGCAGAAACAATGCGTTCCATACCGCGGCAAATGGCGCGGTCACATGCTTCAAAAGGCGTGTGCGGCGGATCAGCGAATAGACCCAGGAACGCGGCTTCTGCTGGCCGGCGGTCTGCTCGAAACGGAACTTGTCTGCCCAGGCGACGATGGGGCGGAAGAGCAGCTGATCGTAGAGCAGGATCACGATTGCCATCGCGAGCACAGCCCAGCCGACGGAAACGAAATCCTGTTTGTCGATGGCAAGCGCCAGCCAGGAACCGAGGCCCGGAAGCTGCACGGTGGTATCGCCAACCGTGATCGCCTCCGAAGCGACGACAAAAAACCAACCGCCGGACATCGACATCATCGTATTCCAAACGAGACCAGGCGCCGCAAAGGGTGCCTCCAGCCGCCAGAAGCGCTGCCAGGCGGACAGGCGGAACCCGCGGCTGACTTCATCGAGATCGCGCGGCACCGTCCGTAGCGACTGATAGAAGGAAAAAGCCATGTTCCATGCCTGGCTGGTGAAGATCGCAAAGATCGAAGCGCACTCGGCCCCCATCTGGCTTCCGGGAAACAGGCCCATGAAGAAGGTCACCGTGAATGTAAGGAAGCCGAGTACCGGCACCGACTGCAGGATGTCGAGAGCCGGAATGATGATCTTTTCGGCGCGCCGGCTCTTCGCGGCAAGCGTTGCAACCACGAAAGTGAAGATGAGCGAGGCAACGATCGCCGCCATCATGCGCAGCGTCGTGCGCAGCGCATATTCAGGCAGATAGGCAGGATCGAGCGAAATCGGCGCAGTGGAGAGGCTCGATAGCGGCGCCCGCATCTCGCCCACCCCATGAAGGGTGAGATAGGCTGCGGCAGCGATGAAGGCGAAGGCGGCGAGATCGTAGCCATTCGGCAGGATGCGTGCGCCAGCCAACGCGGCAACCGCACTGCGCTCGCGTCGATCATTGGCAAGGAAAACCATGCATAACCCCTTGAAAACAGGATGTTACCAGTAGTGCGCATCCGCATTGCGCTGCATTTGCAACGCCGCGGGATACGCTTGACGGAAAGGTCTAGGCCGCTCGACGACTGTCATCCTCATCGGAGACGGCATTGCCTTCGGTCGTCCAAAAGCACTCCTGCTTCCCTGTCTGGGGATTGGTGTGCCAGACGGCGACCAGGCGCGGACGTCGCGAAGACGTGGTCCAGACGGGCGACGGCGAAAAAGCCGCAGCAGCCGGGACAGGTGCGGTGGAAAACTTGGTTGCGAATCTGCGTTCGCGGAAAAGAATGACGTTGTTCATGGCTCACCTCCATGATCTGCTTGTCGGCAGATCCGTGGGCGAGCCGAACAGGACAGGCTATGCCGTACCGTCGGTCGCCCGGCGATTGCCGGAAGCGGTCCAGGTTGTTGCGATAGCCATCCGGATGCGGCTCGACGCCACAACCGGACAGCGACTAGGGTAGCTGTCCATTTGCTTCTTGTTCTGTTGTTTCGTTAGCCGTTGCAGCTTGTTGCGCAGGCAGAGCCGTCTTGTCACACCCCTCCTGGAGCGTCAATCAAGCGATGGTGCAGTGCAACTATACCAAGGTATAGGCTTTGAAATTTCGGAGCCATCGAGCTTTGCCGTTCGCACAAAAAAACATGACTTTAGGGGAGTTTAGGGCGCTGGCGGAACTTTAGGATCGCCGACCTTGCGGAACGGTTTTTGTCGGAAATTCCCGATTGGTCCGTATGGCTCCTGCATTCAACCCGTGAAGAAGCGGCCGTCCATGGCAGCCCCAAATAGGCCGACCTTCGATTCCAGCTGCCGCCAGGCACAAGATGCGCTCGGCCAGTTCCAGGCCTCGCCAGACAATATCGACCGGATGTCCGATCCCAGCCTCGCAGACAGGCTTTCGGCCGCAAATTCGGCAATGCTGCGCCATAGCGACAAGGCCTGCGTCTTTGTGCGCGGGGTCAGCAAAACCAATCTCGATTTCGAAGTCGACCGATGGCTGTCACGCGTCCCGCCAGGGCGCGGCGACATAAGGTCTCTATTGCTGAGGTTCATAAAAGGGCGGGTTTCTGAGGACAGTGTCAGAGCGATGTAAATGGTGGGCCCGGAGGGACTCGAACCCCCAACCAAGCGGTTATGAGCCGCCGGCTCTAACCATTGAGCTACAGGCCCGGCACGAGAACAGGATTCCCGCGCTAGAGGCTCCGAAGCAATGGTTCCCCGGAAGCCGACTTGGCTCTAACCCAATTTCTCTTTTCGGACAAGGGACTGCCGTAATACCTTCACAATCAATCAGCAAAAGCGAAACTCGAGGGATTATCAACCAAGGAACGAATGATGCTACGGACGAAAACCAGAGATTTTGCTCTTGCCGCTCTTGTCAGCGCCACTTTCTTCATGCCCGCCGCCACTGCCTTTGCCGAAGATGCCAAGCCCCACGAAGCGGTCATCACGGTCACCGGCGAGGGACATGCGGCAGTCGCGCCCGACATGGCGGTGGTAACGCTTGCAGTCGTCCAGCAGGCAAAGACGGCGCAGGAAGCACTCGAGCAGAACAACAAGGCCTTGGGCGCCGTTCTAGTGACGCTGAAGGAGAGCGGCATCGCCGAGCGCGACCTGCAGACCTCGGGTTTCTCCGTCCAGCCGCAATATACCTATCCGAACGAAAAGGATGGTCACACCCAGCCGCCGGTCCTGACCGGCTATCAGGTGACAAACGGCCTGACCGTTCGGGTGCGTGATCTCTCCAAGCTCGGCGGACTGCTCGACCAGGCGATCAAGCTCGGCATCAACCAGGGCGGGGATATTCAGTTCACCAACGACAAGCCGAACGCCGTCCTTGAAGAGGCTCGCAAGATGGCAGTCGCCGATGCAGCCGCAAAAGCGAAGACTTTGACGGACGCTGCCGGCGTCAAGCTCGGCCGCGTCATCGCAATCCATGAAGGTGGCGTCGCCGCCCCGCCGCAGCCCTATATGCGCGCCATGGCTGCCGCGGCCCCGATGGACAAGGCCGTTGCCGTCGCCACCGGCGAGAACGAATACAACGCGTCGGTGAGTATCACCTACGCGATCCAGCAGTAACTAAAACAATTCCAGGAAAAGTGCGCAGCGGTTTTCCGTCCGGAATTGCGGGAAACCAGAAGATGGAGCGGTTCTCGGATCTCGCGAAGAACCGAACCACTCCAAAACAAAACCGCCCTTCGCCCAGATCCCTTGAGGTCGAGCAAAGGGCGGTTCCGCGGCCCCCGCCAATAAGGCGAAAAGGTCAGAAAATGAAGAACGGGCGCACTTGGCGCCCGTTGTGTTTATCGGCGACCGAGCATCGGGCAGCCGCGAACATTGGCAAACATCATCGTATCGGGACCGCGACGACCGAAGCCATCAACGACGACACGACGCGGCGTTACATCCACGACACGGGCGCGGCGCAGGCCATAGCTGCGGGCGACATCCAAAGCCTCACGCGGATCGCAGCCACGGCGACGATCGAAACGCGGCGGCGGGTTGTCGTAATCCGGCGGTGGCGGCCGATGACGGCCCGGACCGACATAGATGTCCAAGTTCTGTGCGGAAGCGAAATCCGCCGTGCCGGTCAGCGCAGTAACTGCGATGGCGATGGCGACCCCCAACTTAGCCAGCAATTGTCTCATTCTGTTCTCCATAGTGCAAAAAGGCTCCTCCCTCTTGCCAGCAACATATGCCGAGCGAGTGCCCATGAGGTAAAGGTGCGATACTGAACACGCTCAGAATCGGCCATTCATCCATTACTCAAGTACAATGAACGCCAAAGCTACACCAGACGTTCGATGATAGCACAGCTTGATAAAACAAGGCCGCCTCGCTTGCCGAGGCGGCTTCGGATCTACCGAATAGGTGTGGAAAACCTGGGCAATCCAGTTACCGCCATTAGCGGCGGATGAGCGGGCAACCCCGCACGTTGGCGAAAACGATCCGATCCGGACCGCGACGGCCGAAACCTTCGACAACGACACGGCGCGGCGTGATATTGTCGATGCGGGCGCGGCGCATGCCCATGTCGCGCGCCTTCTGAACAGCCAGAACCGGCGAGCACGAACGGCCGCGATAGTGCTCGTAGCGAGCCTGCTGGATGCCAGGATGGAAATCATTGGCCGATGCCGTGACAGCGGTTGCAGAAATGGCGCCGAGCGCGATGAGTGCCGCAATACCTGCTTTGGCAAAAAGATTGGTCATGGGTGTTTCTCCTTCTAATCCTTGCTGCGGATTGTTGCCATCCCGATATCCGGCTCGACGCCTTTGGGATTGAGGACACGTTATGTCGGTCAAGCTGAACCGAACGCGAACTGGTCATTCAGATTGTATTCATGGCGGTTAACGATCGGTAAACGGCAGAGTTGCAGCAGATCAGGCGGAAAGATGCAGGACGATTTCGCGCCGGTGCGGCCGGTCGCGATGCTCGAAGAGATAGATTCCCTGCCATGTGCCGAGCGCCAGGCGGCCATTCATGACCGGAATGCCGATCGAGACTTGCGTCAATGCAGCCTTGATATGCGCGGGCATATCGTCCGGCCCCTCCGTCGTGTGCACGATCCAGCGCATC
This sequence comes from Rhizobium freirei PRF 81, assembly GCF_000359745.1. GTDB lineage: Bacteria > Pseudomonadota > Alphaproteobacteria > Rhizobiales > Rhizobiaceae > Rhizobium > Rhizobium freirei. The sequence continues at coordinate 254,020 of NZ_AQHN01000055.1, forward strand.
GACGGATCGGAACACGGCGGCACCAGCCGGCGGAAGAAGGCGTTGAGGTCCGTCTTCACATCGGGATCCGCATTTTCCTGGATTAGCAGCGAGCAGGATGTATGCCGTACGAAAACGGTCAAAAGCCCCTCGCCGCCACCGGCCGCAGTCCGCGTGAACTGCGCCGCCTGATCGGTGAACTCGTAAAGCCCCTGACCGCGAGTGGCCAGCGTGATGACAGTTTGCGGCATGGCTTTTCCCGACAATGGCAATGGCAATGGCGATCCACATCACCTCGGGCGCAACCGCCGCATTGTCAAGGCCGCGCAGTCTGGCACCTATGCTTCGACAATAATGCGGAAGCCGCCGTAGATCATGCGCTTGCCATCGAAGGGCATGTTCTGCATCTCGTCCTTAAGGCGAGGATCTGCCATGACTTTTTCCAGGATCTCGTCCCGGCTCTGCCTGGATTCATAAGTGATCCAGGAGAAAACCACGACTTCATCTTCCGTCGCCTGGACTGCACGCGGGAAAGAGGTCAGTTTGCCATAGGGAACGTCATCTCCCATCGCCTCGACATAGCTGAGCGCGCCATATTCCCTCCAGACCTTCCCCGCCTTGTTCGCCAGCGTTTTGTAAGCCTCGATCTTGTCTTTCGGCACAGCGACAATAAAACCATCGACATAGGACATTTCCATCTCCTTTGCTCTATGTTCGCGTTCGAAGGACGATCGACCGCGGCAATATCCGACATAGAGCACACACTTTCTTTGGCCACCTAGCGCCTGCCCGGGGCGCGGCGGAAGTAGCGGTACTGCCAGCCGGGAGGATACACATGCAAATTGAATTCAGAGATGACCCAGATCCTGGAAACGAAGCCCTAAATACGCTCTGGGCAAACGCATGGGATGCCCGCTCCGCTCGGGATTTTTCGCCGATCCTGTCGCGAAGCCTCGCCCATGTCGGCGCATTTGCAGGCACTCAGCTGGTAGGTTTTGTGAATGTCGCCTGGGATGGCGGCATTCATGCCTTCATTCTCGACATCTGCGTGGATCGCGAATTTCGAAGGCAGGGCATCGCAAGCGGCCTTCTCCAAAGGGCGAAGATCCTGACTCGCGACCGGGGCGCTGAATGGCTGCATGTGGATTTCGAACCGCATCTTATCAATTTTTATCGCCGCACCGGTTTTGCGCCTACCGAAGCGGGCCTGATGAGACTGCGCGATTGAGACCACATCATGATCTTTCGAGAAAGTATCAGGCGGATGCACGAGTTTGCAGGTGCAGCCGGTAGCCCGCAGCCGTCAGTTGGTTCTCGATAAGGCAGCACACCAGACTTCCCTTAGAGATACGGCGCGCAACCAGTGAGCGGTGCATGAGCGCGGAGCCCCGTCCCGGCACGGCCAAGCCGGATCGCTAGATCAAGACCGCGGGACTGAAAGTCCGGGCACTGACAGCCGAAGGCCATCTTGAATTCGATATCCGGATGCCAGTGGCAAAAAATCCGGCGATCGAGATGTCAGCCGTTGGCTGGAAAACTCCGGGGAAACAGAAACTGCGATACCTCGAACCGGCACCCTTGCACGGAGAGACACGCTTCAGATGTGCCAGAAACTCCTTGCCTTGGTTCGTTCAAATGTGCCGATTGTCACGTTCGATGTTGTCTCAACTGGAGATTCCCCTCGGCCGATAGATCAAATCGCGGCGACGACGAACTGAGTATTCCTCGTCTGGTCTGCAACGACCAGACGGCAGCCAGCTCAGCCGCAATCGCATCGATCAGGCGCGGTACGTCGCGGCTTGCCGAGCCGTGCAAGGCCTCGGCCACGATCAGCACGGATCGCGTATCCTCGCGCACAGCGGAAAGACCGCTTTGCCGGTTGGTCCAGCGTCGGGCATGAGCTTGTCCGGCCGTGTCTGCGAAGATGACCTCACGGGGTTCCGGGTGCTCTGTCTCGCCGGAAAAGGTCAGATAGGACTCGCTGCCGTGCGCATGGCGCACCTCAAGATCGCCCGAGACCTTTTGACGGTCGAAGACGGCGACGGGAATGGCGAAGGCGATGGAAACGGCATTGCAGAGATCGACGAGGGGATGCAGCCGCGGCAGCGATCCCTCCTGGCGAAAGCGACGCAGCAAAGCCTCCGAAGCGCAGCGATATTGCGTGGGCTTCATTCCCATTTTCGAAAAGGCACGCCGCCAGGCTTGAATTTCCGGCATTTCGCTTTCGCCGCCCTGCGCCAGCCGCTCAGCAGCGACTGTATGATAATGGGCCACGCGTTCCGTGACGGTGACATCGGCGGTGATTCCTTCGGCGAACAATACGCCGGGAACCAGCTCTGGAAACTCGCTCCACATCTCGTTCGAATGACGGAAATACATGACTTCTCCTTCTGCAGTCTCGCTTGGCGTTGCAGAAAACCTCGTCATCGTCGCGCGGTCTTGAATGAAATTGCAGAGGTATCAGCAGGCCGCCGCATAGGCGCCCGGCGAAAGGCCGAAATTGCGCACGAAGAGCCGCGTCATGTGGCTTTGATCGGCAAAGCCGCAGGCAAACGCCACTTCGGCCAGCGGCGTGCCGACCGCGATCAACCGCCGAGCCTCCTGGATGCGTCGCTGCAGCAGATAGGCATGCGGCGTAAGCCCCGTCGCCTTGCTGAATGCCCGCAGGAACTGGAAATGGCTTAGCCCGCAGACGTCGGCGAGTTCAGCAAGAGTGAGTGGTGCTGCAGGATCATCGTCAATCAGTTCGCGGGCGCGACCGATGGCTGCGGGAACGGCGATATCGCGCGGCCCCTGTGCCCCTTCGCTCATGACGGCGGCAACGAGGGACAGCAGCAGCCCATCCTGCAGCAATGCATCCTGCGGCGCGGATTTTCTGGCGAGAAGCGGAAACAAAGCCCTGAACGTCGCAACCAGTTCAGCATTCCGAATGACGGGAGACGGAAATTCGACCGCGCCCATCCTCCCCTCGCCAATGTCCTTCAAGAGATCGGCAATGACGCGCGGATCGAAATAGAGCATCGACCATGCCCGGCTGTCACCGACAGGCATGCCGTCATGCACCTCGTTTGGATTGACGCTGATGATATCGCCGGCCTCGGCCTGCACCATCCCTCGCCCGCTGAGCGAAGCCTGGGCACCAGCCTCGACGAGACCTATGCCGAACTGATCATGCGTGTGTTTGGGAAAGCTGTGCCCCGTTTCCGCCTTCACGGCTTCGATGCTGGCCAGCTGAGTGCGGAATATCCTGAATTGGCCGGACCTCATCCGTGTCGCATCCCCAACGAGATAGCATCCCTGCCTGGGATGCTGGCGAAGCTTAGCGCGGTGCCGTGATGGCTGGCAATCTCGATTGGACACGATCATGCTTATTATCTTTCCGGTGCTTCGGCCCCATCCTCCTGCGTTGTCGCCAAGGCCGCCTGCGTATTGCCGGCGACTGCTGCTGGCAGCGGCGTGCCGCGCTTTCGCTCGCGCGCCAGCGTCAGCAGACCGGAAAAGATGATGAGGAGGATGCCGAAAGCCATGGGCATATCGATGCTATCGTTGAACAGAAGATAGCCGAAGACGATCGCCCAGAGCATCTGGCTGTACTGCGGCGGCGCAACCAGATTGGCCGGAGCCATATGAGCCGCGTTCATCAGCAGCACGTTGCCGAGTGCGCCCAGCAGGCCGTAACTTGCCAGGAAGATCCATTGCGTCGCAGTCGGCGCTGTGACTTCCGAAAGCATGAGGAAGCCGCTGACAGCAAGCGTGCCGAACAAGCCGGCGCCATAGAGCGAGATGCGCTTTTCCTTCGACCCCAGCGCGCGATTGATGACGATCGAAATCGCGGCGGCAAGGCCACCTATCGCGGCACAGAAATGGCCGACCGAGAGCTCGCGAAAACCTGGGCGCAAGACAACCAGCACGCCGACGAAACCGAGAATGACCGCCGTCCAGCGCTGCCAGCGCACATCTTCCTTGAGGAAGATCACCGAGAGGATCGTCACGAAGGACGGCAGCAGGAACAGCAGCGCAAAAGCTTCCGCCATCGGCAGCTTGGTGAAAGCAATGACCGAGCAGATGGCGCCGGTCGCGCCGCAAATGAAGCGCAGCAGCCACATCGGCCGGTTCGAAGTCTTCACCATATCGAGCCAGGCATCCTCCCGCCTCTTCAGGAAGGGCACGGCCGCAAAGCCGAACAGCGCCCCGATGAAAGCAACCTGGTAGGAGGGAACCGCGCCATGTAGAATCTTGATCGAGGCATCGCTGAAGGCAAAGACGGCATAGGCCGAAAAGGCCACGAGAACACCCCGCAAGGCGGAGCGGCCAGCGGCCGCGGAACTGGAATCGGCTGTAATCGAGGACATTGGAATCATGGAAAAGTGCGACGGGAGGGCACTGAATCAGTAGGATACAGGCAATTGTATGATGAAATGATCAGAATTTCGATTGGGCTGGAAATAAACTATTGTTTCAGAGGCGTCTGATGCCCTACCCGACGGACTAATTCGTTGGGAGATTAAGGCTTTTCCATTGATCTTGCGGTATGGAGGCACCAAGGCGGTACGCAAAGGATACCACCCTCATCGCTCCAGCATCGACACCGCATTTTACACCAACATAACGATAACCATCAGACGTTCGATATACCGCCTTGTCCGTCTCTATACTCCGGTTGGCGCTTCGGTTCTCCGAAGCGCTTGGCAGGCCAAAACGAAGTACATGCAACCCAGCAGCATTAAGCTGAGCTGCACCCTCGGCGTTGCAAAGCTGACTCATCCGCATCTGTATAGAAAGTTCCTTCCACTGGGCCAAAAAGCCTTTTGGAAGTCGAGCAAGCTCGTTCGCTGAGTAAAATCGCTTAGCTTGAATAAACGGTCCTGCAGAAGCGGCTGCACCCATTTTTCCAGATACGACAACTCTGGTCTTCTGTTCTCCTTTATTAGGCTTGGAAGCAGAAATCTCCCGTCGCCGCTCGGACATTGGCTCAACAATCAATCCCGTGCCGCTCTGTTCGCCCGCGGTGCCGGAGGAATCATTGTCGTGGCTCACTTGAGGCTGCCCGGAAGTTGTGATGCCCGGCAAGGCGATTTGTGGAGCGTCGCTGTTGGTATTAGCCTTAGTTTCTGCCTGTGTTCCCACAGCCGTCTGATCGAGCTGTCGCTTCTCCTGCGGATCGACTTCGGTTTCCGATGGTAAGTCTGTCGCAAGCAGTTCCGGCTTCGATGTCGAAGCCGTGTCATCTGACGGGTGAGAAGTCGACGAAATAGCACTCGACTGATGGGGCTCACTTTGTACGGTCGACGCTGAACTTTGCGATTGAGACCTGAAAGCCTCATTAGGTGACATAGAATCCGCGAGCTGCGAGATCTTGTCATTTTCTGCTGCTTGCTCGGCAACAGATGACGCGTTGTTATTGGTGGTCGCCGATGCTGTGGACTCTTCTAAAGGTTGGCTATCGTTTACCCTGGGCGATAGCGTCGCGTTCTCCACACTAGGCGTATCGGCTTCTTTCGGTGATGACGAAGCCTCCTTGCTCGGCTCCTTTTCCTGGGAATTGGCTGTCGACTTTGGAGAAGCAGCGGCCGCCTGCTTAACTTCAGGATTCGCTGATTTCCGGTCTGAAGGCTCACTCTTTGCGTCGGCAGGCTTTTCTGCGGCAGACGGCCGCTTCTCCGCCTGCTCTTCAGGCTTATCGGCTTTGGCCTCAGCAGATTTTGCCGCAGGCTTCTCTGCCTGCTCCTTGGCTTGTGGGTCGGATTGCTTTGGCGGCTGTTCGTCCGATTTCTTTCCCTGAGGCTGCTGCGGCTCCTGCTGGGCTTCGGCCGTCTGCTGCGCCGGTTTGTCGTCAGGCTTTTGCGTCGGCTTCGGAGGCTGGTCGGGCTTCTCGTTCGCCTTCGTCGCAAGCTCCTGCTTTTCCTGCTGCTGCGGCACGAGTTCGACGTTGACGCTCTGCTCGAGCTTCGCCTGCGGCGGTGCCGGCAGCAGAGGCAACAGGAAAATGGCGACAAACAGGACGTGCAGAAGGATCGACAGGACAAAGCCCGGCCTCATCTCCTTATCCCGTTTTTCCGCAACCCTTTCCATCGTTCAGCGGACGGCTCGCGAAGAGAAAGCAATCAAGAAGGCATATCGCATCGAATCATTCGATCCTTACCGGCAAACAGATCAGCGAACTTTCAGGTCACCGACATATGGTATCCGACAGCACGTCGGGAAAGGGGCAGGTGCCGAAATCGAACTTGTCAGGCCTCCGCCCAATCCGCAATGGCGCAAAAACAAACCTGCAAGATCGCATGGCTCGAAAAACGGCGCATCCACCGTTAGAAGAACTCGTCCAGCAGCTGATAATAGGCCATCTTTTCCGCCTGCGGCTCAAAATCGCCATAGGCCTTTAGAAACTCGGCAAGCAGATCGCTTCCGAAATTGCGTTCGATGCTGCCGCAGGCAAGCGCGATATCCTGATGGCGATCGGCAATGCCGAGGCGGCCGCAGTCGATATAGCCGCTGAACTCACCATCCTCGGCCATGAAGTTCGGAAGGCAGGCATCACCATGGGTGACGACGAAATCCTCGGTCGCCGGCCGGCGCTCTTCGAGTTCGCGGAAAAGATCCTGCGCAGATCTTCCCAGCCTTTCGTCGTCGAAGTCATCCTCATCGACACGACCGGCAAGCAGATGTGCCTTTGCCTCAGCAACCTTGTTGTCCAGGCGATGATCGAAGGGGCAGCAGGCGATATCGACATCATGCAAGCGCCGCAAAGCATGCGCCAACAGGCGCACGCGCTCCGCCGGCGACATCCCCTCTTCGCTGACGAGATCCGCGCCCCGAAGCGCGCTCATCAACAACCATTCACGCTCTTCGTCTCTCTCGTGGGCGATGACCTGCGGGCAGGCAAAGCCCCGCGAAGCAAGCCAGCGCAGCCTCGCAACCTCCCCCGGCAATTCGCTCAGGGGATGGACAAGCTCGGTCTTGAGGTAGACGGGCGCGCGGCCATCGGCTTCCAGCCGGAAGACATGGGCCGACGAGCGGCCGAGCGCATCCTGCCGCCATTCGTACCCAACCAGCATATCCCGCAGCCGTGACGGCAAAGATAGTTCGAAAGCCTGTGGTTTGCTTGCCATGGCCAAAACCTCAATCCCGATCTGATTTCAATGGAAAACCCGGCTCGCTTTCGCAAACCGGGTTCGATTTCGTGACAATGCCGGCTTGCGGCAGATGTCAGCTGTCGAGGAAGCTTCTGAGCTTGCGCGAGCGGCTCGGATGCTTGAGCTTGCGCAGCGCCTTAGCCTCGATCTGGCGGATACGTTCGCGAGTGACCGAGAACTGCTGGCCCACTTCTTCGAGCGTATGGTCGGTGTTCATACCGATGCCGAAGCGCATGCGCAGCACGCGCTCTTCGCGCGGCGTCAGCGATGCCAGAACGCGGGTCGTCGTTTCGCGCAGGTTCGCCTGGATGGCGGCATCGATCGGCAGAAGCGCGTTCTTGTCCTCGATGAAATCGCCGAGATGCGAATCCTCTTCGTCACCGACTGGCGTTTCGAGCGAGATCGGCTCCTTGGCGATCTTCAGAACCTTGCGCACCTTCTCGAGCGGCATGGCGAGCTTTTCGGCCAGTTCTTCCGGCGTCGGTTCGCGGCCGATTTCATGCAACATCTGGCGCGACGTGCGAACGATCTTGTTGATCGTTTCGATCATGTGCACCGGAATACGGATCGTGCGCGCCTGGTCGGCGATCGAACGGGTAATCGCCTGACGGATCCACCAGGTGGCGTAGGTCGAGAACTTGTAGCCGCGGCGGTATTCGAACTTATCGACCGCCTTCATCAGGCCGATATTGCCTTCCTGAATGAGGTCGAGGAACTGCAAACCGCGGTTCGTGTATTTCTTGGCGATGGAGATGACGAGGCGCAGGTTGGCTTCGACCATTTCCTTCTTTGCGATACGAGCTTCGCGCTCGCCCTTCTGAACCATGTGAACGATACGACGGAATTCCGAGATGGAAATGCCGGTTTCGGTCGCGAGGTTCTGGATCTCCTGGCGGATGTCGCGGATCGTGGTGTTTTCGCTCTTGGCGAATTCCTTCCAGCCGCGGGCTGCCAGATTGCCGATCGACTTCATCCAGTTCGGATCGAGTTCTGCGCCCTGATACTGCTCCAGGAAGCTGTCGCGCTTGACGCCATAGGATTCGGCAAGACGCAGCAGGCGGCCTTCGTTCTGCACGAGGCGCTTGTTGATGTCGTAGAGCTGCTCGACGAGGGCGTCGATGCGGTTCTGGTTCAGCGACAGAGACTTGACCGACTTGACCAGCTCATCCTTCAGCTCCTTGTAGCGGCGCTCCTGCGCCGACGACAGCGTGCCGGAGGCCGACAGGCGCTGCTCGACCTGCTGGTCCTGCAGCTTGCGCAGCTTCTTGTAGGTTTCGGCGATGGTGTCGAGCGTCAGCATGACCTGCGGGCGCAGTTCGGCTTCCATAGCAGCCAGCGACAGGCTGGACTCGTCTTCGTCTTCTTCCTCTTCCTCGATCGGCAGGCCCTCGCCACCGACATTGGTAATGTCGTCCTCGGAGGAGCCGCCGCGGCCGCGACGGGCCTTTTCCTTCTCCTCGGCAGCCTTGCGGTCGGCCTCGATCTTCTCGGGGCTCTGGAACTGCGGGGCCGCCTTGGCTTCAGGACCGGAATAGGTGGTTTCGAGATCGATGATCTCGCGCAGCAGCGTGGTGCCTTCGTTGAGTTCGTCGCGCCAGATAATGAGCGCCTGGAACGTCAACGGGCTCTCACAGAGGCCGCCGATCATGGTCTCGCGGCCAGCCTCGATGCGCTTGGCAATCGCGATTTCGCCTTCGCGCGACAGAAGCTCGACGGAACCCATTTCGCGCAGATACATGCGCACCGGATCGTCCGTGCGGTCGGTCGGCTCTTTCTTCTTGGTGGTCGCAAGCGCGGAACCCGTCGAAGGAGCCAGTTCGCCGCCTTCGCTGTCCTCATCGCCGCCGGCATCGTCATCGTCGTTGGAAGCAGCACCTGCCTCTTCGACATCCTCGTCCTCGATGACGTTGATGCCCATGTCGGAGAGCATGGCCATCGTGTCTTCGATCTGCTCCGACGTCACTTCTTCGGAGGGAAGAACGGCGTTGAGTTCGTCCATCGTCACGTAGCCGCGCTTCTTCGCGGCCTTGATCATCTTCTTGACCGCGTCATCGGAAAGATCGAGAAGCGGGCCGTCGGAGGTGCCGTCGCGTTCGACTTCAGCTTCTTCGTTCTCTTTGACCTTTGTTGCCATCTCTATATCGTCGCTTTCCCTGACGCTGCAAACTTACATGCGGTAGAACATTTCAATCGAGCCGGCGCGCCCTGCGCCAGCCCCGACTCACCGACAAACACCTACGGAATGATCTTTAATGCCCGATTAACCACGATCGCCGCTACCGGAGTGCAAAGCTGGATTGCGTCTAGGTTTCCGGCCATGGTATCAGGTGATCCGCTCGATCCAGTCTTACCGTTCTTTCCGAAGTCAAACGGTGATTCCCAGAATTTTAGTTCTCGTCAAGCTTTTCCAGCAAAAAAGCCCGTTAAATACGCGAAAAAGCCTTATCCACAGGCCCAACGCGTCACAATCAATTGTTTTCCGTATTTAGGAAGTCCCCACGCGATGACAAGAGGATACTAAAGAAACCTGCGCGTTTACGTCATCGGCTTGCATGACCGATGCCGTAAAGCGACAGTTCCGATCAGTTCCAGTCCATGACGACCTTGCCGGAATTGCCGGAGCGCATGGCTTCGAAACCGTCGCGGAAATCATCGATGCCAATACGATGCGTGATGACCGGAGAGACGTCGAGGCCGCCCTGCACGAAGGCAATCATCTTGTACCAGGTCTCGAACATTTCGCGGCCATAGATGCCCTTCAGGTTCAGCATCTTGAAGATGACCTTGTTCCAGTCGATCTCGAAGCCGGCCGGCGCGATGCCGAGAATGGCGATCTTGCCGCCATTGTTCATCTTGTCGATCATGTCGCGGAAGGCCGGTGCCGCCCCCGACATCTCCAGGCCGACGTCGAAGCCTTCGGTCATGCCGATGGATTTCATCACATCGGCAAGGTTTTCCTTCGAGGCGTCGACGACGTAATCGATGCCGACCTTGCGGGCGAGCGCCAGCCGGTTGGGATTGATATCGGTGATGACGACCTTGCGGGCGCCGGAGCGCTTCGCAACCATCGCCCCCATGATGCCGATCGGCCCCGCGCCGGTAACAAGCACGTCCTCGCCCACCAGATCGAAGGAAAGTGCCGTGTGCACAGCATTACCGAACGGGTCGAAGATCGCGGCGATCTCATCCGGAATATCGTCCGGGATCGGAACGACGTTCGATTCGGGAATGCAGACGAATTCGCCGAAGGAGCCGGGGCGATTGACGCCGACGCCGAGCGTGTTGCGGCAGAGATGGCCCCTGCCCGCCCTGCAGTTGCGACATTTGCCGCAGACGATATGCCCTTCGCCGGAAACGCGCTCGCCGACGTGATATTTCGTCACGGCAGAGCCGATCTCGGCGATCTCGCCGCAGAATTCGTGACCGACAACCATCGGCACTGGAATGGTCTTCTGCGCCCATTGATCCCAGTTCCAAATGTGGACGTCGGTCCCGCAGATCGCCGACTTCTTGACCCGGATCAGGACATCGTTCGGCCCGACCTCGGGAACCGGAACATGCTCCATCCACAGCCCGACCTCAGGCTTGGCTTTGACCAAAGCTTTCATCATGTTCGACATGATCGGTTCTCTCCAACCAACTCAAATGATTCCAAGTTCTTTTCCGGCTTCCGCGAAGGCCGCGATCGCCTTTTCGACATCGGCCCTCGAATGGGCGGCCGACATCTGCGTACGGATGCGCGCCTGCCCCTTGGGCACGACCGGGAAGGAAAAGCCGATGACGTAGACGCCCTTCTTCAGCATCAGCGCCGCCATATCCTGCGCCAGCTTCGCATCACCGAGCATCACGGGAATGATCGGGTGATCCGCCCCGGCAAGCGTGAAGCCGAGCTTCGTCATCTCGCTGCGGAAGAGTTCGGCATTGCTCCTCAGCCGCGCCCGCAAGGCGTCGCCATTCTCGATCATCTCGAAAACCTTCAGCGATGCGGCAGCGATCACCGGCGCCAACGTGTTGGAGAAGAGATAGGGGCGCGAGCGTTGCCGCAACCAGTCGACGATCTCGCTCTTGGCAGAAGTATAGCCGCCGGAAGCGCCGCCGAGCGCCTTGCCGAGCGTGCCGGTGATGATATCGATCCGGCCCTCGACGCCACAATGCTCCGGCGAGCCGCGGCCATTCTTGCCGACAAAGCCAACGGCGTGGCTGTCATCGACCATGACCATGGCGCCGTATTTCTCCGCCAGATCGCAAACGCCGCCAAGATTGGCGATGATGCCGTCCATCGAAAAGACGCCGTCTGTCGCGATCAGCTTGAAACGGCTGCCCTCGGCCTTCTTTAACTCCTCTTCCAGCGCCGCCATATCGTTGTTGGCGTAACGGAAGCGCTTCGCCTTGGAGAGCCGCACGCCGTCGATGATCGAGGCATGGTTGAGCGCATCCGAGATGATCGCGTCTTCCTCGGAAAGCAGCGTCTCGAACAACCCGCCATTGGCGTCGAAGCAGGAGGAATAGAGGATCGTATCTTCCATGCCGAGGAAGGCGGAAATCCGCGCCTCGAGCTGCTTGTGCTCTTCCTGCGTGCCGCAGATGAAGCGAACGGAGGCCATGCCATAGCCATAGCGGTCGAGCGCCTTTTTTCCCACTTCCGCGAGTTCCTCATTGTCGGCCAGGCCAAGATAGTTGTTGGCGCAGAAATTGAGCACGCGCGCTCCGCCGTCGACGGCGATTTCACCGGCTTGCTTGGAGGTGATGACGCGCTCGGACTTGTAAAGTCCGGCCTCCTTCAAGCCGGCAAGCTCGCTGCGCAGGTGTGATAGGAATTCTGAGGTCATTGTCGCATTCCGTTGCTGATCATGGCGGAAACAGGCCGAGAGATAACACAGGATTAGCACACCTGCCGCATTCATCAGCGGCAAAAATGCATGAAGCCATGACGCTGGCGCGACATGCCGCCACGCAGTCCGATTATCACCGCCGACATGGCGTCTCAACGCACCATTTATGGCGAATTGCGGTTGCAGCTATTGCAAAAATTACTTGACTCAGTCCATTATCATCCAAGCATAACACTCCGGCTTACACGCCTGACGAGGATATCATGAGCATATTCGAGAGATTCTCCCTGAAAGGGCGGGTCGCCCTGGTTACCGGCGGCGGACGCGGACTGGGATTCGAGATGGCCCAGGCGCTTGCCGATGCCGGCGCGCACGTCATCGTCAACGGGCGGACAGCGGCGACGCTGGATGGGGCCGTCCAAGCGATCCAGGCACGAGGTGGCTCTGCCGAAGCCGCAGCCTTCGACGTCGCCGACCGCGAGGCGCAGCGCGCGGCTATGACGGATATCGAGAAAAACCACGGCCGGTTCGATATATTGGTGAACAATGTCGGCGCGCGCGACAGACGCCTGCTCGCCGACTTCGACGACGAAGCCATCCTTGCCTTGCTCAACACGGATCTTGCGGCCTCGATCATGCTCTCCCGCGATGCGGCCCGCTTGATGAGGCTACACAATCATGGCCGGCTGATTTCGATCACCTCGATCAGCGGTCAGGTCGTCATGCCGGGAGATTGCGTCTACCCGGCAGCCAAGCAGGGGCTGACCGGGCTCATGCGCGGCATGGCTGTGGAGTTTGGTCCGTATGGCATCACCAGCAATGCCATAGCGCCGGGCTGGTTTGCGACGGAAACGAACGCTGCGATGGCCGCGAATGAAGAGCTGATCCCCTTCGTGCGTCAGCGCATCCCGGTTCAGCGCTGGGGGAGGCCTGATGAGATTGCCGGCGCCGCGCTCTTCCTTGCCAGCGACGCCGCATCCTTCGTCAATGGCCATGTCCTGACGGTCGACGGCGGCATGACCGTGCGCATGTAGCCTGGAGATTGCAGCGCTTTCGAACTCCGCCACCAAATATCACCGGCTGGCAAAATCTGAAATCACCGCGAGAAACGCGTCGCCATAGCGCTCGAGCTTCGACTGTCCGACACCCGAAATCCCGAGAAGCGCCTTGTGGTTCTTTGGCCGCTCCGTCGCGAAGGCAATCAGGGTCGTATCGGGGAAAACGACATAGGGCGGCACGCCCAATTCTTTGGCGATCCTGGTGCGTTCGGCGCGCAGCGCATCGAACAGCGCCTGTTCCTCGCCGGCAAGACCATGCGCCTGCCGCTCCGATCGCGCTATTTTTTTGCCGCGACGTCCGGCCTCCGGCCGATCCTTGCGGAAGAACACCTGACGTTCACGTTTGAAGACCGCCCGCGCCTCCTCTTCCAGCTTCATGGCGCCGTAGGCTGCATGATCGACGCTAAGGAAGCCGCTCGCCAGCAATTGCCGGAAAATCGATTGCCAGCTGCGGGCTGAAATATCTTTCCCGGCACCGAAAACGGGCATGTCGACATGACCGAATCGCTCAGTCTTGTCATTGATAGTCCCAGTCAGCACGTCGATGACGTGGCCGGTGCCGAAACGCTCGCCGGTGCGATAGACCGCCGCAAGCGCCTTGATCGCCGCTTCAGTCCCGTCCCAGGTCTCGACTGGTTTCAAGCAGGTATCGCAATTGCCGCAGCCGCCGCCATGAGCCTCGCCGAAATGGGCAAGAATGGCCTGCCGCCGGCAGCCGGCCGTTTCGCAGATGGCAAGCAGCGCATTGAGCTTTCCCCGCTCCACCCGCTTGATGTCATCGGCCGCATTGCCCTCATCGATCATGCGCCGCCGCTGGATGACGTCGGCCATACCGTAGGCCATCCACACATCGGACGGTAGCCCATCACGCCCGGCGCGGCCCGTCTCCTGATAATAGGCTTCGACCGAGCCCGGCAGATCGAGATGGGCGACATAGCGCACGTTCGGCTTGTCGATGCCCATGCCAAAGGCAACCGTCGCCACGAGACACAAGTCTTCTTCCTTCAGGAACGCATCCTGATTGGCGTCGCGAAGCGCCCTGTCCATCCCGGCATGGTAGGGAAGCGCGCGCACGCCCTGCCCTTTCAGCCACTCGGCCGTGTCCTCGACCTTGGCGCGCGAAAGGCAATAGACGATGCCGCTATCGCCGCGATGGCCATCGAGAAAGCGCAGCAGTTGCTGGCGCGGCTGATCGCGCTCGACAATCTCATAGGCGATATTCGGCCGGTCGAAGCTGGTGGTGAAGACCTTGGCGCCTTCAAGCGCAAGCCGCTCGATGATGTCATCGCGGGTATGCGGGTCGGCCGTCGCCGTCAGGGCAATACGCGGCACGCCGGGAAAGAGTTCGGCAAGCCTGCCGAGATCGCGATATTCCGGCCTGAAATCATGCCCCCATTGCGAGACGCAATGCGCCTCGTCGATCGCGAACAGCGCGATCTTCGCTCTGCCGAGCATTTGGCAGAAGCCTTCCGTCACGATGCGTTCCGGCGTCACATACAGTAGATCGAGCTTGCCCACGGAAATGGCGCGATAAACATCGCTCGCCTCCTCGCGCGACAGAGACGAATTCAAGGCGGCGGCGCGGATGCCAAGCTGCTTCATCGCCTCCACCTGATCCCGCATCAGCGCGATCAGCGGAGAGACGACGATGCCGATGCCATCGCGGCAGAGCGCAGGAATCTGGAAGCACAGCGACTTGCCGGCTCCGGTCGGAAACAGCACGACGGCATCGCCGCCGGAAACGACATGCTCGACCACTTGCTGCTGCTTGCCACGAAATGCGGAATAGCCGTAAACGCGCTTCAGGACATCGAGCGGCACAACACCGCCGGCGTGCAAGCCGAACAGGGCGTCATCGGCGGAGAACCGCGGTTCTTGTCTATCCGGCTGTGACATTCATCCCCTACTTTCCCGCGGCACCTTTGACGCGGCCGGAGAGAACGCCGAAGCCATCGATGATCGCCTCCTGGTTTTCCAGCCGCACCGCTTCGAGCTGCACTTCCTGTAAGGCGCGCATCAGCTGCTCGATAAGCTCGCCATCGCCATCTTCCGTCGCCTCGGCGATCGCGCCTTCCAACTCGATCTTGTGCCACCGAAGGGCCTTCGACCGTTTGTGAAGCGCCAGCGCTTGACGATAACCCTCGCGCGCGTCTTCCATCGCCGCGACCTCGGTTGCCGTCCAAAGTCGGGCATTGCGGATCTGCTGCTCGAGACCCTTCAGCAATGCACCAAATTCCTGCTCTTCCAGCTGCTCGACCAGCCGCTCGCGGGTGAGCTGCGGTCCGACGATGGCGGCAGCAATCCCGAGCACCGCAGACCAGAGGCGCTGCAACTCGCGGCTTTCGTAATCGATCGCGGCGATCTCGTCATATTCGTCCTGCAACAGCAGCGGATGATTGACAATGGTCAGCGCCAGGACGCTTTCGCGCAGGCTCGGAACATCCTGATGCCCCTTGATCATGGCCGAGCGCGTCAGCCGATCGGATGCCGTCGTGCTGACTGCCGCCCGATCGCGACCCTGCCCGCCGCGGCCGCCCGAAGAACGGGCATTGCCTTCCCGAGAAAAACCGCGCGCCTGCTGATTGCCGCCACGCTGGAACTGCGGTTGGAAGAGCCCGTTCAGCCGCTCGCGCATGCTCTGTTGGTAATGGCGCCGAACATCCTCGTCGACGATGACGGACACGATGCGCCGCAGCCGTGCCTCAAGCTCCGCGCGCGCCTCCGGCGTCTCGAAGGTGCCGCTGCCGGCTTCCCTGGCCCAGAGCAGATCGGCAAGCGGCTTTGCCTGTGCCATAACCTTGTCGAACGGCGTGCGCCCGTCATGGCGCACGAGATCGTCCGGATCCTTGCCATCGGGCAGCAACGCGAAACGGACCGTGCGGCCCGGTTTGATATGCGGCAAGGCCAGATCGGCGGCGCGATTGGCGGCGCGCATGCCCGCGCCATCGCCATCGAAGCACAACACCGGCTCCGGCGTCATTTTCCAAAGGAGATCAAGCTGGCTCTCCGTCAGCGCCGTGCCAAGCGGTGCGACCGCATTCTCTATCCCCGCCTGATGCAGGGCGATGACATCCATATAGCCTTCGACGGCAATGATGGTGCCGGCCCCGTCGGCACCCTGGGCGGCGCGACGCGCGCGCGCGAAATTGTAGAGTACGTTGCCCTTGTGAAAGAGCTCGGTTTCGTTGGAATTCAGATACTTCGCCGGTGCATCCGGCGACATGGCGCGTCCGCCGAAAGCAATCACCTTCTCGCGCGACGACAGGATCGGAAACATGATGCGATCGCGAAAACGGTCATAGGAGACCGGCACATTCTCGTGCACAACGAGGCCACAGGCTTCCATCTGCTCCTTGAGCACACCCTTGCTGGCGAGATGCTCCTTCAACGCATTGCGGCTGTCGGGCGAATACCCCAAACGGAAGGTCTCGATGGTACGGCCGCTGAGGCCACGGTCGCGCAGATAGGCTCGCGCCCGCGCGCCATTGGCAGTCTGAAGCTGATCCTGAAAGAACTGAGTCGCCATCTCCATGACATCGAGCAGCGACGTGCGTTCCTTCTCCCTCTTCGCCTCCATCGGATCGGCGACCGGCATGGGAACGCCGGCCATGTCAGCGATCTGCTGCACCGCCTCCGGAAAGCTCAAGCCTTCCAGCTCGGTCAGAAAGCGGAAGTGGTCGCCGGTCACGCCGCAGCCGAAGCAATGATAGCGTCCCTTGCGGTCCTCGCAGTGGAAGCTCGGCGACTTCTCGCCGTGGAAGGGGCAGCAGGCCCAGTAGTCCCCGCGCGGCACGTTGGTCTTGCGCCGATCCCAGGTCACACGACGACCGATCACGTCTGAAATCAAAACGCGGTCGCGAATCTCGTCGAGAAACGTATTGGAAAATCGCATGGCTACCTCTGGCTCGCCCCATATAAACAGGAATGATCGGCATTGCCACGACGACCGTAGAGCCACGCGCGGTATTCACAGTCCTTTGCAGGCGATTGCAACTCCTCTTTTCCAATCACAACTTCGTGAAGTCATCGTCGTGATTCAAGCGCAGACATCGGCGCTACAAATTGCCCTCAGCGTTGCCAAAGCGAGCACCCGCATCATCCCCAACCAGACCAACAAGACATTCGCCCTAATGGAAAAACAGTTTCTCTTTTAGAAAAGACGCGGAAAAGCAAAGGCTTGCACATCTTGCGGTGGATTGAGGGGTGTACGGCACATGCGCGCGACAATCGCTGAATGCAGCGCATGTCGGACGCAACGGCTCCTTCCGGTGGCACATTTATGGTATGGTTTGTAAGCCAAACATTATTTTTTTGTAATTTGATTGTTGATGTGCAGCGCAATAGCGTCCTTCTTACGGGGCGAGACAAGCCGGCGAAGAAATTGCTTCGCGACGCGACATGCCGAGACGCCCTAACAAACGGGAAGCCAAAAGCTACATGGCTTTCAGTTTAGGAGAGGAAATAAGCACTCTTATCGCACCGTTAGCCAGTGCGGCCATTTGCTACGGCGATTAATCGCTAGGCCGCGACGACGAACGACAGTGATGAATTGAGTGCATTTTATGCTGGCGCGGGATACCGGCTGCGAGCAGACATGAGGTACCTGCCCCTGCGGCAGGCGTTAAGGTTCAAATGCCCGGACTGCCGCCGCAGGCGTTGGCTCTGCCTCGGAGTTCAGGATTTTCAGTTAGATTCAGCAGATACTCAGGTGGGGCACCATCCCTACCCCCGGCGCCGCCCCACCTGAGTGCCTTTGCAATAGACGTTTGATTTTGGGCCCCACCCTGCGTCATCAAACGCCTGCAAAGCGCAAGAAGGCAGGAGCTCCCCCAGCTCCTGCCTTCTCTAATTTGCGGCAATGACAACGACGAACATCCTTCATGTGGGATATCGTTTCATCCTGCCCGCCGCCATCTTGACGTCGTCGATACGATCTATATTTTTTAGAATATTAAGATATACAATCTTGACGTTCATTCTCTTCGGACAATCTGGAATTTTGTTCAGTTCATCGGAGATGGCTGCATGTCTTTATCCGCCAAAGAACTTGCTCAAGACCCCAATTTTTTCGCTGAAATCCTGAATTATACGCGAGAGATCCTATCCACGTACAACCAGAATCAGCGAATATGTTCCGTCTTCGCTTCGCAACAGCGCTGGCTGATGGCACTCGCCGGTTTCGGATTGTACTATGGCGGCATCGACGGAGAGCCGCGGGGCCTCCACGCAAACCGCTTCGCCACTTATGTGGTCGAGCACGAGATCGCCAGCCACAACACCGCGCTCAGCTTCCTGCAGCAAATGCTGGCCGAAGGATTCTTACGCTATCTGCCCGTCACGACGGATCGCCGCGCGCGGCCGTTGGAGCCGACAGAGGAAGCCGTCCAGCAGCTGGTGAAATGGCTCACCATCCATCTTTCTGTGCTGGACCGGCTGGACGGCGGCAAACGCAGCGCCACGCTCTGCAAACGCCCCGAGCTCATTGCCGCGTTGCAACCCGCCATTTCGGACGGCATCGTCAACAGCAATGATCTTCGCCATCCGGGAAATACGTTCGATCTGTTCACATGGGTCAATTCCGGCGGCGTGATCATGGATTACCTGATCTCGCGCGTCGGGCCGGTGGACATGACAACTCAAAGGGTCGTGGTCGGACGAATTGCCTTCACCGATATCTGCCGCCGCTTTCTCATTTCCAGAACACATGCAAAGCGGCTCATGATCAGAGCCGCGAGAATGCAAAGCATCGGATGGACGGGGTCCTCGGGACGGAGCCAGCTTTGGTTATCCTGCGGCTTTATACAGGAATACCGGAATTTTCAGGCGGAGAAATTCTCCATCATGGACACCGCCTGGAGAAGCGCCTTCGGCTCGCGACAAATCCGCTCGCCGAAGGCAAAACAGGCCTTTACTTCAGCAACTCCTTGAGAATGGCCGAGGCCTTGGCGAAATCCATCTGGCCCGCATAGCGCTCGCGCAGGGCGGCGACGCACTTGCCCATATCCTTCAGGCCCTGCGCGCCGAGTTCGGCAACGATGGCGACGCAGATCTCGCGCACCTTCTCTTCGGAAAGCTGCTCGGGCATGAAGCCCTGGATCACCGTGATCTCCTCACGCTCCTTCGCGGCAAGCTCGGGGCGACCGCCCTCGACATAGATCTTCTCCGACTCTTCCCGCTGTTTGATCATTTTGGCGAGCAGCTGCAGGATCTCGTCGTCGCTTGCCTGCTCCTTGCCGAGACCGCGATTGGCGATGTCCTTGTCCTTGACGGCCGCAAGGATGAGACGCACGGTCGAAAGCCTCGCCGCATCCTTGGCCTTCATGGCGTCCTTCTGGGCGTTGGAAAGGGTTTCGCGGATCATGTCTCTAAACTCCTTGAAGCAGGTGGGCGACGATCGCCCGTCCCCTTATTTCATCTTGCCTGTCTCTTAGACCATCAGCGCCAATTAATGCAATTGCGTCGAGCCGGTCGAAACGGGGCGAATTCCCAGGCAGGAAAGCAAAAGCGTGCATTGACCGGCCCGCCTTGTTTAGCTATGTCCATCACCTGCACATTAGATCGATATGAAGATCTCAAGCCGTGACCTCGGTCGCCGGCTGTACCTTGCTACAAACATGGCGGAAGCCTACGGCCTCTTCAAGGCCGCGCACGACGCCGGAAACGGGATGACTATGACCGCGACAGCCCCATGGACCACCGAAAAGCCGACTGCTCTTCTCGTTCTCGCCGATGGCACAGTCATCGAAGGCAAGGGTATCGGCGCGACCGGTAAGGTCCAGGCCGAAGTCTGCTTCAACACCGCGCTGACGGGATATGAGGAGATTCTGACCGATCCATCCTATCTCGGCCAGATCGTCACCTTCACCTTCCCTCACATCGGCAATGTCGGCACGAACGAGGAAGACATCGAAGACCTGACGCCGGCTGCCCGCCACGGCGCGGTCGGCGTCATCTTCAAGGCCGACATCACCGATCCTTCGAACTACCGGGCCGCCAAGCACCTCGACCAGTGGCTTAAGGCGCGCGGCATCATCGGCCTCAGCGGCATCGACACCCGTGCCCTCACCGCCTGGATCCGCGAGAACGGCATGCCGAACGGCGTGATCGCCCATGATCCGAACGGCGTCTTCGACGTCGAGCAGCTGAAGGTCGATGCCAAGGCCTGGAGCGGCCTCGAAGGCCTCGACCTTGCCAAGGTCGCCTCCTCGGGCCAGTCCTCGCAATGGTCGCAAACGCCCTGGATCTGGAATGAAGGCTATGGCGAACTTGGCGCGGCCGACGCCAAGTACCACGTCGTCTGCCTCGACTACGGCGTCAAGCGCAACATCCTGCGCCTCTTCGCCGGCCTCGACTGCAAGGTCACCGTTCTGCCGGCAACCGCCTCGACCGACGAAGTCCTCGGCCTCAAGCCGGATGGCATTTTTCTCTCCAACGGCCCCGGCGATCCGGCCGCGACCGGCGAATATGCCGTGCCTGTCATCAAGGATCTGCTGAAAACCGAAATCCCGCTGTTCGGCATCTGCCTCGGCCACCAGATGCTTGGCCTCGCGCTCGGCGCCAAGACGGCGAAGATGCATCAGGGCCATCACGGCGCCAACCACCCGGTCAAGGATCATACCACGGGCAAGGTCGAGATCGTTTCGATGAACCACGGCTTCGCAGTCGACTCGAACTCGCTGCCGGAAGGTATTGAGGAGACTCACGTTTCGCTCTTCGACGGCAGCAATTGCGGCCTGCGGGTCGCTGGCAAGCCGGTCTTCTCCGTCCAGCATCACCCGGAAGCGTCTCCCGGCCCGCAGGACAGCCACTATCTTTTCCGCCGTTTCGTTAATCTGGTGCGCGAAAAGAAGGGCGAACCGGCCCTGGCGGAGCGCGCCTGATAGCGCTGACGACATGATTGCATGAGAAAAGCCCCGGATTGGCGACCAATCCGGGGCTTTTCTCTTTGTAAGTCAAGTTGGGAGGTCTTTTCGTCACATCGGTTCAGCGTGCTGAAACTCAGGCCCGCAGGCGGCGCTGCTTGACCACTTCAAGCTCGCTCATCAGGATTTCCTCGAGGAACTCGAAGTCCGACTGCCCGAATTCAACGAGGCCGAACCTCAGCTTGTAGCCCCAGTTCTTGTCCTGGGTGAAATCGAGCCAGCCCAAGAGCGGACGAAGCGGCTGTTCGGGCGCATCAAGCCAATCCACATCCTTGCGGTAGGCCTTTCCGCAGCCCATCTCGGCAAGGTAAGGCTCGCCCTCACGGACAAAACCGATGGCGGTGAAGCTCTGAAAACCGTCTTTCTCGCCCATTTTGATGGATGGGGAGTAGTAAACGATGCCGTCGCCCGGCCTGATCCGCTTCAATGGAGCCCGTTTGCCGTGGTTCACCTGCATGAACCCATGCTGGCGCCCAATGCGCACATGCTCGGCGCTGGCGACGGCCAGCCAGTAGGATCTTTGCTCCGGCTCAGGTCGCCGGGACGATGTATTGGCGTGCGGAAAGAGGCGCACGGCAGCGCCCTGCCGGATGATGTCTTCCCGCGGGAAAAGCGCGGCATCGGTACGATCGCTTGCTTTGAATGTCATGGTCGTCTCCCGTCTTTGGTATGAGACAGTTATAGACGATCATGCTGTCAATTTTTGTCAGCAGTCTTGCGGACTGACAATAGACTCTTCCGTCTCAGCCGGCGGCCTTTTCCGAGCGTACCAGCAGATAGAAACGCGTGCACAGCATCGCAGCCGCGGAGCCCAGGCCAAGCAGGAAACCGAACCATATGCCGATACCCCCGAGGCTAAGCGGGAATGCCAGCAGCCAGGCCAGAAAGAAGCCGATCGGCCAATAGGCAATCAATGCCATGATCATCGGCACGCGAGCATCCTTCAGGCCGCGCAGCAGGCCGCTGGCGATCGACTGCAGGCCGTCGACCAGCTGGAACAGGCCCGCCACGACGATCAGCGGTGCCGCATAGGCGAGCACCTTCGGTGCGTCGACGGAGGTGACATCCAGGAACCAGCTTCCGAACCATGTCGGCATGGTCGCGAACAGGATGCTGCCCAAAAGCGAGATACAGCTCGAAACGACCAGCACGACGATCGCCGCACGCTTCAGGCCGACATGATCCCCTTGCCCATGCGCAACACCGACCCGCACCGTCGCAGCCTGGCTGAGCCCAAGCGGGATCATGAAGGCGATTGACGCCCACTGCAGGGCAATACCGTGCGCCGCAAGCTCGATCGTGCCGATCTGCCCCATCAGCAGCGACGCAGCGGTGAACAGGCTGACTTCGGCGAGAACCGTGACGCTGATCGGGAAGCCGAGGCGGATCACGTCCCACAGAGCATGCCAATCGGGCCGCCAGAAGCGGACGAAAATCTCATAGCGGCGCGTATCCTCATGCGCCTGAACATAGCCGACGATGAAGAAGAAGCCGGCCGTCTGCACGGCCACCGACACGATCGCCGCACCATGCAGCCCCATCGCCGGCAAGCCGAAATGGCCAAGCACGAGGATGTAGGCAAGCACCGCATTCATGACCAACATGGCGATGGTGACCTTGAGGATGATGCCGGCCCGGCCGATGGCGCTCACCAGGGCGCGGATGACATTGTAGAGCAGCCCCGGCAGCACGGCAAAATGACCGATGTCGATATAGCCGCTGGCCAGGCGCGCAACATCCGGCTTCTGCCCGGCCGCCAGTAGGATCTGCTCGGAATAGAGGAAAGCAGGCTGCGCCAGGAGCCAATAAGCCGTGACGACCCACAGGCCCATGCGCAAGGCCCGGCGAACCGAAGCCACATCCCCTTGGCCGTAGGCCTGCGCCACCAGCGGCACCACGGCAATGGAGAAGCCCGAACCGAAAATCAGAATCGTGAACAGGAACTGCGCAGCCAGCACCATTGCCGCCAGTTGTTCCGCACCAAGCCGTCCAACGATCATCACGTCTGTGGTGTTGATGCCGAGCTGCGCCAGCTGCGCGCCGATCAGCGGTATGCCGAGCGCAAGAGTTGCACGAATATGTGCAGACCACGAATTATTGTTGTCATGCGCGTGCGGGCGCGCAGCGAACGGCATATCCATCACGAAAACTCGATCTTTTGAAACGCGCGAACCGCCCTACCAATGCGTGCGCGAGCTTGCGGCATTATCGCAACTTAGGGCAAAAAGCCAGCAGACAAGACCGAAGTGCTAAAGAATTCATCATATCATCAAAATATCTGATGAAATTCTAGGCTGCCTCTCCTGCTTCCGATTGTGCAACCGTCGTCGGCACGGTCTTGCGGACCTTCGTCAGCAGCACCACGAGAGATATGGCAATCAGAATTGCGCTCATGATGAACGGTGCGCCAGCGAAGACCACGGGTGCCGTCGGCTCGGTATAGTAGCTGAAGAGGTATGGGAACAGCACCGGCCCGACAATTGCGGTGATGCTCGTCATGCTGCCGAGCGCTCCCTGCAGTTCGCCCTGCGCCGAAGGCGGAACCTTGCTGGCGGCGATGGAACGAAGCGGCGCATCCGCGACGTTTTCGATAACGGTCAGGACAACGACCGCATAGACCATCCAGCCCTGCCAGGCGAAAGCATAGCCCATCAACCCGAGGCAGGAGAAAGCCAGCCCAAGCAACGCAGTCTTCCACTCACCAAGCACGGGCACCAGACGAGGCAGGACGAGGCCTATGACGATCGCCGCGCCGATGCCGTATACGCCAAGGGAAAAGCCGATTTCTCCCTCGCTCCAATTATAGCGATAGGAGGTGACGAAAGCCCAGACCGCCGGATAGACGCCGTGGGCGAGCCAGTTCAGGAACATCACGACGCAGACCCAGCCGATGCCGTGATACCGCCGTACCTGCCTGAGTGCGCCGAGCGGATTGGCCCGCCGGATATCGAACGGCCGGCGATTCCTGATATCCAGCGTTTCCGGCAGAAGGAAATAGGCTCCGACGAAATTCAGGAACGCCAAAGCGGCGGCGCCGTAGAAAGGCACGCGCGGGCCGAATTCGCCGAGGAAACCGCCGATGACAGGCCCGAGCACGAAGCCGACGCCGAAAGCCATGCCGATCAGGCCGAAATTCTTCGCCCGGTTCTCGTCGTTGCTGATATCGGCGATATAGGCAGAACAGGTCGAGAAGCTCGCACCGCTGATGCCGGCAAGAACGCGGCCGACGAACAGCATCCAGTAGGAGCCGGCGATCGCGCAGATGAAATTATCGATCGCAAACGTCAGCACCGACGCGAGCAGCAGCGGACGGCGACCGAAGCGGTCGCTCAGATTGCCGATCAGCGGCGAAAACAGAAACTGCATCGCGGCATAAGCCAGCAGCAGCCAGCCGCCTTCCGTGGCCGCGGCGCTGACGGAGGCACCCGTCAGCTCTTCCAGATATTTCGGCATTACCGGCATGATGATCGCAATGCCGATGACGTCGAGGAAGAGGATGAGGAAGACGAGGAACAGGCCGCGCCGTGCGAATTTCGGATCGATCATGGAGTTGCCTTTAGGGGCTCCGTCTCCATGAAAGAGACAGAACGTGAACGAAAAATGAGGATGTTCCAATACATAAAGATTTTAGCCGAAACAATCCGTGAACGCTTCAATCTTATTGATTTATCGACCGGTTTTTTTGATCTTTAGGTCTCTGGCGTCCATCTGTCGCGGCTGCGCCGCTGCTCGAGATTGAGGAAATCGACGAAGGCCCGCAGCGGTGCCGGCATGTGCCGGCGGCTGGCATAATAAAGAAACGGACCGGAAAATGCCGTGTCCCATTCTTCAAGGATCGGCACCAGTTCACCTCCAGCGATCTGCGGCGCGATGAACTCCCGAAACGTCCTGATGATGCCAAGCCCGGCGACGGCGGCGCTGCGTTCGATCTCGATCGAATTCGTGGCGACGACCATGGAGGGAGCGATGAAGATCGTCTCGCCGTTCCTTTCGAATTCCCACGGCACGACCGATCCGCTCAGGAAACGATGACGGATACAGCGATGTTCGAGTACGTCGCGCGGATGCTGCGGCGTGCCGTTTGCGGCCAGATATTCCGGCGCGGCGGCAGTAATATAGAATTGTCGCCTTGGCCCGATCGGTACAGCGATCATGTCCTTTTCCAGCCTCTCATCGTAGCGAACCCCGGCGTCATAACCAGCTGCGACCACGTCGATGAAACTGTCTTCAGCAACGATCTCGACGGAGATGGCCGGATACAGCACCAGAAAGCGGCTGATGATATCGGGCATGACGACCATGGCGGCGACGGTGGGCACGTTCAGCCGCAATGTTCCGGCGACGTTATCGCGGAAGCTATTGATATCGTCGAGCGCTATGGCAATCTCGCCCATGGCGGGCGTCAGGCGCTCCATCAGCCTCTCCCCGGCTTCGGTCGGCGTCACGCTACGGGTCGTGCGATTGAGCAGGCGCACGCCGAGGTGCTCCTCCAGCCGCCGAACCGCTTCGCTTAGCGAGGATGCGGAAGCGCCGCGTTTGCGCGCAGCCTCGCGAAAGCTGCGCTCTCGGGCAACGGCGGTAAAAGCAACCAGATCGGCCAGCGGCAAGTCATCCATTGTGCGAAATTCCAAACAACCCGTTTCGATTTACCCGGATTATCGCACAGAGGCCGATGGAGTAAAATATGCCCTGAACATCATAGAGGCTCTGAAAATGAGCGCACGCCTCCGACAAAGGAAAACCACGATGGAAAAGCATCAATTGGGAAAGAGCGGACCGCAGGTATCGGCTCTCGGCCTCGGCTGCATGGGAATGTCGGGCATGTATGGCCCATCCGATCGTGCCGAAAGCATAGCCACCATCCACGCTGCCCTCGATGCCGGCATCAACTTGCTGGATACCGGCGATTTCTATGGCATGGGCCATAACGAGATGCTGATCGGCGAAGCCATTAAGGGGCTGAAGCGGGATGATTTACTCCTCAGCGTCAAGTTCGGCGCCCTCCGCGATCCCGCCGGCGCATGGCTCGGCTACGACGCCCGGCCGGCAGCGATCAGAAATTTCGCCGCCTATTCGCTGCAGCGTCTCGGCGTCGACCACATCGACATCTACCGCCCTGCCCGTCTCGACCCGAACGTGCCGATAGAAGACCAGATCGGCGCGATGGCCGATCTCGTCAAGGCAGGGTACATCCGGCATATCGGCCTGTCGGAAGTGGGCGCTGATACCATCCGCCGCGCCGCCGCCGTCCACCCGATCGTCGACCTCCAGATCGAATACTCGCTGATCTCGCGCGGCATCGAGGACAAGATCCTGCCAACCTGCCGCGAACTCGGCATCGGCATCACCGCCTATGGCGTGCTCTCGCGCGGTCTCATCAGCGGCCATTGGCAGAAAGACAGTGCCCGGAAAGGCGATTTTCGCGCCATGAGCCCGCGTTTCCAGGCCGGAAATGTCGAAAAGAATCTGGAGCTGGTGGAAGCGATACAAGAGATCGCCGAGACGAAGGGCGCCAGCGTCGCTCAGATTGCGATCGGCTGGGTCGCAGCTCAGGGCAAAGAGATCGTCCCTGTCATTGGCGCCCGCCGTCGCGACCGCCTCACGGAGGCCTTGGGAGCGCTGTCGGTCAAATTGTCGGAAACCGATACGGCGGCGATCGAATGCGCCATCCCCAAGGATGCGGCAGCCGGGGGCCGCTATCCCGAAGCGCAGCTCACCCATCTCGACAGCGAGAAGTAATAGACTAACGAAGATGCCCGCTCGCCGGTATTCCGGGAGCGGGCAAGCAAGATCAGACAGGATTGTTCAGCGTATCGCAATCGCTGAGCTTGCCGGAATCGAAGCCCTTCTTGAACCACTTGACGCGCTGTGCAGAGGTGCCATGGTTGAAGCTGTCGGGAACGACATAGCCCTGGCTGCGCTTCTGCAGCGTATCGTCGCCGATCTGCTGGGCGGCATTCAGCGCCTCTTCGAGATCGCCGGCTTGCAGGATGCCCTTCTGCTGCGTGAACTTGCCCCAGATGCCGGCAAGGCAATCGGCCTGCAGCTCGATGCGCACCGACATCTTGTTCGCATCCACCTCGCTCATAGAACGGCGGGCCTGGTTGAATTTCGGCAGGATGCCGAGCTGATCCTGAACGTGGTGGCCGACCTCATGCGCAATCACATAGGCCTGCGCGAAATCGCCGGATGCACCGAACTGATCCTTCATCTGCTTGAAGAAGGCCATGTCGAGATAAACCTTCTTATCGCCTGGGCAATAGAAGGGGCCGGTTGCGGCCGAAGCCTGACCGCAAGCCGAAGGGAAGCTGCCGGAGAACAGCACCAGCTTCGGATCCGTATAGGTCTGCCCCATGGACTTGAAGATGCCGGTCCACGTGTCTTCCGTATCGGCGAGAACGGTGGCGACAAACTGCTTCATCTCGTCATTGGCCGGCTGGCCGCCGCTGCCACTCGAGGTGCTCTGCTGGTAGCCGGAGCCGCCGCCCTCCAGCACGCCGGTCTGCTGCAGCAGTCCCATGACATCGACGCCCATGGCTCTCAGGATCAGGAAGATCACCACAAGGACGATGATGGTACGAAAGCTTAAACCGCCCCCGCCTATGCCGCCACCGGGAAAACGAAAGCCACCGCCCCCCGTACCGCCGCCGATCGGCGACGACCCGCGTTCGTCCTCGATATTGTCGGATTGCCGACGCCCCTTCCAATCCATAGTGCACCTCCTGGCGATGCCTAAAATCAAAGTCCCTTGAGGCATTTATATATCCAGGAACGAGGACAAAGCCAGTTGGCTATCGACAGAAGATCAGGTTAAGCGGCGGCGGTGCCACAATTCTTTGGACACAGCCCATAGAAGAACGAGCGCGATAGCTGCCAGGACGGCAAAGGGTGCAATTTCGTCGCCGGTAAAAACTATCCTGTTCATCATGCGGCCTGGAATGAACGTAAATATCCCAGCGCCGACGATCCCGCCGAAGTAGAGGCCTCTGACGATACGTTTATGCGCCTCGATATTGTGCTTGCGAGCATTGACGATGGCACCCCAGCAACCGAAGAGAACGTATAGCGACAGCAGATGAATGGGGCTGAAACCATAGAACATATTGATCTGGTGAATGAAAAAGCTCGATAGCGCCGTGACCACCATCAGGCACAGCCATATCTTGCCGAGCAGGCGGTGCCTCGGCGTACCCTTGGGTCTCAACAGAAGATAAGCGCCGAGCAAGGCAGCCGGAACGACCGCCGCAACATGAATCTGGATTGCGATCGGGGCATGAAGAAGCGGCTCGAAAGTCATGGTGGGGATCCGGTTGAGTTTGCCGAGCCTTTCCGCGATATTGTTGTTCTCTCAATCGAAATTGCGCGGAAAAACGGGAAAAATTCGTGGATCACACCCTTCTGCAATCCACGCTTCGCGAATTGCAGGTCGTCTGGCGCTCGCCGCGGCTCTGGGCAACCTTCGTCATCGTCGTCCTGATCTTCGCCGTAACCGGCCCCTACGGCACGTTTGCACAACTGGGGCCCGCCGCGCGGCTCGGTTATTGGCTGGCCCTTCATGCCATGGCTTGGTCCATAGCGATTCTTTTTTCGGTTGTGGCCGAACTCCTCCTGCGCAATTGGACGCCAAGCATGTTCGCCCGGATGATGACGGGATCGATCATCGCCGCACTGCCGATCGGCTTCGGCATCTCGCTTGTCGATCTCGCATTCTTCGGCACAGCGCCCACCGTGACGGGCAGCCTGCATCAATCGCTCACGTCAATCCCGCTTTGCCTGCTCTTCTGTTTCCTCGCCTATATGACGATGCACCAGCAGATCGCGATAGCGACCGAAGCATCGAGCGCCGAGAAGCAGGCGCCTGCTCCCGTAAAGACGTCCGAGATAAAGACCCCACCCGCGCAAGCGCCGATCCTGTCGCGCCTGAAACCGGAAAATCGCGGAACGCTCGTAAGGCTTGCCGTACGAGACCACTATACCGAAGTCGTCACCAGCCGCGGCCGCGAACTCGTGCTGCTGCGCTTTGGCGATGCGTTGATGGAACTCGGCGATACCGAAGGCATGCGCCTGCATCGATCCCACTGGATAGCCACAGGCCATGTCGCCGGGTTGAAACGCGATAACGGCAAGCTTTTCGTCGTTGCGCGCGACGGCACCGAAATGCCCGTAAGCCGCTCCTATGCCGAGGCCGTCCGCCGCCGTTTCGGCTAGCGGAGGCAAAGCATGCAGAATTCATGTCGATTCCGCGATTTATGGGGTTCCGTTTGCAAATACATTTGCCTATAAGCCGCTTCTAGCCTGAAAAGACTTGTCCATGCGCCCCCGGCCGGTGATCTCCCACCCTGGCCGGTTTTTCGCGCAACAAAAAAACGGATGTGAGCCCATGCCGAAGCGCCAAGATATCAAATCGATCCTCATCATCGGCGCGGGGCCGATTGTTATCGGACAGGCTTGCGAATTCGACTATTCCGGCACGCAGGCCTGTAAGGCGCTGAAGGAGGAAGGCTACCGCGTCATCCTCGTCAACTCCAATCCGGCAACGATCATGACCGACCCGGGCCTCGCGGATGCGACCTATGTCGAACCGATCACGCCGGAAGTCGTCGCCAAGATCATCGCCAAGGAGCGCCCCGACGCGCTGCTGCCGACCATGGGCGGCCAGACCGCGCTCAACACGGCGCTCTCTCTGAAGCGTATGGGCGTGCTCGACCGCTACAATGTCGAGATGATCGGCGCCAAGCCCGCCGCCATCGACATGGCCGAAGACCGCGCCCTCTTCCGCGAAGCCATGGCCCGCATCGGCCTTGAAACTCCGCGCTCGATGCTGGCAAACGCCACCGACATCAAGGATGCCGACCGCAAGACCCACGAGGCCGAGCGCAGCAAGCTCAAGGCGCAGCTTACCGGCGCCGAGCTCGACAAGGCGCTCGATGCGCTGGAGAACCAGTGGAACCTCGGCGAGAGCGACCGCAAGCAGCGCTATATGAGCCATGCCATGGCGGTCGCTGCGCTAGCACTCGACCATGTCGGCCTGCCCGCGATCATTCGCCCCTCGTTCACGCTCGGCGGCACCGGCGGCGGCATTGCTTACAACCGCTCGGAATTCTTCGAGATCGTCGGCGGCGGCCTCGATGCCTCCCCGACCACGGAAGTCCTGATCGAGGAATCGGTTCTTGGCTGGAAGGAATTCGAGATGGAAGTTGTCCGCGACAAGGCGGACAATTGCATCATCATCTGCTCCATCGAAAACATCGATCCGATGGGCGTTCATACCGGCGACTCGATCACCGTCGCCCCGGCGCTGACGCTGACGGACAAAGAATACCAGATCATGCGCAACGCCTCGATCGCGGTGCTGCGCGAGATCGGCGTCGAAACCGGCGGCTCGAACGTGCAGTTCGCGGTCAACCCGAAGGACGGCCGCCTCGTCGTCATCGAGATGAACCCGCGCGTGTCGCGCTCTTCCGCCCTCGCCTCGAAGGCGACAGGCTTCCCGATCGCCAAGATCGCGGCCAAGCTCGCCATCGGCTACACGCTGGACGAACTGGAAAACGATATCACCGGCGGCGCGACCCCGGCCTCCTTCGAGCCGTCGATCGACTATGTCGTCACCAAGATCCCGCGCTTCGCCTTCGAGAAGTTCCCCGGCGCCTCTCCGGTTCTGACCACGGCGATGAAGTCGGTCGGCGAAGTCATGGCAATCGGCCGTACCTTTGCCGAATCGCTGCAGAAGGCGCTGCGCGGTCTTGAAACCGGCCTGACCGGCCTGGACGAGATCGAGATCCCCGGCACCGAGGAAGGCGAAGGCAGCCGCAACGCCATCCGCGCCGCCATCGGCACGCCGACGCCGGACCGCCTGCGCATGGTCGCCCAGGCGCTGCGCCTCGGCTTGAGCCCGGAAGAGGTGCACGAAGGCTGCAAGATCGACCCTTGGTTCATCGCTCAATTCAAGGCCATCGTCGACATGGAAGCCCGCATCCGCGAGCACGGCCTGCCGACCGACGAAGTCAATCTGCGCATGCTGAAGGCCATGGGCTTCTCCGACGCCCGCCTCGCGACCTTGACCGGCAAACGCCCGAAGGAAGTGGCCGAGCTCCGCAATTCGCTGAATGTGCGCCCGGTCTTCAAGCGCATCGACACCTGCGCGGCCGAATTCGCCTCGCCGACCGCTTACATGTACTCGACCTACGAGACGCCTTTCGTCGGCGCCGCTCGTTCCGAAGCCCAGGTCTCGGACCGCAAGAAGGTCGTCATTCTCGGCGGCGGCCCGAACCGTATCGGCCAGGGCATCGAATTCGACTATTGCTGCTGCCACGCCGCCTTCGCGCTGAAGGATGCGGGCTATGAAGCCATCATGATCAACTGCAACCCGGAAACGGTTTCGACCGACTACGACACCTCCGACCGGCTCTATTTCGAGCCGCTGACGGCCGAAGACGTCATCGAAATCCTGCGCGCGGAGCAGGAAAACGGCGAAGTGGTCGGCGTCATCGTCCAGTTCGGCGGCCAGACGCCGCTGAAGCTTGCCGAAGCGCTCGAAAAGAACGGCATCCCGATCCTCGGCACCGCGCCGGACGCGATCGACCTTGCCGAAGACCGCGACCGCTTCCAGAAGCTCTTGATGAAGCTCGATCTCAACCAGCCGAACAACGGGATTGCCTATTCGGTCGAGCAGGCACGCCTCGTCGCCTCCGAAATCGGCTTCCCGCTGGTCGTGCGTCCGTCCTACGTTCTCGGCGGCCGGGCCATGCAGATCCTCCATTCGGAAGGCCAGTTACAGACCTATCTGCTAGACACGGTCCCCGAGCTGGTGCCGGAAGACATCAAGCAGCGTTATCCGAACGACAAGACCGGTCAGATCAACACGCTGCTCGGCAAAAACCCGCTTCTGTTCGACAGCTACCTCGCCAACGCCATCGAAGTCGACGTCGACTGCCTGTCCGACGGCAAGGACGTCTACGTCGCCGGCATCATGGAGCATATCGAAGAGGCCGGCATCCATTCGGGCGACTCCGCCTGCTCGCTGCCGCCGCGCACGCTCTCGCCGGCCATGACCGATGAGCTGGAACGCCAGGCGAAAGCCATGGCCAAGGCCCTGAACGTCGGCGGCCTGATGAACGTCCAGTTCGCCATCAAGGACGACACGGTCTACGTGCTCGAGGTCAACCCGCGCGCCTCGCGTACGGTCCCCTTCGTCGCCAAGACCATCGGCGCGCCGATCGCCAAGATTGCCGCCCGTGTCATGGCGGGCGAAAAGCTGGATGCGACCTTCGCCGCCTACGGCGAGAAGCCGAATCCGCGCAAGCTGAAGCACATAGCCGTCAAGGAAGCCGTCTTCCCCTTCGCCCGCTTCCCGGGCGTCGATACCCTGCTCGGACCGGAAATGCGTTCGACCGGCGAAGTTATCGGCCTCGACACCGATTTCGCGCTGGCCTTCGCCAAGTCGCAGCTCGGCGCCGGCGTCGAATTGCCGCGTGACGGGACGGTCTTCGTCTCGGTCCGCGACGACGACAAGCCCCGCGTGCTGCCGGCCATCCGCATGTTGACGGAACTGGGCTTCAAGGTGCTCGCCACCGGCGGAACCCAGCGCTTCCTCGCCGAAAACGGCATCGAGGCTACGAAGATCAACAAGGTGCTCGAAGGTCGCCCCCATATCGAGGATGCAATCCGCAACCGTCAGGTCCAGCTGGTGATCAATACCACCGATAGCAACAAGGCGATCTCGGATTCGAAGTCGCTGCGCCGGGCGACGCTGATGCAGAAGGTGCCCTACTACACCACCATGGCCGGTGCAGAAGCCGCAGCCATGGCGATCAAGGCGCTCAAGGCCGGAAACCTCGAAGTTCAGCCGCTGCAGAGCTACTTCTGACACGCAAGAATTGTCGCGGCGGATGTGAGTGGCAATAGCCGGCTTACATCTGCCGCGGTATCATGAGATCCGTGCGACAATTTTGATGCCTGCGGCCTCGTCGCTTGCAGGAGATTGATCTGCAACGCGTGCGAGCAGGGAGTGGCCTTCCTTCAAGCATCGAATCTTCTGGAAATCGGCTGTCGCAATCTGCTATAGATGACAAAATGATGGCTCTACTGGTTCCGAAGTACCGCTTCGGAACCTGTTTTCTTTTGTGTGTGCGAAAGAGCAGCGCAGGGACTGAAGGATAAGGAAAATGGTTGAAAAGGTACCGATGACGCAGAGCGGGTTCGTCAAGCTGCAGGAAGAACTGCGCTGGCGTCAGCAGGAAGAGCGCCCGCGAATCATCGAGGCAATTGCGGAAGCACGCGCCCATGGCGACCTCTCCGAAAACGCCGAGTACCATGCCGCCAAGGAAGCCCAGAGCCATAACGAAGGCCGCATCAGCGAACTCGAAGACCTGACGGCACGCGCCGAAGTCATCGACCTCACCAAGATGTCCGGCTCGAAGATCAAGTTCGGCGCCAAGGTAAAGCTCGTCGACGAGGATACCGAAGAGGAGAGGATCTACCAGATCGTCGGCGATCAGGAAGCCGACGTGAAGGCTGGCCGCATCTCCATCTCCTCGCCGATCGCGCGTGCCCTGATCGGCAAGGAAGTCGGCGACTCCATCGAAGTCAATGCACCCGGCGGCGCCAAGGCATACGAAATCCTCTCCGTTACCTGGGGCTGATTGCCCGTGCGCGATCGCGACATAGCGCATGCAGACGATCTCCGCGAGATCGAGATCATCGCAACGAATTTCAAACGCCGGTTGTCCGGCGTTACGTCGACGATCGTGCAACTGATCCCCAAGCAGATCGAGCTTGGCTATCATATCGCCACTCTCGGCCCCGGCCTGCCGGAGGATCTGCCCAAGCTCGGCTGGCTTAGACTTCCGGGCCTTTGGATGAGGCCACGCCGGCATCGCAAGCGTATCTGGCATGCCCGCCGCAACAACGAGATGCTGGTGGGCCTGCTGCTGCGCTCAGTCCTGCGCATGCCTCTGAAGCTGGTCTTCACTTCGGCCGCCCAGCGCCGCCACAGCGCCTATACGCGCTGGCTCATCAGGCATATGGACGCCGTCATCGCCACCAGCACGCGCTCCGGCAGTTTCCTGGTGGTGCCTCACACCGTTGTCCAGCACGGCGTCGATCTCAATCGCTTTCATCCACCCGAAACTCCCGACGATCGCATGGCCGCTACCGGCCTGCCCGGCACCTATCTGATCGGCTGCTTCGGCCGTGTCCGGCATCAAAAAGGCACCGATCTCTTCGTCAAGGCGATGATAGAGCTCCTGCCACGTTATCCGGATTGGACGGCGATCGTCTGCGGCCGGGTCACGGCCGAACATCGCGGCTTCGGCGAAGAGCTGGAAAAGATGGTCGCGGCCGCCGGCCTCTCCGACCGCATCCGCTTTATGGGCGAAGTCGACGATATCAAGCCATGGTATCGCCGCGCGAGCCTTTACGTCGCTCCGTCCCGCAACGAGGGTTTTGGTCTGACTCCGCTCGAAGCCATGGCGTCGCGCACCGCAGTCGTCGCCTCCGATGCGGGCGCCTATGCCGAGATGATCGTTCCGGGCGAGACCGGTGCCGTCGTTCCCGCTGGTGATGGCGACGCATTGACCAAAGCTATCGCCTTCTATCTGGCCAATCCCGAGGAAGCGCTACGCCAGGGTGACAACGCAGTGCGCCATGTGCGCAGCGAGTTTGCCTTGGAGAAGGAAGCGACCGCCATCGGAGACGTCTATCGGCAGCTGCTTGCCACAGACCGCTAGAGCATTCCGCTTTTCTTCGAATCGCGAAAACGCTCTACCCTCTTATTTCCCAGCGCATTCCGGACGGAAAACCGCTGCGCGCTTTTCCTGGAAATGCTCTAAGCCGACAGATTGACGCCAAGGTCAATGCGGCGCACCTCACGCCCTCAGCGCGAACCTGTCATCGTAGCCGAAATCATATTTCAGCAATGCCGAAACCGGCGAATAGTTGACGAGCGAAACGCCACGCTCCCCGGCCATTTTCCGGGCAAGCACGAAATGTTCGACGATGCGCCCCTCGGCCCGCGCAATGCCGGAGAAGGCGGTATCTCCGCTGGTTTCATAGAAACGAGGCTCGCTGGCGTTGGATATATCGATACCCAGAAAGCCGATGGTTCGATGTGCAGAATACAAAGCAAATTGCAGCGTCGATACAGCGACGGATCCGCCAACGAAAACGCCACGATCCGGCAGGAGTGAAAGACCGGTGGAACCGGCCGCGTCCATCCTTACATGGTGAAGCTTCTTGAGGTCATCGAGCGAGCGGCGCCGAGCGCCATACGGCCGGCGGATGTCGTCGATCAGGATGACCATCTTGTCCCTCAGCCAACTCGCGTCGATTTCGCAAAGAGCCCGCAACACCGAAACGGAAAAGAGACAGAGCGAGCCGGGGGTTATCTTCTCGCGCATCATGCGATGGTGCCGCCAGACGAAGCGCTCGTCCTCGATCGCAACCGCCAGCGGTTCACCAATCCGCTCCCCTGCCAGCCTTATGGCGCCATTCAGAAGGATAGCACTACCGGATTCGACGCCCCCGAGGTCACAGTCACGAATGGATGGCCCCGAACCGACAATATAGATCGTCTCGCCGGACCGTTCGCGCAGCCTGTCCATCCCCGCAAGATCCGCAACCTTAGCGCCGTGATAACGCACGTCGCCCCTGCTTTCGTTGCGAACAATGCTCAGTCCGGGAAACCAATCCTGGACATGAGCCAGCGAGCCGCCAAGGAATACGCGCGTGCCAGACTTGATCAGCGATCGATGCCAAGGCCGGTGCGTCATCTGCCTAGAGCTCTACGAGACCGAGCTTCTTGACTTGTCGGATAGTCAACATCGTGCGCACCGTATCGACATGTTCGTTCGCGGTCAGAACCTCAATGACGAAATCCTGGAATCGGGTGAGATTCTCCGCGACGCAATGTAGCAGGAAATCGCTGTCGCCGGAAACCATCCATGCCTGCCGCACCAGCGGCCACGCCGCGGTCGCGCTGGCGAAAGCCTTGAGATTGGCCTCCGATTGGTGCTTGAGGCCGACCATGCAGAAAGCCACGAGATCGAAGCCCAGCTTCGGGCTGTTCAACATGGCGTGATAGCCTTCGATAACGCCGGCTTCCTCCAGCTTGCGCACCCGGCGCAGGCATGGCGGCGCGGAAATGCCAACCCGATCAGCGAGTTCGACGTTGGTCATCCGTCCGTCCCGCTGGAGTTCCCGCAGAATCTTGATATCGATGGCATCGAGTTCAGCGCGAAGCACTTTCATCGCCTTTCTTTAATTCGCCCTCGCCAGCTTCTATATAAGGCACGAAAATTCGCAAGAAAGTTTCTCCGGGGTAACCGATTCTTACACAAAGCAGATTTGCTCTGTTAGTAATGCAAGGCTGCCCTTGAATAAATGCATAAGGCAATCATAAATGTAGCGGCGGATCGCGAAATCGCCGGCTTTGAGCGTTTGAAGCGGCGGTTTCCCGTTCGCTGAATTGAAAGGACTGACTATGCCTGCCCGCCACACGAAGGTACTCATCATCGGCTCCGGCCCAGCCGGTTATACGGCCGCTGTCTATGCCGCTCGCGCGATGCTGCAGCCGGTTCTGATCGCCGGCCTGGAACAGGGCGGCCAGTTGATGATTACCACGGATGTCGAAAACTATCCGGGCTTTGCCGATCCCATTCAGGGGCCGTGGCTGATGGAGCAGATGCTGCAGCAGGCCCAGCATGTCGGCGCCGAGATCGTCAACGACCTTGTGACCGAGGTCGATACCAATCAGCGCCCCTTCGTCGCCCGCACCGACAGCGGCCAGGTCTGGACCGCCGATACGCTCATCATAGCCACTGGCGCCAAGGCGAAGTGGCTCGGCATCGAGAGCGAACAGCATTTTCAGGGCTTCGGCGTTTCCGCCTGCGCCACCTGCGACGGCTTCTTCTATCGCAACAAGGACGTGATCGTGGTCGGCGGCGGCAACAGCGCCGTCGAGGAAGCGCTCTATTTGTCCAACATCGCCAAATCGGTGACCGTGGTGCATCGCCGCGATACCTTCCGCTCGGAAAAGATCCTGCAGGAACGCCTGTTTGCCAAGGCAAACGTCAAGGTTCTTTGGAATACCGAAGTTGCCGAAATCACCGGCACCCCGGCCAAGCCGCCGATGCCGCCATCGGTGACCGGCGCTCGCCTGCGCGATGCGCGCACCGGCGCCATCACCGAAATGCCGATCGACGGCGTTTTCGTCGCCATCGGTCATGCGCCGGCGACCGAGCTCTTCAAGGGCAAGCTGAAACTCAAGGACAACGGCTATCTCTGGACCGCTGCCGATTCGACCGCGACCAGCGTCGAAGGCATCTATGCCGCAGGGGACGTGACCGACGATACGTTCCGACAGGCGATCACGGCAGCGGGGATGGGCTGCATGGCGGCGCTTGAGGCGGAGCGCTATTTGACCGGGCATATGCCCGTCGCCGTGGCTGCGGAGTGATGCAGCCGATGAGGGGAAGTGGCATGCCATTGGATTGGGACAAGCTGCGTATTTTTCACGCGGCTGCCGAAGCGGGTTCGTTCACCCACGCGGCGGATAAACTGCATCTGTCCCAATCCGCCATCAGCCGACAGGTCAGTGCTCTTGAGCAGGATGTCGGCATCAAGCTATTCCATCGTCATGCCCGCGGCCTGATCCTGACCGAACAGGGAGAACTGCTTTACCGCACGGCCCATGACGTTCTACTGAAGCTCGAAACGGTCAAGATGCAATTGACCGAAACGACCGACAAGCCAAGCGGCAAGTTGCGCGTGACGACGACGGTCGGCCTCGGCCAGGGCTGGCTCACCGACAAGATCCAGGAGTTCCTCCAACTCTATCCCGACATGCAGATCCAGCTCATCCTCGACAACGAGGAGCTGGATGTGAACATGCGCCACGCGGACTGCGCCATCCGTCTGCGCCAGCCGCAACAGTCGGACCTGATCCAGCGCAAGCTCTTCACCGTGCATATGCACGTCTATGCAGCCCCCTCCTACATCAATCGCCACGGCGAGCCGCAATCGGTGGAGGATCTGGACGAGCATCGCATCATCAGCTTCGGCGAGCCGGCGCCCAATTATCTGCTCGACGTCAATTGGCTTGAGATCGCCGGCAGGTCGTCCGACAACAAGCGCATACCGCATCTGCAAATCAACAGTCAGACCTCGATCAAGCGCGCCTGCCTGCTCGGCATCGGCATAGCGGTGTTGCCCGACTACATCGTTGGCCGCGACCCGGGACTCATCCAACTTGCGATCAATGCGGACGTGCCGTCCTTCGACACGTATTTCTGCTACCCTGACGAGATGAAAAACGCAGCAAAGCTCAAGGTTTTTCGTGATTTCATTGTGGCGAAGGCTCGTAACTGGAACTTCTAGTCCAAGATAAGCCACTGATAACGAACTCTTTTTAGCCCCAGTACATCAGCCGCGCGTATGACGCATAGCTGATATGCACAAAGCAGAGTTGAAGCCTGCCCATTTAACTACCATATCGCACTCAGCTGATGCACACGGTGGCTTTCCTCCCAGTTCCACCGCATTGGCTGTTCCCCTCTGGAGGTTTTTAACCTTCATACCTATAGGGCCCTGGTTTACACCGGCGGCCCTTTTTTTTTGCTCTTCTGCCGCCGGCGCTGCAAATGCATAACTGCCATGCACAAAAAAGCATTGCGCACTGCACAAATTAGCATCATAACGCACACAGCTGATGCACACGGTGGCTTTTCCTCCCAGTTCCACCGCATTGGCTGTTCCCCTCTGGAGGTTTTGACCTTCACACCTATAAGGGCCCTGGTTTATACCGGTGGCCCTCTTTTTTTTGCCCATTTTCTAAGCATCCTAACTGGCTGCCATGCAGCAAATAATATTTTGCGGCCGGCCTTGATATATCGAAAATCGTCGATACATAAATCGAAATTATTCGATATTCACCCAGTGAACACCATGGACAAGAGCGAAATCCTCAAGGCCCTCGCCCACCCGGCAAGGCTCGAGATCCTGAACCACCTCAAGGATCCGCACACGCATTTCCCGACGCAGGAGCATCCGCTGGAACTCGGCGTTTGCGCCAGCCAGTTCGAACGCTGCGGCCTGTCGCAATCCACCGTGTCCGCTCATCTCAGCACGCTGCATCGTGCTGGCCTTGTGACGACAAAGCGCCTGGGCCAGTGGATTTTCTACAAGCGCAATGAGGAGACCATCGCGGCCTTCCTCGAAGCCATGCAAAAGGAACTCTGACCATGGCTCTTGCACATCTCGTTCTCGCGCTTAGCCCCTTCGCCACCTCGCGTCTCAAGAATGAGGCCCTCGCCTCCTCCTGATCCCTCTCCTCTTCCCGCCCCCAAAGAAAGGACGAACCATGACCAAACTATTCGAACCGACGAAGCTAGGCGACATCTCGCTTGCCAACCGCATCGTCATGGCGCCGCTGACGCGCAATCGCTCGCCGAATGCCGTGCCGAACGAGCTGAATGTCAAATACTACGCCCAGCGCGCGACCGCCGGCCTGATCATTACGGAAGCAACCGCAATTACCCATCAGGGTCAGGGCTATGCCAACGTACCGGGCCTCTACACCAAGGAAGCACTCGACGGCTGGAAGAAGGTGACGGACGCGGTGCACGCCAATGGCGGCAAGATCGTCGTTCAGATGTGGCATGTCGGCCGCATCTCGCATACCACCCTGCAGCCGAACGGCGGCAAGCCGGTCTCCTCGACCTCCAGGCGCGCCGAGAATTCGAAGACCTATCTGGTCAACAGCGACGGCAGCGGCGGCTTTGCGGATGTCTCCGAACCTCGCGCGCTCGAAACCTCGGAAATCCCTGGCATCGTCGAGGATTACCGCAAGGCTGCTCGCGCAGCGATCGACGCCGGCTTCGATGGCGTCGAGATCCATGGTGCCAACGGCTACCTGATCGACCAGTTCCTGCGCGGCGATGTCAACGACCGCGCCGACCAATATGGCGGTTCGATCGAAAATCGCGCCCGCTTCCTCTTCGAAGTGGTCGATGCCATCACCAAGGAAATCGGCGCCGGCCGCACGGCAATCCGCATTTCGCCGGTCACGCCATCCGGCGATGCTAGCGACGCTGCTCCGCAGCCGCTGTTCACCTATGTCGTCGAAGGCCTGGCGAAGTACGGCCTCGCCTATATCCATGTCGTCGAAGGCCAGACCGGCGGCAAGCGCGACTTCCTGCCCTTCGACTATGAAGCCCTGCATGCGGCCTATAAGGCAGCAGGCGGCAGGGCCGGCTGGATGGTCAACAATGCCTATACCCGCGAGATGGCGATCGAAGCCGTCGAAAGCGGCAAGGCCGATGTCGTCGCTTTCGGCAAGCCCTTCATCTCCAACCCGGATTTCGTCCGCCGCCTGAAGGAAAACGCTTCGCTGGCCCAATGGGATCAGGCAACGCTCTACGGCGGCGGCGCCAAGGGCTATGCCGATTATCCGACGCTGGACGAAGCTGCTTAAGCTCCTGCCGAGACGGATCTCGTCACCTGCAGCCATGCACCCGGCGCCGGGTGCAACGCAGACAAAAAAGCCCCGCAACGAAATGTTGCGGGGTTTGTCCGTTCAGGTAGTTGAAAATCGGCAAGGCACAACCGAATTAACTTGCATATGCGCTTCAAGCGCCCATCCCGACCCGCAATAAAGCCGAAACATGTTCGACTTCTATATCGACCGCTGGTCGTTGACGCAAAACGGCGATCCCATCGTCACCCATTCCAGCCATCTGCTGCCCGTCCTCTGGCGAGGCAAAGCCGCCATGCTCAAGATCGCTTTGGATATTGATGAGAAGTTCGGCAATCGCGTGCTGCGCTGGTGGGACGGCGACGGCACCGCCTTCGTCTACGAACATGACGACGCTGCTGCCCTTATGGAGCGAGCGACCGGAGAAGGCTCCCTGCTCGCCATGGCGATGGAAGGCGAGGACGATGAAGCAAGCCGGATCATGTGCCACACAGCGGCAAGGCTGCACGCTCCGAGGGCAAAACCGCTGCCAACGGATCTGGTGCCTCTGGATCGTTGGTTCCGGGAACTCGAACCGGCGGCCCGCATCCATGGCGGCATGCTTGCCGCTTGCGCGGAGGTCGCCCGACACCTGCTTGCCGATCAGCGCGACCAGACCCTATTGCATGGCGACATTCACCACGAGAACATTCTCGATTTCGGTCCCCGAGGCTGGCTCGCCATCGATCCCAAGCGGGTCTATGGCGAACGCGGTTTCGATTTTGCCAATATCTTCTGCAATCCCGAGCTGCCCACTGTCGCCAAGCCAGGCCGCCTGCAGCGGCAATTGCCGATCGTTTGCGCCGAGGCAGGCCTTGAACCGAAACGCCTGCTGCAATGGATCATCGCCTATGCAGGGCTTTCGGCAGCATGGTTCTTGAGCGACGGCGATACGAAGAACGCGGATTCCGATCTCGCCGTCGCAGGCATTGCCTTTGCCGAACTCGATGCCTGATCAGCGGCTCATGCCGCCGGCAGGCAGCCGATTGCTGCAAGACTTGCTCTCACCGCCGCATCCATCGGCGTATGCGGCTCTTCGCCGAGTACGGCCAGCAGCTTGTCGTTTCTCATTTCCAACGGCACGTCCCAAAGATAGCTCATCTCGCGCAGTTCGCGCATGAAGGGTACGAAAGGGGCAGCCAGCGGCACAATCCACCAGGGAAACGCCTTGACCTTGATCGAACGCCCGAGCACGCGCCGCACGGCATCGACCATTTGAGCGCCATCTCCATCCCAATGGCCGCGCATGTGATATGTGGCGAAAACGGGCAGTTCGTCGCCTTTCTCGATCAGCCGGATCATCGTCTCGGCAACGTCAGGCAGATAGGCCCATTGATGGCCGACCCCACGCTTGCCGGGATAGGTCACGGAGCTGATCAACTTGCCCGGTGTCACCATGGCCTGCGAGAACCAGCTGTTGGCGCGGAATCCACCGAAGAAATCGCCGGCGCGAACGATGATAACAGGCGTGCCATCCTGCTCCGCAGCCGCCTTCAAGCGCCGTTCCATCTGCACGCGAATGGCGCCCTTGCGGGTCTTCGGCCGCTGCGCACTATCCTCGGTGACATTCGGGAAGACATCGGGGCCGAAATTGTAGACCGTACCCGGCAACACGATCCGTGCACCGACTGCCTTTGCAGCGGCGATGGTATTGTCCAGCATCGGCAATACGAGCTGTCCCCAGTTACGGTAGCCGGGCGGGTTGACCGCATGCACGATGACATCGGCTCCCTCGGCTGCCTTCAGTACGTCCTCGGCCTGCATGGCGTCGCCCTGGACCCAATCGAAATATGGCTGGCGGCGTGCCGCTTCGGCAGCGTTACGGCCCAAAGCCCGGATGCGCCAGCCGCGAAGGGCAAGCCCCTGGGCAACGGCGCCGCCGATGCCGCCGGTGGCGCCGAGTATCAAAGCTGTTTTTGCATCTTCTGTCTGGTCGCTCATGGTCATCTCCATCGGTTTCGATGGGCTGACTATGTCGCGTGATCGCGATAAACGAAATTGCCGAAAAATCTGC
This sequence comes from Rhizobium freirei PRF 81, assembly GCF_000359745.1. GTDB lineage: Bacteria > Pseudomonadota > Alphaproteobacteria > Rhizobiales > Rhizobiaceae > Rhizobium > Rhizobium freirei. The sequence goes on from NZ_AQHN01000055.1 coordinate 296,465, forward strand.
ATATGATATACATAAATGTATGGCTCCGTCATCTGAACCAAGCTGGGATTTCTACCGCACCTTTCTCGCCGTGCTGGAACACGGCTCTCTATCGGCAGCTGCCCGCGAACTCGGCCTGACACAACCGACTGTCGGCCGTCATATCGATGCATTGGAGCAATCGGTCCAGGCTGAACTATTCACCCGTTCGCAGCAGGGCCTGTTGCCGACCGATGCAGCGCTTGTCCTGAAACCCTATGCCGAGACGCTGGCCAGCACGACCGCCGCCCTGTTACGGGCCGCCTCCGGCTCGAAGGACAATGTCAGCGGCACGGTGCGCATCAGTGCCAGCGAAGTCATTGGAACGGAGGTCTTGCCGCCGATCCTCGCTGATCTGCAGGCTAAATATCCCGAACTGGTCGTTGAATTATCGGCTTCGGACGCAGTGGAGGATCTGCTGCAGCGCGAGGCCGATATTGCTGTGCGCATGGTTGCGCCGTCGCAAGAAGCCTTGCTGGCGCGGCATATCGGCGTCATCTCACTCGGCCTCTTTGCCCATCGAGGCTATATCGAGCGGCACGGCAAACCCACAACGATCGAGGAATTGCGCCAGCATAAATTGATCGGCTTCGATCGCCAGACCGCTTATATCAGAATGATGATGAAGCGTTACCCGTTCCTCGACGGTATACGTCTCAGCTTTCGCTCCGATCATAGCACTGCCTTGCAGAATGCCCTGCGTGCCGGCATCGGCATCGGCTTCTATCAGACGCCCTTGGCGAGACGCGACGCAAACCTCGTGCACCTTCTGCCCGAGGTCGAGGTAGCGATCGAGACTTGGGTCGTCATGCACGAAAACCTGAAAACATCGCCGCGTTGCCGCGTGACGTTCGACGCCCTCGTCGCGGGATTACTGGGCTATATCAGGGGAAACGACATCGAGGAGCGACCATAATCGCGTGAGCGACGGTGGAGCCGATAGAGACGACCCAAGCTGGCCAGTGCACTCGAGCACCTCCGCAACAAGCTCGAGCAACTGCTTGCACCTTACGTCTTAACGACAGGGCATATCGGCAGCCCGCCCATCCTCCGCCTCGCCGATGACAAGCTGAAATTGCGCCTGCCGAAATCTGCCGGCACGACGGTGCCAGCAGCACCGCGGAGAAAGGTCACTTCGCCGACGCGATTGCCGAAAAGGCGGCCAGCATAAGGCGCATCGCGCAACGGCTTTGCGTCAACACGTGCCGGAGATCCAAGAGCTAAAGCGCGAGACGCGCGGCTGAACGATCGTGACGCGCATCAGACGCCAGGAGCCGTGTCGACCGGCGGGAAATGCACCTGGCCGTCGATGACTTCCGTTTCCGGTCGGTCGCCGCCATCGGCATATTCCTCATGCCATTTGCCGCTCTCGTCCTGCCAGCTGATTTCGGCTGAGTCGCCTTCGACCTGCTGTTCGGCCGCCACGATCCTGGCTGCCTCCACCGCCTCGGAATGTGTCGGAAACGCTTCCGAATAAACGTCGCGGAAACGATAAGCCCATCCACCGTCATGCGGCACGATTTCGTAAACGACCTTGACCATTCAAACCTCCTTCTCATCTGCCAAGACCTTTGGGACCGGATGTTACCGGCAAGGTCGCGTGCATCTGAGACGGGTTTCGAGTATGCCGCGACGTTTGTGGGTTGGGCAGACACTTATTTCCGCAGTATTCCATTAAACGACACGGACTGCAAATCATGCTCTGCGATTGCGCGCTTGATGTGCGAAATCATTGATTTAGAGTGCAACCGTGAATCGGCATGAAGGGTGAGGAAGTGATTACGGCAAACTGGTTCAGGCAGGAAAAAGCCCTCTTGGTGGCAGTGGCGGTAGCGCTCCTTGCCGTTGCTGGCGAGCATTCCCTGCTGGAAATGGGGCAAGCGGCAGCGATGGCTGCGGCTGCAGCATTGATCGCAACGATTGTATTGGTATCCATGCGCGTTGCCCACCACGCTGAGACGCTTGCAGTGAAAGTCGGCGACCCCTACGGCACGATGATCCTGACGCTCTCGGCCGTTGCCGTGGAAGTCATCATCCTTGCCATCATGATGAGCGGCGAGAGCTCGCCGACGCTGGTGCGCGACACGATTTATGCGGCCGTCATGCTCGACATCAACGGCATCCTCGGCCTCGCCGCCCTTCTCGGCGGGCTGAAGCATGGCGAACAGCCTTACAATGATGATTCCAGCCGGACCTACGGCGTGATGATCCTGACCGCCATGGGCATTTCGATGATCGTGCCGGAATTCATTCCCAGCGTGAAATGGCACTATTATTCAGCCTTCACCATCTTTGCGATGATCGCGCTCTACGGGCTGTTCCTGCGCATGCAGGTGGGCAGGCACAGCTATTTCTTCAGCTATAGCTATCCGCGCACGGAGAAGAAGCTCCCGGCATCCGAGGAACATCACGAGGAAGAATCCACCACGACATCGATTGCGACGATCCTGATCGGCGTCGTCCTGATCGGCGTGCTGGCCGAATTCATGTCCGCTTTCATGGATACCGGTTTGAAAGGTACAGGCGCTCCGCCGGCCATCGCCGCGATCGTCGTTGCCGCCATCTCGGCAGCACCGGAAATCCTGACTGCCTTGCGGGCCGCACTCAGAAACCGCATGCAGGCGACGGTCAACATCGCCTTGGGCGCCTCGCTATCGACCGTCATTCTGACAGTGCCCGTCATGGAGGCGATCGCACTCTACACCGGCCAGCCCTTCATGATGGCCATGTCGCCGGTGCAAACCGTGATGGTGATGATCACGCTGATCGTCGCCGCCATCAACCTCAATGACGGCGAAACCAACGCCATCGAAGGCATGACGCATTTCATTCTCTTTACCACATTCATCATGCTGACGGCGCTCGGTCTTTGATCCCGATTTCAAGGACTTGCACCGAATAGCGGACTCAAATTGCGAAACACCTGAATCAGTTGATGAACTCGAAACCGGTAGCCTGAATACAAAAGGCCCGCCATCTCTGGCGGGCCTTTCATTTGGTTTATCGTCGGCTGCTTACTTGCAGGCTGCGCAGAAGCGCTGGATGCGGCGGCAGGCTTCTTCGAGCAGCTCTTCCGAGGTCGCGTAGGAGATGCGGAAGTTCGGGCCGAGGCCGAAAGCCGAACCGTGCACGACGGCGACGCCTTCCGATTCCAAGAGCTCGGACACGAAATCCTCGTCCGTCTCGATGACCTTGCCGGTCGGAGCCGTCTTGCCGATCAGGCCGGCGCACGACGGATAGACGTAGAAGGCGCCTTCCGGAACCGGGCACGAGATGCCCTTCGCCTGGTTCAGCATCGACACGACGAGATCGCGGCGGCCTTCGAAGATCTTCTTGTTGCGCGGAATGAAGTCCTGCGTGCCGTTCAGCGCTTCGACGGCAGCCCACTGGGCGATCGAGGTCGCACCCGAGGTCTGCTGACCCTGGATCATGTCCATGGCCTTGATGAGCTGCAGCGGGCCGGCAGCATAGCCGATACGCCAGCCGGTCATCGCATAGGCCTTCGACACGCCGTTCATCGTCAGCGTGCGGTCATAGAGGCTCGGCTCGACTTCGACCGGCGTTGCGAACTTGAACTCGCCATAGGTCAGGTGCTCGTACATGTCGTCGGTCAGGACCCAGACATGCGGATGCTTGACCAGCACGTCCGTCAGCGCCTTCAATTCGGCATGCGTGTAAGCAGCGCCCGACGGGTTGGACGGCGAGTTGAACATGAACCACTTGGTCTTCGGCGTAATTGCCTTCTCAAGATCGGCAGGCTGGAGCTTGAAGCTGTTGGCCTGCGTCGTCGCGACGAAAACCGGCGTGCCACCGCACAGCGCTACCATTTCCGGGTAGGAAACCCAGTAAGGCGTCGGGATGATGACCTCATCGCCGGGGTTCAGCGTCGCCATGAAAGCGTTGAACAGGATCTGCTTGCCGCCCGTGCCGACGATGGTCTGCTCCCAGGTATAGTCCAGATTGTTCTCGCGCTTGAACTTGGCGGCGATCGCCTTGCGCAGTTCCGGGATGCCGGAAACCGGCGTGTACTTCGTCTCGCCGCGATTGATCGCGTCGATGGCGGCCGTCTTGATATTATCTGGCGTATCGAAATCCGGTTCACCGGCGCCGAGGCCGATCACGTCGCGTCCTTTTGCTTTCAGCTCGCGCGCTTTCTGGGAAACGGCGATGGTGGCAGAAGGCTTTACACGGGAAAGAGCGTCGGCAAGAAAGGCCATGGTGATCGGTCCTATTCGGTTGAAGTGGGCAGAAAGCCTGTGGACCAGATTTCTGCGCTAAGCTCTATGTCGAATATAGGCCGACGTTTCAAGCGCAAAGGCGTCACAGTGGCTTTATTTCCTGGCTTTCGGGGCTATGTCTTCGATGTCGATTTCGAGCGCCGACACGGTGGCCGCGGCGGTTCGCAACCCGCCATCCACGCCTCTATCCGCCGAACTTCATCCCGTATGCTCCCGCGCACACTTGAATCAATTTGCGAAGCGCTTGATTCAGCCTCTGAAGAGAATCAAGATTTCTCTTTGTAAAATAACAGCTTGTCGCAAATACCACTTCCCGCGAACCTGCGCTAACGCACAGTTGGCCAAAAGGCTCATGCCTCCGCGCGCTCAACGGCTCCGGGGATCGACGGATGGCCGTGCCGAATTCGCAAACACAAAGACGTTATCGACACCGCACACGATCTTGAACGGCAAGTTGCGCGACCCACCTTGCAAAGCAGCGATTTTCGGGGCGGAGTCGAAAACATGCACGCGGCAAGAACGGGAGTTTCGATTGTCCTGGCGGCCTCTGCGCTGCTGTCGGCCGGCGTTGCCTTTGCCGACCCCTCGCAAACTTTCAAGACGCAAAAAGTGACCGTCAAGGTCGAGACGGTTGCCACCGGGCTCGAACACCCTTGGGCGGTCGCCGTGCTACCGGATGGTGCCTATCTCGTCACCGAACGGCCCGGCCGCCTGCGCCTTGTCCGCGACGGCAAAATATCGCCTGCCCTCGCGGGATTGCCCAAAGTCTATGCCCGCGGACAGGGTGGCCTCTTGGACATCGAACTCGATCCGAAATTCGGCAGCAATCGAACCCTTTATTTCACCGCCTCGGTGGCCGGGGATGGCGGCAGCGGCACGGCCGTCTTTCGCGCCAAACTGTCATCGGATGAAAAACAGCTGACCGATGTGACGCGCATCTTCGCGATGAACAAGCTGTCGAGCGGCAATATCCAATATGGCTCGCGCATCGCCATCGCGAGGGATGGCAGTCTCTTCGTCAGCCTCGGCGATCGCGGCGAACAGGACCGTGCCCAGGACTTTCAGGACGACGCCGGCTCGATCATCCATATCGGGGCCGACGGCAGCATCCCTGCCGATAATCCGTTCAAGGACGGCAAACGCGCCCTGCCGGAAATCTGGTCGAAGGGCCATCGCAATCCGCAGGGCATCACCTTCGACCGCGAGACGAACAGGCTCTACACGTCCGAGCACGGCGCCAAGGGCGGCGATGAGATCAACACGCCCGAAGCCGGCAAGAACTACGGCTGGCCGGTCATCTCCTACGGCACCAATTATGACGGTACGAAGATCGGCATCGGTACGGCGAAGAAAGGCATGGAGCAGCCGCTTTTCTATTGGGATCCCTCGATCGCCCCCGGCGGAATTGCCGTCTATCGCGGCAAGATGTTTCCCGAATGGGACGGCAACTTCTTGGTCTCCGCGCTGAAATTCCAGCTGCTGTCGCGCCTCGACCGCGATGGCAGCGGCAAGATCACCGAACGGGAACGCATGTTCGAGGACAAATTCGGCCGCATGCGTGACATCGTCGTCGCGCCCGACGGTGCGCTTCTCATCACCACGGACGAGAATAACGGCGCTCTCTTGAGGGTTTCGCGAGCAGCAGGCTAGGCGGCTCGCGCTGGTCGCTTGCGACGCCTTTCACCCTTGCCGCGCGCAAAAGCAACTGCTAACGGTCATCTCGCTCCTTCCTCCCCTCCCCGCAGGATTAAGATGTCTCGCATACAGGCGAATTTGTTGTTGTTGCTTGCTGCCGCGATCTGGGGCGGCGGCTTCGTGGCGCAATCGACAGCGATGAAGGCGATCGGCCCGCTCTGGTTTATCGGCCTGCGTTTCGCCGTAGCCACCATGGTCGTCCTGCCCTTCGTGTGGATGGAAAACAGAAGAGCCGTAAAGCCGCTGACGTCACGCAACTGGCTCCTTCTCGTATTGATTGGCATTACCCTCTTTGGCGGCGCTGCAACACAGCAGCTCGGGCTTTTGACGACGACAGTGACGAATTCCAGCTTCATTACCGGCTTGTACGTGGTCTTCGTGCCGCTGATTGCTGTCGTCTTCCTGCGCCGCGCGCCGCATTGGATCATCTGGCCCGCGGCGCTCATGGCGCTCTGCGGCATCTACCTGCTGTCGGGCGGCTCCTTCTCGCGTCTGACGGACGGCGATTTCCTGACTGTGGTCTGCGCGCTCTTCTGGGCGGCCCAAATCACCCTCGCCGGCTCGGCCGTCAATGAAACGGGCCGCCCGCTCGCCATTTCCGCCATGCAATTCGCAGTTACGGCCGTGCTCGCACTTGCCGTTGCCGCTGCCATCGAGCCGATCAGCATCGTCGCCATCCGTGCAGCGCTGGGCGAGATCCTCTATGTCGGCATCTTTTCGTCCGGGCTGGCATTCGCGCTGCAGGTGATCGGTCAGCGTTATACGACCGCACCGCAGGCAGCGATCTTCCTCTCCTCGGAAGCCTTGTTCGGAGCATCCCTGGGGGCGCTGTTCCTGGGCGAGACCATGGGACCGGTCGGCTATGCCGGCTGCGCCCTGATGTTTGCCGCCATGCTCGCCGTTGAACTGGTTCCTGAATTGGTTCGTCGACGCAACGCAGCAGCCTGAAAACGCTTAAAATACGCGCTATGGCTGTCTGTCTGCAACGACTTTTCAATTTTTTTTGACGACCGAAAACCGGCGTTCATGCCGGCCAATTTGGGAAAATCTCGTCAAAACTATATCGCGAGCGATGGAAAAACCTTAGAAACTTGTCCGAAAGTGAGAAAATTCGCGAATCGCTATAGCACATTTGCATTACCGTACTGTGCCTCTCCCGATACGTTAAAAAACTTTTGCTTGCCAATTCCCAATAAACACAGCACTCTCAACGATGTTCGGGCATTTTTAGAGCATGGGAAGTCCTAAGAAAAACGCGCGCCGGAGACGCTGATATTCCGGTCAGCCTGATTGAAATGCGGGGTGGCAAACATCGCATCAAGATCATGCCGAGGTATAGGGGACCTTTTCCTTACAATTTCGAGAATTGCCTGCAAGCGCCCGCAAGGGCAACACAGTAATGCTGCCCGTGTGGATGGTGGGCAGAGAGAAAAGGACCTGAGGCATGGCCGAGACTGGCACTGTAAAGTTTTTCAATACCGATAAGGGCTTCGGTTTTATCAAGCCGGACAAGGGTGGCGCAGACATCTTTGTACACATTTCTGCAGTTCAGGCCTCCGGCCTGGCAGGATTGTCGGAAAACCAGAAGGTAAGCTTCGACACGGAACCGGATCGCCGCGGCAAGGGACCGAAGGCCGTCAATCTGCAGATTGCCGGCTGAGACCTTACGGCTATCATTCGAGTTGAGGCCCGGCAGCAATGCCGGGTTTTGTCATTCAGTCTGTATTCAGTTTGCCGCGTATAGTTTGCCCGTCATGAAAAAAGCGGGAATGACAATTGTCCCGCTTTCGTTAGAGGATAGGCCAATGAGCATACTCGGCAAAACCCTCGTCATGTCCGCTGTTGCCGCGGCATTGACGGTCACTTCCATAAGCGCCGCGTCCGCCGATGAATACTGGCGCCATCGCGACCGTGATGGTTGGGCGCTTGGCGCTGCCGGGCTTGCGACAGGCCTGATCGTCGGCTCTGCGATCGCCAGCCAGCCGCGCTATGTCGAGCCGGCGCCGGTCTACGTCGATCCGGGCTACGATGCACCTCCCCCAGCCTACTACTATCGCCCTGCACCCCGTCGCGTCTATGTCGAGCGGGATGTCAGCTATTATGCGCCGCCGACGGCTTCCGGTCTGCGTCCATGGTCTTCCGCATGGATGCGCTATTGCTACGATCGCTACAGAAGCTTTGACGGCCGCAGCGGCACTTTTGTCGGCTATGACGGCATGCGTCATTTCTGCACGGCCGACTGAGTTCCGACCGCAGCCGACCAACCAAGCCGTGAGCTGAAGCCGCCGCTTGCGCGCAGTTGAAGATTGAACTCATTCCTGTCGCAAGATACCATTTTACCGCGTGTCTTGCGACAGCCTTGCCACGACATGGCTGACCGTTTCAGCCTCTCGCCAGCCAATGCCACATGCCGGAGAGCCACCTCCAAGGCACACCGCCGCAATGTCTTGCGGCGATCATATTGCCCCCCTATTCGGGCTGTTGCTGCATCGTGCGGCGCCAGAAAGCTTTCAGAACAGGGTCTGCAAATGGGCGTTAGGAACTATCTAATCGAAGGCGTTTCAGGAAGCGGGAAGACCTCGGTTGCCACTGAATTGCAGCGGCGCGGCTATAACGTCATTCATGGTGACCGCGAGCTGGCGTACAAAGGCGATCCTGAAACAGGGGAACCGCTAGTTGGCGCACCGCAGGCAGGTGGCGGTGCGGACGTGGGTTTCGAGCACCGGCATCACCTCTGGAATGTCGACAAAGTCAAATCCCTGGTTGCCGATCAAAGCCACTCGATCTCCTTCTTTTGCGGTGGCTCCAGGAATCTCCGCCGCTTCATTGGTCTCTTCGATGCGATCTTCGTTCTAAATGTGGATGCAGACACGGTGAGCAGCCGGCTCGCCGACAGACCGGAAGACGAGTTCGCCGGAAAGCCGGCGGAGCTGGACTTCGCTCTAAGGCTGCACGCGACGCAAGAGGATATTCCGAAGAACGCAACAGGCATCGACGCCACTGCCCCGCTCGCCAGCGTCGTCGATGATATTCTTTCCAGATGCGGCGAGCACCGCTAGATTGCCTCCGGCAGCCCCTCAGTGCCTCTTATAGCCCGCGCAGAAAAGGATTGCTGCGGCGCTCGTCGCCGATCCGGCTGCCCGGCCCGTGACCGCAGATGAAGCCCACCTCATCGCCCAGCGGGAAGACCTTGTCGCGAATCGAGTCCAGCAGCTGCTGGTGATTGCCGCCCGGCAGATCCGTTCTCCCGATCGAGCCGCTGAAAAGCACGTCGCCAAGATGGGCAAAGCCCTGCTTCCGGTTGAAATAGATGACATGGCCGGGCGCATGACCGGGGCAATGGAAAACCTCGAACTCGTGCTCGCCGAAGGAAACCTTGTCTCCCTCTTTCAGAAAGCGATCGGGCACCACGTTGCGCACGCCGTCGATGTTGAACATTTTGGCCTTGGCCTCGATATCCTCGAGCAGGAACCGATCATCCTCATGCGGGCCTATCACTTGGATGCCAAGCGCCTCGCGAACCTCGTCCGCGCCGCCGGCATGATCGATATGCCCATGGGTCAGCCAGATGGCCTTCAGGGTGATGCCGTTCTCGCGCACCGTCTGCAGGATGACGTCGACGTCGCCGCCGGGATCGACCACAACGCCTTCCTTCGTATCCGGGTCGAACAGGATGGTGCAATTCTGTTCGAAAGGGGTCACCGGAATGATGCCGGCCTGGAGCATGCCCATGAAACGCCTCGTCTGTCTGAATGTCGTGCCGCCGGTATAGCGGCAAACTCCGCGCAAAACAGCCCCTGAAGGCTGGCGAGCGCCTAGCATATCACGCTCCCACGCCGCGAAATCCGAAATAGTAAAATAACTCCGCCCCTTATGGGATCTCGTTACCAGTCAGCAGCAGGACCAAACCGTGCCGATCGGAACAGAGAAGCGCGCAACGCGTTGAGACTCTGTCTTTAAAGGCAGAAGGAGTGAACCAATGTCCTTGAAGAGAAATCTACTCCTGGCTGGCCTCGCCCTCGTCGGCAGCGCTGGCCTGGCGCAGGCTGAGATGTCCGCCACGACCGCAAGCGACATCGAAGTGCGCTCAGGACCTGGCGCCGAGTTTCCGGCGGTCGGCGTCGCAACGCGTGGCTCGCAAGCGACGCTCGATGGCTGCATCGAAGGCAGTCGCTGGTGCCGGGTGGACGTCAACGGCATGCGTGGCTGGGTCTACGCCCAATATCTCAGCGTCGAACAAAACGGTGAGCGGGTTGTCGTGCAAGACCATCGCGATGACCTCGGCATCCCCACCATTACCTATGAAGAGACCAATTCCATTCAAACGGGAAGCGTCCAGGCCGCACAGCCCGGCCCTAACGATCAGTTGCTCGGCCCCGTTGGGAACGGTGGCGATGTCGTAGCAATCACTCCACCTGACGAAGTCCGCGACTATATCGATGACAATCCGGTCGATACGGTCCAGTTGAGTGGCAATGTCGTCGTCGGCTCCACACTTCCGCAAAGCGTCGTAGTGCACCGCATTCCGGATTACCAATACAGCTATGTCGAGGTGAACCACCAACCGGTGCTGGTCGATCCCGGCACGCATCGTGTCGTCTATGTCTATCAGTGATTCGCGTTTCTAGCTGAGTAAAATGGTGAAATTTGCATGCGGCCGGAAGGCCGCATGCCTCCGCAGCGGATTTCCCCTAGAATTATCAGGGAATTCTCCCGTTTGAGTTGACCTTCTATTTCCACCGACCGGTGCATGATGTAATCCTAATGCCAGTGAGGATTATCGCCGCTCCCGGCATCGATCCGGGGCACGCGAGAGGGCATCCGGAAGCGTCTCCGGAACTATGGGAGAAGGGCAATCATGGGAAGTCTAGGGCCTATCATCACGCAATTGATAGCCGGCGCCATCGGCGGCAACGCCGCAAGTGCCGTTTTGAAACAGGACGGCGTCAATCTTATTGCCAGGACAATTGCCGGCGCCATTGGCGGACTGGGCGGCGGTTTCATCCTCAACCTGATCGGCAGCGAAGCCCTTACCGGCTTGATAGCGCAAGGCATATCCTCGCTGATCGCCGGCGGCGTGCTTTCGGCAATCGTTGGCGCGGTCCTCGGCCGCAAGTCGTAAAAATCAGATCACAGAGGTCGGAGACACCTCCGACCTCTGTGATCATGTGCAAATCTGCTTCAGAGCCGCAGCTTGCTCCAGCGGCAGCTCATTGGCGCCTTTCCACGTGCAAACCATGTGGGGGAGCAGACGCCTGACATCGCCTGTACAGCGTGCTGCGCGGAGCGTGTCAGCACGTTGAAGCGGTCGCTCTGCGAAAGACGCTCTTGTTCCGTCACGCCTCCCACAGGAGCCGCATGTGTTCAGAACGATCTTGCGTTCGCCGGTTGATCGCCATCCCCACGACGCCTGTCCAAGCGAGACAGGGATCGCCCGAAATATGCTGGAGTTTTACTGGGGCGACACTTAATTTCCCGCTACAATAATCTCTTTAGGTCGCGCGGCATTGTGCGGAAGCAACCGATGGCGTAAAATTACGTCAATAGCGCTGACATATTTTTGCGTAAATTTCGCAAATGTCTCCAAAATTAAAAGGAAATGCTACAGTGCCACGACAGACGAGCCAAAACGCGGCAAAGGCGGAGTTGTTGGCAACGCCGATGCAGAATGCGGGGAACATCGATTTCGAGATCATCGAGCTGCTTTTCTTCGCCTACCGCGATTTCGTATCGGATCCGGACCAGATCCTGGTCAAGAGCGGTTTCGGACGGGCACATCACCGCGTCGTGCATTTCGTTAACCGCGAACCAGGCATGACAGTTGCGGACCTTCTGGAAACATTGCAGATCACCAAACAGAGTTTGGCGCGGGTTCTCAAACAATTGATCGATTCGGGTTATATTCGTCAGGTCGCGGGTCCGGAGGACCGGCGACAGCGTAAGCTCTATCCGACACAGGCCGGCCGCGATCTGGCGCTGGCGCTGGCGGAGCCGCAATCGCGCCGTATTGAACGGGCATTCGAGGGCGCATCGGAAGCGACACGCGCAAGTGTGAAGCGTTTTCTGAGGGGGATGCAAACGGAGAAGTGACGGCAGTTCCAGCCGCAAACCGCGAGGAACGCCTCATGTCAATCAACGGGTAGGACAGGATCGAGACGGATCGAATGACCACGACGAAAGCAGTTATTTCGGACGATGCGGCCCATCTTCTGGTCGTGGACGACGATACGCGCATCCGCGCCCTTCTCAATCGCTACCTCATGGAAAAGGGATTCCGCGTCACGGCCGCCGCAGATGGCGCCGAAGCGCGCCGCAAGCTTGAGGGTCTCGATTTCGATCTCATCATCATGGACGTGATGATGCCTGGCGAGTCCGGCATCTCGCTGACCTCGAGCCTAAGGGCTATAAAGAACATCCCCATTATCATGCTGACGGCGCTGGCCGAAGCTGATTCCCGCATCGCGGGCCTCGAAGCCGGTGCCGACGATTACCTGCCGAAGCCCTTCGATCCGCGCGAACTGGTGTTGCGTGTCAACAATATCCTGCGGCGCAATACGCCGGCCGATGCGCCAAAGATCGAGCTTGTGATGTTCGGACCCTATACGTTTTCCTTAACCCGCAAGGAGCTGAAGAGGGCCGCCGAGCTCATTCGGCTGACGGATCGGGAACAGGAAATCATGCTGCTCTTCGCCAAGCGCGCCGGCGAGACCATACCGCGCCACGAGCTTATCGGCAACGAGGCCGAGGTCGGCGAGCGAACCATCGACGTTCAGATCAACCGGTTGCGCCGCAAGATTGAAGACGACCCGGCCAACCCAATCTGGCTGCAGACGGTGCGAGGCATCGGCTACCGCCTGAGCATAGACTAAGCCCGGTATCCAGGATCAGCGGCGATGGTGACATTCGATTCGATCAGACGCGAGCAGGATCACACGCCGTCCAGCGGGCTTCGGTGGTTTTCGCGCTGGATGCGCCGATATGTGCTGCCGACGGGTCTCTATGCCCGCTCTCTGCTGATCTTCATCCTGCCGATGATCATTCTGCAGGCCGTCGTCACCATCGTCTTCATGGAGCGTCACTGGCAGATGGTGACGCAGCGGCTGTCGATGGCGACGACCCGCGATATCGCCGCCATCATCACCATCATTCAAACCTATCCGCAGGATGCCGACTATTCCGCCATTACCCAGATGGCGCGGCAGAAGCTCGATCTCAGCATCTCGATCGAGCCGGGCGGTGAATTGCCGCCGCCACGCGATAGGCCTTTCTTCTCGATCCTCGACGGCATCCTGAGCGATGAGATAAAAGATCAGATCAACCTGCCCTTCTGGATCGACACGGTCGGAAACTCCAGCCTGGTCGAGATCCGCGTCAAGCTGCCCGACAAGGTGCTGCGCGTCTTTGCCAAGCGCAGCCAGACCTATGCCTCCAATACCCATATCTTCATCCTCTGGATGGTGGGCACTTCGCTGGTGCTGATCGGCATCGCCGTGCTGTTCCTGCGCGGCCAGATCCGGCCGATCCTGGCCTTGGCCCAGGCGGCCGAGAGTTTCGGCAAGGGGCAGCGGCTCGAAAACTATTCCCCTCGGGGTGCCGACGAGATTCGGCGTGCGGGCCTCGCCTTCATCCTCATGCGCGAGCGCATCGAGCGGCAGCTCGAACAGCGTACGGCGATGCTGTCAGGCGTCAGCCACGATCTGCGCACGGTGCTCACCCGCTTCAAGCTCCAGCTCGCCCTCGTCGGCGACAATCCCGATCTCATTGGCCTCAACGAGGACGTCGAGGATATGCAAAGCATGCTCGAGGGCTACATGGCCTTCGCACGCGGCGAGGCGGAGGAGGATGTCGGCCAATTCAAGCTCAGCGATATCCTTGACAAGATCCGGCAGGACTTCACGCTGCACGGTAAGTCCATCGACTTTTCCATCGAGGGCGACGACGAGATCTCCGTTCGCCCGAACGCCTTCACCCGCCTAGTCACCAATCTCGCCACCAATAGCCGCCGATATGCCAAGAGCCTGCGCATAGAGGCCAAGCACAGCGCCAAATGGCTGACGATCGTCTTCGACGATGATGGCCCGGGCATTCCCCCCGAAGCGCGCGAGGATGTCTTCAAGCCATTCTTCCGGCTGGATTCGGCTCGCAATCTCGACAAATCCGGCACCGGGCTCGGTCTGGCCATTGCCCGCGATATCGCCCGCAGTCACGGCGGCAACGTCACCCTCGGCGACAGCCCGCTGGGCGGCCTGCGCGCCACCATCCGAATTCCTGCCTGAGGAGACGCCTTATGCCTCTCGACATCGATGGCATGCATTGGCTGAATGCGCCTCCCGTCTGGGAAATGAACCAGGGACGACTGCTTGTGCGCTCGGACGACAAGACCGATTTCTGGCAGGAAACCTATTACGGATTTCATCGCGACAATGGTCATTTTCTTGGGAAACCCCGCCGCGGCGATTTTACCGCGGAAGTGACCTTCATCGGACATTACCGCGAACTCTACGATCAGGCCGGCCTGATGATCCGTCACGACGCCAGGCATTGGCTGAAATGCGGGATCGAATATACAGACGGCGCCAAGCATTTCAGCGTCGTCGCCACCAGCGGCAATTCCGACTGGTCGGCCTTCCGGCTGGACCATGAATTCGACGCCATGTCCGCGCGTGTCACGCGCAACGGTGATGCCCTCTTCGTTCAGTACCGCACCGATCGGATGAACGAATGGCGCATGGCAAGGCTCGCCTGGTTCGATCCGGCACTGGAGGAGGTGTCCGTCGGCCCGGCTTGCTGCTCGCCACAGAGGGAAGGCTTCGAGGCGGAGTTTCTCCACTTCAGCCTGACCGACCCGCTTTCAAGAGACATTCATTGAACCTGTTCCCTTTCGATAACGAAAGGGAACGCAGCTTACATCATCCTCTTGCCGTTCGGCACCGGCTGCGTCACGGCCGCAAGGACGATCGCCCCTGCCTCATCCTCGAAACCCAAGGTCAGCACCTCGGAACGCACCGGGCCGATCTGGCGCGGCGGAAAATTGACCACGGCGAGCACCTGCCGTCCGACAAGCGTCTCCGGCGTATAATGGACGGTAATCTGCGCTGACGAGCGCTTGACGCCGATCTCAGGCCCGAAATCGATCCGTAGCTTATATGCAGGCTTGCGCGCTTCCGGAAAATCCTCGGCCTCGATGATCGTCCCGACGCGAATATCCACCCGCTCGAAATCGCCATAGGTGATCTCTTCCGCCATGCCTCTGCCTTTCCCATGAAAAGCCAGATCGGCTCAGCGCCTCATCGAAGCACTGAATCGATCTGGCTTTTTGTTTTACGCAATTCCGGACAGAAAACCGCTGCGCACTTTTCCTGCAATTGCTCTAGCCGGCCAGCTCCTGAGCCCGTTTGCGCGCCGCTTCCAGGGCTGCATCGAACAGGGGCTGCATGCCGTCTTCCGCCATCAAAACCCCCAGCGCCGCGGCGGTGGTGCCGCCCGGCGAAGTCACGTTCTGACGCAGGCGCGATGCGTCATCGGGGGACTGATGGAGCAATTCACCAGCCCCCGCGACAGTCTCCCGTGCAAGCCGCATGGCGAGGTCCGCCTGCAGGCCGAGCTTGCGCCCCGCCTCCGCCATGCATTCGACGAGATAGAAAACATAGGCAGGCCCGCTGCCTGAAACCGCTGTCACCGAATCGATGTCGGCTTCTTCCGGCACCCATTCGACCGGCCCGGAGACCTTCAGAAGATTCTGAACAAGCTGCCGCTGCTGCTCGCTGACCCTGGCATTGGCAAAGGCGCCGGTGACGCCGCGTCCGACCATGGCAGGCGTGTTGGGCATGGCACGCACCGTCGCGGCTTCTCCCAGATGCTTCTCAAGCGAGGCGATCGTCCTGCCGGCGGCGATGGATACGACAACCGTCTCCGCGCTCAAAATCGCTTTGAATGGCGGCAAAACCGTATCCATGACCTGGGGCTTGACGGCAACAAAGAGGACGCTTGCAATGACACCTGCGGGAACGCCAGTCAGATGGCTGGCGCCCGCATCCGCAATCATCTGCCGCATCGCTTCGGATGGATTGGGATCGACGACAATCACCGAAGATCCGGACACGCCGTTCTTCAGCCATCCCGTCAGCAGCGCGCCTCCCATATTGCCCGCGCCGATCAGGACGATCGGCCCGGAGGACGCCAGGGTGCCGGCGGAATGTTCGCTTGTCATATCACGCTTCGCCTACAGTTTCGAAAAGCACGGCTTCCATGGCGCGGTTGGCATCGAGGCCCGACCATACAACGAACTGGAAAGCCTGATAATACGCCTCGCAAGTGTCAAGCGCATTGGAAAGCAGCACTTCCACCTGTCGATTGGTAGGCTCGGCTCCCCCCGAAAGCAGCAGTGACTGGCGGAAGATCACAATGTCTTCCTGCCGCCACAGATCGAAGTGGCCCATCAGCACCTGTCCGTTGATGCATGACAGCAGCTTGATCACCTCATTGACGCGCGGCTCGGGAACCTTCACGTCGAAAGCGCAGGCGATATGCAGCGCCTCGAACTCTTCCATCCAGGAGAAGGAGACGTGATAATCGGTCCATTTCCCTTCGACGGTCATGGCGAGTTCATCCTCGCCCGACCGTTCGAACGACCAATCATTGTTGGCGGCCACGAACTCGATCATGTCAACCGGATTCGATTGTCGTTCGACTTCCACTTCCATAAGGCTCATGCAGCACCTTCTTGACCGGAACGAATGCAATTTTCCCGTGGTTCAACACTGAAAGAACGCAAACTGCTTTACTCCGGAAACATCTTCGGAATGATGTTGAACGGCTGCCAGACTAGCGTGTCCACCCTGCCCGGAGCTTACCAAGTCCGTTTCGAATCATCATTTAAAATCAGTGTATAGCCGCATGCCCGGCCTGCCAGCCCCTGAGCATCGTTTTTGAAAACGGCGCTGTGGAAAGCTCTTCCGACGCCTATTCAGAAGGGAGTCATAACCGACTCTGGCGATTGGCTTTTTTGCCTATGTCCACAGGTGGATAAACTAATAAAATTTTCAGTAAAAAAATGCGCGGCAAACGCGTGCCGCGCCGATCTACAACGAAAGATTGTTTGCTTGTCAGCCCTTTGAGGCCAGCTTTGCTTCGAGCGCTTCGATTCTCGCGAGCAGCGCGTCGTTTTCGTCGCGCGCCTTGATCGCCATCTCGCGGACGGCCTCGAATTCCTCGCGCTTGACGATATCCATGCTGTTCAGCCAGCGTTCGGCCTGCGCATTGAAAGCGGTCTCGACCTCGCGGCGCACGCCCTGCGCAGCACCGGCGGCATCGGTCATCAGCTTGGCGAATTCATCCAGGATACGGTTCGGTCCAGTGCTCATAGCAATCTCCTTGCGGCCGTCGGCCCGGAACGGTGAGGCATCGGTGTGGGCCAGATAGTGCTGAGGTAGGATTTCCAAGGGGTCGATGCAAGCAAATAGAGATAGGACGGGACAACACGGCCCCGATAACGCGGCGAACAACAAACGACTTGACCGTTTCGGCAGCGAACGCCATGTTCCGCGCACATTTGCATATAGCATGCTCTCATTCCGAAAAGGCAGAGTGCTTTCTGGAATCATGCGACAACGGGCCTGACGATCTTGCTGACATCCGCCAATCTCGCCGCCATCCTGCCGTTTCCGGATATCGATCCCATTGCCGTTTCTCTGGGACCGCTCTCGATCCACTGGTACGGGCTTGCCTATGTGGCGGGTATCCTGCTCGGCTGGTTCTATGCCCGCCGGTTGGTCGACAACGGCAAGCTCTGGCTGAACGACACGGCCCCGATGACACGCCAGCATCTGGACGACTTCATCCTCTGGGTCGCGCTCGGCATCGTCCTCGGCGGCCGCGTCGGCTATATCCTGTTTTACGATCTCGATCAGGTCCTGGCCAATCCCATCCGTGCGATCCAGGTCTGGAACGGCGGCATGTCCTTCCATGGCGGGTTGATCGGCACGACCATCGCCATGTTCCTGTTCGCAAGACGCAACCAGATCCCGGCCTGGAGCATGTTCGATATCGTTGCGGCCGTCGCACCGATCGGGCTTTTCTTCGGCCGCATCGCCAACTTCATCAATGGCGAACTCTGGGGCCGGGTGACGGACGTTCCCTGGGCGATGGTATTTTGCAGCCCGCATGTGATCGCCGCCCATAACGGCGTCTGCCCCGCCGGCCCCGATCCGCGTCACCCGAGCCAGCTTTACGAGGCCGGCATCGAGGGCGTCGTCTTGTTCCTCATCCTCTTCATTCTGACGCGCTGGGCTCTGGCGCTGAAGAAGCCGGGCACAGTCAGCGGCATTTTTGTGATCGGCTATGCTTTCTCGCGTATTTTTGTCGAATTCTTCCGTCAGCCTGATGAACAGCTTGGCTATCTTCTCGGTACGAACTGGCTGACGATGGGCATGGTGCTGTCGCTGCCGATGGTGGCCATCGGTCTTTGGGCGGTCATTCGTGCCCGTCAGGCGGCGGCCAGGCAGACGGCGTAAGTTGGGTTCAATATCGCGTGATCCTTGCAAAAAACGCTTCCCGTTTTTCCGGATCACGCATTAGCGAAAGCAAAGAATGACGACGGCGCTCGGTGAAAAGATCAAAGCCATCATCCGCACGAACGGGCCGCTGAGCATCACGGATTATTTTTCGCTGTGCCTCGCCGATCCCGTGCATGGCTATTACAAGACGCGCGAACCCTTCGGCCAATCCGGCGACTTCGTCACCGCACCCGAAGTCAGCCAGCTCTTCGGCGAGATGATCGGCGTCTTCGTGGTGCACGCATGGCAGCGCCATGGGACGCCGGCAGATGTGCGCCTCGTCGAGATCGGCCCTGGCCGCGGCACGATGATGTCGGACATGCTGCGCGTCATCGGCAAGCTTGCACCGCAGCTCTATGACGCCATGACGGTGCATCTGGTCGAAACCAGCGAGCGCCTGCAAGGCTTTCAGCAGCAGACCCTGGAGGCTCACGGAGCGAAGGTCTCGTGGCACACGGACTTCGGCGAGGTGCCGGAGGGCTTTACCCTGCTTGCCGCCAACGAGCTTTTCGATGCCATCCCCATCCGCCAGTTCGTGCGCACCGCGAACGGTTTTCGCGAGCGCGCGGTCGGCTTGGACATTAACGACGAGCTGACGTTTACCACCGGCGTTGCCACGCTCGATCCCACTCTTCTTCCGGAGGGCGGCCCGCCGCCGATCGGCACCATTTTCGAAGTCGCACCTGCCCGCCAGGCCGTCATGACGACGATCTGCGACAGGCTGGCAGCGCATGGCGGCACGGCACTCGCCATCGACTACGGCCACATGGCGACAGGTTTCGGCGATACGCTGCAGGCCGTGCGCATGCATGAATACGACCCGCCGTTGGAGCACCCCGGCGAAGCAGATCTGACCAGCCATGTCGATTTCCAGCATCTGGCGCAAACTGCGCTCGCCTCCGGCATGCACATCAACGGCTGCTGTCACCAGGGAGATTTCCTGATCGGCCTCGGCCTGCTGGAGCGGGCGGCAGCGCTTGGCCGCGACCAGGATGCGGCAACTCAGGAAAACATTCGCGCCGCCGCGGAGAGGCTGGCCGGTGCCGGTGAAGGCAAGATGGGCGAGCTCTTCAAGGCGCTCGCGGTCTCCAGCCCGGCGATCGACCTCCTACCCTTTCGTCCCGTCAGCTGAACCCTGACCATCAATCCTGCGGATTGACAGCCCGCGTCGGGCTGGGTCAACATCCCCATCAAATTGAACTGCTTCGCCGCAGCTGCGTTATTCATCGCACAACAGGCTAACGAGATATCAAGGAACGCTCCAGTTGCCGACACCAATTGCAAGCACGCTGCTGAGCGCCGCCGAGACGGCCGGCATTCGCCATGGCTATTTCACCCGTGCCGGCGGCGTTTCGGAAGGCATCTATCGCGGATTGAACGTCGGGCTCGGCTCGAAGGACGATCGTGAGCGCGTGCAGGAGAACCGCCGCCGCGTCGCAGACTGGTTCGGCCTCCCCCTGCAACGGCTTGCCACCGTACATCAGATCCACTCGCCGGATGTCGTGACGGTCGACGCACATTATCACGGCAACCGCCCCGAAGCCGACGCAATGGTAACGGCCACACCGGGCATCGTGCTTGGCGTGCTTGCCGCTGACTGCGGTCCCATCCTCTTCGCCGATCCGGAAAATCGCGTCATTGGCGCCGCCCATGCCGGCTGGAAGGGGGCGCTGACGGGCGTGCTTGAAAACACCATCGACGCGATGGAGGCGCTTGGCGCGAAGCGTGAGGCGATCATTGCCTGCCTCGGCCCCTCCATCAGCCAGGCAAGCTATGAAGTCGGCCCGGAATTCGTCGACCGCTTTCTCGCGCACGATCCGGGCTATGCCAAATATTTCGCTTTGTCCGAGCGCGCCGGCCACGCCATGTTCAATCTGCCGGCGCTGACGGTCGACCGCCTGCGCAAGGCGGGCGTGACAGCCGATAGCCTGAACCTATGCACCTATCCTGACTCCGACCGCTTCTTCTCCTATCGCCGCACGACGCATGCGAAGGAGCCGGATTACGGCCGGCAGATTTCGGCCATCGCGATCGGGGAGACGAGTTGATATGGCTCTGCATTTCGAACGCAGCGAATACGACGCACGCCTCGCCCGGCTGCTTGCCAGGATGCAGGAGGAAAAGCTCGACGCCATGCTGCTGTTCGCGCAAGAGAGCATGTACTGGCTGACCGGTTACGACACATTCGGCTATTGCTTCTTCCAGACGCTGGTGGTCAAGGCAGATGGGTCGATGACGCTTCTGACGCGCTCCGCCGATCTTCGCCAGGCGCAGCTCACCTCGGTCATCAAGGATATTCGCATCTGGGTCGACCGCCTCAATGCCGACCCCACCCTCGATTTGAGGGAGACGCTTGCGGATCTCGACCTCCTCGGTGCCCGGATCGGGGTCGAATATGATACGCATGGCATGACCGGCCACATCGCCCGCCAGCTCGATCATCAGCTCACCAGTTTTGGCCAGATCGTCGATGCCTCCTACCTTGTCAGCGGCCTGCGTCTGACCAAGAGCACGGCGGAGATCGCCCATATCGAGCGCGCTGCGGCACTCGCCGATGATGCACTCGATGCCGCGCTGCCCCTGATCAAGCCGGGTGCGGACGAAGCCGATATCCTGGCAGCCATGCAGGGCGCCATCTTCTCCGGCGGTGGCGACTATCCAGCCAACGAATTCATCATCGGGTCCGGCGCGGAGGCCCTGCTCTGCCGTTACAAATCCGGCCGCCGCAAGCTTGATGCCGACGATCAGCTCACCCTCGAATGGGCTGGTGTCGATGCCCATTACCATGCCGCGATGATGCGCACGGTCGTCATCGGCAATCCCAGCCATCGCCACCGCGAACTCTACAGCGCCTGCCTGGAAACCCTGCAAGCGATCGAAACGATCCTGAAACCCGGCCATACGTTCGGCGATGTTTTCGATATGCACGCCAGGATCATGGACGAGCGCGGCCTTGCCCGTCACCGGCTGAACGCCTGCGGTTATTCGCTCGGCGCACGATTTTCCCCCTCGTGGATGGAGCACGAGATGTTCCACATGGGCAATCCGCAGGAGATCGGGGAAAATATGTCGCTCTTCGTACACATGATCATCATGGACTCCGACAGCGGCACCGCCATGACCCTCGGACAGACCTATTTGACGACCTCACAAGGCCCCAAAGCCCTCTCTCGGCACCCACTCGAATTTCTTAACCCTTAGCGGCGTAAGATAGCGATCCTGAACGGGAGGACCGTCGAGAGGAAGGATCGTCGCGCAATGGGACTGGTCAGGACAACATTGAGTGTCGCCGGCTTTTGCCTCGCGCTTTCGGCCTGCAACACCACGGACGCGCTGACGCCGCCCGAAGCCATCGGCGATGCCGGCTCCACTCCTGTCACGCAGCGCGATGTCGAGCGCATCGCCGCAGCACCACAAACCCGCCGAAGCCTTCAAGACACGCAGCAGAGCTATAGCTATCAACAGCAATCCTCCCAGCAAGGCTATCAGCCGCAAAGCTACGGCGGAAACGGCTCGCTCGACGACCAGGCGTCGGCACTGAGGTCGAACGGCACCAACCCCTATGCCTCCCGCCCTCTCGATGACGCCCGCACGGCATCGATCGCGCCTGCGAACAATCAGTTTTCCGAGGCCGATGAGCAGCGCGAGGCGGACCGCCGCCTCTCGGAAGATCCGCAACCGCAGCAGCAACAGGCCGCCGACGATCAACAGCCGGACCAGCAACAGGCATCGCTGCCGCCCACAGCCGCAACCGGCAACAGCAGCATCCGCTTTCTGCCGATCATCGGCGCGCCGGTGCAAGCCGTCACGCCGCTCTCGCGCCAGCTCGGCACGGACGCCCGTTCGCTCGGCCTGACGATCAAAAGCTCCAGCGACGCGAGCGCAAGCTACATCTTGAAGGGCTACCTATCCGCCTTCGAAGACGGGCCGCAAATCTCCGTGACTTACGTCTGGGATGTGCTGGATAGTGCCGGTAACCGCGTACATCGAATCCAGGGGGCTGAAAGTGCGCCGCTGAAGCGCGGTGATCCCTGGACGGCCGTTCCGCCGGCCGTCATGCAGAAAATAGCCACGAAAACCATGTCGGAATTCAATTCCTGGCGCAATTCCAGCGGTGGATAGTCACAAGCTTTTCAGAAATATGAAAGCTAACGCGCCTCTACCCCTTGCATTCGAGAGCGAGGTGATTAAAAGCGCGGCTATCAGGTTGGTAACAGGCGGACCACAATGAAGGTTTTCGCAGGCAATTCGAACCGGCATCTTGCCGAAGCGATCTGCAATTATCTCAACGTTCCCTTAGGCAAGGCTAGTGTCAGGCGTTTCGCCGACCAAGAGATTTTCGTAGAGATCCAGGAAAACGTCCGTGGCGAGGATGTCTTCCTCGTGCAGTCGACATCGTTTCCGACCAACGATCATCTGATGGAATTGCTGATCATGATCGATGCGATGCGCCGTTCGTCGGCGCGGCGCATAACCGCGGTCATCCCCTATTTCGGCTATGCCCGCCAGGATCGCCGCGCTTCCGGGCGTACGCCGATCTCGGCTAAATTGGTGGCCAATCTGATCACCGAAGCTGGCGCCGATCGCGTCCTCACGCTCGACCTTCATGCAGGCCAGATCCAGGGCTTCTTCGATATCCCGACCGACAACCTCTATGCGGTGCCGGTCCTGACTCGTGACATCAAGGCCAACTACGACATCAGCAACGTCATGGTCGTTTCGCCCGACGTGGGCGGCGTCGTCCGCGCCCGCGCGCTTGCCAAACGTCTCGACTGTCTGCTGGCGATCGTGGACAAGCGCCGTGATCGCCCCGGTGAATCCGAAGTGATGAACATCATCGGCGAGGTGGAAGGAAAAGACTGCCTGCTGATCGACGACATCGTCGATTCCGGCGGCACGCTCTGCAACGCGGCTGATGCCCTGCTCGCACAAGGCGCAGCAAGTGTCACCGCCTATATCACCCACGGTGTTCTCTCCGGCGGCGCCGTAACCCGCGTGACGAATTCGAAGCTGAAGGAACTGGTGATTACCGATTCCATCCAGCCGACGACAGCAGTGCAATCGGCGCCCAATATCCGCGTCATCACGACGGCAAGCCTCATCGGCGAAGCCATCAACCGCACCAGCCAGGAAGAATCGGTTTCCAGCCTGTTCGACTAAGATCGGACAGCGTTTCAGGAGGCTTTGGCTTCGGCGGGATGCGTCTGCCTCCATGCCAGCAGACCGATTCCGATCAAGCCGGAGATGAAGACGGCTGCGCCCGACCCCATGATCGACGGAGCGATGCCGAACCATGCAAACAGACTCGGCGACATAAGATAGGCCAGAAACAGGCCGGAAAAGATCGCGCACATCATCAGACGATAGACCTGCCCGAGGCGATGCGGTTCGCTGCGCGTCTGCATCAGATGCAGCATGGCCAGATTTTCGAAGGGACCGTTGATTGCCGCGAAGCACGCGACGATCATCAGCCACATCCGGTCATGCATTAGAGGCAGCAGGAAAACCCCTGCCCCGAAAATCAGCTTCGCCGCGATGATCCAGACGACCGGCCGGCGCGGCTTGATGCTGCTGAGAATGAGGTTGGTCGTGACATTGCCGACACCATAGGCCGTCATCATCAGGCTATAGTCAGTCAGCGGATCGGTGCTGGTTTCGCGCAGATGCAGGATCATGCCGAGCAGGATGCCCATCGCCCAGGCGATGTTTCCCATCAGATTGGTGAACAGGCCATAGAGAATGGCGGCGTGACCGCGGGCGACGCGCCACCCGCCGAGGACGCCGTCCACAACGGCGGCCATGCCTGAAAATTCGCGCCGGCGCGGTGCGGCCGGCAGTTTTGCCACCGCCAGCCAGACGGCAAGCGCGGAGAGCAGGAAGGTTGCCGCCGTCACGGTGAAGAATTGCGACTTCGGCAGGAAGCCGTTCACGAGCGCAATCAGGCTTGGCCCGAGAATGCGCGCCATGCGCCGCGTGGCATCGAACAGGCCGTTGGTGGCGTGCCGGATATCCGGATCGACAGCGATGGTCGGCAGGGTCGCCTGCAGCGACGGATCGAATGCCGAGGTCAGCAACGCAATGCTTCCGGCGAGCATCATCAGCAGCGGCAGGCTCATCAGATGCAGAAGGCCGGCAAGCGACAGCATCAGCAGGAGAGCCGCCCTTACGAGATCGGTCGCGATCATCGTCGTGCTGTGCCGCCAGCGATCCGTGAGGATGCCGCCGAAAAGACTGCCGAACAACAGCGCGCCGGACTGCAGCGCGGATACATATCCCGCATTGCTGCCGATGAAATCCGCCGCGATCCAGACGACCGCGACCATGTAGAATTCCGAGCCGGTGGCCGCCAGCACCTGACCGGCCCACAGCAGAGAGATCGAGCGCTGGCTCAACGGCCTCAGAACAAACATGGTCGCATTCTGATTTCGGATTGGCTTACTTTATGACCTGGCCGTTGACCGTCACGCCACCGGTGTCGGAAAGATCGATATCCCAGCGCGAGCGCCCATCAGCATCCGTCTTGGCAAAGCCCTTGGCCATCATCAGGCCGAAGGAGAGCTGGGCAAGATCAGCCTTCGTCTTGGCGGCCTCCTGGACGGCGGCGATCGTCTTGTCGAGATCGCGAACGAGCACGGTCATCTTCATCGACACGCGGTCCTTCTCGGTCAGCCAGCCACGCATGCTGCCGCTAGCCTCGACATCGTAGAGACTGGAGATGGCACTGATCTTCGGGAAGTTGATCATCATCGTTCCATCCGGGAACATGGCCTGCTGCAGCTTGGTGTCCACGGCCGCATTGCTTTCCGGATCCTTGAAGTCGCTCTGCTGCAGAACCTCCATCAGAGCCGAAAAGTTCAGGTTCGGCACCTGCAGCTGGAAGTCGGCTGTATCGGGAACGAAGGCGATAAAATCGTCAGGCACGAGACCCGTTGCGAGCGTCAGCTTGGCGGCGTTCAAGCCGAAATCGGCGTTCATGGCATTGGCCGGCCCCGCCAGCTTGACGAAGTAGCCGAGTTTCTGCAGGCCGCCATCGCCGAACGGCGTCGTGACGGCAATGTCCCTGGCGGCGATGGACTCTTCGAACGAGCCGACGATCGGCATGGCTTCCAGCAGTAGCGCCTTCAGCGCCTGGCTGTCCGCATCCGAAAGGGTCTTCTCGTCCTTGTGCTCGGAAACGAAGTGCAGCAGGGAATTCACTGCCTTCAACGGCAGCTTGGTCGCGCCGAGGTTGAAATCGATCGCCGCGACCTTCACTTCGCCGAGCGCGACATCCTCGGACGAAATCTTGTCGTAGAACGACTGCATGCTGCCGTTCATCTTCATGTCGAGCCTGCCCGGTTCGCCGCTGTCGGCGGAAGAGAGCGTGTAGCCTATGCTGTCGGCCGTGGCGTCGTTCTTTTGAACGCTGTTGTTTTCGTCCGTCGTCTTCGTGGCGAAGGTGATGCCTTTGCCCTGCAGATCCATCGAACGCAGATAATGAAGGGCCGGATCGAAGACGCCCTTGAACGTGGAGGAGGCCAGCGCGTAGCGGAATTCCATGGCAGGGCCGCTGCCGGGCTTGGAATTCGCCGTGATGTCGAATGCATTGTTGCCTTCGATATTCCAGAGACCGCTGTCCTGCGGCGTCGCAAGCATCATCAGCGGCTTCAGGCCAGTGATGGTGAGGTCGCTGATATCCAGCTTGCTGAACAGGGCCTGCAGATCATAGGTGATCTCATAGTGCGGGCTGACCGGCTTTACCGAAATTCCGCCGCTTTTGACGATATCGTCAGGCAGGAAATAGGTCAGATTATTGAACAGGTCCTTCGCACCCTGCTCGTTGACGTCAGCCGCTTGCGTCGCACCAGCTACACCCGCAGCAAGAACAGCTGCCACGGCAACCGCTTTAAAACGCATAATTCACCCCCAAATATGATGGAAAACAATGTAAAAACTCGAAAACGCCCGGCGGGCACTTCGAGCGGAACTATATTATTGCCCCTAAACACGACCCGCCCTCGCGCCGCATCACGGCTTCTTCATCACCTGCCCGTTTACCGTCACTGTCCGATTTTCGTCCATTGTGACATCCCAGCGCAGGCGGCCGTCCGGATCGGTCTTTGCGAAGCCCTTTGCGGCGAGCAGGCTGAAGGAGACCCTGTTCAGACCGGGCTCGGCTTTCGCAGCCTCCTGAATGGCCGAAACGGTCTTGTCGAAATCACGCGCCAGGATCGTCGCCTGCAGCGAATAGTCGGTGTGAGCCTTGGTTGACCCCTTCAATGCGCCCGAGATCTCTATGTCGTAGACGCCCGAGGTAGCGCTGATCTTTGGAAATTCTAGCGTCCCGTATCCGCTCGGAAACATCGTGCGTTTGACGACCTCGCCGGATACCGGCGTCTCCCGCGTCGCGACCGCATCGAGGGCCGTATCGATGAGGCCGGAGAAATTGATATTGGGCACGCCGAGCTGCACATCGAGTGCTTCAGGCAGGAAAGGCGCATAGCCTGCGGGAATGAGATCCGCATCGGGCGTGAAATGCTCTGCCCGCAGCTCGAGATTGACGTTGGACGCCTTGGTCAGGCCGTCCATCCTGAAGCTGTAGTCGACGCGCTTGACGCCAACCTTGCCCTTGTCCGTCGCCACGGCAGCATTGCTCAATGTCACCGTTTTGGTGAGCGACCCGAAAATAGGCAAAGCGTGATGCACCAGCTGCTCGAACTTCTCGCTGCCGCTTTCCGAAAGCTGCTTCGTCTTGACGTGCTGCACGAAGAAACGGATGAGCGCGCGCAGTTCCTGGGCGGGCAAGCTCGTGGCAGTCACATTGCTGGTGACACTATCGGCACTGAAGCTGACGAGCGGACCATGCGGCAAGGTGAACTGCTCGCTCAAGCGCTGCAGCGAGCCTTGCATCTGCAGATCGACCTTGCCCGCTTCGCTGCTGTCGGTCACCGTGTGTGCAAAAGAGGCGCTGTCGATGGAGGCGTCGACCTTGCGGCCGCTCTTGGCTCCGCTGCCAACGCTCGCGAATTTCACGCCGCTGCTCGTGATACCCATCGACCGCATCATCTCGATCGTCGGATCGAATATGCCGTCGAAGGAGCTGGAGCCGATCGAGTAGACAATATCGGATGTCGGCGAATGCACGGCGATATCAAGGCTGTTGTCGCCCTTCAGGTGCCATTGGCCTTTTTCGACAGGCTGCGCAAACAGGGATAGCGGCTTGAAACCGGTGACGGAGAGCACGCTGGAATTGATCTTGTCGAAGAACTTCGCAAGGTCGTAGGTAATCTCATACTGATCGCCTGCCGGCTTCACGGTCACGAAGTCGCTGCGAACGAGGTCGCGCGAAAGCGATTCCGTCAGAACGTTGCGAAGATCGGTGGCACCTTGCTCGCTGATATCGGCGGCCTGCGATGCGCCGGCAAGGCCCACGGAAAAAATCGCGGCAACGATAACCTTGGAACGCATGCTCGACCTTTCTCTTCCTGACTCTGATCGATTGGATTCGACTGTTGAAGAGCCCAAGCGTATATGTCAAGGCGTTGATAGAAATGGCGCGGACAGCTCATAACGTGAGTTGCAATGTCATCACAGGCCCTGGCATTCCGGAGGCGCTTGCACCCTGGGCCAGTTTGTATTATACGCCACGCGTTCGCGTAGACACCCTTGGAGGCAACGCGGATGAGGCAGGGCATGCCCTCCTCCAGTTCAGCCGACACGGCAATGGCCGACCGGATGAACTCTCCAAATAACCTCGAAAGGAATAGCTATGAGCCACGAAAGCTACGAGCTCAAGGCCGAGGCGCGCGAACGGGTTGGTAAGGGGTCCGCCCGTGAACTTCGCCGCAATGGTTTCATCCCCGCTGTCATCTATGGTGACAAGCAGGCCCCCATTTCCATCGCTCTCAACACCAATGAGGTGACGAAGCGCATCCACGCCGGCGGCTTCCTGACGACGATCGCCACGATCGACGTCGACGGCAAGAAGATCAAGGTTCTGCCGAAGGACTACCAGCTCGACCCGGTCCGTGATTTCACGGTTCACGTCGACTTCCTGCGCGTTTCCGGCAACACCACTGTTACGGTCGAAATCCCGGTTCACTTCGAAAACAACGAGAAGTCCCCGGGCCTCAAGGCCGGCGGCGTGCTGAACATCGTTCGTCACGAAGTCGAAGTTCATTGCCCGGCCGATGCCATCCCGGAATTCTTCACCGTCGACCTCAGCGGCCTGAAGAGCGGCGACAGCGTCCACATCTCCAACGTGAAGCTGCCGAAGAACGTTACGCCTGTTATCGCTGACCGCGATTTCACGATCGCAACGATCGTTGCTCCGGCTGCCGGTCTTACCGAAGAAGCAGAAGGCAGCGAAGAAGCCAGCGCCTAATCGGCCTCTTCATCGCAAGCATTCGAACCCGCCTCCCTTCGGGGATGGCGGGTTTTTTCATGCTTTGCGAGAATATTAGAGAAAGTAAAAATAAGAATTTCTTGAATCTATACTTTCATTGATTTCCATTAACCCCAGAATTTCAGCAACATTTAACGGATTCATGAAAATCTGCGCGAAAGGGTTGCAGGGAACGGTGCCCCAGATCCGCCGGCCTATGACTGGGGAGCAAACGGAACGATGAGCCATTCGGTCGAAAACAGGTTTTTCGCGATCGTCTGTGGTGCGCTGCTGGTTTTCGTGGCGCCGCTCTTCATTCTATTCCTCTTCCTGTCCTCCGAACGCGCGGAAAAGGAAATCAAGGATCACATCACCGTTCTGCTCGTTGCCAATGCTCAGGCTCTGGCGAAGCCTTTGTGGGATCTGGACGAAGACAGCGTGACGCAAATCAGCGCCACGACGGTCGCCGAGGGTGCTATCGTCAGGGTGAACGTCCGCGATCTTTCCGGTCAGCTCGACGTTACGCAATCGACCATCCCGAAATCCTACAGGGGCAATTTGGAAGCGGTCTCCCGGGCGATCATCTACAACGGCATCGACGGCGCGAAGAAACTCGGCACCATAACCGTCTACTATCCGGAACTTGGCCTCTTCGACGGCCTGAAGAACGAAGAAATCGTCTTCATCTCCATCTTCATCTTCGCCGTGCTGACGGTCTTCGGTGCAGCGCTGATCGGCAATCGCATTTTCGTCATTCAGCCGCTGATGCGGCTGACGCACGCCATAGAGGCCACGCGCAGGCTCGGCTCGCGTCATCACGTCGACTGGCAGTCGAACGACGAGATGGGCCGGCTCGCCAGCAGCTTCAACGACATGCAAAGCAAGCTGCAGCGTGAAGAAACGGAACTGAAGTTTGCTCATCGCCGGGCAACAGATACATATAATCTGACGCCCGCCATGCTTTTCTCCCTCGACAAGGACGATTGCATTGCAGCCGTCAGCGACTATTGGCTCGTCGCCACCGGCTATGATCGGTACGAAGTGCTTGGGCGCCAGTTTGCAAGCCTGGTCCTACCGGAATCCCGCGCGGAATATGCGGAACGCAAGTACAGCAATCCGGGCAGCGCCGCGCGCCTGGCGGTGACGGTGAAATTCCTTTGCCGGGACGAACGTATCATGGATGTCCTGATCCTCGAGACCACGGCAATCCAGGACGGCCTCTCGCTTTCGGTCATGACCGACGTCACGGAACTCAAGCAGTCCGAGGACCGCAATCTACGCCAGGCGATCACCGATCATCTGACCGGCCTTCTCAACCGCCAGGGCTTCGAGACGGCGCTCGATGCCAAGATCAACGAGTCGGACCTGCGCCGGTGCGAGCTCGCCTGCCTCTTCGTCGACCTCGACCGCTTCAAGTGGATCAACGACAACATGGGTCATGCCGCAGGCGACGCGGCGCTGCGCGAACTCGTGTCCCGTCTGCAGCAGTGCCTGAAACCGGGCGATATCGCCGCCCGCCTCGGCGGTGACGAATTTGCGATCCTGCTGCTGGCCGAAGACGCCGAAGCAAGAGCCTTCGACATGTCGGCTCTTATTGCCGAAATCTTCGAGACACCCTTCGATGGCGATGCCCGCCTCAGCGCCAGCATCGGCATCGCGATATATCCGCGCCAGGCTGCCAATGCGGCCGAACTGCTGCTCAAATCCGATATTGCCATGTATGCCAAGAAGCGCGACGGCAAGAACGGCGCGCAGATCTTCAACAACAGCATGCTCGACGATTCCCGCGGCCGCGCCGAACTGGAGAATAATATAGAAAGCGGTCTCAACGAAGACTGGTTCGAAGCATATCTGCAGCCGGTCGTGAATGTCGACGACCGCTCGATTGCCGGCTTCGAGGCACTGATGCGGCTGCATCACCCGCAGAAGGGAATCCTGCCCCCTGCCCGCATCATCGAGGTCGCCGAGGAGACGGGTTCCATCATCCGCATCGGCAACCGCATCATGGAAAAGGCGATCGCCACTTTTGCGAAGCTGTCGCGTTTTGATGGCATGGAGGACACCTACCTCGCCATCAATTTCTCGCCGCTCCAATTCGAGCCGGAGCTGCCGGTACGCATCGCCGCCCTGCTCTCTCGCCACGATATTTCACCGCGACGCATCGTCGTCGAGATCACCGAAGCTGTGCTCATGGACGACAATCCGGAGACGCGCATGGTCATCAACGAACTCTGCCGCTACGGCTGCCGCATCGCGCTTGATGATTTCGGCACCGGCTACTCGTCGCTGAGTTACATCAATCGCTTCCCGGTCGACATCATCAAGATCGATCAGTCCTTCATTCGCGCGATCAACGATACCGCTTCCGATGTCAGCGCAAAGAGCCGCATGCTGGTGGAGAGCATCACCACGCTGTCGCACAAGATGAACTGCACGGTTATTGCCGAGGGTGTGGAAACCGAAGAGGAATGCACGACCCTGCGCGGCATGGGCATCGATTACGGCCAAGGCTATCTGTTCTACCGACCGCTGCATCCGGACAATCTGATGAAAACTCTGACGGTCCTGCAGCAGGATCGTGTCTCCCCCGTAGCACAAGCGTCATAGCGATGAGGAACCGCATGCGAAAACAGCTATTCATTCTTGCAACCAGCCTGTTTTCGTTGACTTTTCTCTCTCCTGCCCACGCCCAAACAGTTCATTTCACCACCGAGGAATACCCGCCTTTCAGCTATCGCGACGGTAAGACGCCAGTCGGGGCAAGCACCGAGCAGGTACAGAACGTGATGGCCGCGATCGGTGTCGACTATACGATTACCGTCCTGCCCTGGGTCCGCGCCTATAATCAGGCATTGACGGACCCCATGACCTGCGTCTTCTCCACCGCGCACAATGAAGAACGCAATAGGCTCTTCAAATGGGTGCAGCCATTGCTGATCGACCGGAATATCCTGATAAAGCACAGCGGCTCGAAGGTCGAAGCGGCAAACCTCGACGAGGCCAGGAAATATCTCGTTGGCACCTGGCGGGAGGATTACACGGAAACGATATTGCGCGGGAACAATTTCCCGCGCATCGACGTGGGCAGCGACTTCAAGGCAAGCCTGAAGAAACTGATGAGCGACCGTATCGATCTGATGCCGATCTCGGAACTCTATTTCGACAAGTTGAAAGAGGAAGGCAATGCGGTGGAGAAAGTCACCGTCCTCTCGCAGCAATCCTTGGGAATCGCCTGTCAGAAGGACTTCCCTGCCGACCTTCTGAGCAGAATGCAGACGGCGCTGAATGCGCTGATTGCAGACGGAACGCAGAAGCGGATTTTCCTGAAGTACGGCCTGCACCTCGGCGATTGACCGCATCGCACCTTGACTTCGCCGCGAAATCCCTGTCGTGAAGGGCATCGGCATTTTCCAAGGGGTGAAGCGCATGCTTCTCATCGCGGGTCTCGGCAATCCCGGCGCCAAATATCAGGGCAACCGCCACAATATCGGCTTCATGGCCGTGGATGCGATCCACAGCCGCCGGAGCTTTTCGCCGTGGTCGAAGAAATTCAAGGCGGAGATTGCCGAAGGCGAACTCGGCGGCCAGAAAGTGCTGCTCATCAAGCCGCAGACCTTCATGAATCTCTCGGGCGAAGCAGTCGGCGAAGCCATGCGCTTCTACAAGCTGCAGCCATCCGACCTCGTTGTCATCTACGACGAGCTCGACCTGCCGGCGGGCAAGGCGCGGCTGAAGACGGGCGGCGGCCACGGCGGCCATAACGGCATCAAGTCGATCGACGCTCATTGCGGCAAGGAATATCGCCGCCTGCGTCTCGGCATCGGTCATCCAGGCGCCAAGGAACTCGTGCACAATCACGTTCTCGGCGACTTCGCCAAGGTGGACCGAGACTGGCTTGAACCCTTATTCGATGCGCTTGCCGATAACGCCGACATGCTGGTGCGCGGTGAGGATTCGCAACTGATGAACAAGATCGCGCTCGCGCTCGGCGGCAAGGCGGAGGAAGACGCGCCGAAGCCGGAGAAGAAGGCGCCGGCCGCCAAGTCGCATATTCATCAGGCCCGCAATCACAGCCAGCCGAAAATCCCAGAAACCGGCCCGATGGCGGAAATGCTGAAAAGGATGTTCGGCAAGAAGGACAATTGAAATGCCTGATACAGCCGTCAAGGACGCCGCAAATCTCGTCATCCGGCCGATCGCGAGGGCGGACCTGCCGGGGCTGCTTGCGCTCTACCAGCACCTGAACACCGAAGATCCGGTACTGGAACAGCAGCTCGCGGAAAGCCGCTTTGCCGAAATCCTTGCCCATCCCGGCATGACGATCTTCGCAGCCCTTGACGGCAAGCTGGCTGTCTCGTCCGTCACGCTAATAATCATTCCCAATCTCACGCGCGGCGGCGCGCCCTATGCCTTGATCGAGAACGTGGTAACGCACGCCGATTACCGCCAGCGCGGCCTTGCCGGCGCAGTCATCCGCCGGGCGATAGAGAGCGCCTGGGAAAAAGGCTGCTACAAGGTCATGCTGCTGACAGGGTCGAAGGACCCGGCAACGCTGCGCTTCTACGCCAATTGCGGCTTCACGCAGGACAAGACCGGTTTCCAGGTTCGCCGCCCGGCTTGACAGACGCCCAGCGTTCCTATTCTTCCGGCTCGGTCGTGAACATCAGCGGGAATCCGGCGCTTTTTGCAAGATCGACCGCCTCCTGGGCCTTCGTCTCGGCAATATCGCGCGCACAGACCATGACAACGCAGGTTCCGAGCTTGTGCGCCGTCATCATGACGCGATAGCCGGTCTCCTCGCTCATGCGGAAGACGGCCTTGAGCACCATAGTGACGAACTCTCGCGGCGTATAATCATCATTCACGAGAATGATCTTGTAGAGCTTCGGCCTCTCGACCTTCGGCTTCGTTTTAGGCTTTGGTTTCAGGACAACATCATTGTCACTCATCGGCATCACCGTTGACGACAGGGGAAACGAGCTTTGGGCTAATAGCTGCATTATAGTGCAGCGCACCACATCGTTCAAGGACGGTCGTGTCAGGGAGACAATGCGACCGACGCCCCGTAATACCCTTCCATCAGCAGAAAAGTGGCTCTTTGCATGCCCAAGACTTGACCCGCAACGGCCCTTCCCCCATAGGCACTGCAAAGATTTTCAAGATATGGACAAGGTGCCATGGGTTTCAAATGCGGTATCGTCGGACTGCCGAATGTCGGCAAGTCCACTCTGTTCAACGCG
The DNA here is from genome assembly GCF_000359745.1 of Rhizobium freirei PRF 81. Taxonomy (GTDB): domain Bacteria; phylum Pseudomonadota; class Alphaproteobacteria; order Rhizobiales; family Rhizobiaceae; genus Rhizobium; species Rhizobium freirei. Next base: position 330,573 of record NZ_AQHN01000055.1, read on the forward strand.
CTGACCAAGACGGCGGCCGCGCAGGCGGCGAACTATCCGTTCTGCACGATCGAGCCGAACACGGGTGAAGTCGCCGTTCCCGATCCGCGCATGCGCAAGCTCGCAGACGTCGCCAAGTCGAAGGAACTGATCCCGACGCGCATCTCCTTCGTCGATATTGCCGGCCTCGTGCGCGGCGCATCGAAGGGCGAGGGCCTCGGCAACCAGTTCCTCGCCAATATCCGCGAAGTCGATGCCATTGTGCACGTGCTGCGCTGCTTCGAAGACAGCGACATCACCCATGTCGAAGGCCGCATCAATCCGGTTGCCGACGCCGAGACGATCGAGACCGAGCTGATGCTCGCCGACCTCGAAAGCCTTGAGCGCCGCACCGAGCAGACGCGCAAGCGCGCCACCGGCAAGGACAAGGAATCCATGGCGATGCTGCCGATCATGGATGCTTCCCTGGCATTGCTTCAGGAAGGCAAGCCCGTCCGCACGCTGCTGTCGAAGCTGGACGCCGAGGAAATCCGTATCCTCAAGGGTCTGAACCTGCTGACCTCGCACCCTGTGCTTTACGTCTGCAACGTCGCCGAAGGCGATGCGGCGACCGGCAACGAGCACACGGCGGCCGTCTCCGCCATGGCCAAGGAGCAGAATTCGGAAGTCGTGATCATCTCCGCCGCGATCGAGGCGGAGGTGGCACAGCTTCCCGATGAAGAGGCGAAGGAATTCCTCTCTGCGCTCGGCCTCGACGAAGCCGGTCTCGATCGTCTGATCCGCGCCGGCTACAAGCTCTTGCACCTCATCACCTACTTCACCGTAGGACCGAAGGAAACGCGCGCCTGGACGATCGAGCGGGGCACCAAGGCGCCGCAGGCTGCCGGCGTCATCCACTCGGATTTCGAGCGCGGCTTCATCCGCGCCAACACCATCGCCTATGACGATTACATCGCCTACAATGGCGAAACCGGCGCAAAGGAAGCCGGCAAAGCCCGCGACGAAGGCAAGGAATACGTCGTTCAGGACGGCGACGTCATCCACTTCCGCTTCAATACCTGATCGCCTCTATCTTGCCGGCGCCTATCTGAGCGCCGGCAATCTGGCCTGCATACCGGCGGACAAACGCCGCACGATGAGGCGGCGCAGATCGGCCCAACCGATACCGATCACAAGCACGACCAGGCCGACAATCATCAGCACCAGGAAGCCGACCTTGTCGAGACCGGCATTGTTATGCCGAAGAATGGCCGCCGTCGCGAGGCCGAGCGACACCAGCCCGGCGGTCACGAAAGCGCGGCGATCGATGATGAGCCCGATCAGCATCATCACCAGCACCGCCACCAGAACAGTTACCGCCTGCAAGTAGCCTCCGAAGAGGGCGTCAGTGAGATTGGTAAAGGCGATACCACCGCTGGCAAGTTCCAGGCGCAGGGCCAGAAGGACGGTCGAATAAAGCAGCGCCGGCGCGGTTGCGAGATGCAGCCAGAACGCCACGTCGGAACGGCGGGTCACCCTCTGCGGATCGCTGAGATCGAAACGCATCGCCAGGGCGAAACTGCCGAGCGCGGTCACCAGCAGGATCATGAGCGTCTGGATTGGATAGTCTGCCGGCACGTTCGAGGAGCCCGTCACGGTGCCGGCGACATAGAAGACCACTGCAAGGAACAATCCGAACAATGAGAACAGGAATAGCGCCAGGGAAAGCGGGACCCGGTAGCGCCAGTAAAACAATGCGAGCATCGGTGGGAATGGCGCCGCCAGGATAAATGCGCCGACAGTGAAATTATCGACCAGCGCCGGCGTGGAGGAGACATAACTCACCACCGTATGGAAAAGCCAGACGACGAGCGCGATGGTCAGGACCACGGCGGGAAGCGCCAGGCGCTGACGGCGCACCAGGATTTCCGCCAGGATGACGATTGCCAGCAGAGACACGTAACGGCTCGTCAACCCCCAGAGCCCGACCAGCAGCACAATGATGCCGATGGTGATGAGCACATCGTGAAAGCCGCGCACGAAACGCGGCGCTTCCGTATCTTCCAATGGGTTGGAATCATCAAGCGAGCGCGGGGCCGAAAGAACCTGACGTGTTGGTAACGCGCCGATATTCCTCGCGGTCAGGTAGGGCAGCAATCGCTCGGCCTGGCTGGAGGATATGATCCCCTCGCCTGCGGCATCTCCCAGTGCGATTTCGAGCTTGCTCATTTTCATTCCCAATCCGTCTCGCCACTACAAGCCTCAACACATCGCCGCCATACAATCAAGAGCTGCCGGGCACCAATAGATAATCTCCTTTTGCCATGACCCGCTATCGCCATGAAAATGCTTGCGCCACCACTCCTGGCCATGCGATTGCCCTTGGGCAAGATGTGGAGGACGACAGAAGACATGACGAAACTCGTCTACGAAGACTTCCAGCCGGGACGGGAATTTCCGCTCGGCCCCAAACATATGACGGCGGCGGAGATCATAGAATTCGCCAGCGAATTCGATCCGCAACCGATGCATCTGGACGAGGAAGCCGGACGCGCCAGCATTCTCGGCGGCCTGGCCGCTTCCGGCTGGCATACCTCGGCGGTGTTCATGCGCATGATGTGCGACTCCTACCTCCTCGCGACCGATGCGCAAGGTGCGCCGGGCATCGATTTCATGGAGTGGAAGAAGCCGGTTCTGGCTGGCGATACGCTGTCGGGCAGATCGATCGTGGTCGAGGCGCGTGCCATGCGCTCGCGTGCCGGCATCGGCATCGTCACGTTCCGCCATGAGGTCGAGAACCAACGTGGCGAGCTCGTCTGCCTCAGCCAGAATGCAACGATGATCCGCATGCGCGCTGGCGCGGAGGTTTCGGCATGAAGATGAGCGAACTCTATGCCATCGGCGAACGCGTCGAGATCGGCAGCCATACCTTCACGCGCGAAAGCATCGTCCACTTCGCCTCACGCTTCGATCCGCAGATCTTCCATATGGATGCGGACGCGGCCAAACACTCCTTGTTCGGCGGGCTCTGTGCCTCCGGATGGCATAGCTGCTCCATGTGGATGCGCAGCTTCGTCGATCATTGGAAGTCCGAAACGGCCAGACTGATCGCCGAAGGCACGACGCCTCCCAATCTCGGCCCCTCGCCCGGGTTCAAGAACCTGCAATGGCTGCGACCGGTCTTTGCCGGCGATACGATCACCTATGGCGTCGCCATCCTCGGCAGCCGCCCGCTGGCCTCGCGCCCTGGCTGGACGCTCTACACACTCGCCTGCGACGGCGTGAACCAGCATGGCACCCCGGCCCTGCGCTTCGAGAGCACCGTACTGGCCTTTGAATAGCGACCTGCGGGGCCGTTCGCAGCGGCCCCATCAGTCTTTGCGACACGCTCAGTGTCCGGAAAATTCCACCAGCGTATGAACCGGCACATCAAGCTCTTCGAGCTTCTTGCGGCCGCCGAGGTCAGGCAGGTCGATGACGAAACATGCCGCGACGACTTCGGCTCCGATCTGGCGCAGGAGCTTCGTCGCGCCGACGGCGGTGCCGCCCGTTGCGATCAGATCATCGACCAGGATGACCCTTTCGCCAGGATTGACCGCATCGCGATGCATCTCCATCTCGTCGACGCCGTATTCCAGGCTGTAGGCGATCCGGACGATATCGTGCGGCAGCTTGCCCTTCTTGCGGATCGGAACGAAGCCCGACGATAATTGATGCGCGACCGCACCTCCGAGAATGAAGCCACGCGCTTCCATCCCGGCGACCTTGTCGATTTTTGTGCCGGCATAGGGCTGTACCAGCGCATCGACGGCGCGGCGAAACGCCCTGGCATCGCCAAGCATTGTGGTGATGTCACGGAAGATGATGCCGGGCTTGGGATAATCCGGAATGGAGCGGATGCTGGCAGCAAGCTCCGAAGCGATAGTGTTCATCAAATATAGTCTCTCAGGCTGTGATAGGGCCGGCGGCACCCTATCAATATGCGGGCGCTATACCAACAAAAAAGGCGGCCACGAAGGGCCGCCTTTTCCTGTCATTATCGTGGATACTCAGTGAGCGCCGGCCTTGGCATAGACGGAACGCTTGGTGAGGTAGATCAGCACCGAGAAGATCAGCAGGAACACTATGACCATGAAGCCGAGGTGCTTGCGATCTTCCAGATGCGGCTCGGATGTCCACATCAGGAAGGCGGACACATCGCGCGCATATTGATCGACCGTCTGCGGCGAGCCGTCGTCATAGGTCACCTGGCCGTCCGAAAGCGGCTTCGGCATGGCAAAAGTCGCGGCCGCATCGAAATACGGGTTGTAGTGCGAGTTCTGCGGCACCTTGAAGCCGGCCGGCGGTTCTTCATAGCCGGTCAACAGCGAGTAGATATAGTCCGGGCCGCCTTCCTGGTACTGGGTGAAGATATCGAAGATGAACTGCGGGAAGCCGCGTTCGATTTCGCGCGCCTTGGCAAGCAGCGACATATCCGGCGGCACAGCCCCGTTGTTGGAAGCAGCAGCAGCCTCGTCGTTCGGGAACGGCGAGTTGAAATGGTCAGACGGAACTGCCTTGCGAGTGAACATCTCACCCTGGGGGTTCGGCCCGTCCTGCACTTCGTAGTTGGCTGCAAAGGCCTTCACCTGGGCTTCCGTATAGCCGAGATCGCCCAGCGTACGGTAGGCCACCAGCTTCATCGAGTGGCAGGCGGAACAGACTTCCGTATAGACCTTGAGGCCGCGCTGAAGCTGCGCCTTGTCATAGTGGCCGAAAGGGCCGGAGAAGGTCCAATGCTGCTCGCGCGGCTCCTTCAGCGGATAATGCGGCGTCTCGGCTTCTGCGGCAGGCTTCGTTTCCGCCGCAATGGCGGCAACGGTGGCCGAACCGCTGATGAGCGCAAGCGACAGAAGGCCGACAATAAGTTTCTTCATCGTTTTCTTCCTCTATCGCCGGTTATGCCTGAGCCGGAGCGGCAACTTTACCGCCCTGCTTCTCAAGAACCGCTTCCGTAATGGAGTTTGGAACGCGCCTCGGTGTCTCGACCAAGCCGAGCACCGGCATGATGACGAGGAAGAACAGGAAGTAGAACAGCGTCGCGAACTGCGCAGCCGTGGTGTAGATGCCTTCCGCCGGCTGCGAGCCGAGCCAGCCGAGCAGAACGGCATCGGCGACGAACAGCCAGAAGAACAGCTTGTACCACGGACGATAGACGGCGGAGCGAACCTTCGACGTATCGAGCCACGGCAGGAAGAACAGTACGATGATCGCACCGAACATCGTCAGAACGCCGCCGAGCTTGGAGTCGATCGGGCCGATGTTGAAGGTGATCGAGCGCAGCATCGCGTAGAATGGCAGGAAGTACCATTCCGGAACGATGTGGGCCGGCGTCTTCAGCGGGTTGGCCGGGATGTAGTTGTCGGCGTGACCAAGGAAGTTCGGCAGGTAGAAGACGAAGTAGGCGAAGACCAGCAGGAAGATGGAAACGCCAAGCGCATCCTTCAGCGTCGCGTAGGGCGTGAAGGCCACCGTATCGGTCTTCAGCTTGACCTCGACGCCGGTCGGGTTCGTCTGGCCCGTCACATGCAGCGCCCAGATGTGCAGGATCACGACACCGGCGATCATGAAGGGCAGCAGGTAGTGCAGCGAGAAGAAGCGGTTGAGCGTCGGATCGTCGACGGCGAAGCCGCCGAGCAGGAAGGTCTGAATCCAGTCGCCGACCCATGGGAAGGCGGAGAAGAAGCCGGTGATGACGGTCGCCCCCCAGAAGGACATCTGGCCCCAGGGCAGAACATAGCCCATGAAGGCGGTTGCCATCATCAAGAGGTAGATGATCACGCCGAGGATCCAGAGGATTTCGCGCGGCGCCTTGTAGGAACCGTAGTAGAGGCCGCGGGCGATGTGGAGATAGACTGCCACGAAGAAGAAGGACGCGCCGTTGGCATGCATGTAGCGCAGCAGCCAGCCATGGTTGACGTCGCGGACGATCTTTTCGACCGAGTTGAAGGCGATCGCCGTATTGGCCGCATAATGCATGGCAAGCACGACGCCGGTCAGGATCTGCAGGACCAGCATGACGGCCAGCATGGCGCCGAACGTGTAGGCATAGTTCAGATTGCGCGGGACCGGATAGGCAATGAAACTGTCATAGACCATGCGCGGCAGCGGAAGCCGCGCGTCGACCCATTTTTCGAGCCCTGTCGATGGCTCGTAAGACGAATGACCACTCATGATTCAGCTCCCCCCTCAACCGACCTTGATCTTCTTATCCGACGTGAACGCATATTGCGGTATGGAGAGGTTCTGCGGTGCAGGCCCATGGCGTATGCGGCCGGCGGTATCGTAGACCGAACCATGGCAGGGACAGAACCACCCGCCGTATTCCCCCGCCTGGCCGAGCGGTATGCAGCCGAGATGGGTGCAGACGCCGATCATCACGAGCCAGTTTTCCTTGCCCTCACCTGCCGAACGGGCAACATCGGTTGCCTGCGCATCGGATGGAAGGTTGGCATTGCGAGCAACCGGATCCTTGAGGTCCGAGAGCTGCGTGCCCTTGGCATCGTCGATTTCCTTTTGCGTGCGGTTACGGATGAAGACGGGCTTGCCGCGCCACTTCACCGTCAGAGACATGCCAGGCTCAAGGCTCGACACGTCGACTTCGATGGAAGCAAGAGCAAGTGTCGATGCATCCGGCCGCATCTGGTCGATAAACGGCCACGCGACGGAAACTGCGCCAACAGCACCAGCCATACCCGTCGTCAAATAAAGGAAATCGCGGCGCGTAGGCTCGCCTATGGATTCAGTTGTCGTACTATGCTCGCTCAAGGCTGCACTTCCTCTTCCGCAAACCACGGCAGAACCGCGGCACCCCCTCACTAACGGCGAATCAACGCGACCATATTTCCGCCATAGATTCCTCCGTAACCCGCTGCGTTCTAAGCTTGATCGCAAATTATGTCCAGTCTTGGCAAGCGCAGAGGGCACAATGTCGCGGCAAAACTGCGCCATTGCGTCGCAAGGTCGCGGCCTGCGCTCTCCCTCTGCCAAAACAAATACCTAAGCACATGAAAAAGCTGAAGATTTATATGGAAACCAGTCACGCTGCGGGGCGAGAAGAGCCGCGTTTCCAGCGCTGCGGCGCAACGAAAGCGGTTGAAATCTTCCACAGACCACCCATGAAGCTGTCTGCCGACGCTCAAAAAACGAAATCTATTTCATTGGCAATTTATCAGCAGGCGCCACAGTCGCGCGGTAATACTGAGGCGCTGCAAATTGAGACCCGAAGCGTTTTATAAGACATAGGATTATTGTGTACTACGCGCCCTCCCCGCGCTTATCGTGGGCATTCCGGCGGCTCGCTACGTCACCGACCTATCGATATTGGCATTTTTGAAAGCTTCCAGACCCATTTCAGCCTGCTTGCGATCGCCTTGGCGCTGGCCGCACCTTTCTCCGGCGGCATGGCCGATCAAAGCCGTCGCATAGGGCACATCAATCGATCTTGTTTTCGCCCGCGCGCCGTGACAGCTGATATCGATGAGGCAGACCCCGGATGCGATGAGCTCGAACCATTTTGACCCGATGACAAAGTTCGGAATTTCCCGGTAAGGTACTGACATCATGCGCATTTGGTTCAACATTGCGCAAGAGCTGCCTACTCTGCATCCGCCGCGATGAAGCCGCCGGACTGGCGCGCCCACAGCTCGGAATAAAGGCCTCCGCGCGCTATCAGCTCGTCGTGACTGCCTTCCTCGATGATCTCCCCCTTATCGATGACAATCAGCCGGTCGAGCTTGGCGATGGTCGAAAGTCGATGCGCGATCGCCAGAACGGTTTTGCCTTTCATCAAACCATCGAGGTTGGACTGCAGCACGGCCTCGGCCTCCGAATCCAGCGCTGACGTCGCCTCGTCGAGCACCAGGATCGGCGCGTCCTTGAGCATGACACGCGCGATCGCGATCCGTTGGCGCTGGCCGCCTGAGAGCTTGACGCCGCGCTCGCCGACATGGGCTGCGTAGGCTGTACGTCCCTTCTGATCCTCGAGAGTGTTGATGAACTCGTCGGCCTCAGCCTGTCGCGCGGCTTCCACCATCTGCTTGTCGCCGGCATCAGGGCGTCCGAACAGGATGTTGTCGCGAATGGATCGATTGAGAAGCGCCGTGTCCTGGGTCACCATGCCGATGGCGCTCCGCAGCGATTCCTGCCGCACGCCGGCAATGTCCTGTCCATCGATCAGGATGCGGCCGCCTTCAAGGTCGTAAAAGCGTAGCAGCAGGTTGACGAGCGTCGTCTTGCCCGCTCCCGAGCGGCCGACGATACCAATCTTTTCCCCCGCCCGCACCGAAAGAGAGAAACTGTCGATAACGCCCCCGCCGCGCCCATAGTGAAAGGTCACGTTGTCGAAGCGGATTTCCGGACCGCTGATCGTCAGGTCCTTGGCGGCAGGTCGATCGACCAGGCCGATAGGCTCGGAGATCATCTCGGCGGAATTCTGAATCGTGCCGAGATTGCGCATGATGGCATTGAACTGCGCCATCATGCGGCCGAAGAGCATGTTCAGGCGCAGCACCATGCTGAGCGTGAAGGCAACACCGCCCGTCGAAATCTCGCCGGCCAGCCAGAGATGCACGGCGAGTGCGCCGATGGTGGTGATCATCACGCCGGACAGCAAGGCAAGGGACGCGCGAACGCCGGTGAGCAGCCGCGTGAAAGGCATAACGGCCGCCTGAAAACGGTCGAATCCGCGGCGGATATAATCATCGTTCTGCTCTTCCCGTCCGAAGAGCTTGAGTGTCTGGATATTGGCATAAGCATCGACCATGCGGCCGTTCAGCATCGAGGACGCTTCGGCCGCATTGCGCGCATGCTGCCGGATGCGTGGCACGAAATGGCGGGCCAGCAGCGAGAAGATGCCGATCCATATCGTAATCACCAGCGCCAGCCGCCAGTCGAGCCCGCCGACGAGCGCAATGGTCGAGGCTGCATAGATGATGATGAACCAGACCACCTGCAGCAGCGACACGACAAGATCGCCCGTCGCCTGCCCTGCCGACCAAACCTTGGTGACGACGCGGCCGGAAAAATCATTCTGGAAGAATTCGACCGATTGTCTGGCCACATGCCGATAGGCCTGCCAGCGCACGAGATTGAGAAAGCCGGGAACGACAACCTGTTCCTCGACCAGCGCGCCAAGGCTCACGACCACGAAGCGCACCACGAGCACCACAAAGACCATGCCGAGAAGTGCGGCGCCGTGACCGGCAAGCAGCCCGCTCCATCCCTCCCCTGGCTTCACCTTGTCGAGAATGTCGACCAGATGGCCGACGAACCAGAAGAGCGCCGCCTCCAGCATCGCGACCGCCCCGCCAAGCGCCGCCATCGCCAGGAACGGGCCCTTCGCCTGGCCGACATAATACCAGATGAAGGCGCCAAGCGACCGCGGCGGACGAAGGTCGCCGCTGCGATAGTAGGGATCAATCCACGTCTCGAACAGACGAAACACCGAACGAATGAACATGGAAGCGATATAGGGAATTTCTCGAGGGCCGGAAAGTAAAGGCAGGCGCCAGCAAAGGTTACATTTTCGTTAGAATGCCGTGCCTGTCGGTTATGGTTGAAGTTCGGCGCGAGATGGCGGCGACGCGCAATTTCATTCAAGACCGAAGAACACGGCAGCTCGATATTGCTCGATACGATCATCGAGCGAGAGCCATGCCCGCTATTTCCCTTCAAGCCGACGCGATATATCCGCGTCATCCGTCGCCATTGCGCTACTCTTCCATGGGCGCAACCGCATGAGCATGGAATTTCTGATAACGACCCTCATCATCGTGGCATCTCCCGGCACCGGAGCAATCTACACGCTTGCTGCCGGATTATCGGGCGGTGCGAGGGCGAGTGTGATCGCAGCATTCGGCTGTACGCTCGGCATCATCCCGCATTTGCTTGCCGCGATCAGCGGCCTTGCAGCACTTCTGCACACCAGCGCCATGGCGTTTCAAGCGCTCAAATGGCTCGGGGTCGCCTATCTGCTCTATATGGCCTGGTCGATGTTTTTGGAACGGGGCGTCTTGCGCGTCGATGGTGCACCGACCGACAAGAGTACGCGGCAAGTGATTGCCTCGGCAATCCTGATCAATCTGCTCAATCCAAAATTATCGATCTTTTTCTTCGCCTTCCTGCCTCAATTCGTGACGCCGGATCAGGCAAGTCCGATCACGCTGATGCTGAAGCTCAGCCTGATCTTCATGGCGCTCACCTTCATCATCTTCGCGGGATATGGTGTGTTTGCGGCCTACCTTCGCCGCCATATCGTCTCAAATCCGACTGTTCAGTCGTGGATGCGCCGAAGCTTCGCGACCGCGTTCGGACTGCTCGCAGTGCAACTCGCTCTTGCGAGCCGTTAGCTTTTATCGTCGCCTTCCAGGCCCGTTAGTTGCGCTTTGGATTGTGGCGAAGTAGCCAACTTTGCCTCTACGTTGAGCGCCAATGAAAGCATTGAGAATACCGGCCCGACGGCTTTTGCCCCTGCGAAAACAGTATGGCCGAAAAGAGAGTTGAAACAGCAACTGGGGCATCTTGCCGCCCCAGTTGCCCAGTCCATTATTGCGCGGCCGCTTCGGCCTCTTCGTGATCGGCGAGGAAGCCGCCGGACTGGCGGCTCCAGAGTTCGGCGTAGATGCCGCCATTATGAGCCAGTTCCTGATGCGTGCCCATCTCGATGATCCGGCCCTTGTCGAGAACGACGAGGCGGTCCATTTCGGTCAGCGTCGACAGGCGGTGGGCAATCGCGATCACCGTCTTGCCGTGCATCAGCGCGAAGAGGTTTTCCTGGATCGCCGCTTCCACTTCGGAATCGAGCGCCGAGGTCGCCTCGTCGAGCACCAGGATCGGCGCGTCCTTCAGGAAGACGCGGGCGATCGCGATACGCTGCCGCTGGCCACCTGACAGTTTGACGCCGCGCTCGCCAACCTGCGCGTCGAGCCCCGTGCGACCATGCATGTCGACCAGGCCTTCGATGAATTCCCAGGCATTGGCGCGCTTGGCCGCCCGGATCACCTCCTCATCGGTCGCGTCGGGGCGGCCATAAGCGATGTTATCGCGGATCGAGCGGTGCAGCAGCGACGTATCCTGCGTCACCACGCCGATCATCGAACGAAGGCTGTCCTGCGTGACGCCTGCGATATCGTGACCGTCGACGGTGATGCGGCCACCCTCCAGATCGTAGAAGCGCAACAGCAGGTTCATCAAGGTCGTCTTGCCGGCGCCGGAGCGACCGACCAGGCCGACCTTTTCGCCGGCGCGGATATCGAGGGACAGGTCCTCCATAACGCCCTTCGCCTTACCGTAATGGAAGCGAATGTGGTCGAAGCGGATCGCACCCTGCTTGGCGACGATCGCCGAGGCTGCCGGCTTGTCGACGATGTCGTGCGGCTTCGTCATCATCCCCATGCCGTCATAGACGGTGCCGATGTTTTCGAAAAGCGCCGACACTTCCCACATCACCCACTGCGACATGCCGTTCACACGCATGGCAAGGCCGATGGCAATGGCAATGGAGCCGACCGAGATCGAACCGTTGAGCCAGAACCAGATCGAAAGCGCCGAAACGATGAACAACGCCGCGCAATTGTTGAAATAGACCGAGGCGTGGAACAGCGTCACCTTGCGCATCTGCTTGTGCACGGTATCGAGGAATTCCTCCATGCCGGCCTTGGCATATGTCTCCTCGCGTCCCGCATGCGAGAACAGCTTCACCGTCGCGATGTTGGTGTAGCTGTCGACCACGCGGCCGGTCATCATCGAGCGCGCATCGGCCTGTTGCGACGCAATCTTGCGCAGCACGGGCACGAAATAAGCGACGATCCCGACATAGACGCCGAGCCAGAGCAGGATCGGAATCATCAGCCGCCAATCGGCCGCTGCGATGACGAGGATCATCGACAGGAAATAGGTGAAGACGTAGACGAAGACGTCGAGGATCTTCATGACCGTTTCGCGCACGGCAAGCGAGGTTTGCATCACCTTGGTGGCGACGCGGCCGGCAAACTCGTTGGCGAAAAAGGTCATGCTGTGGCGCAGCAGGAAGCGATGCATCTGCCAGCGCGCGATCATCGGATAGTTGCCGAGCAGCACCTGATGCATGATGAAGCTGTCGAGGATCGCCGCAGCCGGCAAGCCGACGAGCACCATCGCGCCCATCCAGAAAAGCCTGTGCCATTCCGTCTGCAGGAAGGTGGCCTTATCCGCCTTCGTCAGCCAGTCGACGATATCGCCCAAGAACTTGAACAACGCCACCTCGCCGATCGCGATCGACATGGTGAGGAAGCTCATGGCGATCAGCCATGGCACGGCCGGCTTGGAATAATGCCAGCAGAATGCAAAGAGGCCGTGCGGAGGCGTATCAGGCACCTCGCTCGGAAATGGATTTAGTCGGCGTTCGAACCAGCCAAACATTGAAATGCTCCAAAGACTCGACCCTGTGACCACTGCCGCGCCTGAAGGTCGCAGACTCATATGGTGGTCGGGCGATAAAACAACGAGGCCATGCCGGCCGCGCAATGACTTACAAAGGGGAATACTTGCGAAAGCGCGCCTTACGGCGCTCAGCAGGTCCGAAAATACGCAGACCGGAGGCGCTTCATCACAAACAAGATATCCATCATGAGCCTCCTTCGTTCACAAGTTGTAGAGCGCCCGTCTTTTAGCGCGACTTTTCCTGTTTGAAAAGCGAAATATGCCTGAAAAACGGGCTCAAACCTTCAATTGTGCTTATGGGAAACATCACAAAAATCGAGGAATCCGCGAAAATCAAAGACAAATCCGGGCGATTTCGCTAGTCGCAACACATGACCAAGCTCCACATCGCCCTCTATCAACCCGATATTCCCGGCAACACCGGCACGATCCTGCGGCTTGCTGCCTGCCTCGGCATCGGCGTCGACATCATCGAGCCGGCCGGCTTCGACATCTCGGACCGCAACCTGAAGCGCGCCGGCATGGATTATCTCTCGGCCGTCACCCTGACGCGGCACGTGAACTGGGAACGGTTTGAGGCATGGCGCCAGGAAAGCGGCCGCCGGCTGGTGCTCGCCTCGACCAAGGCAGCGCTACCCTACACCGATTTCGCCTTCCGCAGCGACGACATACTTCTTTTCGGCCGCGAAAGCGCCGGCGTGCCGGAACATGTGCGCGACAAGGCCGACAGCCGCATTCTGATCCCCATGGTCGAGGGCCAGCGCTCCATTAATATCGCCATGTCCGTGGCCATGATATCGGGGGAAGCGCTGCGGCAGACGCAATGGTCGCCGACCTCGACACTGGGCCTGAATGTCGCACCCGAATAGGCGTTGGCACGCCGAATAAAGTGTGAGAAGCTTGGCCTTGGAATGCTCTAACTCAGGCAGCCTTGGCGAGGTGACCCATGTTCCAGACGGCATTCACGCTCTCCCTCACACAGTTCGCGCGCACCCTGAGCCTACCCGAGCGGCTTCAGCGCTCACCGGCCCGAAATCTCGCTCTCGAAGGGCTTCGTCAGCGGAACCTCGCGCTCGACGCGCTGTTCTACGACATCAAGGTGATCACGCCGGAGGAAGCCTTCTACCTCAGCGACTCGCTGGCCGCAGAAGGCGCGATCATGATCGTCCCGCCAAGTGGAGGCGCGGCGATAACTCTTTGCGAGACGGTGGACGAATTCGTCTTGAGAGGCGGCGATAAGGTGCAGGCCCTCGCTGTCGCCGGCATCGGCGGCTCCGCATTGGGCGCGGCGGCCTTTGCCCGCAACGTGGCCGATGCGATCCAGGGACCCGTCGCCGCCGTCGTCTCCGGCTATGGCATCGCCGATGCCATTATCGAGCCGTTCGGCGGGGTCTTCCTCTTCGGTCATCTGAGAGGCCTGCGTCCGTTTCTGGAGATATTCGACGATCTCGCTGGCCGGCCCAAGGTTGGAGCACATGGCGACGAATCGGCCGCCCGCACCAGCCTCGATACGCGAACCGTTCAGGCACTTCTTGCGGACCCTCGCCTGTCCTTCAACCTCTTGACCGGCCACTCCAAGGGTAATCTGGTCCTGTCTGCCGCCCTGCACGACCTGTGCAGGCAAAACGCCTCACGGATCGTGAAGCTTGCCGCAGACATGAAGATCGTGACGATCGGAGCGCGCATCGCCATGCCGCCGGCCTTCACCGAAGTCATCGATGTCATGGGTGCGTGGGACTGGTTCGGTGAGATCAATTCCCGGCCGTTCATCCACGCCGACCGCCGCGTCCCTCATGCCTGGCATCACACGAACACCGACCTGAACGGGCATTTACCCGTGACAGCCACGCTCAGGGACATCCTGGCGACCTCGCCGATGATCGCGAAAAAGCAGGCAGCGATGCGCGAAGCCGAACCCGCAGATGAGGCATTGCCGACATCGGCGGAAGCGACCGTTTCCCCGCCCTCGACCCGCCCAAAGCGACGACCGGCGACGATTGAAAACGTCAAACATGCCTTCGCCGTCGGCATATTGCCGAACGCACCGCAGGTCGAACCGGGCTCACCCGACGAACTGCCGCCGCCCAAGGCTCATTGATCGGGCCGCGCGCAATTATTGATCCGATATGTCGCAAGCAATGGTGGACTACCGTTGCAGCAAGCGTATAATGCTTAGCCGGCAAGTAAATTCTCCACGTTTAACCCAGTGCCACAGCACACAGAAATTCAAGAATTTTCAGTAGGTTATCATCATTTTCGGAATCATTGACGATATAGCGGCATGAGAGAGATTTAGCAGAAAATGGAATCCACCATCGTCATGATCAATCTGTTCGGCGCCGTCGGCCTTCTGCTGTTCGGCCTTGCGCAGGTAAAGGACGGTGTATCGCGCGCTTTCGGTGCCCGCCTCAGAACAGGCCTTGCCAAAGGAACCCGCAGCGGCGCGCGATCGTTCGCATCCGGCTTCGTGGCGACAATCGCCTTGCAAAGCTCCACGGCAACCGCGCTCATGATCGCTTCTTTCGTCGAGCGCGACCTCGTGCTTCCGAGCATGGCGCAGATCGTGCTGCTGGGCGCCAATGTCGGCACGGCGGTCACCGCATGGATTGTCGCGACCGGCATCGAATGGCTGTCTCCCCTCATCATCCTGGTCGGCATCATCTTATATCGCCGCACCTCGACCTCTCAGCAGGGTGCCGGCACCGCGCTTATCGGCATCGGGCTCATGCTGCTTTCTCTGCAGCTGCTCAGCCTTGCGACCGCGCCGATGCGGCAATCGGCAGCGCTTGGCGCCTTCATCGGGCTGCTGGACGGCGCGCTGCCGGTAGCGCTCATCTTCTCGGCGGTGCTGGCCTTTGTGTCCTCGTCCAGCCTTGCGGTCGTCGTGCTGATACTCTCGCTTGCATCGACCGGCATTCTGTCGCCGGCATTGACCGTCGTTCTCGTGCTCGGCGCCAATCTCGGCGGTGCAGTTCCGCCTGTCATGGCCACGCTGTCTGGCCCGGCAACCGTCCGGCGCGTGACCCTGGGGAACCTGATCGTGCGCGCAATCGGTTGCCTCATCATGCTACCGCTCGCAGGCTATATCGGCGATTGGACGCAGGGCCTGCATTTCTCGCCGGCCAAACTGCCCGTAGACGTGCATCTGCTTTTCAATATCGCCCTCGCCATCTGCGCATGGCCCTTCTCGCGCCTGCTCTCGAGGACCATGCTCCGGGTCGTGCCTAACGATCCGCAGACCGACGATGGCCCGAAGTTTCTCGACCAGCAGGCCCTGCAAACGCCCGTCGTGGCGCTTGCCAGCGCCACGCGAGAGGTTCTCGCGGTTGGCGACCTCATCGAGCGCATGCTGATCCGTACCGAAAATGCCTTCAACAACAACGACCTGTCGCCCTTGAAGGAAATCCCGGTTCTGGAG
Organism: Rhizobium freirei PRF 81; assembly: GCF_000359745.1. Taxonomy (GTDB): domain Bacteria; phylum Pseudomonadota; class Alphaproteobacteria; order Rhizobiales; family Rhizobiaceae; genus Rhizobium; species Rhizobium freirei. Next base: position 346,408 of record NZ_AQHN01000055.1, read on the forward strand.
AAGCGCGTCGACCGCCTCCAGCAGGAGGTGAAAATCTACCTGTCGAAGCTTGGACGTGACGGGCTGGACGACGAGAACGGCCGCCGCTCCATCGTCATCATCGATTACGCCATCAATCTCGAACATATCGGCGACATCATCGAAAAGGGTCTCGCCGAACAGGTGGCGAAGAAGATCGACAAGGGCCTGACTTTCTCGGACGATGGATATCGCGAGCTCAAAAGCCTCTTCAGCTTGACGGTCGATAATCTGCGCGTCGCCCAGACCATCCTCGTGACCCGAGACTTCAATCTCGCCCGCCAACTGATGGAAGTGAAGGTGGATGTCCGCCGGCTCGAAAAGCAGTCTTCGGAGCGCCATCTCGAAAGACTGCGCGACGGCCGGGTCGATAGCCTGCAGACCAGCTCGCTCCATCTCGACATGCTGCGCGATCTGAAACGCATCAATGCGCATATCGTTTCGGTTGCACATCCGATCCTGGACGAGAGCGGGCAGCTGATCGAGAGTCGGTTGAGGAAGGCACAATAGCTCGGTTCAGGCTTATCGCCTGCCGCTGCAGCCAGTCATTTCGTCCTCTTCAATCCGCCGACGGCAAACGCCGCATGGTGAACTCGATGCGATCACCCTCGATCTGACGCCAGCTTTCGACTTCGGTCCAGTAGGCGGCTTTCGGGAATTCATCGAACCATTCACGTGCCTTGGCACGTGCTTCTGGGCGACTGAGACAAAAAGTCTCGCGAACGAAATCACTCTTTCCGCCGGCGGGATGCTCTTGCCGGTAGCGGAATATTCTGCTTCTCAACCCATCAAGGGGCGGCGGTCCGGGTATCTTCATGATAAAACCTCGCCTTTGCGAGGGGGAACATAATACCGCAACAGAAATTTTGCGAGTCGATTTTCCTTCAAGGGCGCTGCACTGGTTGTGCCGCAGTGTTGCTGTTATTCAACATCACGATACATACGGTGCGAATCGCGGGCCGCCGGCCGCCCGCGCCCTCGGAGAGCATGAATGGAACGACCCAATCTTCCCAAAGGACTACCTGAGGATATTGAAGCAAAAAAAGAGGCCGCGAGAATCTGGTTCGAGAGCCTGCGCGATGCGATCTGCGCCGAGTTCGAGAAGCTGGAAGACGAGCTTGCCGGCCCCCTCTCCGATCAGAAACCGGGGCGTTTCGTCGCCAAGGACTGGCAAAGGGAGGCCGGTCAGGGCGGCGGCGGTCGCATGTCGATGATGGAAGGCCGCGTCTTCGAAAAGGTCGGCGTCCACACCTCCACCGTCTATGGCGAGTTCTCTCCCGATTTCCGCAGCCAGATACCGGGCGCCGAGGAAGATCCGCGTTTCTGGGCTTCCGGCCTGTCGCTGATCGCCCACCCCGTCAATCCGAACGTGCCAGCGGTACATATGAATACCCGCATGGTGGTGACGACCAGCCAATGGTTCGGCGGCGGCGCCGACCTGACGCCCGTGCTCGACCGTCGCCGCACCCAGGAAGACCCTGACAGCGTCCTCTTCCATCGCGCCATGCAGATCGTCTGCGAGCGGCACGCGGTCGCCGACTACGAGCGCTTTAAGAGCTGGTGCGACGAGTATTTCTTCCTGAAGCATCGCAACGAGCCTCGCGGCATCGGCGGCATCTTCTTCGACTGGCTGCATTCGCAGGAAGAAGCTGGCGGCTGGAACGCCGATTTCGCCTTCACCCGCGACGTCGGGCGCGCCTTTTCCATGGTTTATCCGCGCATCGTCCGCTCAAACTTCAACGAAGCATGGACCGAAGAGGACCGCGACGAACAATTAATCCGTCGCGGGCGTTACGTGGAGTTCAATTTGCTGTATGATCGGGGTACAATATTCGGACTGAAAACAGGCGGCAACGTGGAGTCGATCCTATCGTCCCTGCCGCCCGTGGTACGCTGGCCTTAGGGCATCCAACATAAAACGATCCAATAAGCCCTGAAATCGGCGGAGTGAGTGCATAGGTTAGGTAATGCTCGTTTCAATCGGAGGAGGTTGTAATGGCAGTACAGAATCAGGTCACGGAAGTTTCGAAGGAAACGAGGCTTTCGCGCACTGTCGATAGTCCGGAGTTCATCGTCCGGCTAGCCGAGGACATGAGGGTCCGCAGCGGGTCCGATTTGCCTCTCTCCTGCTTCATCGAGCAGGTCAGAATGCAGCTTGCAGGGAATAAGTCGCCAAGCGATCTCGCTCGCATGGAGGCCGATCGCTCGGCAAGGCAGGCGGCGTCCGTTACGAGATATCAGTCGTCTGACTGCTTCAAATCCTGGGCGATGCCGGATTGAAATCCGGAAGAATGCGTCCGGCAAGCGTTGGAACCTTGCCGGACAGAGAAACCTTTTCCCGTCCGTAGCGTTCTAACCTTCGTGTCCTTCGGCATGAAGGACAGCAATTCTGTCGAATATTGAGGAGGAAGACATGCGACTGTTCGAATGTGGTACGCTTGTACCCGGCTGCGCGTGGCACACTCGCGCCAAGGACGATGCCGAGGTGGTTCGTCGCGCTGTCGAACACATGCGTGATGCGCATGGCGAAACAATCGTCCGGGAAAACATGATCGACAACATCAAGGCACGCATACGCGACGAAGCCAATGCAGCCTGACCGGCGCCCCGCCGTCAGGCGTTAGCCAGATCCTTCAACCGGGCGAGAAGACCCGCCCGGTCGACAGTGAAGTTCCCCTCAAGCCATTCCTGCTCCAACTTGCCGAGAAGTTCGCCGACGCGCGGGCCTGCCCCGATGCCTGCGGCAAGTGCATCCGCTCCGCTGAGCGGAAAAGCAGGCTTCTTCCATCGCGCCGTCCGCTCCAGCAGCTTGCCAAGCCGCGCCGTGCGCGCCATCTCCTCGAAATCGCCTTCCGCCTTGCTCCGCGCAACGGCCAGCGCCAGCTTCAGCCGGGCGGCTATGCCGGATGGATCATGGCGGTAAAGCAGACGGTCGAAAGCGGCCTCCGATATGTCATCCTTGATGGCAGGCGCATTCGCCCAGGCCTGCAGGTAGGCTGCCTCGGCCTTCGACAGGCGCAGGCGCTCGGCAAGCTTGCCAAGTCTCGCTGCGTCCGGCGGCACGATTGCGGCAAGCCGCAGCAAAGGATCCGCCGCCCAACCGAAAGCTTGCTCGGTGGCAATCAGCGCGGGAATGGCATCGATACCCCATTTTTCCGTTTCGGGCAGAACCTCAGTCAACACCCCAACCTGGCGCATCCAGAGCAGCGCCCGGCCGGGATCCTTAGCCGAAAGCAGCTTCTTCATCTCCGACCAGACACGCTCGGCCGACAGTGTCACGATCTTCGATCGCGCCGCCGCGCAGGCGCGCAGCCCGTCCGCATCCGGACGGCCGCTGCCGTAATGCGCGAAAAAGCGGAAGAAGCGCAAAATGCGCAGATGATCCTCGGCGATCCGCGTCGCGGCATCGCCGATAAAGCGGATATTGCGCCGTTCCAAATCGGCAAGTCCGTCGACGAGGTCGACAACCCCGCCGTCGGCGGAAGCATAGAGCGCATTGATCGTCAGGTCGCGCCGCTCCGCATCGGCCTGCCAATCCTCGCTGAAGGCAACGCGGGCGCGACGCCCATCCGTTTCGACATCCCGCCGCAGAGTCGTGATCTCGAACGGCTTCCCGTCGATGACCAAGGTAACGGTTCCATGCGCGATACCGGTCGGCACCGCCTTGATCCCCGCCACACCCGCTCTTTCAACCACGGCCTCGGGCAACAGCGTCGTTGCGATATCGATATCGGCGACCGGCAGCCCCATAAGGCTGTTGCGCACTGCACCGCCGACGACACGGCCCTCACCGCCATCGGCATTCAGCAAGGCCAGCACCCGCTGCAGCGCCTCATCCCGGAACCAGGCCTCATCGGCAACGGACGTCATGTGTAAAGCCTTTCATAAAGCGTGCGGACGATGCCCGCTGTAATGCCCCAGATCATGCGCTGCCCATAGGGCATACGATAGAAATGGCGTTCGCTTCCCTGCCAAAGCATGGTGTCTGTCGTATGGTGGCTCGGGTCCATCAAGAAGGAGAGCGGCACCTCGAAGGCATCCTCCACCTCGGTCGGGTTGAGAGCGAGATCAAAGCCCGGCTTTACCACTGCAAGGATGGGCGTGATGCGAAAGCCGGTGGCGGCCAGATAATGCGGGAGCCGCGCAACCGGCTCGATGAAGATACCGGCAAGCCCGATCTCCTCGCCTGCCTCGCGCACGGCCGCCATTTCCGGAGAAGCGTCCTCCGGATCGATGGCGCCGCCGGGAAATGCGATCTGGCCGGAATGCTTGCGCAAGGTCGAGGTCCTGAGCGTGAAGATCACCTTGGCGTCATCGCCGCTGTCGACAACAGGCACGAGCACGGCGGCATCCTTCAGCTTCAGCCCCTCGACCTGCGATATGGTCTCGGGATTGAGGCGATGGTCGCCATGATCGCGCCAGGCAAGCTCGACCGGACCACCGCTCTGCCTGAGCGCTCGGCGCCGGAACTCATCCGCGGAATAAAGGGGAAATTCGCTCATCGTGTCAGCGCATCCAGTTCGGCAACCGTCATGACGGGAAAGATCGATCCGCCCGAGCGCACGCAAAACACCTCCCGCCCGGCGATCTCGACGGGTTCGCCGAGTTCGACGAGATCATACATGACAGCGCGCGTCACCAGGGCCTCCAGACGGCCGCGGACGTGCAGGTAAGGCTTCAGCTCGTCGTTCTCGCCGCGGATGACGAAGCGGATCGGATGATCCCTGCCCGCCTCGACGACATCGCCGACATTGGTACGGAATGTCAGCACCTGCCTACCATCGCGCTCCGTGACGCTCATCTCCACGGCGACAAATGGTGCATCGACGACGCGAATGCCGACCTTTTCCACAGGTGTGACGAGATATGTCTTCCGGTCGTCGTCCTTGCGCAAGACGGTAGCGAATAGCCGCACCAGCGGGGCGCGCCCGATCGGCGTGCCCAGATAGAACCAGGTCCCGTCGGCTCTGATTTCCATGTCGATATCACCGCAAAACGGGGGATTCCAGCGGTCGACCGGCGGCAAACCCTTCTTGCCGCCGCCGCTGTCGCCAGCGGCACGCGATATCAGGGCTGCGAGACTCGCCGCATCGCCGGTAGCCTTGATTTCCTCGGTTGCCATTCTTCCGTCCCGGTTCGCCGTTAGTCACGAATACGACAGTTTCTCACGAGATAGTCATTCGAAACGCGCTTGTCAGCCATGTTCGTGGCGATAAGTTGTATTGATTATGGGGCAAATGTGTAAGGTCTGCGAATCGCGCGCACCGCTTTTCTGCCATTGGAGACGCAAATGGGCATGATCAAATCGACCGAAACGAGCCTCGACGAGCAGGCCATCATCGCTTCAGCCGAAAAGGCGCTGAGCGATATCGCCCGCATCCGCGAAGAGGTCTCGAAGGTCATTTTCGGCCAGGAAAGCGTCGTGGAGAATACGCTGCTTGCTGTGCTGGCCGGCGGTCACGCACTGTTGGTCGGTGTGCCGGGTCTCGCAAAGACCAAGCTCGTCACCACGCTCGGTGCGGTTCTCGGACTCGATTCCAATCGCGTCCAGTTCACGCCCGACCTGATGCCGTCGGATATTCTCGGCTCAGAAGTCATGGATCAGGACGCAACCGGCCGTCGTTCATTCCGTTTCGTCAAAGGTCCGGTCTTCGCGCAGCTGCTGATGGCCGACGAAATCAACCGCGCCTCGCCGCGTACGCAATCGGCCCTGCTGCAGTCCATGCAGGAATATCACGTCACCATCGCCGGCCAGCGTTATGACCTGCCAGCCCCTTTCCACGTTCTTGCAACGCAGAATCCTCTGGAGCAGGAAGGCACCTATCCATTGCCGGAAGCCCAGCTCGACCGCTTCCTGCTGCAGGTCGATGTCGGTTATCCAGAGCTCGCCGACGAACGCCGCATCCTGCTCGAAACGACGGGCTTGAGCGAAGCGACGCCCCAGGCGGTTATCGATGCCGCGCGTCTGCTGGAAATTCAGCAGCTGATCCGCCAGATGCCTGTCAGCGACGGCGTGGTCGATGCGATCCTGTCTCTGGTGCGCTCTGCCCGCCCGGGCCAAGGCAACGCCTCAACCGACAAGCATGTCGCCTGGGGTCCGGGCCCCCGCGCCGGCCAGGCCATGATGCTCTGCGCCCGCGCCCGCGCCCTCTACGAAGGCAGGCTTGCGCCCTCGATCGATGACGTGCATGCGCTTGCCGAGCCTGTGCTCGAACACCGCATGGCGCTGACCTTTGCGGCGCGCGCCGAAGGCATGTCGGTGCGCGATGTCATCGCAGGGCTGGCAAGACAGTCGAGAACCTAAGCTGGATGTCGAGGAGAGTATAGCGCGTGGCATCCATCGGACAGATCGTCAGACCGACCTCAGGCAATGATGCGCTCTCCCGTGCCCGCAGCCGCGCCGCCCTCATGCCTGATTGCCTTGTCGAAGCCAAGCGCATCGCCAACACCGTGATTGCCGGATGGCACGGCCGGCGCAAGCGCGGCATCGGCGAGAATTTCTGGCAGTTCCGCCCCTATACCGAAGGCGAGAGCCTGTCGCGCATCGACTGGCGCCGCTCGGCCCGCGACGATCATACCTATATCCGCGACCATGAGTGGGAGGCCGCTCATACGATCTGGCTCTGGGCGGACCTCTCGCCATCCATGATGTATAAGTCGACCTATGGCCACGCCTCCAAGGAAAGCCGGGCGCTCGTCATCATGCTGGCGCTTGCCGAAATCCTCTCACGTTCGGGCGAACGGATCGGCTGCCCTGGCGTCATGGAGCCGGTCTCGACCCGCAATGCCGCCGAACGGCTGGCCGCCGCCCTGATGCACACGCCGCTCGAAGGCGGCCTGCCGCAGACCGCGATGATCCGCGGCTGGAGCGATATCGTGCTGATCGGCGATTTTCTCGACGATGCCGACAGCGTCATGAGCCGGATCGGACCGCTGGCGCGCCGCGGCTTGCGTGGTCACGTGATCGAAGTTGCCGACCCGGCCGAGGAAATCTTTCCTTATAGCGGGCGCACCGAGTTCAGCGATCCTGAAACTGGTTCGAAGCTGATTGCCGGCCGTGCGGAAAATCTGCGAGACGATTACCGCCGCGCCTATCTCGCCCGGCGCGAAAACCTTGGCCAATCGCTGCGCCATCTCGGCTGGACCTTCATCAGCCATCGCACCGATCGCCTGGCATCGGAAGCGCTGGTCGCCGTGCATATGTATCTTTCCGGCATGCCTGCGCGGGTAGCCTCCGGAGGTCAGCCATGAGCGGCCTTTCCTTCGCGTTCGCCTCGCCCGCCATCCTCGCGGCCCTGATCCTGCTTCCCGCGATCTGGTGGCTTCTGCGCCTGACGCCGCCGCAGCCGCGGGCGGAAGTCTTTCCGCCGCTTCGCATCCTGGCGTCCATCCTCAAGCGTGAGGAAACGCCGGCTCGCAGCCCGTGGTGGCTGACGCTGCTGCGCATGCTGCTGGCGGCGCTGGTGATCTTCGCGATCGCCAATCCGATGTTCAACCCGCGCACCAACACTCTGTCGAGCGGCGGCCCGCTGGTCTTGATGATCGACAACAGCTGGGCGAGCTCGTCGGACTGGGAGCGCCGTGTCCGAACCGCAGATGCGCTGATCGACGATGCCGACGCCAAGGGCATCCCGGTCTCGATCTCCTTTACCGCCGAGCAGGGCAATGACGCGACACCGGGCGCCGCGACGGCTGCCCGCGATAAGCTGCACGCAATGAATCCGAGGCCGCTGGTGCCCGATAGACAACGTGCCGCCGACGCCGTGAAGGCAGCGCTCGCCGGCAGCAAACCCGGCACGATCGCCTTCATCTCCGATGGCATCGAGAGCAAGGACAAGGACGATATCCTCAGCCGGCTCGCCGCCCTTCAGCCAAGCGAGCTGCGCCTGATCGAAGGCGACGGCAACGACATTCTCGCGATCACCGGCGCAGCCAACAATGCCAATGACATGACCGTTACGGCGACCCGGCTGAATGGGGCTAATCCGCTGCGCCTGCAACTTATCGCTCAGGATAACCAGGGCCGCCCGATCGCCAACGGCTCGCTGAATTTCGCCGGCGGTCAGACGGTTGCGACCGGCGCCATCGCCGCGCCCTTCGAGATGCGCAACGATTTTGCCCGCATCAACGTCGACCGCTATGCCAGCGCCGGCACCGTTCACCTGCTCGACGACGGCTTCCGCCGCCGCCGTGTGGCGCTTCTTTCCGGCCAGGCCGCCGACGAATTCCAGCCGATCCTTTCGCCGCTTTACTATATCGAGCGCGCCCTTAACCCCTATGCCGATCTGATCCAGCCCAACAGCGCGGACCTGGCAAAGTCGATCCCGCAACTGCTCGCCGGCAACCCTTCCGTGATCATTATGGCCGATGTCGGCCGCCTGCCGCAGGAAAGCTATGCGCCGCTGCGGCGCTGGATCGAGAATGGCGGCACCCTGATCCGCTTCGCCGGACCGCGCCTTGCCGCCGCACCCGCCGATGACCCGCTCGTCCCCGTGACGCTGCGGCAGGGCGAGCGCACCTTCGGCGGCGCACTTTCCTGGGCCGAGCCGCAGCCGCTCGCCGATTTCCCCTCGTTCGGCCCCTTCGCCGGCATGCCGAAGCCAACCAATGTGCTGATCAAGCGGCAGGTTCTGGCCGAACCGACACCGGACCTTGCCGAGCGCACCTGGGCAAGCCTTGCCGACGGAACGCCGCTTGTCACCGAAAAGCAGATGCGCGCAGGCCGCGTTATTCTCTTCCATGTCAGCGCCGAGCCGCAATGGTCGGATCTGCCGATCTCGGGCGATTTCGTCGAGATGCTGCGCCGTATCGTCCAGCTGTCGCGCTCCGGCGGCGTGACCTCGACGGAAGGTGCCGCCAAGACGGCCGAGGCAATGCCGCCCTACCGGCTTCTGACGGCCAAGGGTGTGCTGACCAGCGAAATCGGCAGCGCCCGGCCGCTGGAGCCGAACCACAAGGGCGCAGCCGTCGCGAGCTTCGACAACCCGCCAGGTCTCTATGGTTCAGAAGAAGGCTTTACGGCGCTCAACGTGCTAGCCCCCGGCGCCGCGCTCAGGCCGCTGGACGCATCAGCCGCAGGAGCGGTCGCGCGGGAAGGCCTCATCGGGGGCGAAGCATGGTCCGCCAAGCCGATCCTCTTCACCCTCGCCTTCCTCATCCTTCTGGCCGACAGCCTGATCGTGCTCTTCATGAACGGCGCCTTCCCGCGCCTTGGCAGGGGAGCGAAGACGGCGGCCGGGGGAGCCGCGGTGCTGCTGCTAGCGCTTTCGGTCACGATCTTCCTGCATCCGGCAAGTGCCTTGGCCGATGATTCCAAGCCTGGCGACGACGCCATCTTTTCGCGGCTGGACAAGACGCATCTTGCCTATGTCGTTACCGGCGAATCCGACGTTGATCGCATTTCCGAGCGCGGCCTTGCCGGCCTCTCCGACTATCTGACCTACCGCACGACATTGGAGCCAGGCCCGCCGGTGGGGCTGGACCCGGCGAAGGATGAACTCGCCTTCTATTCGCTGATCTACTGGCCGATTTCCGCGTCGGCGCCGATGCCGTCCAACGACGCCATCAACCGCATCGACGCCTATATGCGCAACGGCGGCACCGTGCTTTTCGACACGCGCGACGCCATCAACACCATGGGCGACACAACATCGCCGAGCCCGAACGGCCAGCGGCTGCAGCAGATCCTCGCCAATCTCGATATTCCGCCTCTGGAGCCTGTGCCATCAGGCCATGTGCTGACCAAGTCCTTCTATCTGCTTTCAAGCTTTCCCGGCCGTTATGCCGATAGCCCGCTCTGGATCGAGGCACGGCAGGATACCCGCCGCGACGGCAATGCGGTCGCCTCCTCCGATGGCGTGACGCCGATCTTGATCACGGGCAACGACTTTGCCGGCGCCTGGGCGATCGACGAAAACGGCTCATCGCTCCTGCCGACCGTGCCGCCGGACGAGACGCAGCGCGAATATGCTTACCGTTCGGGCGTCAACATCATGATGTACATGCTGACCGGAAACTATAAGTCCGATCAGGTGCATATCCCGGATATCCTGCAGCGGCTGGGGCAATGAGATGAATATCGGTTTTGCCCCATTCCTTCCCTGGCCCGTACTATCAGCCCTCGCGGTGCTGACCCTTGTCATCGCGGCCATAGCCATCTATCGGCGCCTGCGCGGCAGCTGGATCCGTGCGCTCGCCGGCATCGCTCTCCTGGCCGCCCTCGCCAATCCCGTGCTGCTGCAGGAAGATCGCGATCAGCTCACCACCATCGTCCCCGTCGTCGTCGACCGCAGCCTCAGTCAGGACACGCCGGAACGCACCAAGATGACGAACGATGCTTTGGCCATGCTGAAGGACCGGCTGGCGCAATTCCCGCGCATAGAGCCCCGTATCGTCGAGGCACGCGATCCCGCGGAATCCGACTCGCCATCGACGCGGCTTTTTTCCGCCCTCTCCTCCGCAATCGCGGACGTACCGCCGGCTCGGATCGGCGGCGCGATTTTCCTCACCGACGGCCAGATCCACGATATCCCAGGCGTCAACCAGCAGCTCGGTTTCGACGCGCCCGTCCACGGACTGATCACCGGCAAGCCCGATGAGTTCGATCGCCGCATCGAAATCGTGCGTGCCCCCCGCTTCGGCATCGTCAACGACGAACAGCAGCTCGTCTTCCATGTCGTCGATGACGGCAAAAGCCCCGGCAGTGTTGCGGACGTCACCGTCAAGATGAATGGCGACGAGATCGCCACGCTGCAGGCGACGCCCGGCCAGGATACGCCTTTCAGCTTCAAAGTGCCGCGCGCCGGCAACAACGTCCTCGAATTTTCCGTCGCTGAACTCCCCGGCGAAGTGACGCCCGTCAACAATCGCACGGTCCAGCTGATCGAAGGCATTCGCCAGAACATGCGCGTCCTGCTCGTTTCCGGCGAGCCGCATTCGGGTGAGCGCGCCTGGCGCAATCTGCTGAAATCGGACGCGTCGGTCGATCTCGTGCATTTCACCATTCTGCGTCCGCCGGACAAGCAGGACGGGACGCCGATCAACGAATTGTCGCTGATCGCCTTTCCGACGCGCGAACTCTTCGTCGACAAGATCAACTCTTTCGACCTGATCATTTTCGACCGTTACCAGGACCGCCAGAATGTCCTGCCGACGATCTATTACGATTACATGGCGCAATATGTCGAAAACGGCGGCGCATTGCTCGTGGCGGCCGGCCCCGAACATGCCGCCGGCAATTCCATCGCCTTGACGCCGCTCGCCTCGGTTCTCCCCGCAGAGCCGACCGGGCAGATGATCGAGAAGCCCTTCTATCCGCGCCTGTCGGAGCAGGGCCGCAAGCATCCGGTGACGCGCGGCCTCGACGGATCCGACGTGGAGCCGCCGCATTGGGGCCGCTGGTTCCGCAGCGTCGATGTCGAAAAGCCGCAGGGACAGACGGTCATGGTCGGTGCCGACAACAGTCCATTGCTAGTGCTGAACCGCGTCGGCCGTGGCCGCGTCGCCATGCTGCTCTCGGACGAAGGCTGGCTCTGGGCGCGCGGCTTCGAGGGCGGCGGCCCGCATGTCTCGCTCTACCGGCGCATTGCCCATTGGCTGCTGAAGGAGCCGGCTCTGGAAGAAGAGGCCCTGACGGCAAATGCCGCCGGCCGCACGCTGCAGGTGACACGCCAGACCATTGGCGACGATCCCGGCCCGGCGACAATCAAGTCACCCTCCGGCAAGACGCTGACATTGCCCCTGAAACAAACACAGCCCGGTCTCTTCCAGGCTCAGAAGCACATGGACGAGATCGGGCTCTTCCAGATCGCCGATGGCAATCTTTCGACACTGGTGCATATCGGCGCCATCGATGCCCCCGAGTTCAAGGCGATGATCTCGACCACCGAAACGCTGAAGCCCCTGGCGCAGAAAACCAAGGGCCTCGTCACCCGCGTCGCAGGCGCAAATGGCGGCGTCACGGTTCCGCAGATCCTGCCCGTTCGCGGCGCCGTGCGCGTCGCGGACGGCCAGCGACTGACCATCCGCATGACCGACGAAACCGTGCTGAAGGGGATCAATAGTCTGCCCCTGTTCGCTGGCTTTGCCGGTCTTGCCGTACTCCTCTTTGCCTTCTCGGCCACATGGTGGCGTGAAGGACGGTGAATATGATGACGCAATTCGATATAACCGACGCCCCCTCGGAAGCCGATCTTGCGGCGATCGGCGAAGGCCTGACAGCCTTCAATGCCGCCGATATCGGCCCATCTGAGAGGCGATCGCTGGCGGTGCTGATCCGTGACGAGAACGGCAAGACCATCGGCGGCATTTCCGGCTACACGGCGTGGGGATGGCTGTTCACGCAATGGCTGTTCGTGCCGGAAACCTTGCGCGGCCAGGGCACGGCGGGCAAGCTGCTCGAGGCGGCGGAAGCCGAAGCGGCAGCCCGCGGCTGTTTCGGTGCCTGGATCGATACGTTCAATCCGCAGGCGCTGCGCGCCTATCAGCGGCAGGGTTATGCGATCTTCGGTGAATTGCCGAACTTCCCCGTCGGCCGCACCCGCTTCTTCCTGCAAAAGAAACTGTCGCCTCGCTGATCGCGGCGCGGCAACGTTTTTTCCATAGATCGCAGGGCTTAGACGGCAATCGCCGTCCGCTGCATCATGTCGTCGAGATCTTCGTCTTCGTCCGCGATAGCCGAGGCATAATCATCGCGCCAGGCGATAGAACCCTGCAGCCGCGCATGCGTGTCGGCGGCAATCGGCACGACCAGGACGCGGTTCGGATCGACCGGGCCTGGGAAAGCCAGGGCGTTGTAAGCAACCGTTTCGAAGCCGAGCGGGCAGTAGTATGGCGGGTCGCCTACGAGGATGACGGCTTCGGAACCGCTGCGCTTGGCTGCCTCGACGGCGATCCGCACAAGCTCGCGACCGATACCCCTGTTCTTATGCGAGGGCCGCACGGCAAGCGGTCCGAGCAAGTGCCCTTTGACCATGCCGGCAAGAACCGGCGTCATCCGTACCGAGGCGATCGTCTCGCCGTCGTCGGCGCAGATGAAGGACAGCGAGCGGTCATGCGGGCCTTGCTCGCGAATCCGCGCCGCGGCACGCGTAAACCGACCCGGGCCGAATGCTTCTTCGTTGATGAGTTCGATGACAGCGTCGTGCGACGCATCCTCAGTGAGGTAGATCAGATCGTGCTTGTACATTAGACCAAGGAAACCGAATAGACAGACGGAATTGTTCTCGAAGGCGCTCGTCGAGCGTTCGGGATCATCGGCGTCGTCGCAGGCTTCTGGTAACTTTCATGTCAAGTGGTCCTCAAAATATGACAAGCCCGATAGCAGGAAATATCCGGCGCGTCCAATGCAAAATGCATGCTGCCATCTGTTGATGCAAGATGATGTCCGCATGATGACGGCAGCACAAAATCCAAGGACAAAATCAGTGGATGCATCCGACGATCACGCCAGCTACGCAGTGTTCAGCGTTTATCATCTCGAAATTTGACGGCCATGCCGTATCTTCCCTCTCAAATCTCATTCCGAAAGGACAGAACGATGGGCATGTTGGTTGACGGCGTCTGGCACGACGTCTGGTACGACACCGAAAAGACGAAAGGCCATTTCAAGCGCGCCGCGTCGCAGTTCCGCAACTGGATCACGCCTGACGGCGCAGCCGGCCCAACCGGAACGGGCGGCTTCAAGGCTCAGGCCGGACGTTACCACCTCTATGTTTCGCTCGCCTGCCCCTGGGCACACCGAACGCTGATCGTCCGCAAGCTGAAGAAACTGGAAGATCTGATCCCGGTCTCGATCGTCGATCCCCTGATGCTGGAAAACGGCTGGGAATTCAAAGGGAAAGACGGCGGAACGATCGATCCCCTTTTCGGCGCCAAGGCGCTGTGGGAAATCTACGTCAGGGCCGACCCGCACTATTCCGGCCGGGTGACCGTCCCCGTTCTCTGGGACAAGCAGACGGGAACGATCGTCAACAACGAGTCGGCCGAAATCATCCGCATGTTCAACAGCGCATTCGACGCATTGACCGGCTCCAGGGAGGATTTCTATCCCGCCGATCTGCGCGCCGATATCGATGCCCTGAACGAACTCGTCTACGACAGGGTCAACAACGGCGTCTACAAAGCGGGCTTCGCGACGGCGCAAGACGCCTACGAGGACAGTGTCCGCCACCTCTTTGAAACCCTCGATATGCTCGACACCAGGCTGTCGACGCAACGCTACCTGTTCGGAGAAGGTCTGACCGAAGCCGATTGGCGGCTGTTCACCACGCTCGTGCGTTTCGACGCCGTCTATGTCGGCCATTTCAAATGCAACATCCGCCGCATCGCCGACTATCCGAACCTAACGGCATATCTGAGAGACCTCTATCAGGTTGCCGGCGTGGCGGAGACCGTGAATCTCGATCACATCAAGAATCACTATTATCGCAGCCATAAGACGATCAATCCGACCGGCATCGTTCCCGTCGGCCCCGAGCTGGATTTCGATCGTCCGCATGGCCGGGAGCAGCTCGCGAAAGCGGCCTGATTGGAGAGCACAAGTCTCCCGCCACCGGCGGGCGGCTACCAGTAGCTGGAGGGGCGCTCAGCCCCTTCCAGCTCCTCCAGCCTGCGATATGTCGCCTGCGTTGTACCCGGAGGAAGTGCGTTGCGCGGAAAGAACCCGGTTTCGACGATTTCACGATCCGCCATGCGCGGCGCGGTCTGCGTTACCTCGACACGGTAGAAGACGACATGATCGCGTTTGCTGATGCGGTTGTTGAAATAAACGTGGAAGAGCTGCGGCTCGCCTGAGATCACCAGATTGCCTTCCTCGCGCAACTCCTTCTCAAGCGCCTGCGCCACCGTTTCGTGGCGCTCGACACCGCCGCCGGGCATGTGCCAGCCGGCGATATAGGAATGCCGTACCAGAAAGATCCGCCCTTCGCTGTCGAAGCACGCCGCGCGCACGCCAAGCGTCATGCTGCGCGTCATCACGAAATATACATGCAATGCTCGGCCGAAGAGCCATGCCCATGCGCTCGTCTTTTCGCTCCGGCCAACCTTCTCACTCATGCACGAACCTTCATCCCTCGCCCTGCAATCAAACGGGCGATCTATTTGTTTTGACGATAGACTGGGCTATGTCTCATCCCATGTTCAAGCTAGCGCATATTTCCGATATTCACCTCGGCCCGCTGCCGCGCCTTTCGATCAGAGAGCTCGCCTCCAAACGCATTACCGGATTTGTGAACTGGCACAGGAACCGGCGCAAGCATCTTTTTGGCAATACGCTTGACCTGCTTCTCGACGATATCAAGGCGAAGCAGGCCGACCATCTCGCCGTAACGGGCGATCTCGTCAACCTTGCGAGCGGCATCGAGATCGAGACGGCGGCAACATGGCTGAAGCTGGTCGGCGATCCCCTGAACACTTCGGTCGTTCCCGGCAATCACGATGCCTATGTGCCCGGCGCCTACGAGAAGGCCATGCGCGCCTGGTATCCCTATGTCAGAGGCGACCGCGCCCCTGCCGAGTGGCGGGAGGATCAGCGTGTCTTCCCGTATCTTCGCATTCGCGATCAGGTCGCGCTCATCGGATGCTCGACCG
This sequence comes from Rhizobium freirei PRF 81, assembly GCF_000359745.1. Lineage (GTDB taxonomy): Bacteria > Pseudomonadota > Alphaproteobacteria > Rhizobiales > Rhizobiaceae > Rhizobium > Rhizobium freirei. The sequence continues at coordinate 362,014 of NZ_AQHN01000055.1, forward strand.
CCGTCGCCACGCCGCCTTTTGCCGCCAGCGGCTTTTATTCCGCCCGCCAGGCGCGCGAGACGGTGAACATGCTTCGTGCTGCCGGGGACGCCGGGCTCTTTCGCATCGTCATGATCCATCATCCGCCCATCCGCGGCGCAACCAGCTTCTACAAGCGCATGATCGGCATTCGCCGCTTTGCGGCGGCCGTCTCGACCGGCGGGGCCGAACTGGTTCTTCACGGCCATACCCATCTTAATACTTTGCACTGGCTGCACGGCCACGCCGGCCCGGTGCCGGTTGTCGGTATCGCATCGGCCTCCCAGAACGTCGGTGGCTTGAAGCCGCCCGCAGCCTACAATCTTTTCACGATCGCCGGCCGAGCCGGCGCCTGGGAGTTGAAGGCCGAACGCTATAGCCTCAACATCGCTGGCGACGGCGTGGATGCGGACGGCGTTGATATTCTTGCGCCTTGACCCACGTTTTGCGGCCATAGACCTCGTCGTATCAGTGGCGTTTTCTAAGATGCCGAGCTACAATTGCAACCTCGGAATCCCGGAGGATAACATGGGTCTCAAGGTCTCGATAAAGAGCTCCGCAATAGCGACGATCGCTGCCGGATTTTTGCTCGCCACCAGCCTGCAGGTTCTTGCTGCCGGCTCGGAAAGCGATGAAACGGCCCCACCGCAGAAGAGTAAAACGACGACCGAATGCACCGGCGGCAAGGTGTGGGACAAGGACAAGAAGGAATGCGTGAAGCCGAACGAAAGCGGCTTCAACGACAACCAGCTTTTCCAGGCCGCGCGCGAATTCGCCTATGCCGGCCAGTATGAGAATGCCATCACCGTTCTGAAGCTGGCCAGGAACCAGAACGATCCGCGCATCCTCAATTATCTCGGCTATTCCAATCGCAAGGCCGGCCGCATGGAGCTCGGCATGAGCTACTATCGCAAGGCTCTGCAGCACGATGCGAACTACATTCTTGCGCGCTCATACATGGGACAGGCGCTGCTCGAACAGGGCGACGTTCAGGGCGCACGCGTGCAACTCGTCGAAATCCGCGATCGTGGCGGCGAAAACACCTGGGCCTATCGCTCGCTGCTGCAATCGCTCAAGGGTCGTGTCGTTTATTGAGGAGTGATCCGATGGCATCCCGGCGCATCGCCAGCTCGATAACAGGCAACCACGCGGGTGCTTTTGAAGACTTGCGAAGCGGCACAAAAATGGTTCATACCAACACAGGACGATCATTCCGTTCGCATCGCCCTTTCCAAGGGGAAGGCCCACATTTGCGGGAAGACGTCGTCGACGCCACAACCTCCAACGCCTCTTTGGAACGACCATGCACACGCCGGTAGCAGCAGCCATCGATATCAGACGCGACCTGGTCGGGCTTCTTCCGAAGCTGCGGCGCTTCGCAGTGACTCTGACCGGCGACCTCACCGAAGCCGATGAGCTCGTCCAAGGCGTCTGTCAGCGCGGCATAGCCAAGTTCCACCTCTGGAACGGCACCGGCAAGCTGGAAAGCTGGCTCTATACGATGGCTCGGAATCAATGGGTCGATGAAGCCCGGCGTCACAAGCTGCGCCCCTCCAAGGGCAACGCTCTCGAGCAGGGCGAGCCTGCAGCCAGCCTGCACCCAAATCCTGTGGAAGCTGGAGAAGCCCATCGCTTGGTCACATCTTTGCCCGAAGGATTTGCCAGTGTCTTCCTGCTGGTCGATGTCGAAGGGCATAATTACAAGCAGGCGGCCGAGATTCTCGGCATTCCCCAGTCGGCATTGGCCTCACGGCTCTCCAGCGCTCGTCTTTACCTCGCCTCCCAAGGCCATAACCGTTCGTCTCGAAGGTTTTAAGCATTGCAGGACATGAAGAAAATGCCGCTCGAAGTTCGCTTGTCCGCCCTCATGGACGGCGAAATGAGCCGTGACGAAAAGGAAGAGCTGGAAAAGCTGGTCGCCTCCGATCCCGAGGCCCGGCGGATTCTCGATGAATTGAGACATGGCTCCGATGTCGGCCGCAAGGCTCTCGACGAAGTGTTGAAAGAGCCGGTGCCCCTGGCGCTCGTGCGATCCATCAAGAGCGCTCAGGCTCCAAAGACGCGCGACCCTTCTCCCCGGCTCGCGCGACCGTCATTCAAGCTTGCGCCGACAGGCCGGCAGTCGCTTGCCGCGGCGCTGATTTTGTTCGTGCTCGGTGGCGGTATCGGCTACCTTTTCGGCATGCAGCCGGCCCAGGTGCCTGCAGCCAGCCCCCCTACCCAGGCGCAGATCGCGATGCGCAATTGGCTGGATGATATCGCGGCGTATCATCGCGTCTATTCGCGGCAATCGCGCCACATGGTCGAGTTGCAGGCCAGCGAACAGGATGAGATCAGCAAGTGGCTGTCGAGCACGGTCGGCGTGAAGTTCAATTTTCCGGATCTTGCCGCCGACGGCCTCGTCTTCCAGGGCGCCCGCATGTTCATCGCCAGCGGCAAGCCTGTGGGTCAGCTAATCTACAAGAATCTCGACGGGGACGTCGTCGCCATTTGTTTCACCAAGACAGACGGCGTGGCGAACAGCAACAATTTCGACGAAACCATCAAGGACGATGTCAGCATCGTCTCCTGGTACCGCGACGGCGCGACCTATGCCGTTGTCGGCCCATCCTCGGATGCTATGCTCGACCAGATCGCCAACAGAGTATCAGCCGAAATCTGATAGAGCGCCGCTCGCTTTACGGCTTGCGGCGACCCGCCGGCCGATGGATAATGCTATGCGATAATCGCACTGGATTGATATCCTCGCTGGAGTTTCAATATGTCCGACGTTCTGCTCACCATTCCGGAAATCGACAGACGCATAGCGGTGATCAGGGAAAATCTTCGCGAACTGATCGAACAGGCCACCGCCTTCTCCGGCGCGGCCGACGAAGAACGGACGTCGGAGCGCATCTCCGAGCAAGAGGAAGAGCTTGAGCGCCTGACGAAGCAGCGCGATGAGCTTGCCAATCAGAAGCCATGAATGCAGCGAGGACGGTGTCTCCGTCCTTCGGCGACGGCCAGCTTCAGCGCTGGCCGCGATTCTTCTCTACATGGACTAAAATGCAATGGCCGACGATTTTCTGATCCGATTCGTGACACCGCAAGACCATGAGCAGTGGCTTATCCTATGGGAAGGCTACAACAGGTTTTACGGGCGCTTCGAGGCAACAGCCCTTCCGGCCAATATCACGCAGATGACGTGGCAGCGCTTCTTCGATGCCTATGAACCCATGCACGCACTCGTGGCCGAAAGAAATGGCCGGCTGCTCGGGCTGTCGCATTATCTCTTCCACCGCAGCACCATAGCCGTCGAGCCAAGCTGCTACTTGCAGGATCTGTTCACCGACGAAACGGCGCGGGGAACGGGCATCGGATCGGCATTGATTGAAGCCGTTTATGCACAGGCCCGGCAGGCTGGCTCGCATCGCGTCTACTGGCAGACGCATGAAACGAACGCCAAGGCAATGCGCGTTTACGACAAGATCGCGGAGCGCTCCGGATTTGTCGTCTATCGCAAGTCATTGTGAAACGGCTACCCCGCCTACCAAACTGCTCGCCATAAGCAGAACGAAAAATCCCCCCGACGATATCGAGGGGATCGATTTTCACTGAATTTAGTGGATTGGATTTCAGCCCTTAGCAGCCTTGATATCGAGCACGCGGTTTGCGGCCGAAACGATCGCCTCAAGGGAAGCGGCGACAATGTTCGTATTGATGCCGGCACCGAAGAGCTTGCCGTCCGGATAGGAAACCTCGACATACGAAATCGCCGCCGCGTTGGAGCCATGCTGCAGCGAGTGCTCGGAATAGTCCTCGACGGACATCGAAACGCCGAGATAGATCGAAAGCGCGTTGATGAAGCCGTCGATCGGGCCATTGCCACGGCCTTCGATGCGTTTCGCCTCGCCATTGTCGGAAATCTCGGCCGCAACGATACGCTGACCCTTGTGTTCGGGATCGGCGAAAGTGTGATGATCGATAAAGCGAATCCGGCCTCCGGGCTGGGTGACATAACGCTCGATGAAATGCTCGTAGATGCGCTTGGACGGCAATTCCTTGCCTTCCTCGTCGGTAATGCGCTGGATCTCCTCGCGATATTCCACCTGGAGATTGCGCGGCAGGTTCAGCCCGTAGTCCTGCTGCATGATGTAAGCGATGCCGCCCTTGCCCGACTGCGAGTTGATGCGGATGATCGCCTCATAAGTGCGGCCGACATCCTGCGGGTCGATCGGCAGATAGGGCACTTCCCAAACCGGATCGTTGGCGACCTTCGCCGCCTTCATGCCCTTGTTGATCGCATCCTGATGCGAACCGGAGAAGGCGGTGTAGACCAGCTCGCCGACGTAAGGGTGACGCTCGCCGATCGCCATCTGGTTGGAATATTCGAAGACTTCCTTCATGCGCTCGATGTTCGAGCAATCCAGCTCCGGATCGACCCCTTGCGTGAACATGTTCAACGCCATGGTGACGACATCGACATTGCCTGTGCGCTCGCCATTGCCGAACAAGGTGCCTTCGACGCGGTCGGCACCGGCCATCAGCGCCAGCTCGGCGGCTGCGATGCCCGTGCCGCGGTCATTGTGCGGATGCAGGGAGATGATCAGATTTTCGCGATTGTCGAGGTTGCGGCACATCCACTCGATCTGGTCGGCATAGATGTTCGGCGTCGCCATTTCCACGGTGGACGGCAGGTTGATGATCAGCTTGTTGTCCGGCGTCGGCTTCATGACGTCGATGACCGCGTTGCAGATTTCCAGAGCCACATCCAGCTCAGTGCCGGTAAAGCTTTCCGGCGAATATTCGAAGCGGTAGCCGCCGCCAGCCTTGGCCGCCATGTCGCTGATCATCTTGGCTGCATCGACAGCGATCTGCTTGATGCCGTGCACGTCCTTGGCAAACACCACGCGGCGCTGCAATTCGCTGGTGGAATTGTAGAAATGCACGATCGGCTTGTTGGCGCCTTTCAGCGCCTCGAAGGTGCGGGTGATCAATTCCGGACGGCACTGCACCAGAACCTGCAACGATACGTCGGCAGGCACATTGCCCTGCTCGATGCACCAGCGGGCGAAGTCGAAGTCGGTCTGGGAGGCCGAGGGGAAGCCGATCTCGATTTCCTTGAAGCCCATATCCAGCAGCAACTGGAACATGCGCGCCTTGCGGTCGTGACCCATTGGATCGACGAGCGCCTGATTGCCGTCGCGCAGGTCGACCGAGCACCAGATCGGCGCCTTGGTGATGACCTTGGACGGCCAGGTCCGGTCGGGAATGTTGATCTGCGGATAAGCGCGGTATTTTACCGTCGCTTCGGGCATGCCTTTGGGGGAATGGCTGTTCGCGTCCATGGTCTCGTCTCTTCCTTTCCCGTCATTTTATCCCGCGTCTTAGCCGATCGCATGCGGCTTGGCGATGATAAATGCGGACCCTTTGCGGGTATGCTGTCGATTTTAGGGTAAGTCACGAGGAGCGATGGCCAGCGGGCTTTTCGGCCGCCGGGCGCTCCTCAACGGACCCGGCAACCGCGCGTAAGGCCGAGGAGAAGAAGCGAGGTAAGGGCGCGCGTATTGTCACGCAAGGCTACGCGCCCACGTGCAATCTGTTCGGAAATCTTTGCGCCAGTCAACTTCATGGCCGCGCTTATAGCCGCCGGATCGAAAAGAAGCAACCCCTTGGTCACGTCTTCAGCATCTGCACGCCGCGCGACAGCGCCAACATCAGCCCGCCCGCGATCAGCCCCCAGAAGGCGCCGGAAATCCCGCCGAAGGAAACGCCCGATGCCGTCACAAGAAACGTGATCGCGGCAGCCTCTCGCGATTCCGGCTGCTGAAACGCATTCAGCGCCGAATTCGACAGCGCACCGACAAGCGCCAGACCGGCGACGGCCTCGATCAGAATCGGCGGCGCAAGCGCGACGAAAGCCGTGACGGCGCTCGCAAGCAGGCCCAGAATGACGTAGCCGATGCCGGCGGTGATCGCCGCCCAATAGCGCCGTTTGGGATCGGCATGTGCATCCTGCCCGGCGCACATGGCGGCGGTAATGGCGGCAAGATTGACGGCATGACCGCCGAAAGGAGCGGCGAGAAGCGAGAATAGGCCGGTCACGGCAAACAGCGGCCCCGGCTTCGGATCGTAGTGATGCACCTTGAGCACGACGATGCCCGGTATGTTCTGCGAGGCCATCGTCACGATGAACAGCGGCAGCGCGATGGACACGATGCCGGCAAGCGTAAAGACCGGCTTTACGAATTCGACCGTCGGCAACAGCGAATGCTCGATCGAGCCAAGTGCGCCGTCCGGTATTTTCACGCCGAAGGCCAGAACGAGAGCAAAGGCAGCAAGGGCGGCCGGCACAGCCCAGAGCCTCTTGAACGCGCCGACGACGATCCAGGCAAGAATGATCGGCAGGCCGAAAGCCGGATTGAAGGCGATCGCCTTCACCGGCGCGAAGCAAAGACCGAGCAGAACGCCGGCGAGCATGGCATTGGCCAGCGGCGCCGGGATGGCGGCAACGGCACGGCCGAACGGGCGAAAGAGCCCGGCGATGACGATCAATATACCGCAGATGAGGAACGCGCCGACCGCCGCCGGAAAACCACCCTCGATCGCTCCACCGCTTGCGAGTAACGCCGCTCCGGGCGTCGACCAGGCAATGCTGATCGGCAATCTGGTCACCACGCTGAGCACAATGGCGCAAAGACCCATCGCAACAGAAAGCGCCATCAGGCCCGATGCTGCTTGCGCGTCCGTCGCGCCGACAACCTGCAGACCATGAAAGACGACTGCAAAGGAGCTGGCAAAGCCGACAAAGGCCGTGAGGCACCCCATGAAGAGGCTTTGGACGGAGAAGTCTTTGAGCATGGCGACGGAGACTCATAGGAAGAGCGATTGAACCCGCATGGAGCATTACAAGCGTCGGGCGTGCAAGTGCAGTTTCGAGGCAAAGTGGCGGCAGCGGCGATCAAGTCGATCGCCATATGCATCGTCATCGGCTCTAATCGTGCATAAACATGTAAATTGACTCTCTTGTTTACACACGATAATGAAAGTTTATGAGCAATTCACTTCCATTATCCCGCCGAGATGTCATCGAGGCACGGCTTGCAGAGGGACGGCAGATCGTCGCCGCATCGCTTGCCGTGGAGTTCAATGTTTCCGAGGACGCCGTGCGCCGCGATCTGCGGGCGCTGGCCGCAGAAGGCAAATGCCGGCGCGTCTACGGCGGCGCACTGCCTCTCCTGACGCCCTCGCAACCCATGTCCGCACGGATCGGACAGGAATCCGAGCGCAAACGGGCTTTGGCGCGCGCGGCCGTTGCGATGATCGAACCAGGGGAGTTTCTGTTTCTCGACAGCGGCAGCACGAACCTTGAGATCGTGGAACTGCTGCCGAAGAACCTGGAAGCGATGATCGCGACGAATTCCATCGACATAGCCGCCGCGGTCATGAAGCGCGGCGATATTCCGCTCGTGCTGATCGGCGGGGCGGTCAATCCCATTGTCGGCGGCAGCGTCGATGCTTCCGCGGTTGCCGCCGTCGAAGCCATGAACATCGGCCGCTGCTTTCTGGGCGTCTGCGCCATTTCGGCAAGAGGCGGCATCAGCGTGTACGAACATGCAGATGCGATCTTCAAACGGACGCTTCTTAGAAGAAGCGCAGCACGCATCGCGCTGATCACATCCGAGAAATTTCACGAACGCGCGCCGCACCGGATCGGCGGCGCTGCGGATATCGACTGGCTTGTTGTCGAGGATGACCTGCCTGGCGATGACGAGAAGGCGGCCATCGAAGCTGGTTTCTCGCTCCTGCGGCTGCGCGACGTCACTCCATCCTCCTAATCTCGAAAGACGAGGAACCATCATGCAATCCACCGATCGGCCGGAAACCCGGCTGGCAACACGCCTTGCCTTTCTGGTCGCGGGTTTTGCCCTCGCCTGCTGGGCGCCGCTCGTCCCATTCGCCAAGGATCGTCTTGGCGTCGATGACGGCGTGCTCGGTATGCTGCTGCTTTGCCTGGGGCTCGGTTCCGTCGCTGCAATGCTTGCCACCGGCATGTTGAGCGCGCGCTACGGCAGCAAGCCGATCATCATCGCGGGCGGCTTGGGCCTTGCGCTCATCTTGCCGACCTTAACCGTGGCCAGCACGCCCTTCACCCTCGGTATCGCGCTCGCGGCTTTCGGCGCCTGCCTGGGATCGCTGGATGTTGCCATGAACATTCACGCCGTCGAAGTCGAAAAAGGCGCGGACCGACCGTTGATGTCCGGCTTCCATGCGCTGTTCAGCATCGGCGGCTTCATCGGCTCCCTGGTCGTCACGCTCCTCCTGTCCGCCAAGGCCGGTCCGCTCGTCGCCACGCTGCTATGTTCGGCCGTGATGATCGTCGCCATGGTCGCCGCTTGGCCGCGGCTGCTGCGCACCGTCCAAGCGGAGGATGCGCCGCTCTTTGTCATGCCCCGCGGCTTCGTGCTGCTGCTTGCGGCTCTTGCCGCCATCACCTTCCTCGTCGAAGGCGCCATCCTCGACTGGAGCGCCCTGCTCCTCACCACTCAAGGGAGGGTCGATGCAAGCCATGGCGGTCTCGGCTACATGCTGTTCGCGGTCGCGATGACAATGGGTCGCCTGGGCGGCGATGCCGTCACCGCCAGGTTCGGAGACAAGGCGATCATGCTATGGGGCGGCGTGGTCGCGATAGCGGGTTTTGCCATCCTTCTCCTCAGCCCGATCGCGATAATTGCCATGAGCGGCTTCCTGCTGATCGGCCTCGGCGCCTCCAACATCGTCCCGGTTCTTTTCCGCAAGGGCGGCGCGCAGAAAGTCATGCCGGCTGGCCTGGCGGTCGCGGCGATCACCATGACCGGCTATGCAGGCGTCCTGGTCGGCCCGGCCGGCGTTGGCTTCGCCGCGGATCATCTGGGCCTGCCCGGCGCCTTCTGGTTGCTGGCCCTATTGCTCTGCGTCGCGCCACTCTGCGCCGGCACCGTGACCCGCAATCGAGATCAGGAAGAAGGAGAGGCAGATGCGCCTCGCTCATACGGCTCCATGGACGCCTGAATCGGCACTGCGGCGGCGTTCCGGGGGCCATTTCGGTGTGACGGTCGGCAAGCCAGATCGTACCTGCAACCGGCCTCGGACATCCCTCTAGAGCAGCGGCAATCTTTCGAGTTCGCCACCTCCGGAAACGTTGCACCCTCTCGAGTGGCGAAGGCTGGCGACGGATTTTTCCGTCGCCAGCTTATTTCTTCCGATCAAAGCCGATCCGGATCGAAAACCTCAAAAAGCAAAACGCCCCCGCCTGCCGTCTGGCAAGCGAAGGCGCTCGAAGCAATCGGCAAAACCCGCTAGGTCAGATATCCGCCTGCGAGGTCACGATGCGCGAGACGAGGCCGTAGGACTTGGCTTCCTCGGCGGAGAGCCAATAGTCGCGGTCCGTATCCTTCGCGATGCGCTCGACGGGCTGGCCGGTGGCTTCCGAGAAGATCTTGTTCAGGCGCTCGTTCATCTTGATGATTTCGCGGGCCTGGATTTCGATATCGGAGGCCATGCCGCGCGTGCCGCCGGACGGTTGGTGCAGCAGGAAGCGCGTGTTCGGCAGGCAGATGCGGCGCTCCTTCGGAGCGGCGACATAGATCAGCGCGCCGGCGGAAGCGACCCAGCCCGTGCCGATCATCCAAACCTTCGGCTTGATGAACTTGATCATGTCGTGAATGGAATCGCCGGATTCGACATGGCCGCCAGGCGAATTCACATAGATGCGGATATCGTCGTCGCTGGCGGCGGCAAGCGCTACGAGCTGCGAGCACACCTTCTGCGCCAGCTCCTGGGTGATGCCGCCATAGATGAAGATCGAACGCGACTTGAAAAGATTCGCCTCCGCGTCCTTGCCCAAAGGCAGCTCGGTCTTCTTGTCTTCCTGTTCGTCTTCGTCGTTCATTCAACTCTCCAGCATGATGCGTCGTTCACCGCACATAGTGCGACTCAATGCGTAAAACAATGCTGGAAAAAGACAAGGCGGGAATAGCGGCTGACAACATGGTGTTATGGTTGCGGATTACCGAAATGTAACTTGAAAGGCTTTGAAAAGCCGAGATTGGATCCTACGTCAGGTCAGCGCGAGAGGAATCGCGCCCCGAATTTGCAGCAACAGATTGCCAAGGAGGCCATCATGTCGCCTGAAGAACGTCAATTGCTCGCCTCTCTCTTCGATCGCGTGCGCACCGCTTCCAGTACCCAGCGCGACGCCGATGCAGAGACCTTCATCAACCAGTCGGTTCGCGACCAGCCCTATGCGCCCTATTTCCTGGCGCAGGCCGTCATCATGCAGGAACAGGGCATGAAGGCTGCGGCCGATCGCATCCAGCAGCTCGAAGCGCGTGTGCACGAACTCGAGCAGCAGAACGCCCAAGCCAATCAGCCGCAGGGCCAGAGCGGCGGTTTCCTCGGCGGAATAGGCTCGCTCTTCGGCGGCGGCCAGCAACAGCAGCGTTCGCCCGCGCCGCAGGCCGCCAGCCCGCAGCAGCAGGGTCGCCTCTATGACGATTATGCCCGCAATGCCCCGCAACAGCAGCCCGGCCCATGGGGCGGCCAGCCGCAACCACAGCCATCCGGCCCCTGGACCCAACAGGCCGCGGCTCCTTCCGCCGGCGGCAGCTTCCTGCGCGGCGCGCTCGGCACTGCAGCCGGCGTGGCCGGCGGCGTGATGCTGGCGGAATCGCTCTCCAGCCTCTTCAGCCCGCATCTCGGCGGCACAGGCGGCGGTCTCTTTGGCGGCAATGCCGGCAGCGGCCTCTTCGGAGGCACGGCAGCCAACGCAGCCGAACAGCCGGTGCAGGAAACCATCATCAACAACAACTATTTCGGCAACGGCGATAATAGCGATCAGAATGATCAGAGCGCGGCCGATTACGCCCAGGATGCTGCCCAGGACGCTGAGGACGACGCCAATGACGATTCGTTCGACAACAGCGACGACGACAGCTCGTTTGCCTGAGCCGAAACCGCTATAGACCTTGCAAAAAGCCGCCATCCTCGGATGGCGGCTTTTTCATTCAGCCTCGGCCGCGATAGGGCTGAACGCCCTGATCCGGCAGCCAGACGCCTTCCGGCGGCTTGCCGGTCTGCCAGAAAACATCGATCGGGATGCCGCCGCGCGGATACCAGTAGGCGCCGATGCGCAGCCACTTCGGCTCCAGCAGCTCCACCAGACGCTTGGCGATGTAGATCGAGCAATCCTCGTGGAAGGCACCATGATTGCGGAAGGAATGAAGGAAGAGCTTCAGCGACTTCGATTCCACCAGCCATTCGTTCGGGACATAGTCGATGACGATATGGGCAAAATCCGGCTGTCCCGTCATCGGGCAAAGCGAGGTGAATTCAGGCGCGGTGAAGCGCACGACATAGTCCGTGCCGGCATGGCCCGCCGGCACTTTTTCCAGAACGGCGGATTCGGGGTTGGCAGCCGTTTCCGTTTGGCTGCCAAGCATCGACAGGCCGGACACATCGGTTTTTGGCATCTCAGGTCTCCTTGATCATTTTGACGCAGATCCCACGGGCTTCCCTGCCCCCCGGCTCCACATGAATGGTTATTTCGGCACCCGCATGGATCGCCCTTGTGGCGTCTTCAAGGCGATTGGGCAGCTGTTATACGTTGGCCCAAGAAAAGCCGCACTGTAAATGCCGTTTGCGATCCGACGCTAAGCTGTGCTTCAGCCCGATATGCGAGGATGGACAGCATCGACCGACGAACCATCACTATCTACGAAACCATGGTTGAACATGCCTATCTTTGAAAATCCCGCCGGCACCTCTGCAGCTTCGCTGGCCAATGCCCCTGCCAACACCGCGGATCATCTGGTTGCAGCCGGCGCCTTTACCGAAGAAGAACGCAATGCCGTGTACCGCGCCATCGAAACGCGACGCGACGTTCGCGACCAGTTCCGGCCCGATCCCCTGCCCGATGACCTCGTCAGGCGCCTGCTCGAGGCGGCCCACTCCGCCCCATCCGTCGGCTTCATGCAGCCGTGGAACTTCGTTCTCATCCGCCAGGGCGAGACGCGCGAACGCGTGTGGCAAGCATTTCATCAGGCCAACGAAGAAGCCTGCCGGATGTTCGAGGGTGATCGCCGCGCGCAATATCAGCGGCTGAAGCTGGAAGGCATCCGCAAGGCGCCGCTCAGCATCTGCATCACCTGCGACACCAAACGCGGCGGTCCGGTCGTGCTCGGTCGTACCCATAATCCGGATACCGATGTCTACTCGACCGTCTGCGCCGTCCAAAATCTCTGGCTTGCCGCACGGGCCGAAGGCGTCGGCGTCGGCTGGGTCAGCATCTTCCACGAGGATGCCATCAAGGCGATCCTTGGCATACCCGAGCACGTGAAGATCGTTGCTTGGCTCTGTGTCGGCTATGTCGACGAGCTCTACGACATGCCGGAGCTCGCCGTGAAGGGATGGCGCGATCGCCTGCCGCTCGACAAGCTTGTCTTCGAGGAAGGCTGGCAGGATTGCGAGGATATGTAAGGGTGGCCGCTTTGCGGCAACCCTCGATAGATCAAAGTGTTACGACCTGAACGTAACAAACGAGATCACGTTGCCATCCGGATCGCGCACGTGAAAATCAGTGCCACCCCAGGCCTGCTTCATCAGCGGCTGTGCGAACTCAACATCCCTCTGCTTGAACTCCTCGAACAACCCCTGGACATTCGAGACCTCGATAGAGGCGAGGATGAGCGATTTTTCCTTCGCCGCAGCGGCGGCAAAATAGGGCACATAGACGAGCCGCAGGTGAATCCAGATACCATCGCGCGACACCGCTCCATAGAACGGCGGCGATCCATGCAGGAAATCCTCTGAGAAACCCAGCTTCTCCCTGAAGAAGGCCGCACTCGCAGTCACATCCCGCACGAAAAGGATAGGAATGATGCTCTTGAAAACCGGCGGCTCCGCTGATGCGGGCGGCATCTTCGGCGCATCAGCCGCCACAACCTTCAACTCGGCCCAGCTCTTGTGCCCGACCTCGACCGCAACGATCTCCTGCGCCAATGAGAGAGGGAACTTCATCGCCAGGATCTCGCGATCCGTCAGCTCCTTGAAACGATCGAGCGTTCGCACTCTTCCGCCAATGGAATAGTCACGCTCACGGTGCCAGCGCATCAAGAGCTTCGCTTGTTTACGGTAGGTATCGAGGGTTGGCATAGGCAGACTCCTGCTGAATGATATCAGCGGGCAGGCCTAGCCCTTTCGGCCCGATGCCGATGTGCCCCACAGGAACGACGCAAAGATTAGGATACAACCGGAAGCAAGTCAAACCACCTCAAGGCAAGGTATGGCTTGCCGCAAAGCGCCCATCCTCATTATGCAGACGCAAGGACATTCGCAACATCCAAGGCAGCGACGTCCAGAGGCCTGAGGTCAATCCCGCCTGCCTCAGCCCGGCAGCCGTCCAGGTATTGCATCCCATCAGCGCGTTGAAATAGCCCCGTGCTTCGAAGAACGCATCGCTTGGTCCGTAATTGCTGCCAGGCAAGGATATCGGGCCACTGTCGGAGCGATCAAAGCTGGCGAGAATGAATTGCTTGAGCCGCTCCAATCCCTCGGCGTCGATGCTAATCACGGTGACGGCTGGAGCATCCAGCGGAGTATCACCCGCCAGCTCTGCATGGATGACGGAGCGGTCCAGCGTGAAGCTCTTCAGGACAGGATCCGCCTTCAAATCGGCCCATGTCTTCGTCTCGATATAGAAGCTGCGGCCACCCCAGCCGAAAACGAAATAGCGCAGGTTTGGGTTGTCGAGATCGAGCCCGGCGGTCCGCAGGAATGCGAAACGGCTCAGGAGGTCGCCATCGACGGGAATGGCAATATCCGTGTGGATGGGATTGCTGAGCATGAGGATTTGCTGTGAGCGCTCGGCTTTTCCAACCGGCTCGTCATGCCAGAGCGGCCGCGGTACGACGATGCCGATGCCGACCACCGTCAAGACGGTAAGCATGGCGAAGAAACCGCCCTTGAGTATCCTTGAAATCACCGAACAAAGGCCCCGCCGACATTGAATGTCTTCCGTGGCTTGTTGGCTCTTTCAAGGCAAAAGCGCCCCCACGCACTCTTTCCGAGTACATGGGGGTATCGAAACTTTGGGACTATAAGCTCTCGCGTCAGGCAGCCTTCGTCTTCACCCGTCGCGCCAGGTGCGCCACGACATTCTCGATCATCCGCATGCCGGCATCGCCGCCGAGCGTCATGATCGATTCCGGGTGGAACTGCACGGCCGCGATCGGCTCCTTCACATGCTCGATACCCATGATCGTGCCGTCTTCGCTCTCGGCCGTGATCATGAAGTCGCGCGGCAAGCTCGACGGATCGGCAAAGATCGAGTGATAGCGGCCGACCGTCACCTCGCGCCCGAGGCCGGAGAAAACCAGGCCCGGCTCCAGCACACGGATGCGCGAAGGCTTGCCATGCATCGGGATCGCCAGATGACGCAGCTCACCGCCATAGGCTTCGGCAAGCGCCTGTAGACCCAGGCAGACGCCGAAGATCGGCAGGTTTCGCGCCCTCGCCTTCTTGATCGTCGCCTTGCAATCGAAATCCTTCGGATTGCCGGGACCCGGCGACAGCACGACGAGATCCGGATCGAGCCGGTCGAAGACTTCTTCCGGCACCGGCGTACGCACGGTCGAGACCGTCGCGCCCGTCTGGCGGAAATAATTGGCCAGCGTATGGACGAAGCTGTCTTCATGGTCGACGAGCAGGATCTTCACGCCCTTGCCGACGGAAGCGACGTCACGTTGCTGTTTGCCGGAATTGCCGGTCTTGGCATCACGGATAGCGGAAAGCATGGCGGAGGCCTTCAGTTCAGTTTCGGCTTCTTCTTCCTCGGGGATCGAATCGTTGAGCAACGTCGCGCCGGCCCGCACCTCGGCAATGCCGTCCTTGATGCGAACGGTGCGCAGCGTGAGACCGGTGTTCATGTCGCCATTGAAGCCGACCATGCCGATCGCGCCTCCATACCAGGCGCGCGGGCTTTTCTCGTGGTTTTCGATGAAACGCATCGCCCAGAGCTTCGGCGCGCCGGTGACGGTAACGGCCCAGGCGTGGCTGAGGAAGCCGTCGAAAGCATCCATATCATCGCGCAGGCGGCCTTCGATATGGTCGACCGTGTGGATGAGCCGCGAATACATCTCGATCTGGCGGCGGCCGATGACCTTCACCGAACCCGGTTCGCAGACGCGGCTCTTGTCGTTGCGGTCGACGTCGGAGCACATGGTCAGCTCGGATTCGTCCTTCTTGGAATTCAGGAGCTTCAGGATCTGCTCGCTGTCGGCAATCGGATCGTCGCCGCGCTTGATGGTGCCCGAGATCGGGCAGGTCTCGATGCGGCGGCCGGAAACGCGCACGAACATCTCGGGCGATGCACCGACCAGATATTCCTGATTGCCGAGATTGATGAAGAAGGAATAGGGCGACGGATTGATCGCCTTCAGGCGCTTGGAAATGTCTGATGGTTTGCTGTCGCAGCGCTCCATGAACTTCTGGCCGGGCACGACTTCGAAAAGATCGCCCTTGCGGAAGCTCTCCTTCGCCTTGACGACCAGCTCGGCATACTCACCCGGGCGATGGTCGCTCTTCGGCGGAATGGCGTCGGTATGGCGGAACGGCTTGGGCGCGATCTCGCCGGACTTGCCTTCCGTCGATTGGCCGTCCTTGGCGAAGTCGTAGCGGTCGATCCAGGCCTTGGCGGAATAGTTGTCGACCACCAGAATCTCGTCCGGCAAGTAGAGTACCATGTCGCGCTGATCGTTCGGGCGCTCAAGCTTCAGGTTGATGGCGTCGAACTGGAAGGCCAGATCGTAGCCGAAGGCGCCATAGAAGCCGATGCTGGAATCAGCTTGGGAATAGAACAGTTCGGTCACCGCACGCAGCACGGTGAACACCGTCGGCATCTTAGAGCGCTCTTCCTCGGTGAAGACGCGGTCCGGCGTCTTCACCGTGAGATCAAGCCGGCGCGGCGTCGAAGCGCCGAGAACGACTTCGGAAACCGTCTTCAGCTTCTCCGCGATTAAGCCGAGGATAACTTCACCGCGCTCGTTATAAGCTTCGATCCACACATCGCGTCCATTGCAGGAAAGACCGAGCGGCGGGTCGACGATGGCGGTATCCCAACGTGTGTAGCGGCCAGGATATTCGTAGTTGGAGGAGAAGACCGCGCCGCGGCGCTCGTCGAGCTTGTCGATATAGGACGATACGGCATCCGCATAAGGCGTCGGCCGGCGCTGCCGGGTGACGGTAATGCCGCCCTTCGTCTCATAGATTTCCGCACCATCATCCCGAAGGATCGTTACCATTGTTCCTCACTCCGTTGTCAGGCCCGGATGACAGGCGGCCAATATAACAAAAAAGCCGCCTCGAAATCTCGGGCGGCTCACTCGTCGTCTTTGAACACGATTGGTCGAGGCCGCCTCAGCGCGCCCACCACCAAACTGCAGTGTTGTTCAAGGACATGTTCATGGCGGGAATTGTTAGCGTGAGATGCTGCGATGCGCAAGCCGCAATCTCGACAACGGGCAGAAACGATTTTGCGTCGCTGCCCATTCCTTATCCTAGTCTTGCGTTCTGGCCGCTTCGAAGAACTCCTCCGGACCATCCACTTCGACCAGCCGCTTCCGGTCGATGAGCCAGAAGCGATTGCCGACCGAGCGCACGAAACTGCGGTCATGGGAAACGAGCAGGCAGCTTGCCTCGCCTTCCGTCAACTCTTCCTCCAGCGCCTCCTGGCCGTCGATATCCAGATGGTTGGTCGGCTCGTCCAAGAGATAGAAGTTGGGATTGGTGAGCCGCAGCACCAGCATGGCAAGCCGCGCCTTCTGCCCGCCGGACAGACGGCCGATCTCCTTCCCCTGCATCTCGATGCCGATTCCGACGCCGGCAAGCACGGTGCGGGCACGCTGCTCGCCGAGCTCGAACAGGCGCGTGATCATCCCAAGCGGCGTGTCGTTCTGGCCGAGATTGGAGAGCGCCTGGTCGCTATAGCCGAGCACAAGCGACGGCGTCGGCTTGATCGCTCCACCGCCAGACGGATCGGCGATGGCCCTGCGGATCATCTCCACGAAGCGTGTCTTGCCGGCGCCATTCCGCCCAAGCAGCACGATGCGATCGCCCTGGCAAATCCACTGCTGGCCGGTCTTGAGCAAAAGCGTACCGTCTGGCGTCGTCACGGCGGCATCCTCCAGCGTCAGAAGTACCTTGGCCTGGATGCCGCGATTGGCGAGCTTGATCGAGCCGGAAGAGCGTTCGCGGTAGCCCGGCCTCGCGCTGTCCTCTAGCTTCTCGGCCCGCGCCTTCAACTGCTTCGTCTTGACGGTCAGCAGATCGCTGCCGGAATTGACGCCCAGATTATAGAGCTTGGCCGCCTGCTTGCGCAGCTGCTGCGCCGTCTTCATCTCCTTCTGGTAACGACGCTCGTCCGAGGCATCGACCTCATCCAGCGCCATCCGCGCCCGGCTATAGGGCAGCGCATAGCTCTGCGGCTGCTCCTGACGCAGGAAAAGCGTCCGGTTGCAAACGGCATCGAGGAAGGCGCGGTCGTGGCTGGCGATGATCACGGGCACGTCACGCGGCAATGCATTCAGCCAATCCTCCAGCAGCGCGATCTTGGCGAGATCGAGGTGGTTCGTCGGCTCGTCCAGTAGCAGCACGTCGGGCTCCGTCACCCATACGCGGGCAAGCATGGCAAGCCGCTGCCAGCCGCCGCTGAGCTGGGCAAGCGCCCTCTCCCGCATCGCCGCCGGCACTGCCAATGAATCGAGCGTGACATCGACGCGCCAGCTTTCGCTCGCGATCTGCTCCTTCGGCAGCGCGCAGAGAACGGCATCGTAGAAGGAAACTTCCAGCAGGTTCGCCGGCACATTCTGCTCGACGTAACCGACGCGGAGACCGCGGGCGCGGGTAATATCGCCGGTCGTCGGCTCCTGCCTGCCCGCTAGGCAGTTGAGCAGCGTGGTTTTTCCGCGTCCGTTCGCGGCCACGATGCCGACGCGATCACCGGCATCGACGGTGAAGTTGAGATTGGAAAACAAAGGCGCACTCATGGTGACGCCGAGATTGCGGAGGTTGATCAGAGCCATGGTCTTTTCCGGTCTTGCTCGAGCATTCCTTAGACATCGCCGCCGGCTCCTCTTGCCGCGCTGCAGATGCGGTTGGCCATATGCCGGCCAATGCTCGAAAACATGTCATGACGCGGCCGCGCAAAAGCGTGAGCCTGCGTCTCCCAAAAGGGCAGACCAGAAGAAGTGAGTGAGTGACAGCCTCTGATCAGCCCTGCAAACGCATCTGCAGGGCACGATTCGGACCGAACTGGCGAATATGCCAGACTATCTTTGTCACACGGTCCTCCTCTCTTTTCTCTCAATAGGCTTAAAGACTGCGCATCTCCCATAACACCGGAGGATACGATTTGCAATTGCACAAGCCGTCCGACACCACCCTAAAAAGAGCAAGAAGAGGCGACGCCGAAGCATCGCCCCTAAGCTTGCTGCGCCGATGAAACCGCTTAGAACCGCTGGGTCAGCGTCAGCTTGAAGGTCCGGCCGGGCTCGGAATAGTAGGCCGCGGGCTGGGTTTGCGTGCCGCTGTAAGATGGAGAATTGAGCGAGTCGTAGTAGGTTTTGTTGAAGATGTTGTAGATACCGCCGCGGATGGTGAGCCCCTTCACCGGCTCCGGCTCCCACCAGCCCGTCAGATCGAAGATGCCGTAGCCGGGCGCGCGCAAGGTATCGCCCGTCTTTTTCGGCTCGCTGGTCGCGGTGACGAAGGTCAGGTCCGTTCCCCAGACTTCGGTGGCGTAGCCGACCGTGAAGGCCGCCTTTGCCGGAGCAACGGAGTCGATCCATTGGCCGGTGTCGGAGTCCTTGCCGTTGACATAGGCAAGAGCGCCCTTGATGTGCATGCCGTTGTCGAACGTCTTGTGCGCGTTCATCTCGACACCGTACATGCGGACATTGGCACGATTGAAGTATTCGGTAATGCCAAGCGGATAGGTGCCGGTCGGATCGTTCGACCGCGACGTGTCGATGAAGTTCCTGTACTTATTGTAGAAGACGCCGACATGGCCGCCGAAATCGTCGTCGCCGAGATTGGTGCCGATTTCGATGCCGTTGCTGGTTTCGGGCTTCAGGTTGGGGTTGCCGTAGCTGACATAGCCGCCGGGCACGCCGTAGTTCACATAGAGTTCGCTGACGTTGGGCGCTCGGAAAGCCATGGCCCACTGCGCGTAAAGCTCGATATTGTCTTGCGGCTGATACGAAGCGCGCAGCTTCGGCGAGATGCGGCTGTCCGACTGGCCGGCAGGCAGGCCCTGATAGTTGGCGCTGTCGCGGAAGGCGGCCGTGTTCTTCGGCGAGTAGTCATACCAGTCGAAGCGCAGGCCCGGCGTCAGCGAGAAGCCGCTGGAGCCGAATTCGATCTTGTCGTCGATGAAAGCGCCGACGCGCTTGCTGTCCACATCGGGCATGTCGGACTGGTTGGTATGCAGGAACGAGCAAGAGAAGGCCCAGCGCGGATTGGCGCAACTATCCTTGCCGGCCGAATACTGATGCACCTTGCCGAAAGACGTATCGAGACCGAAGGTGACCTTGTGATGCAGGCTGCCGGTGTCGAACGACTTCGACGCGTTGCCGCTAAAGCCGATGCTGCGGTTCTCCATTTCGTTGCGGCGCCAATAGTCGCCGATAACGGAGGTGTAACGGTAGCCTTTGACACCGTTTTCACGCAGGAGATTCTGCCAATAGAAAACGGCATTGGCGGTCTCGAGGAGAGAATCGGCGCTCTCTGCTTCATACTTGTAATCGAGCGAGATGCGATTGCGCTCTACGTTGTCGGTCTGATCGTAGTTGCCGGGCCGGAAGTTGCCGGTCGGGCTCTGCAGATGCATCGCATCGATCGTCTTGTCTTTGTTGTAATGCTCCGCCGTGATGCCGAATGTGCCGATATCGGTATATTGGCGGATTTTGAAGAGGCCGCTCTTCTGATTGTAGTCGGCCGGATCCGCCTCCGTGCGCTTGGTCGAATAGCCGCCGATATCGCCGTTGTTCTCAAGCTCGTGACCACGCGTATAGCCACCCTCGAAAAGAACGGCAGTATTGTCGATGCGCTTGGCAATCGCCGCCGACCCGCCGATGCTCCGGTCATCGCCATTATAGCCGAACTTGAAGACGCCGCCCCAGTTAGAACCGGGCGCGATCAGATCCTCGGGCTCCAGCGTGCGCAGCACGAAGGCGCCGCCGAGAGCCCTCGAACCGCCGCGGCTGGAATCGGCACCACGTACGATGTCGACACTGGAAAGCGCGTTGAAATCGAAGCTGTTGATACCGCCTTTGGCATCGCGGGAGGCGTCGAGCAGATAGGGGATTTCGATGCCGTCGACCGTCGTCAGGACACGATCGTCGCCAAGACCGCGAATGTTGACGCCACCCGTGGTGCGATTGAAGCCAACGCCGACCTCGGTGCTCCGACCGAGATCCTCGACACGCGTGATCTGCTTGTCGTCGATTTCCTTTGCCGTCGTCTCGCTCGCGGTCGGAGAGTCGGCGAGCACATCCTGCGTCGCCTTGGCCTTACCCTTGACGACGATCGGCTTCAGATTGGTCACACGATCGCCCTTGGCAGTCTCGCCCGTTGCCGCGTCGTTCTGGGTTGTTGTTTGCGCAAAAGATGTCGTCGCCAGCGCAAGGGCGAAAAACGCAGTGCATGCCAAGAGGGTCGAGCGGTAGCGCCGGACAACCATAACCATTCCTTTCGAATTGCTTCACCGGGCTGGCTGGTTGCTGCATCGGAAGCAGACAAGGGGCTGGCTGGGTAGGTTTTGTTAACAGGACGGAAATATTCCGCCTTCTTTCTGCCGCATAGAAAACATGAGTATTATTGTCAATATATTCGGCGCAAATAATCATGAATAAAATTATCATGTTTAAAGCCAAACCGAGAAAGTTGCTGAATTGCAACGAAACGACCACGTCAGGCGTTCTATCGGCATCATCATTAGAATTGGCTGATTTACTTGATGCTGTTTAGAATCGTTTCACTAAGCTCTACGCTCCTTATGCTTATGGCCGCTGCCCTTCCGCAAACCGGCCCGATACCGGAACAAAGACCGGACAGTAAACAGGAGCAACCGGCCGAGACCCCGCCGATCCCCATGACAAAGCCGGCAGTGTCTTCGGAGGAGCTGGCGATCCCAGAAGATCAGTCGGCTACTGGCAAAATGCAGGGTCCGCCTCGCCCGCCCCTGACGATCGCCTCGGAACCGGACGAAGAGCACATGGCCTGCATGACGGAGCTGACCGCCATGGGCGCGACCCTCAAGGAAATCCCACGCATTGACGATGGCAATGGCTGCGGCATCGACAAGCCCATCGCCCTCGCCTCGCCGCTGTCAGGCATAGAACTCAAACCCGAGGGCAAGATGCGTTGCGAAACCGCGCTGGCGCTCGCTCAATGGATGAAGACAAGCGTCATCCCCTCCGCTGCCGTACTGGAGAACGGCAAGATCGTCACGATCAATCAAGCATCGACCTATATCTGCCGCCTGCGTAACAATGCCTCTGCCGGCAAGATTTCCGAACATGCCCGCGGCAATGCCATCGATATCGCCAGCTTCACTTTCGAAAACGGCAAAACCATCGGCATCGAACCCAGGCGCGAAGATCCGACCCTGACGGGCGCATTCCAGCGCGCGGCAAGCGCTTCGGCCTGCCTCTATTTTACGACCGTTTTAGACCCGGAGAGCGACGCCGCCCACGAAACGCATTTCCATCTGGATGTGCTCGAAAGGAATGGCGGCTTCCGATATTGCCATTAGGCGAAGGCATCTGAAAACCACATATCCCTATAGATCGCGACCGCTGTGTCATCGGGCGCGCGATCACGCGTCAGCCAGACCGATCGGATGGACCAGGCGCCTGCAACGGTTGGGACCTTGCTGCATTCAGCTGGATCCGATGCGCCGACGCAAGGAATGAAATAAGCGGGCATCAGTGCCCGAGCATCATACCCCCATTTCGTGCGGGTGATGCGAACGGCAAGGCCGATCCTGTCATTGGCTTGCCACGGCATGATGATCCGGCCTCCGGGCCGCAACGCCTGCAGCCACGACATCGGCGGCACGACCACGCCGGCGCTCACGTAGATCAGGTCGGCATCCGGCAACTCCAACGAGGTTGCATCGCCGTGAATGACGGAAATGCCCTCGAATGAAGCGAGATTCTCGCGTGTCCGCTTCGCCAATGCCCTGTCGATTTCAATAGCGTGAACATGGCCGCCCGGCGCCACGAGCGTCGACAGAAGAGCAGTGTAATAGCCTGTTCCCGTTCCGACATGAATGGCCGTCTCGCCAGGCCTCGGAGCGACAGCACCAATGAAGGCAGCATGGAGAAAGGGCTCGCCATTGTTGATCCCCCTTGTTCTATCCAGCGCAACGAGCACATTCTGATAGAGAAAGGCGGGATCGTCACCCGGCGTTTCGATACAGCGCCTGTTGACCACGATCTGCCACGGCCCCGGCCCCATGAACGCTTCACGCTTGACCATGTTGAAGGCCCGCTCCAGCCTCCCATCCGTCGAGTTGCTGGCGGCCGCCATCATCTTCGCATAATGGGCGCGTACTTCATCCAGACTGGCACGGCTACCTGCGGTCACGGGATGCCTCCATCGTCAAGTGCGATATTGTCGGCGCCCGTTACCGATCTTGCTAGCGATTTTTGCCACGTCAACGGCACAGACGCATCAACGCCCCGCATAACGACAATTCTTCCCGCCAGCGACTTCCAAGCCGGCAGGCGGCCCGAAGAATTGAACCAGATTCTGAACTTAAAACAGTCCTTCGATGTAGCCCTGATCATTGAGGAAAATCCTCTCGGCAGCCGGTGCTTTCGGCAGGCCGGGCATGGTCATGATCTCGCCGGTGATGGCGACGACGAAACCGGCACCGGCCGACAGCCGCACCTCACGAACCGGCACGATATGCCCTTCCGGTGCGCCGCGAACGTTTGGATCCGTCGAGAAGGAATATTGCGTCTTCGCCATGCAGACCGGCAGGTGGCCATAGCCCTGGTCTTCCCACGACCGCAACTGATCCCGCACGGCTTTGTCCGCAGTAACCTCGCCGGCATGGTAGATCTTAGAGGCGACGATCTCAATCTTCTCCAGCAGCGGAAGATTGTCCGGATAGAGCGGGTGGAAATTCGCCTGACCGGATTCGGCAAGTTCCACCACCTTGAGCGCAAGATCGACGATGCCGGCCGAACCCTCGGCCCAGTGACGGCAGAGGATCGCATCGGCACCAAGGCGCGCCACATAATTCTTCAGCGCCTCGATCTCCGCTTCCGTATCCGAAACGAAGTGATTGATGGCAACGACGACGGGCACGCCGAACTTGCGGACATTGGCGACATGCCGGCCGAGATTGGCGCAACCCTTGACGAGTGCCTCGACATTCTCCTTGCCGAGATCCTCCTTCTTGATGCCGCCATTCATCTTCAGCGCCCGCACGGTCGCGACGATGACGGCCGCATCGGGAGAGAGGCCGGCTTTGCGGCATTTGATGTCGAAGAATTTCTCCGCACCGAGATCGGCGCCGAAGCCGGCTTCCGTCACGACGTAATCGGCAAGCTTGAGCGCCGTGCGCGTCGCGATCACCGAATTGCAGCCATGGGCGATATTGGCGAAGGGGCCGCCATGCACCAGCGCCGGATTGTTCTCCAGCGTCTGCACGAGGTTCGGCTGCATGGCATCCTTCAGGAGCACGGCCATGGCGCCATCTGCCTTCAGGTCGCGGGCATAGACGGGCGTCCGGTCGCGGCGATAACCGACGATGATGTTGCCAAGCCGCTTTTCCAGATCCTTGAGGTCGGCTGCCAGGCAGAGGATCGCCATGACCTCGGAGGCCACCGTGATGTCGAAGCCGCCTTCGCGGGGGAAACCGTTGGCAACTCCACCAAGCGAGGAAACGATATCGCGCAGCGCACGATCATTCATGTCCATCGCGCGGCGCCAGGTGATGCGGCGAATATCGATATTCTGCTCGTTGCCCCAATAGATATGGTTGTCGATCAGCGCGGCGAGAAGATTGTGGGCGGAGGTGACCGCATGAAAATCGCCGGTGAAATGCAGGTTGATGTCTTCCATCGGCACGACCTGCGCATAGCCGCCGCCAGCCGCGCCACCCTTCACGCCGAAACAGGGGCCAAGCGAGGCCTCGCGCACGCAGACCACCGTCTTCTTGCCGATTCGGTTCAGACCGTCGCCGAGGCCGACCGTCGTAGTCGTCTTGCCCTCACCCGCCGGTGTCGGATTGATGGCCGTAACGAGAATGAGCTTGCCATCCTTCTTCTCGGCCTGCGCCGCAATGAAGTCGGCACCGATCTTTGCCTTGTCATAACCGTAAGGCGCCAGATCTTCCGCCGGAATGCCGAGCTTGGCACCAATCTCAATGATCGGCAGCTTATTCGCTGCACGCGCGATTTCGATGTCAGATGCGACGGTCGCCATCAAACTTGCCCCCAACACACGGTCATTTGCATGTCGGGATAAACCAATATGTTTCCGGTGTGAATAGGAGCGGCGCAGCGTCTTCCGCGAAACGGCCCGCCTTGCCGCGAGACATCTGCACACCTATTTTCGGGATCCGAATTCAAAGCGAGAACAAAGGAAAACATATGAAGTCCCTGGAATTGCTGGTCGAGCGCATCATCCTCTCCAGTCGCTGGCTTCTGGTGATCTTCTATCTCGGTCTTGCCGCTTCGCTCGCCGTCTATGCCGCCTCATTTATCTATAAGTTCTACAAGGTCGCGATCAACGCGCTGGTCTATGACGAAGCCGATATGATCCTGGCCATTCTCGGCCTCATCGACGCCGCCCTGGTGGCGAGCCTGATCGTCATGGTGATGATTTCCGGCTACGAAAATTTCGTCAGCCGATTCGATGAAGGCGAAGACCAGGTATCGTTCCTCGGAAAGCTCGATTCAGGCAGCCTCAAGATCAAGGTCGCCTCCTCGATCGTCGCCATCTCCTCGATCCACCTGCTGCAAATCTTCCTCAACGCCACTCAGTATGACAACGCCAAGCTGATGTGGTTCACCATCATTCATCTCGCCTTCGTCGTCTCCGCGCTGCTGCTTGGATTCCTCGAAAAGATCATGGCGAAAGCAAAAGCCAAGGATAGCTGAGGCTGGAATCCCGGCTATTGACCGACCATGGCCGATCGGCCGGCCGGCGATGGCGGCGGCGCGACACAATCCGAGATCGACTGGTTGGTCCCGCAGTTGCGGGCCGAAACCAGCTCAATGGCATCGGCAAGTTCCGTCGTCAATTTCAGCTTGAGGGCATCCATCTGCGAAATAAGGTGAATGCCGTTGGGGTCGGTTCCCAGCATCAGGTCGACAACCGATTTATCGATGCCCATCTTGCCCAGGAATCCGACCAGCCGCGCCTTCTGCGCCTTGTCGAGTTTGGTCGTATCATACTTGCCGACGAATTTGCGCCCGATCTCCCTCTTGGAGAGGATCTTGCGCTTGCCGTCCACGACTTCATATTCGGTGCGATATTGAACGCGCACCTCGCTATAGGTCGTGGTAATCTGATGTACGCCCATGAGTGCGAATGGGCTGTAGACACGCCGGACACCGCCGGTGAAAAACAGCGGACAGGCGGAAAAACAGACCGCGTCTGCAGAATACGGTTCTCCCTTGATCGAGCCATCCTTGGCGATCGCAGCCGGGCAAATAGGCTCGGCGTAGGGGCATAGGCGCGAGCGGGTGCGGCCAACCGCAATGGAGAGCTTCTGCCTGCGGATCGCATAAGCCATCTCCGTCGCGGCCTTCACATCGCCGCCGGGCGAATTGACGACGATCGGCAGCTTTCGATCGCCGAGCTGTTTCAGGAGCTTCTGCAGCTTTCTCGGCGAATCCGCCATGATCTGCCCTTCCGCCGAGATCCAATCGGGGCACGTATCATCACCGCGGCATTGGCCCATATCCCCATGAACGAGCAGAAACCGCATGGGCTGGCCGCTGGCAACCTCGGCCGCATCGACAGCCGCAGGCGACAGGAGCAGAAGCGAAGCAGCCGTCAGAAGCCACAGTGCCGTTTGACAAAACCGCATTGCAAGCTGCGGCAGGAAGCGAAAGTTCATGAGATAGACGCCTGGAAGCGATTGCTTTGGCAAGACCGATATCAACCGCTTTGGGCCTTCGCAAGGCAGGGCACAACACCATCATGCTATTTAGGAAAAGACAGGCTGATAGCACGCTTTGGGCGGATTTGGCTGCTGTCAGCAGTCTAGGCCTCGGCCGGTAAATTTGATCGATGAAGACCTAGCTGCAGCCACAACTCACCACACCATATAAACAGACAGTCGCTCCACCCTAAGCATGCCTAGGAGATGGTTCAAGTTCATCGTCATACCGGGGATGATCCACAACCTCCGGATAAGCCGCCTCCGACGTGGTTTGAGATCATGGCCATTCTCTTGGCAGATCCCGTTCTGATGCCGCCAACTGTATATTGGGGTCGTATTTGCAAGTATCGGAAGCGAAATTTCCGCTCGCAATGGCCGCATTGGCGAAGTGCGCACAACCTCATTAGTTACAATATTAAAATATATGAAAATGAATTTATTTCTGGTTCTGTGATATTTTTGCGTCTAGCATTCACTTGTAGATCGGGTATTTGATAACGATAACACGCTGTGGGCGCTTCTACTCATATGTCCTATATCATTGCTGCTGAGAGACAATTGCTGCTTTCTGCCGAGTTGGCTGCTGCTCGGACACAGACAGCGTTCACCCTCGCGCTCGAACGGTCAGGGACTGCCTTCGGCTTCAGCCATGTGGCCGTCATGAATGCCCCGGTTCCCGACGATTCAATGATGGCAGCGCTGCTGATCGCGGGATCCGTACCAGCTCAATTTGTGCGTGAATTCGATCGTCAGCAACTGGTCCGGCGCTGCCAGACATTGCTGCGCACACGTGATTCCGTGATGCCACGCTCCTGGCATCTGCTGGAAAAAGACAGTGCCCCGGACGTCGATCTGTCGCGCGAGTTCCATGCTCTGCTGATCAATTATAATTGCCCGATGAACGTGATCATTCCGATCAACTCAGCGGACGGGCAGCGTCTTCTTTTCTGGTTCATGGGCAATCGCAGCACACTCAGCCAGAGCGAGCTCAACGAGCTCACCATGATCATGATGCAGGCGCTCGATTCCTATAATTGCCTGAAGCGTAGCGACGGTTCGGCGCCGCATACGCTTTCGGCTCGTGAACTCGAAGTGGTTCGCTGGACGGCGCAGGGCAAGACGTCGGTCGAAATCGGCCAGATCCTTTCCCTCTCCGACCACACGGTCAACGCATATATGATGAACGCGATCAAGAAGCTCGATTGCGTCAATCGCACGCAACTCGTCGCGAAAGCCATCCGGCTCAAGCTGATCAGCTAGTCCTTCCAGCCGCCATCACGCCTCCTCCCGCACGGCAGCGCCGGCCGCTCGCGGCGCGGTTTCATCGTGCTTTATCAGGCCGACCGGCCAGGAGTTTCCCCCTTAGCGACCACCCAGAACCGTGCGGATTTCAACGAGATTTGACCGCACCCGCAGGACATGAAAGCCCATCGTCGCAAGATGGCTCGGCATGAAGGAACTGTCTTCGCTGCCATTGGAGATGATGAATGGCTGGATCCGCAGCGCCGCCCGCAGCATCTCGAGGGTGCCGCTCCAGAGCACGCCGGCATTGCGTTCGGCGATGACCTGCTGAAAGTCTGCGCCGGCCGCGCTCAAAATGCCGTAAGTGGCGTAAAGCTGGCCGTAAGCGAACCAGAAGCGATCGTCCGCACGCGTGTCGAACCATCCGTAACTGTAATTTTGAGATCGGTCGGCCAAGATATTGGCCGTGCTGCCGAGGTCACCGGCGATATGGTCGACAAACTGCAGCAGACTGTCGGCACGTCCGTCGAAAATCGTCTTGCAGGTGCTCAAATCCGCATTGAAGGCACGAAGATTGACGATAGCCACGCGATAGTAGCTTGGCGACGGCGTCTTCGGCCCGAAGGGATGCATCCCGAAATACCAGCTGGACTCGTCGAACTGCAGGTTGCCGCGCGCCTTCTGCAGATCGCTGTTGATGCCGGAGGTTCCGCGCACGCGGCCAATCGTGTCGACGAGTTCCGCCGATGTCCGACGGACCACCGAGTTCACACCCCGCTGGAAGGAGGCCTTGTTATCGAGAAAAGGCGTATCGTCCCATGACATCCCGAACAAGCCGAGCTTGTAAAGCAGCATCGACGAGACCCAGGCATTCTGATTCACGTTGAAATCGGTCAAATCGGCCGCGACATCGACCACCGCCGAAGTCTGGCAGGCCTTCGGCGCGGTGGCGGCAGCCTGCTGCCCGCTCGTTGCCGGCAACTCCTGTCCGGCGGAGAATTTGCGCTCGGAGAATTTATAGACATCGGGATAGGCCGTATTGAAGCCGGACCAGACCTGCGTCTGCCAGATGAAATAGATGTAGAGTATCGCGAGCAGGGCCACGAAGGCGGCGATCGGCAGCTTGATCATCCAATTGCGCTGCCGATACCAGCCGTGCGCGGCCAGAAAAGGCCAGGCAATCCCGACGAAGACGAGCCCCAGCCATCGTCCGATAGCGGCAGTCATCCGCTTCCAGAGTGCCGTGATCGAACCAAGCATGGACACGTCTCCTAAACCGCACCGCGCATCCCGCATCATGCGAAGGACGCCACACACCAAACCCTGCGCATCGGCCTTCTCGAAAATCCCTTTCGATTTCCGTGCTATAGGGCTTCGTTGCTATTCGTTTTCAGCAAATATGTGTTCTTGAGGAAAACAACAACAGCCCGCATGGAATTTTCGGCGCCAAGCGCCATTCATCCTTCCGGTTGCACGTCGTCGGAAGTCTCTTCCACCTCCGCAGGCGCGGACAGCAGATGTGGTTCCAGCCGCCTGGCGAATACGAAGTCGACATGCGCCTTGCGTGCCGCCAGATCATGCCCGGCCAGCACATTCGACTCGAACGCCTGGATCAGACTTTCGACCGCCGCCGGTCGAACCGCCACCAGTGACGGTGGATCGACCTCCAGCGCCAGTGCCTTCAATAAAGCGATGCGCTGCTCGATATCGACCGTGAGCTTGCCCGCCATGGCACCGACGGCGGCGATCTGCGCATTCAGGACTCCCGCCAACCCCTCATAAATATCGATAAGGCGCTGGCGCATCATTCGATCGGACTGCAGTCCCCTCTCCCGCTTGCGAATTTCATCCTGCTCGGCCAGCAGATCGCGGTAGTCCTCTCCCAACTCCGGATGAGCATCGGGATGAGACGCTAAAGGCAGGCTGCGGCGCAGGCTGGCGATCCTGGTGATCACCGCATCGGCATCGCGCTGCACCTCCTCGATCTCGAAATCGAGTTTGCGCCGTCGCTTGATTGCCCCTTCCAGATGGATTTCGCAATCGTGAAAGCATCGAGACAATGCGGGCCGCGCCTGCTTGAACAGGAGATCGAGCGTTGCAGAGGCACTCAAGGCGGCGTCGAGATCGGCAATGATCGCCTCCGGCTTCATCGGGCCGCGGGCCAGCTTCCGGCGAAGCAGGCTTGCATCCTCAAAGCCGGCGTTTTCGTCAAACCGCCGTCGATGCTGCAGATCCGCCTCCGCCGTCACGCGATCCAGGTCTTTTACCAGCGACAAGGCAAGGGATTTCCATCGGTCCAGCAGTTCGACCGTCTCACGCACCAGCGTTTCCTCGACCGGGAAATTGACGGTGTCGATGCGCTCCTCGCCTCTGGCATGGCTGGCGAGCGTCGCCACTGCGGCGCTCGTGCTGCCGATGGCGTCGTCGAGCGTCACCTGCGCCTTGTCGAGCACGCTGTCGAAGGAATGAGGTATGGCCATGAAAGCGTCTCTCCCCTGCCTCTCGGCGCGAGACTAGCCGCTTCCGCATGACATGAAAATGCCCTGCCTCATTTATCGGGCAGCAGCTGGATTCCGCAAATAGGCGATCAGATCATCGAGGTCCTTGTCGCTCTTCAAACCGGGGAAGGCCATCCTGATGCCCTTCACCAGAGACTGCGGTGCCGGCAGATATTTGCGCAGCAAGGCTTCGTCCCAGATCTTGCCGTCAGCCCCGAACGCCTTCATCGCCGGCGAATAGTTATAGTCCGGCACGCTCGCGACTGGACGACCGACAACGCCCATGAGCGACGGCCCGACGCGGTTCTCGTGCGCGGTCGCCGTGTGGCAGGCGGCGCATTTCCTGAAAACGGCAGCGCCGGCCGCTGCGTCTCCATCCGCAAAGGCCACGGAGCCGGAAGCGAGTATGATCGCCGCCAATGTCAGATAGAACAATTTCATCACGCCCTCCATCCCATCGCGTGGCCTCACCTTACTCGCCCGATATCGCCTCCTCCCAATGACGGCGGCAGAGCGAAACATATTTGTCGCTACCGCCGATTTCGATCTGCGCGCCCTCGCGCACGACCTCCCCGGTGGCATCCAACCGCACGACCATGGTCGCCTTGCGGCCGCAGTGGCAGATCGTGCGTACCTCGCGCAATTCGTCCGCGATGGTCAGCAATTCCTGCGATCCCGGGAACAGCCTTCCATGAAAATCCGTACGCAGCCCATAGGCCATCACAGGCAGGCCAAGGCGATCGACGATATGGGCGAGCTGCCACACCTGCTCGCGCGTCAGAAACTGCGCCTCGTCGACGAAGACGCAGGCCAGCGGCTCGCTTGCATGCATTCCATCGATCAACGCATAGAGGTCGTCGCCGATCTCGAACGGCATGGCATCCATCGTCAGCCCGATGCGCGAGGCGATCTTCCCGCGGCCGGCACGATCATCCAGGGCCGCAATCAAGGCGGCTGTGCGCATGCCGCGCTCCTGATAATTATAGGCGGCCTGCAGCAACATGGTCGACTTGCCGGCGTTCATCGTCGAATAGTGGAAATAGAGCTTGGCCATGACATTCTCCTTGAACGCTTCATGGGTTCTGCGCGACGATAAGAAAAGACATTCTCCGAGAAAACCACAGGATTAAGAAGCACGCGTAGGGGCGTCCAAGGCCCCCGTAACGCTCGCGCAGAAAAATAACGGCGTCGCAATCAGCCCCCTCAAACCGGCGCAAATACACTGTGGTCGCTTGAAAATGTCAGTTATTGGTGGTTGCTTGGGAACGTTACACTGGGAGTCACGCAATGATAAAAATGACCCTTACCGCAGTCGCATTTG
Source organism: Rhizobium freirei PRF 81 (assembly GCF_000359745.1). Lineage (GTDB taxonomy): Bacteria > Pseudomonadota > Alphaproteobacteria > Rhizobiales > Rhizobiaceae > Rhizobium > Rhizobium freirei. The sequence continues at coordinate 393,293 of NZ_AQHN01000055.1, forward strand.
CTTCAGCTTTTTCAGCTCTGACACTGGGCGCCACCGCTGCTTCCGCAGCCGAGGCGGCGAGCTGTGGCACCGTACATTTCGCCGATGTGGGTTGGACCGACATCACCTCCACTACCGCAACGGCCTCCGTCCTCCTGAAGGCGCTCGGCTACGACACCGACGTCAAGGTGCTTGCTGTGCCGGTGACCTATCAGTCGCTTAAGAACAAGGACATCGACGTCTTCCTCGGCAACTGGATGCCCTCCATGGCCGAGAACATCAAGCCGTTCGCGGAAGACAAATCGGTCGAAACCGTCCGCGCCAATCTCGAAGGCGCCAAGTATACGCTCGCCACCAATGAAAAGGGTGCCGCGCTCGGCATCAAGGACTTCAAGGATATCGCCGCCCATAAGGGCGATCTCGACGGCAAGATCTATGGCATCGAGCCGGGCAATGACGGCAACCGCCTGGTCATCGACATGGTCGACAAGAACACTTTCAGCCTGAAGGGCTTCGAAGTGGTCGAGTCCTCCGAGCAGGGCATGCTCGCGCAGGTCGCCCGCGCCGACAAGGAAGGCAAGCCGATCATCTTCCTCGGCTGGGCGCCGCACCCGATGAACACCACCTACAAGATGACCTATCTGTCCGGCGGCGACGACGTCTTCGGACCGAATTTCGGCGGCGCGACCGTCTACACCAACGTCCGGGCCGGCTACCTGCAGCAGTGCCCGAATGTCGGCGCCCTCGTCAAAAATCTCGTCTTCTCGCTGCCGATGGAAAACGAAATCATGGGCAAGATCCTGAACGATGGCAAGGATCCGGAAGTGGCCGCAAAGGAATGGCTGAAGGCCAATCCGGCAGCCGTTACCCCCTGGCTCGCCGGCGTCACCACCAAGGATGGCACAGACGGCTTGGCGGCGGTCAAGTCCAAGCTTGGCCTGTAATAACAGCGGTTGATTGAGGGGCGGCCAAACCGCCCCTTTCTCTTCCGTGGACGGACTGCTCCCTTCGCGTCCCGCCATTCCCAGGACAACGGTCCGTGTGGCGTGACAGACCGTTATTCTTCGGCGGCACCTTCCGGAACATACGATATCATCGGAACAGCCGCCCCCAATCGTGGGCAAAGACGTGAACTGGTTAACCGATTACCGCCTCCCCATCGGGCCATGGGCCAAAGCTGTCGTGGACTGGCTGACGACCAACGTCACATGGTTCTTCGACGGCCTTTCCTTCGTCGTCGCGCATGTGATCAACGCATTGCTGTTCCTGCTTCAGGCGCCGCATCCCTTGATCGTCGTCATCGCATTCACCGCTGCAGCCTATTGGATGCGCCGCAGCGCGGGTGTCGCAGCCCTCACCTTCATTGGCCTGCTCATCACCATCAACCAGGGCTACTGGAAGGAAACGACGGAAACATTGGCACTGGTGCTGGCCTCGACCTTCGTCAGCATGCTTGTTGGCGTGCCGCTCGGCATCGCTGCCGCCCGTCGGCCCTGGCTCTTCGCTTTCATGCGGCCGATCCTTGACCTGATGCAGACCATTCCGACCTTCGTCTACCTGGTGCCGGCCATGATCCTGCTCGGCCTCGGCATGGTGCCCGGCCTCGTCGCCACGGTCGTCTTCGCCATCCCGGCCCCGATCCGCATGACCCGTCTCGGCATCATCTCCACGCCTCCCTCTCTGGTGGAAGCAGCGGAATCATTCGGCGCCACGCCACGACAGGTACTGCGCAAGGTGGAACTGCCTTTCGCCATGCCGCAGATCATGGCAGGCCTGACGCAGACCATCATGCTGTCGCTCTCGATGGTATCGATCGCCGCACTCGTCGGAGCTCCCGGTCTCGGCGTACCGGTTCTGCGCGCGCTCAATAGCGTCAACGTTGCCAAGAGCTTCGACTCTGGTGCCTGCATCGTCATCCTGGCGATCATTCTCGACCGTATGTTCCGCGCCCCTGGCGAAGGAGATCGCTCATGACCACCGCTGTCGCATTCAACAATGTCAGCATCATCTTCGGCGATCGCCCCGATGCAGCGCTGAAACTCGTCGACAATGGCAAATCGCGTGACGAAATCGGCAAGTCCACAGGCATGGTGCTTGGTGTCGCCAACGCCTCGCTGGAGATCGAGGAAGGCGAAATCCTCGTCCTGATGGGCCTCTCCGGCTCCGGCAAATCGACGCTGCTGCGCGCCGTCAACGGCCTTGCCCCCGTCGTGCGCGGCGAGGTCGTCGTCAATACCAAGAACGGCCCGGTCAATCCTTATTCCTGCAATCCCAAAACGCTGCGCGATCTGCGTATGCACACGGTCTCCATGGTGTTCCAGCAGTTTGCGCTGCTGCCGTGGCGCACCGTCGCCGACAATGTCGGCTTCGGCCTTGAGCTTGCCGGCGTTCCGGAAGCCGAGCGCAAGAAACGCGTCGGCGAACAGCTCGAACTCGTCAACCTTACGCAATGGGCCAATCGCAAGGTTAACGAGCTTTCGGGCGGCATGCAGCAGCGCGTCGGCCTGGCGCGCGCCTTTGCGACCGGCGCCCCGATCCTGCTGATGGACGAGCCGTTCTCCGCGCTCGACCCATTGATCCGTACGCGGCTTCAGGACGAGCTGCTCGAATTCCAGCGCCGCCTGAAGCGCACGATCCTCTTCGTCAGCCACGATCTGGACGAGGCCTTCCGCATCGGCAACCGCATAGCCATCATGGAAAGCGGCCACATCATCCAGTGCGGGACGCCACAAGAGATCGTCAAAAACCCTGCCGATCAATACGTGGCCGATTTCGTGCAGCACATGAACCCGATCAGCATGCTGACGGCGCGCGATGTCATGCAGCAGGGCGTCGGGCACTCGGCCAATGGCGGTTCCGTCACGGCTACGGCCACCGCCGCCACGCCGCTCGTCGATATCCTCGACGCCCTCACCCGCCAGCCGGGCAATATCGGCGTTGTTGACAACGGCACGATTATCGGAACGATCTCTGCGCAAGACGTCGTGGCTGGCCTCACCAGCCACCGGCGAAAGGAGTAGTCGTTCGCGACTGCTCCTCAATTCATGGAGCAGTTAATGAGCGATAAACCATCGATAATCCGGGAAACGGACGAGGATGCGCGCAACCAGGCGCGCATCCTCGTCCATACGGCCTCGCATGCAGCTCTGGCCGTCATCGACCCCGAGACCGGCTTTCCGTCCGTCAGCCGCGTTCTGACGGCCATGGATACGGACGGCGTACCCGTCATTCTCGTGTCCGGCCTTTCCTCTCATACGAAGGCCCTGGTGAAAGACCCGCGCGCTTCGGCGCTGTTCGGCGATCCCGGCAAGGGCGATCCCCTCGCTCATCCCCGCCTGACCGTGCGCTGCAGCGCCGAACGCGTCGATCAGCAAGGCGAGGCCCATGCGCGCATTCGCAAGCTTTTTCTTGAGCGTCACCCCAAGTCCAAGCTCTATATAGACTTTCCGGATTTCTGCTTCTTTCGCCTGGTTCCGCTTGATGCAAGCCTGAACGGCGGCTTTGGAAGGGCCTATATTCTGTCCTCGAAGGACCTTGTGATTCTTTAGGCTGAAAACAAATTTCCGTTGCAATAAGGCCATACAATAGTGCGAGAATTAGTAGCTGGGTAGCCAGAGATAGTTGCGACCATTATTGGTAGGTTTCTATTCAATAGCCCGGAAAACCGGGCGATTTCTGATCTATATGTGATCGCAACCGACCTATTTTGGGTTAATTGATGTTCTGAAACGGACCCGGGCCGCCCTTTATGACATCGCGCGGCTGTCATACGTACATGCCTAAAACAGCATACCCGATACCTTAAATTTAGGTATATACAATCTTCGGCTCCTATTGGTATTGTTCAATATCGGTTTGGTACCGGCATAGAAATAGCACAATTTCTGATGTGCGCTCCGCATTGGGAAGTTTAAAACATGAAGACAAGAAATTTAGCCGAACACTCTAATGTTGCGGCGGCATTATTATCTGCAATGGCGAACCCAAAGCGTCTTTTGATTCTTTGCAGTCTTGTTAAAGGTGAGGTTCCCGTTGGCGTTTTGGCCAATCAGGTCGGACTGAGTCAATCGGCACTTTCCCAGCACCTTTCGAAGCTTCGCGCTCAGAAGCTGGTGAAGACGCGCCGTGATGCTCAAACGATTTACTACTCCAGCACGTCGGAATCGGTCATCCGGGTTCTCGAAACGCTGGAAGACATTTATTGTGAACCTGAAAAAAGTAGATCGGCTGCCTAAGGGCTCCAACGAGCCCCGGCTTTGCCGGCGAACGGTCTTGCAGGGACACTTTCTACCCCGGAAGATCGACTTTCTTTCATCACCACACGCTTAACTGCTTCAGCTGGCAAATCAGTGATTTGCCGGCTTTTTCATTTGTGTTTCGGCACCACCCGCAGGCAAGCTGCCTCCCACGGGATCAAGTCCGATCCGCCGCCCGAGCAGACGCGCCCCTTTCATGCCGCCCCTCCCCAACACCATCTTTGCCTTGACGCAAAAAGGCCGGCTGATAATTTGACCAGGCAGTAAATATAATCGCGCGGCGTAGCGCCGCAGACGGGAAATGGCCCCCGAATGGCCATTGGAGAACAGCATGTCGGACCGTTTGAATGCCACCCCCAACGATTTGCGCGCCTTCTGGATGCCGTTTACGGCCAACCGTCAGTTCAAGAAGGAACCGCGCCTCTTCGTCGGCGCCAAGGATATGTACTACACCACCCATGACGGTCGGCAGGTACTGGACGGAACGGCGGGCCTGTGGTGCGTAAACGCAGGGCACTGCCGCCCGAAGATCACCGAAGCGATCCGCCAGCAGGCGGGCGAGCTCGACTATGCCCCCGCCTTCCAGCTCGGCCATCCCAAGGCCTTCGAACTGGCGAACCGCCTCGTCGATATCGCCCCCGAAGGCCTGGACCACGTCCTCTATACAAACTCCGGCTCTGAATCGGTCGAGACTGCGCTCAAGATCGCGCTTGCCTATCACCGCGTGAAGGGCAATGGCTCACGCTTCCGTCTCATTGGCCGCGAGCGCGGCTATCACGGCGTCAACTTCGGCGGCATCTCCGTCGGCGGCATCGTCTCGAACCGCAAGATGTTCGGCACGCTCTTGACCGGCGTCGATCACATGCCGCACACGCATCTGCCCGGCAAGAACAACTTCACGCGCGGCGAGCCCGAGCATGGCGGCGATATCGCGAGCGAACTCGAGCGCATCGTCACGCTGCACGATGCCTCGACCATCGCGGCCGTCATCGTCGAGCCGGTTGCAGGCTCCACCGGCGTCCTCATTCCGCCGAAGGGCTATCTGCAGAAGCTGCGCGAAATCTGCACCAAGCACGGCATCCTCCTGATCTTCGACGAAGTCATCACCGGCTTCGGCCGTCTGGGCGCTCCCTTCGCTGCTCAGTATTACGATGTGAAGCCTGATATGATCACCACGGCCAAGGGCCTGACCAACGGCGTGATCCCGATGGGCGCGGTGTTCGTCACCTCGGAAATCCATGACGCCTTCATGCAGGGACCCGAGCACATGATCGAGTTCTTCCACGGCTACACCTATTCCGGCAATCCGATCGCCTCTGCCGCAGCGCTTGCGACGCTCGACACCTACAAGGAAGAAGGCCTGCTCACCCGCGCAGCCGAGCTTTCCGACTACTGGGCCGATGCCTTGCATTCGCTGAAGGACTGCCCGAACGTCATCGACATTAGAAACACCGGCCTGATCGGCGCCATCGAGCTCGACCCGATCGCAGGCGAGCCCACCAAACGCGCCTTCACCGCCTTCCTGAAGGCCTATGAAAAGGGCCTGCTGATCCGCACCACCGGCGACATCATCGCGCTTTCGCCACCGCTGATCATTGAGAAGCACCATATCGACGAGCTGTTCGGCAAGCTTCGCGAGATCCTGCAGAATAATATCTAAGGCGAAATCGCACCATCTCGTCTCAATGAGGCAAAATGGTATCAGCGAATTCGAGGGCATCCCCTCTCCCCGCTTGCGGGGAGAGGGTTAGGGTGAGGGGCTGTTCATGGCGATGTTAGATGCGCGGTCCGGAGCCTAAAACCACGCAGCGCGCACGCAAGCCTCCGTCAGTCGGACAATGATGCCGAAGCGAAATTATGGTCGGAACTTCGCAACCGACGACTGAACGGCTTCAAATTCGTCCGGCGGTTTCCAATCGGTCCTTATTTCGCTGATTTCGTCTGTCGGGAGCGAACTCTCGTCATCGAAGTCGATGGCAGCCAACATGCCGAGAACAGGCGTGACGCCATCCGCGATGAATTCATGACCTGCGAAGGTTGGTCTATCGCTCGCTTCTGGAATGTTGACGTTCTTACAGCTATGCCATCCGTTCTTGAAACCATCATAGCCATCTGTGATGGCAGATTGACCGAGGCGGTGGTGGCCCGTGACTTCAAGTTCCTTCCGGCAATGCCGCAGAAATAGCCCCTCACCCCAACCCTCTCCCCGTTTTACGGGGAGAGGGAGTCTGTCGAACTCCCAAAACACCGTCCGATCAACAAATTCGGATAGATCCCCTCTCCCCGTAAAACGGGGAGAGGGTTAGGGTGAGGGGTAATACGGAATCACAGCGGATGCAGGAAGACACCATGACCACCAAACTCGAACGCTATATCGACCAAGGCGTCGGCCGGGAGCCTGCGGACATTGTCCTGAAGAACGGCCGCTTCTTCGATCTGGTGACCGGGGAGCTGGTCGCCTCGGACATCGCCATTTGCGGCGACCGCATCGTCGGCACCTGCGGCACCTATCAAAGTCGCAAGGAGATCGACATCTCCGGCCGCATCGTCGTGCCCGGCTTCATCGACACCCACCTACATATCGAATCCTCGCTGGTAACGCCGCATGAGTTCGATCGCTGCGTCCTACCCTATGGCGTCACGACCGTGATCTGCGATCCGCATGAGATCGCCAATGTGCTCGGCACCGAAGGCATCCGCTATTTCCTGGATTGCTCGCTCGAAACGATCATGGATATCCGCGTCCAGCTTTCCTCCTGCGTGCCGGCAACGCATCTGGAAACCTCGGGCGCCGATCTGCCGATCGAAACGCTGCTGCCCTTCCGCAACCATCCGAAGGTGATCGGCCTTGCCGAATTCATGAATTTCCCCGGCGTGATCCACAAGGATCCCGTCTGCATGGCGAAGCTCGAAGCCTTCCAGGGTGGCCATATCGACGGCCACGCGCCGCTGCTGCGCGGCAACGACCTCAACGGCTATCTCGCGGCCGGCATTCGCACGGAGCATGAATCGACGACCGCCGAAGAGGCGCTGGAGAAGATCCGCAAGGGCATGCAGGTGCTGGTGCGCGAAGGCTCCGTCTCCAAGGACCTGCATGCGCTGATGCCCATCATCACCGAGCGACTGTCGCCCCATCTTGCGCTCTGCACCGACGACCGCAACCCGCTCGATATCGCCGAGCAGGGCCATCTCGATTACATGATCCGCACGGCAATCGCGCATGGCGTGGAGCCGCTCGCGATCTATCGCGCAGCCTCCATCTCCGCCGCCCGCGCCTTCGGCCTGCGGGATCGCGGCTTGGTGGCGCCCGGCTGGCGCGCCGATCTCGTCGTCATCGACAGCCTCGAAAACTGCAAGGCCGAGATTGTCTTCTCCGCAGGCAGACGGGTGACAGCCGAACTCTTCGCGACCCGCAAATCTGTCGACCCGGTCGGTCTTGACAGCGTCAAGGCCCGTCCGATCAACGCCGCTGATTTCGGTGTTCCGGTCAGCGAGGGCGAAAGCTCCGTCATCGGGGTGATGCCCGGCAAGATCATCACCCAACATCGCCGTTATCGCCTGCCGACCAACGGCAACCAGACCGATATCGATCTCGGCAATGATGTCATCAAGGTCGCCGTCATCGAACGCCACGGCAAGAACGGCAATCACGCCAACGGCTTCGTCCAGGGTTTTGGTCTGAAGAAGGGCGCGATCGCCTCGACCGTCGGTCACGACAGCCACAATATCTGCGTCGTTGGCGTCAATGAGGACGATATGGCACTTGCAGCCAATCGCCTCAGCGACATCAACGGCGGCTTCGTCGTCGTTGAAGATGGTGTCGTGACAGGTGAAATCGCCCTGCCCATCGCCGGGCTGATGAGCCTGGAGCCCTATGAAAGCGTGCGCGATACATTGCATCATCTGCGCCAGGCGGCCTATGCCCTCGGCGCGACGCTGGAGGAACCCTTCCTGCAGCTCGCCTTCCTGCCCCTGCCCGTCATCCCGCATCTGAAAATATCGGACAGAGGTCTTGTCGACGTCGACAAGTTCATGCTGATCGGCTGATCGGGCGAGCCTGCCGCAATAAACATCCGGCGGATCGCAATTTGTGTCGCGAAGATATCGGCAACCAAACAATTCGAGCCCCGGGGCTTCAATTGATGAAAGCCGATTGCTATCTTTCTTCTACGATATGAAAACCGTCTAGAGCAATTCCAGGAAAAGTGCGCAGCGGTTTTCCGTCCGGAATTGCTGGAGAATAAAGAGATAGAGCAGTTCGGAGATTTCGTGAAAAGCTGAACCGCTCGAGTCCTTGAAAGAACAATCGTGACAAAGCTTGAGCAGATTGAGAAAAACATTGTCGATTTGGCGCCGGAAGACTTTAAGGCATTTACCGAATGGTTCGAAGCCCTGAAGGCGACCCGTTGGGACAGGCAGATCGAAGCTGATGCAGGTGCCGGCAAGCTGGACCGGCTGGCGGACGGAGCCCTTGCCGATTTTCGCGCCGGAAAGACGCGACCGCTTTGAAGCATCACGCCGCGCCACGATTTTGGCAGGCTTATGAAATGTTGCCGAAGCATGTGCAGGAACTCGCCGACCGCAACTTCGAACTGCTGAAATCAAATCCGAGGCATCCCTCGCTCCATCTTAAGCAGGTAGGTCGTTTCTGGTCGGCACGGGTCGGGATTTCCTGGCGAGCGCTTGCCGTCGCTGATGGCGACGATCTCGTTTGGTTCTGGATCGGCTCCCACACCGATTACGACAAGCTCATTCGCTAAAGCATGTCGTGCGGAGGCTTTGCGACGCCGGCATGCGTAAAATCAAAGATCTAAAGCGCGAGAAGCGCATCAGAAAGATCGCGGCGTGCCTTAGATCATTTCCGCTCTTCTTCGAATCGCGAGAACGCTCTACCTCCTTGTTTTTTGCGCATTCCGGACGGAAAACCGCCGCGCACTTTTCCTGAAATTGCTCTAACTACCCCATCTGTGCACAGAACACATCCAGCGCTGCAAGCGCCACCGTCGACCCTGCGTCGGCGGTGGTGAACCCCGGCATGGCGATCGTCTTGCCCAGCTTGATATCCTTGGGCAAAACGACCTTCACCGGCTTGCGGGACAGATTAAAGACGAACAGCAGCGTTCCGCCATCCTTGGAGCGTGTGAAGGCAAGAACATCCTCCTCGGTGTCGAGGAAAGTCATGTCGCCATCGCGCAAGGCGGCATGCGCGGAACGGAAGGCCAATGTCTGCCGATAGTGATGCAGCACGGAATCCTTGTCCGCCTCCTGCCTGTCCGCCGCAAGCGCCGCATGCTGGTAGGGAACGGGCAGCCACGACTTGTCGGCCGTCGTAAAGCCGGCATGGGCGCGGCTCGCCTCCCACGGCATCGGCGTACGGCATCCGTCACGTCCCTTGAAAGCCGGCCAGAAGCGGATGCCGTAGGGATCGCGCAGATCCTCGAAGGCAAGCTCGGCCTCGGGCAGGCCCAGCTCCTCGCCCTGATAGAGGCAGATCGAGCCGCGCAGAGTCGAAAGCAGCGAGATCGCAAGCTTTGCGACGCGCGGCTGCTCTTCCTCCGTTTCGGCAAAGCGGCTGACATGGCGCTGGACGTCGTGGTTCGAAAAAGCCCAGCAGACCCAGCCGTCGACCACGTTGTCCTGGAAGTCGCTGACGCAACGGCGGAAGTGTGCCGGCGTGAAATCGGGGCCCAAAAGGTCGAAGGTATAGCACATATGCAGCTTGTCGCCGCCGCTTGTATAGGCGGCCACAGTCTGCAGCGAGCGGGCGCCGTCGCCCACTTCGCCGACCGTCGCGCGGTTCTCGTATCGATCGAGCAATGCCCGGAAGCGCTTCAGGAAGCCGATATTCTCCGGCTGTGTCTTGTCGTAGAGATGGTTCTGCATCCCGTAAGGGTTGCTCTCGGGGGCATCGAGCCCGCTCGTCGCGACAAGCGCCGCCGGATTGTCCCGCAATTTCTTGTCGCAGAAATAGTAGTTCACCGTATCCAGGCGGAAGCCGTCCACGCCACGGTCGAGCCAGAATCTCACGGCCGAAAGCACTGCGTCCTGAACCTCGGGATGGTGAAAATTCAGGTCCGGCTGCGAGGTCAGGAAGTTGTGCTGGTAATATTGCCGGCGCACGCCGTCCCATTCCCAGCCCGGCCCGCCGAAGATCGACAGCCAGTTGTTCGGCGCCGTGCCGTCCGGCTTCGGATCTGCCCAGACGTACCAATCCGCCTTCGGATTGTCACGGCTTGCCCGGCTCTCCACGAACCAGGGATGCCGATCCGAGGTGTGCGAAATGACCTGATCGATGATGACCTTGAGCCCCAGCTCGTGCGCTGCCGCCATCATCTCGCCGAAATCGGCAAGCGTGCCGAAAATCGGATCGACATCGCAATAATCGGCGACGTCATAGCCCATATCGGCCATCGGCGAAGTGAAGAAAGGCGCCAGCCAGATCGCATCGACTCCGAGCGCGGCAATGTGAGGCAGGCGTCGGGTAATCCCCTTTATGTCGCCGAGCCCGTTGGCATCCGTGTCTTGAAACGACCGCGGGTAGACCTGATAGATTACCGCCCCGCGCCACCAATCGGCCTGCGCCGCTTTATTCGTCGATTTCATCAAGCCGCCTCGATATCGCACAAGGCTTCCCAGTTTGCATACTCGGACGCGGGCGGCAAGCCGCAATCAGTGGCTGGTCCGAATGCTACTGGCGAGCGTGTAAATTCGCGCTATCAATTTTAGAGATTTATCAACATGGAAGTTCGCAGCTGGATCGTGTCCGTCTCTTTTGGGCTTGAATGCGACGCGGCTTCGGATAACTTCCGCCACTGACCCGCAAGGATGGGTCGCCTGAGGATCAAAAATACCCCTGTAAAATCAGGGACAATAACTCCAGAAAGGTGGGAAAACATATGACTCATATCGCCAGAAAATTCCTAGCGACGGCTCTCGTCAGCACGGTATTGAGCTTCTCCGCACATGCCGCGACCCTCAATATCCACAATGGCGGCGACCCGACTTCGCTCGACCCGCAAAAGATTTCCGGCGATTGGGAGAACCGCATCGACGGCGATATTTTCGAAGGTCTGGTGACTGAGGATCCCAAGGACAATCCCATTCCGGGCCAGGCTGCGAGCTGGACCATTTCCCCCGACCAGAAGGTCTATACCTTCAAGCTGCGCGACGGCATCAAGTGGTCCGACGGCCACCCGGTCACCGCTCAGGATTTCGTCTTTGCATTTCAGCGCCTGATGGATCCGAAGACTGCCGCCCAGTACGCCTACCTGCAATACACGATCAAGAACGCGGAAAAGATCAACAAGGGCGAGATCAAGGATCTGAGCCAGCTGGGCGTCAAGGCAATCGACGACAAGACGCTGGAAATCACGCTCGAGAACCCGACGCCCTACTTCCTCAACGCCTTGATGCACTACACGGCCTATCCGCTGCCGAAGCATGTCGTCGAAGCCAAGGGCGACCAATGGGTCAAGATCGAGAATATCGTCACCAATGGCGCCTATAAGCCGGTGGAGTGGGTGCCGGGCTCGCATGTCACCAACGTCAAGAACGATCAGTATTATGACGCCAAGGACGTGAAGATCGACAAGGTGAACTTCTACACACTGGAAGATCAGGCAGCCGCCCTGAAGCGCTATCGCGCCGGCGAATTCGATGTCGTCACCTCGTTTCCCGCCGATCAGTATGAATGGCTTCAGAAGAACCTTCCAGGCCAGGCGCATGTGGTGCCGTTCCTTGGCACCTATTACTACGTCCTGAACGCCACCAAGCCGCCCTTCAACGACAAGCGCGTTCGTCAGGCTCTCTCCATGGCCGTCAACCGCGAGGTCATCGGTCCGAAGATCCTCGGCACCGGCGAGTTGCCGATGTATTCCTGGGTGCCGCCGGGTACGGCCAATTACGGCGAACCGGCCTATGTGAGCTGGAAGGACGAACCCTACAAGCAGAAGGTCGAAGAGGCCAAGAAGCTGCTGAAGGAAGCAGGCTTCGGCCCCGATCATCCGCTGAAGGCACAGCTTCGCTACAACACCAACGACAACCACAAGCGCATTGCAGTCGCGATCGCCGCCATGTGGAAGCCGCTCGGCGTCGATGTTGAGCTCTACAACACCGAAACCAAGGTGCATTACGATGGAATGAAGCGCGGTGAAGTGGAGATCGGCCGTGCCGGCTGGCTCGCCGACTACAACGACCCGATCAACTTCCTCAGCCTGCTCTCGACCGGCGTCGACATGAATTACGGCCGCTGGAGCAATCCGAAATACGACGCACTGATCACTCAGGGCAATGAGCAGACCGACCTGAAGAAGCGCGCCGAGATCTACAAGCAGGCCGAGCAACTGGCCCTCGACGATAGCGCCGCGATCCCGATCTACTACTACGTTTCCCAGAACATCGTCGCCCCGAAGGTCCAGGGCTTCGTCGACAACATTCAAGACATCCACCGCACGCGCTGGCTGTCGATCAAAGAATAATTGGGAACAGCCTCCCTCCCGGGCAAAAGCGGGAGGGAGGCGTCTAAGACCATGTTTGGCTATGCTCTCCGTCGTCTGCTGTCGACAATCCCCGTCATGTGGATTGCCGTAACGGTATGCTTTTTCATTCTGCGTCTCGCTCCCGGCGGCCCCTTCGATGGCGAAAGGCCATTGCCGCCGGAAGTCAAAGCCAACCTCGCGGCTCATTACAACCTCGATAAGCCCCTGGTTGAGCAATACCTGATCTATGTCGGCGACGTCATGAAGGGCGACCTTGGCCCCTCTTTCGCCAATCAGGATTTCACCGTCACCCAACAGATCATGTCCGGCTTCCCCTATACGCTGACCATCGGCGGCGCTGCCTTCGTGCTCGCAACCGTCGTCGGCGTGTTCATAGGCTGTCTCGGGGCGCTTTATCAGAACCGTGCGGCCGACTATTGGCTGGGCGGCGGGCTCCTCATCGGCCTGGTCATGCCGAGCTTCCTGATCGCTCCGATCCTTCAGCTCGTCTTCGGCAACACGCTCGGCTGGCTGCCGGTCGGCGGCTGGGGCGACGGCTCGATCAAATTCCTGATCCTGCCAATCATCGTGCTGACGCTGCCGCATGCGGCCCGCATCTCGCGGCTGATGCGCGGCTCTATGATCGAGGTGATGGGCCAGAACTTCATCCGCACCGCCAAGGCCAAGGGTATCGGCCCGCGGCTGACGATCATGCGCCACGCATTGAAACCAGCCATGATGCCCGTCGTCTCCTATCTCGGACCGGCGGCAAGCTATCTGCTCACCGGTTCGCTGGTCGTCGAAAGCATTTTCGGCCTCCCCGGCGTCGGCCGCTACTTCGTTGGCGCAGCCCTTAACCGTGACTACGGCATGGTCCTCGGCACGGTCATTTTCTACATGGTCCTGATCGTGGTCCTCAACCTGCTGGTCGACATCGCCTATGCCTGGCTCGACCCGAAAGTGAGAATGCGATGATCCTCAATTCCGCCAAGAGAGAATTGCTGGAAGCGGAATTGCTTTCGGCAGAAGGGCTCGCACCCAAAGGGCGATCCCTCACCGGCGATGCGATGCGTCGCCTCCTGCGCAACAAGGCAGCCGCGCTTTCGCTGATCGTGCTGGCATCGCTGGTGCTGATTGCCATTTTCGGCCCCAGCTTCCTCCCCTTCAACTATGAGGATCCTGACTGGACGTCCTTCCGCGGCGCTCCGGATTTCGCCGCCGGCCACTACTTCGGCACCGACGGCAACGGTCGTGACCTGCTGGCGCGCACGCTCTACGGCACCCGCGTCTCGCTCACCGTCGCGCTCGTGGCAACGCTCGTCTCCGTGGTCATCGGCGTGCTGTACGGCGCTGTCGCCGGCTATTTCGGCGGCCGCATCGACGCCGTCATGATGCGCTTCGTCGACATCATGTACGCCTTGCCCTACGTGCTCTTCGTCATCCTGCTGATGGTGATCTTCGGCCGTAATGTCTATCTGCTCTTCGCAGCGATCGGCGCGCTCGAATGGCTGACCATGGCCCGTATCGTGCGCGGCCAAACCCTGTCGATCAAGCAGCGGGAATTCATCGAAGCCGCACGGGCCTCGGGGCAAAGATCGTTCAAGATCATCCTCAAACACATCGTGCCGAACCTCGTCGGTCCGGTGGTCATCTATGCGACGCTGACCATCCCGGAAATCATCGCCACGGAAAGCTTCCTCTCCTATCTCGGCTTCGGCGTTCAGGAGCCGCTGACATCGCTCGGTACGCTCATTGCGGAAGGCTCGGCCGGCATGGAGACGACGCCCTGGCTGCTGCTCTTCCCGGCCGGATTCCTGGTCGCGCTGCTGATGAGCCTGCTCTTCATCGGCGACGGTCTGCGCGACGCTTTCGATCCGAAGGATCGCTGACATGACAGAAACACTTCTCGAACTCAAAGACTACTCCATCACCTTCCGCACGCCGGAAGGCGAAGTGGCGGCGGTCTCGAAGATGAACCTGAAGGTCGGCCGCGGCGAGCGCATTGCCGTGGTCGGCGAATCCGGTTCCGGCAAGAGCCAGACCTTTCTCGGCCTGATGGGCTTGCTCGCCAAGAACGGCCGCACCAGCGGCCAGGCGCTGCTTGACGGCAAGGACCTGCTGACGCTGAAGCCGCGCGAACTTGACCACGTGCGCGGCAAGGACATGGCCATGGTCTTCCAGGACCCGATGACCGCCCTTAATCCGTCGCTGCGCATATCGCGGCAGTTGACGGAGCAGCTGGAGGTTCATGGCGGCCTTACAGCACGTGCTGCCTCAACGGCGGCGCTGGACATGTTGAAGCGTGTCGGCATTCCTGACCCGACGCGTCGCTTCAGCCTTTACCCGCACGAACTTTCGGGCGGCATGCGCCAGCGCATCGTTATCGCCATGGCGTTGCTGACCAAACCGAAGCTTCTCATTGCCGACGAGCCCACCACTGCGCTCGACGTGACGATCCAGGCGCAAATCCTCGATCTTTTCAACGAGTTGACGGCGGAAATGCACACGGCGCTCGTCATGATCACCCACGACCTCGGCGTCGTCGCCGGTCTCGCCGACCGCGTCGCCGTCATGTATGCCGGCCGCATCGTCGAGGAAGCACCGGTCGAGGAGCTCTTCGAAGATCCGGCGCACCCCTACACGGCGGCGCTGCACGCCTCGATCCCGCGCCCCGATCAGGATGTCGACGATCTCGCCGTCATCCCCGGCCGACCGCCGAACCTGATGCACCTGCCGCGCGGCTGCGCCTTCTCGCCGCGCTGCGCCCATGTGGAGGACGACTGCCTCGACGCCGCGCCGCCGCTAAACCAGCTCGCGGCACGTCGCTGCGCGGCTTGCTTCCACCCCCTTTCGACTGATCAGGAACGGAGCCTCGTCCATGGCTGAACAAACGCTTCTGAAGGTCGAACATCTGACCACCGAATTCGAGCTGCCGTCGAAGTCCTTCTTCAAGCCGCCACTGGTTCTGACGGCAGTCAACGACGTCAGCTTCGAGCTGAAGACCGGTCGCACGCTGGGCATCGTCGGCGAGTCCGGTTGCGGCAAGTCCACGCTCGGCCGCTCCATCCTGCGGCTGATCAAGGCGCAGAAGGGCCGCATCATGTGGCAGGGCGGCAACCTGCTCGACCTCTCCGAAGAGGAAATGCGCGCCGCACGCCGCGACATGCAGATCATCTTCCAGGATCCGATCGCCTCGCTCGATCCGCGCATGACCGTCGGCGACATCATCGCCGAGCCGCTGACCGTGTTCGAGCCGAAGCTGAGCCGCGCGCAGCGGCAGGATCGCGTTCGCGAGATCATGGCGGCCGTCGGTCTCGTTCCCGAGATGATCAACCGCTACCCGCATGAATTTTCGGGCGGGCAGGCGCAACGCATCGGCATTGCGCGAGCGGTCATCACCCGGCCGAAGCTCATCATCTGCGACGAGCCGGTCTCGGCTCTCGACGTCTCGATCCAGGGGCAGGTCATTACGCTCTTGCGCCGGCTGCGCAAGGAGTTCGGCCTGACGCTGATCTTCATCAGCCACGACCTTTCGGTCGTGCGCCTGATCTCGGACGATGTACTCGTGCTCTATCTCGGCAAGGTCGTGGAAGCTGGCGATGCCGCCACGGTCTTCGACCATCCGGCCCACCCCTATACCCAGGCATTGTTCTCTGCGGCCCCTATCCCAGACCCGAAACTGGCACGGAGCCGCGAGCGCATCCGCCTGCAGGGAGATCCGCCCTCGCCGCTCAACCCGCCGCAGGGCTGCGTCTTCTCGCCCCGCTGCTGGAAGGCGACGGATATCTGCCGCACGCAGATGCCGCCGACCCAGCAGGTGCGCGCCGGTCAGACGGCGGCCTGCTATCATATGGATAGGCCGTAGAGCAATTCCAGGAAAACTGCGCAGCGGTTTTCCGTCCGGAATTGCGAAAAGACAAAGAGATAGAGCGGTTCAGAGATATCGTGAGGCGGCGAACCGTTCTAGAATGTCAAAAGTGGGCGGCGGCGACCGCCGCCTACCTTGCTCAAGCCGCTGCTTGCGCGTATGCAGCAGCCGGACAGAATGCAGGAGGCAGTCTTGAGCGGGCATTTTCTTTCGATCGGTGAATGCATGGTGGAACTGTCGCAGGCCGATGACGGACACCTGCGCAAGGGCTTTGCCGGCGACACATTCAACACCGCATGGTATGCCCGCGCCTGCCTGCCTGAAGACTGGTCGGTCGACTATTTCACCGCGCTCGGCGACGACGCCATGTCCGATGAGATGGCAACCTTCATGGGCTCTGCCGGCATCGGCACGGCAAGCATCCGCCGCCTTCGCGGCAAGACCCCCGGCCTCTACATGATCAATCTGAAGGACGGCGAACGCTCCTTCAGCTATTGGCGCGACAGTTCCGCCGCCCGCCAGCTCGCCGCCGATGGCGACGCGCTGCGCGCGGCGATCGAAGCCTCCGATGTGCTATATTTTTCGGGCATCACGCTGGCGATCCTGCCGCGCGAGGATGCCTATACGCTGCTGGCCGAACTTCGCCGTGCCAAAGCGGTCGGGAAGCTCGTCGCCTTCGATCCAAATCTGCGCCCTCGCCTGTGGTCCAGCCTCGACGCGATGCATACCCTGATCGCCGACGGCGCCCGCGCCTCAACCCTCGTCATGCCGAGTTTCGATGACGAGGCCGCGCATTTCGGCGACGATTCCATCTCCAGCACCATCCGTCGCTACCGCCAGTACGGAGCCAATATGGTCGTCGTCAAGAACGGCCCCGAAGGCGCGACGATCGGATCTGGCGCAGACGAAACGCTTGTCCCCGCCGTCAAGGTGAACAAGGTCGTCGACACCACCAGCGCCGGCGACAGCTTCAACGGCGGATTTCTCGCCCACTACCTGCAACATGGCGATCCGCTCGCCGCCGCCGCTTTTGCCGCCGAAATCGCCGCGAAAGTCATTCAGGAGCACGGCGCGCTTGTCTCGCCCAAGAAGCTGAAGATCGCCTGATCTGCGCTGTAATAATTCCATCATGGACACCCCCCACAATATAGTGGGCGCGGGAATCATGTTTGAAGCACCGCAATCGCTAGAGCCGGATGATTTTAGGTCTGCTTGACCTAAAATCTGAATCCGCTCGAGAATTAAACAAATAGAGCATGATGTCGTCCGAAAACCGCATACACTTTTCGGCATCATGCTCTGGCACCGTCGTCATGAGGATGCGGTGCGGATAGGCTGTTTTGGGCATGTTGCAACGCTTGTCGAACATCGAAGACAATATTTGGGCGCAGGCGGCGACGCCCGTCGCGATACCGGAGCGGTTGCTCATCGTCAGCGATGCCTGGCATCCGCAGGTCAACGGCGTCGTCCGCTCCATCGAAAACACCAATCGCGAGCTGATACGCCGGGGCGTGGACGTGTCCATGATCACGCCGGACGGCTTCCGCAACATTCCCTGCCCGACCTATCCGGAAATCCGGCTTTCGATCGCGTCCTATCGCAAGGTGGCAGCCAAGATCGAGGCGGCACGCCCGACATATATCCATATCGCCACGGAAGGGCCTCTTGGGCTCACCGCGCGTCGCTGGTGCATCCGAAACGGAATGCCTTTCTCGACGAGCTACCACACACGGTTTCCTGAATATGTCGCAGCGCGCCTGCCCATACCGAAAAGCTGGCTCTATGCCTTCGTCAAATGGTTCCACAATGCCGGCTATGGCTGCATGGTCGCAACCCCCAGCCTGGCCGATGAACTCCAGCAGCGCGGCATCCGCAATCTGCTCCCCTGGAGCCGCGGCATCGATTCGACACTCTTTCGCCCCTACCCGCTGGAAGATAACCCCTTCGACCTACCGCGACCGATTTTCATGACCGTCGGTCGTGTGGCGCTTGAAAAGAACCTGCCGGCCTTCCTCGATCTGGATCTGCCGGGATCGAAGGTCGTCGTCGGCGATGGGCCGGCACGCGCGGAGTTGGAGAAGCTCTATCCCGACGTGCATTTTCTCGGCGCGAAGTTCGGCGAGGAACTGGCACACGCTTACGCTCAGGCCGACGTCTTCGTCTTTCCCTCGAAGACCGATACGTTCGGCAATGCAATCCTCGAAGCACTGGCAAGCGGCGTCCCGGTCGCCGCTTATCCCGTTACCGGCCCCGCCGATATTCTTGCCGGCAACGAGAAAGCCGGCGTGGTGGATGCAGATTTGGCAAAAGCCTGCATCGCCGCGCTTTCCTGTTCGCGCGAAGCCGCTCGCACAGTTGCCCTCAGCTATTCCTGGGAGGCCGCCACCACGCAATTCATCGGCAATGTCCGCGTTGCCAATCATCGTGGCCGAAAGCAGACGCATGGCATGAGCTTTTAGCCCGGCAAGGCTCGATAATGATTTCTTGATACTTACCTGCAGATATTTGATAGCAGCGGGCTCAGGCGCCGCTGTCGGCACGCGCATATCGCGTGACATGCGTCGCCTTCTCGACATGAAAGTCTCGATGGCACCCGCAGTGCCCAGCGGGTGGCCGCCGCAAATTGGCTCTCCCAAAAAATACCAGAAATCCGTAGCCGTTACACGCTTTTTGGCGTACAATTATTTATCGCACGATTTAGGCAATCCCCCCAGGGAGTATTGGAAATGGCGGACGACCCGCTGAAATTGGACACCTTCATCTGCTTCGCTCTCTATTCGGCGAACCACGCGATGAATCGACTGTACAAACCCATGCTCGACGCGCTGAATCTGACCTACCCGCAATATCTCGTCATGGTGACGCTGTGGGAAGAAGACGGGCAGACCGTCGGCGGCATCGGCGAAAAGCTCTTCCTTGAATCGAGCACGCTGACGCCGCTGCTGAAGCGCCTGGAAGCGGCCGGTTTCATCCAGCGCATCCGCAGCAAGGAAGATGAGCGTCAGGTGCTGATCCATCTGACCAGCGAAGGCGTGGCCCTGAAGAAGAAGGCCGCAAGCATCCCCGCCTGCATTCTCGATGCCTCGGACCATACCGTCGAGGAATTGACGCGATTGAAGGCGGAGATCACTACATTGCGTGCGGCATTGAGCAAGAACGCGGCCTGATCAACGATGCCCATGAGCGGGCAAGCGCATCAGGTCCGCTTCTTCTTGTTCTCGTAAGGGTTTTCCGATGAACGGAAATGGATGCGGATCGGCACGCCGGGTATGGAGAAATCCGCGCGCAGGCCGTTGATCAGATAGCGTACATAGGAATCCGGCAGCGCGTCCGAGCGCGTGCAAGAAATCATGAAGGCCGGAGGCCGCGCCTTCACCTGCGTCATATACTTAAGCTTGATGCGGCGGCCGGAAACGGCCGGTGGCGGATGCTGGACCTGCTGCGTCTCGAGCCAACGGTTGAGACGTGCGGTCGACACGCGCTTGTTCCAGACCTTGTCGGTATCGACGATCGCCTGCATCAGGCGGTCGAGCCCCTCGCCGGTCTGCCCGGCAATCGGTATGGCGCGGATGCCGCGCGCCTGCGGCAAGAGCCGGTCGGTCTTCTCGCGCAAATCGGCAAGCACGGCCTGACGATCCTCGATCATGTCCCACTTGTTGAAGGCGAGCACGGCGGCGCGGCCTTCGCGGATAACCAGATCGACGATCTGCAGATCCTGCTTCTCGAAGGGAATGGTCGCATCGAAGACGATGACGACGGTTTCGGCGAAGCGGATGGCGCGCAGCGCATCGGCAACGGAGAGCTTCTCAAGCTTCTCCGTGACCTTCGCCTTGCGGCGCATGCCGGCGGTGTCGAACATTTTTATGGTGCGCCCGCGCCAGCTCCAGTCCACGGAGATCGAATCGCGCGTGATCCCGGCTTCGGGGCCGGTCAGCAGCCTGTCCTCACCGAGGAAGCGATTGATAAGCGTCGACTTGCCGGCATTCGGGCGACCGACGATGGCGACGCGCAGCGGCCGCGTGTCGTCATAGGCGGGTTCCTCGTCGATCTCCTCGGCATCTTCGCCGGCAGCGGGACGCGGGATGGAAACATTGGTCTCCGCCTCATCGTCCACCTCCGGAAACGCGCGCTCGTGGCCGATCGCCTCGATGATCGCGTCGCGCAGATCCATCATGCCCTGGCCGTGCTCGGCCGAAATCGGACAAGGCTCGCCAAGGCCAAGCGTATAAGCATCGTAGAAGCCGCTATCGGAACCGCGCGCCTCGGACTTATTGGCGACGAGTACGACGGGCCGACCGTGCTTGCGCAGCATTTCGGCCAGCGTCTTGTCGACATGGGTCAGTCCCATCTTGGCATCGACGACGAACAGCGTCAGATCGGCTTCGTCGATCGCCGCTTCCGTCTGGGCGCGCATGCGGCCTTGAAGGGATTCATCCTGGGCCTCTTCAAGGCCGGCCGTATCGACGATGCGGAAGCGAAGATCGATCAGCTTGGCGTCGCCGGGTCGGCGGTCACGCGTGACACCCGGCGTATCGTCGACGAGCGCTAGCTTCTTGCCAACGAGACGATTGAAAAGCGTAGACTTGCCGACATTCGGGCGACCGACGATCGCAACCGTAAAGCTCATTTGGCGATCCTTCAGCCTTTTGCGACCGGAGCCTTGCCGGATGCGGTGATGAGATCAAGCAGCATCTGCGCACGATTGACGACGTTGCGCGGGCTCTGCGGATCGTCGACGATCGCCTGGAACCACTGCCGGGCCTTGGCGAAATCGCCGGCCTTGTAGGCGGCAAGACCCAGAACGTCACGCGCCGAATGGCGGAAAGCATTCGCCGGCACGGCCAGTTCCTGAGCTTCGGCCGCAACCTGATCATAGGTGCCGGTATCGACGAGCATGTAAGCGGCGCGCAGGCGTGCCGCGTCGCGAACGACGACCGGAACGTCCGTCTGCTTGCCGACGGCGGAGAAGACGGCAATCGCGCCGGCCTTGTCACCCTTCTGCGCCTGCAGCGTGGCCGCGCGCAGACGTGCGAGCAAAGGATAGGAACCCGGGCCGCTCTTTTCGATCGTGGCCAACGCGGCAAGCGCATCATCCGTCTTGCCCTGATCGGCCAGCGTCAAAGCGGCGAGGAACTGGTCGCCACCGGCACCGGCCTGGTTGCCTGACCAATAGCGATAGCCGCTAAAGGCTGCCGTGCCGAGAACGATGAGCACGGCTCCGCCGATGATGAGCCGGCCAAAACGGCGCCATACGAACCGCAACTGGTCCGAACGCAGTTCTTCGTTCACCTCGCGGATGAAGCTGTCGTCATTGAATGCCATTCTCGTCTCCGGCCCAAGCCAAATAATACCAAAAAAGCTTAGAGCATGATTCCAAAAAGTGTCAGCGGTTTTCGCGCGACATCATACTCCATCTCTTAAATTCTGGAGCGGATTCAGATTTCAGGTCGATGCGACCTGAAATCATCCGGCTCCAGCGTTAGTGGGGCCTTCTACTCCATTTTGCGGCCGTTGTAAGGGGGAATGGCAGAAATCGTCACATAACCAGCGGCGAAACTCCGATAATCCACGCATGAAGCTTCCAAATGATCAGGCCCCAAGCGACGGCGCCGATGACGATCGCATAGAGATCGTATGTCGCCGAAACGAACGGACGCAGAGTGATCTCGCCGGCGCGCTCGCGCCGCTTCAGCGAAATGCGCAGGATCACACCCCAGGCGAGGAAGGCGGCAAAGAGCAGGATGGCAGCGCCATCGCCATTCGACAGAAGATGCGCCAGCGCCCAGATCTTCACCGAAAGCACCATCGGATGCTTCGTTCTGACCGCGATGTGCCCCGCCGGAAGCAGCGAGGCGGCCAGACAGATCAGCGCAAGCAGCATCAGCAGGATGGTGATGTGGCTCATCCAGAACGGCGGCGACCAGATCGGCGTCATGTCCCGCGCCTGGCCGAAGCCGTAGATCAGGACGACCAGCGCGACGATGCTCGCGATCGAATAGGCAATCTTCCAGCCGGCCTCGCCGAGGCTTGCGATCAAAGAGGTTCGAAATCCGGGTGCGACGACGCGGACCAGGTGGATGCCAAGAAAAAGAACAATGCCGAGAATGAGCAATGACATGGATGAAATCCCCTACGTGCAGCAATATCCTTATCGGCAGCCGCAAAAAATTGCCAGCTTCACCGCAGCTTCGCCGCATTTGCACGAAAGGAAGGAGCCCACCCTGGGGTATGCCGTCCAATATCGCTGGACGATCTTTGGCAAGGCATGCTCGATCAAGCAATATCGGTGCCCATGTTTCGCTCAGCTTCCTGCCTCTCGCTTGCGTTTTCCCTCGCCCTGCCAGCCATCGCCCAGGCGGATGAAAAGCCCAAGCAACTGGTCATGATTTCCTTCGACGGCGCTCATGACAACGCGCTCTGGACCAAGAGCCGCGAAATCGCTTCGCGCAACGGCGCGCATTTCACCTATTTCCTCTCCTGCACCTTCCTGATGAACAAGGCGCAAGCCAAGGCCTATCAGGGGCCGATGCAACGTGCTGGCAAATCCAATGTCGGCTTCGCCAAGAGCGAAGACGATGTGCGCACCCGCATCGCCAATATCTGGGGCGCCCATCTGGAAGGACACGATATTTCCAGCCACGCCTGCGGCCACTTCGATGGTAAGGGCTGGAGCGCAGGCGATTGGAAACAGGAGTTCGTGAACGCCCGCACCGCCCTTCGCGATGCATGGAAGAATGTCGGCATCGCCGATCAGGAACCGCAAGGCTGGGAAGATTTCGCCACGCATGACGTCAAAGGCTTCCGCGCCCCCTACCTTTCCGTCAGCGACGGCCTGATGCCGGCGGAAAAGGAGATGGGCTTCCAATATGATGCGAGCCTGGTGACGAAGGGGCCTGCCCTGCCGCAGGTGGTCGACGGCATCTATCGCTTCGGTCTGCCATTGATCCCCGAAGGCCCCGAGCATCGCCCGGTCATCGGCATGGACTATAATCTCTATGTCCGGCACTCCAAGGGCGCCGAAGACAAGGCGAACGCCAAGATCTATGAAGACCGCGCCTTCGATGCCTTCGAAGCCGCCTTCAACAAGCAATATGACGGCGAGCGCATTCCACTGCAGCTCGGCTTCCATTTCGTCGAGATGAATGACGGCGCCTATTGGCGGGCGCTCGACCGCTTCGTCAGCGATGTCTGCCACAAGCAGGATGTCGCCTGCGTCAGCTATTCCGAAGCCGTCCCGCTGATCGCAGCCCGAGGCAAGTCGCAGCAGGGGTGAGGAACGGTCGGGCGAAGCCCGAGCAATCGACCCGGTGGGACGATCGCAGCGACGAACGCCCTGAGCCAAAACGAAGGGCTGGCGTTAGAACGAACAAAGATCTGCTCATCGCCGTCGCAAGTGCAACAGGCCTCGCCTCCCCGCTATTGCCGTCATTGAAAAAGGCTCCGTTTCCGGAGCCTTTTTGTCAGCCGTCTGCCTGAATGACGCCCGCTTCACGCTCGAGGTAACGCTGATCGATCGATGGCAGCGGCACATTGTCGATCGCGGCTTCAAATGTCTTCAGGCGCTTGTGGATCGACAGAAGCTCGATGATCGTCGTCCAGGAATTGACGAGATACTGGAAGGAATTGCTGACCTGCCCGAACGCCGTGGCGATCTGCTGATAGATACCGTAGGTGATGACGCCCGCAACGAAGGTCGGCACCAGCATGAACAGAACGAACATCGTATCGGCCTGCAGATAGAAATATCGGGCGACGTTGAAATAGACGTAGTGGAAGTAGATGCGGAAATAGTTCCGCCGCACATTGGCGAAGAGCTCCTTCACCGTTGCCGGCTGCGCGCGCTCCTCATGATCCTCGCCATAGACAAGTTCCTTGCGATAGGCCGCTTCGACACGCTGGTTCTTGAAGTTGAGGCCCGGCAGTTTGATCCCCGCGACGGCAAGCAGGACGGTGCCGAAAATCGACCAGAAGAGCGCCAGCCAGAAGAGCGAGTGAGGAATCTTGCCGATGATCGGCAATTCAGTGACGTAGGTCGAAAGCGCAAGCAGGATCGGCAGGAAGACGATCAAGGTCATCACGGAATTGATCAGGCTGATACCCAGGCCTTCCAGCACGCTGGAAAGGCGCATCGTATCTTCCTGAACACGCTGCGAGGCACCCTCGATGTGACGCAGTCTCTCCCACTTCGACATGTAGAAGTCGTTCATCGCCGTGCGCCAGCGGAAGATGTAGTGGCTCGTAAAGAAATCCGTCAGGATCGAGACGAACATGCTGAGGAACGCAATCTGCGCAAAGATAATCATCAGCGAATAGAAACTTTCGGTCGTCACCCCCGGCTGCTTTGTCAGCGCAGCCTGCAATAGATCACCAAACGGACGGCGAAAATTATTGATGACCACGCTTACCTGAACACCGAAATAGGTGACCAGGATGATGAGCGCCGAGCCCCAGAGCGACCAGATTTTCCAGGGATGGTTCCAGGCACGAATGTGCCATGCGCCGCAGAAGACGAGGATACAGACAAGGAAGAACCCGTAAAACCAGAGATTTCCCCAGAGCAGGAAATAGCTGAGATCGTATGGCTCCTTTCCCTCCCCCGGCATGACGAAGCCTAACCGAGTTCCCAAGCCGGAAAAGAACGAATACCAGACCGCGATGCAGGCAAGCGTCCAGACCGCCATCGAGATGAAGAACAATTTGGGCTGAGGGAAGAAGGAGTGGAACACGGCAGATAAGCTTCCTTGATCGGGTTCTGAGCGGAACCGCAATGACATCAGTACCCGGGGAACCTAAGACAGTTCGCCAGGAGCGGCAACCGGCAGAGAGCTATTCTTACGTAGATGTAATTGCTTATCCCGCGATCGTGATGCAGTTGTTCAGGATCAAATCTTCACTCATTGAGTGAATTCATCTTTCTCTGAGCGCCCCCTTCTCAACCATCCCCTCCCGGAAATCACCCCTCTTGCGGATAACTATCTTACGATATATATCTTACGACATGACTAACGATACAAACCTTCACACTTTAAAAGGAGAAACGAAATGAGAGGTTTCAGAGATCGCATGTTCGGAGATAGCTTTGACATCGTCGAGGCATATATCCTACGACACGGCCGAGGCCGTGAATCGCACGGCGAGCACAGGAGAGACTTCATGAGAGGCTTCAAGGGCGGCATGTTCGGCGGCGGGTTTCGTACCGGCCGCAAGTTCGACGCAGCCGACCTGCAGCTCATCATCCTCGCCCTGCTCTCGGAGCAGCCGCGCCACGGCTATGAACTGATCAAGACTTTTGAGGAGCGCTCCGGTGGCTTCTATGTGCCGAGCCCTGGCGTCATCTACCCCGCCCTCACCTATCTCGAAGAAACGGGCCAAGCCGAAGTCGAGGTGAGCGGCACGAAGAAGCTCTACCGCATCACCGAAAGCGGCCAGAAGCGCGTCGACGACAATCGTGATCTGGTGGAAGCGACATTCGCCAAGCTCACCGCGATCGGCGAAAAAATGGCCCGCGTCCGCGAGGTTTTCGACGGCGGCGAGGATGATGGCCGCGACAGCCCGTTCGATCGCCATGGCGCCGGCGACGTGCATCGCGCTCGCCACCTGCTGCGCTCCGCGCTTCGCTCGAAATTCCCCTGGAGCAAGGCCGAAGGCGCACGCATCGCCGCAATCCTCGAGCGCGCCGCCGCCGACATCATCCGCGGCGAACCGAAAAACGGCGAAGAGTAGAATTCCGGCGATTGAGCCCGGACATCAATTATCCGGCAATGTCAGGATGACCGGCCCATTGCGGGTGGCAACGATCGTGTGTTCGTACTGAACCGTGGGCGCCTGCGGATCGGCATAGAGCGTCCATGCATCGTCGCCACCCTCTGCCCAGGTGGCGCCGAGCGACAGAAACGGCTCGACCGTGAAGACCAGGCCGTCTTCCATGATCCGGGTCTCGGAAGGATCCGCCCAGGTGGAAACTTCGCCGGGCTCTTCGTGCAGCGAGCGGCCGATACCGTGGCTGGCGAGATTGGCGATCAAAGTATAGCGGTTCTTCTGCGCGAAAGCGCCGACGGCCTGCCCGATCTTCGCAAGCGGCGCGCCGCTCTTCACCTGATTGAGGCCGACCCAGAGCGCCCGTTTGCCGTCCCGGCAAAGACGCTCGATCTTCGGCTTGGCCGGCGGCACGGTAAAGGATGCGCCGGTATCGGAAAAGAAGCCATCCTTCTCGGCCGAAACGTCGAGATTGACCAAGTCTCCAGCCCGGATGATGCGGGGACCGGGAATGCCGTGGGCCACTTCCTCGTTGACGCTGATGCAGGTGGCGCCGGGAAACTTGTAAACCAGTTCCGGCGCCGACTGCGCGCCGGCATCCTCCAGCACCTTGCGGCCGATCGCATCGAGCTCCAGCGTGGTAATGCCCGGCTCGAGTGCAGCGGCCATCGCCTGCAGCGCATTGGCGCAGATACGGCCGATATCTTTCAGCTTGGTCAGTTCTTCTTCAGTCGAGACGATCATTTACGGCTTCCGGCATGCTCGTGCTCTCGGCAATGGTCTGCGAGAGGTTAAGATTTGGCTTTCGCCTCTTCACCCCACACAGTCAATGCCTTTCTGGCCGATGGGACGGACTTTCGCCTTTCGAAGTCGGATCAAAGGCGCGGATCGTCCGACAGTAATGCCCAGCGCTCGTGATCGCACCATTCCCCGCCGATCTTCAGATATTTCGGCGAGAACCCCTCCTTGCGGAAGCCTAGCCGCTTGACCAAAGCGATCGAAGGCTGGTTGCCGGGCTGGATATTGGCCTCCAGCCGATGCAGGCCGACCGCATCGAAGGCATGTGCCACAGCCAGGCGAACAGCTTCCGTCATGAAGCCTCGACCGGCAAAGCCCACCATGCCGTGATAGCCGAGAAAGGCGCTGCGGAAACCGCCCCAAACCATCTGGCTGATATTGACGACGCCGATAATGCCGCCGGAACCGGGATCGCGCGCCACCAGACCGATGTTCGGCCCTGTCACCGTCTGACCGAACCAGGCGTCGAAGCCGGCCCGATCAAGAAAAGGATGAGCCCATGGCACATGATGAGTGCTGCTCGCGATATTGGCGGCGATGAGTTCGTCCGCATCCGATTGCCTGACGGGCGCGATGATCACTTGCGGCATGGCTCGTTCCCTGTTTCCACCGGAGTATGATGCCGAAAAGTGTTAGCGGTTTTCGGACGACATCATGCTCCATTTCTTTGATTCTGGAGCGAGCGTTAGCAAATCGAATCAGAAATCAAAAGCTTCGATCGGAAAACGGAATCATTCTGCGAACCGCTTCATAACGAAGATAAAGTCCGCCCCAGGCGATCACGCCGACATAGACGCCGAACAGCAGATGCGAAAAGATCGGGCTGCCGACGCGCAGATGGGTGGCGATCGCCCCTCCAAGAAGACCCGTCAGCAGGATCGCACCGAGGACCGACGTTCTCGGGATCGCATAGAGAATGGCGCAGCCGAGTGTGATGACGCCGAGAAGCCGCGCAAGCGCTGGGTCGGCGGAATAGCCGAGCCCCGCCATCGTCTCCGTAACCACCGGAAGCGGGATGATCTTGATCACGCCATCGAAGACAAGAAAGGCAACGATCAGCCCGCTGAGGATCATGCCGGCCACGCGCTGGGCTCGCGTGACGGACGAGGTAGATGAATCGAGTGCATAAGACATGTTCGTATCCCCCGGAATTGAATCGGAAATTCAGATCTTCGCCGTCAATGCGGCAAGCTGCTCGGCACATTGGGCCCATCCCTGACGGAAGCCCATCTTCTCGTGCGCCTCGCGATCCTCGGCTGACCAATGCAGCACGGTTGCCGTATAGCGGGTCTTGCCGCCGGCGCGAATGTCGATCTTGGCAGCCGACACCGTCCATGGCAGCGGAGCAAACCACTGCTTCAGCAGCTCTTCCTCCGTCCAGCAGCGGAAGATCTCGTCACGCGGCGCGTCAATGATGCGCGTGAACGAGAGTTCGTGGCGCTGGCTCCGCTCGGTCATATGTCGGTTCCTCTTTGCAACTTCGCACGGCCTGCGCCGCTTATACTCTAACGACGTTCGGGACCGCCGCTTTCAGACAGCGTGGACACAAATTTTTCGATTATTTTGCTGCAGCAGCGACAGCATCTGCGCTCAGACGATCGAGCTGGTGGCGGATATGGGTCGCCTCGGCGGGCGAGCGGGCAAGTGCAATTGCCCTATCGAAGGCGATGCGTGCCTCCTGCGGGCGGCCGAGCTGCGCCAGCAAGCCGCCCGTTACGCCATGAAAATAGAAATAGCCACCGAGCTGCGTTTCGAGCGGCGCGATCAGCGCCAGAGCCGCCTCCGGCCCCTTCAGCTTGGAAAGCGCGACCGCCCGGTTGAGCGTGACGACAGGAGACGGTGTCAGGCGTTCCAGCATTTGATAGAGAAGATCGATCTCCGCCCAGTCGGTGTCTGCGGCGCGCTTCGCCCGCGAGTGCAGCGCCGCGATCGCTGCCTGCACCTGATAAGGTCCCGGACGGCGATGGCGGATCGCCTTGTCGAGCAGGGCAAGCGCCTCGTCGATCGAAGTCCGGTCCCAGAGCGAGCGATCCTGCTCTTCCAAAAGGATGATCTGCCCATCCGCGTCGAACCGCGCCGCCTTGCGCGATTGCTGCAGCAGCATCAGCGCCAGCAGCGCCATGGTTTCCGGCTCAGCCGGAAAGATCCGTAGCAGCAGCCGGCCAAGCCGGATCGCCTCGTCGGCAAAGGCTGCCGCCTCGCGATGCGTTCCGCCGGCCGAATAGCCTTCATTATAGATCAGGTAGATCATGGCGCTGACGAGCGCCAGCCGCTCGCTTCGTTCCACGGCACCAGGTGTTTCGAAAGGAACGCCCGCGGCGGCCACGCGCGCCTTCGCCCGGGTGATCCGCTGTTCCATGGCACTGTCGCTGACCAGAAACGCGCGGGCGATTTGCTGCACGGAAAGGCCCGAGACAATACGCAGCGCGAGTGCAATCTGCTGTGTCGCCGGCAGATCCGGATGGCAGCAGATGAACAGCAGCCGGAGAATATCATCGCGATAGCCAGAGCCGTCGAGCCGTTCGGCAAGGTCGCTCTCTGCATCCTCAGTATCGGAAATCGCCTCCTCGTCCGGCAGGCTTTGCAATTTCGCCTGCTTGCGCACCGTATCGATGCCGCTGTTGCGGCCGACGAAGATCAGCCAGGCGATCGGATCGCGTGGCGGCCCCTTGTCGGGCCAGGCCTTCAGCGCCCGCAGGCACGCCTCCTGAAAGGCTTCCTCTGCGGTATCGAGATTGCGGAAATAGCGCAGCAGCGCTCCCAGCACCTGCGGCCGGGCATTGGTGAGCGCGATATCGATCCAGGCAAGATCCGTCATGTTGCTATTGTCCCCGGCCTGAACAGATAAAGCGGGCGAATTTCATAGGCTCCCACACCCGGATTGGCGGCTGCCAGCTCCTTCGAGAATTCGAGTGCCGCCTCGAGCGATTCGAAATCGACGACGTAGAAGCCCAGCAATTGCTCTTTGGTCTCAGCGAAGGGGCCGTCGATGACGATCGGCTCGTTCTTGCCCTTGCGCAGTGTCGTCGCCGCCGTCGTCGGCATCAGGCGCGCCACCGGCCCAAACTTGCCGGCCTCGGCGAGCGGCGCCTGCACCGCAATCAGCCGCGCCATCGTCGCCTCTTCCTGCTCCTTGGACCAGGCGAACACGGCGTCTTCATCGTTGTAACATAGGATCGCGTAGAGCATGAGGACTTCCTTCTCCAGTAAAGACGAGGAAGTATCACTCGTACCGACAGGTCCCGTCAAAAAATTATCGTTGGAGATGACCGGCTTGGCGGATGAGGTCGATCAGGCCGGCGACCTCGCGTAGACGCGGAGACGACAGTTGCAGATCGCGGTCCGTACGCTCGACGATGACCAAATCGTCATGCGGGATGACGAAGGCGTATTGCCCACCCGCTCCCCAGGCAAAATAAGAGCCGGCCGGAAGGTGAAATACGTTCCTGCCACCATTCCCCGTCGACGATACGGCTTCGCTCGTCCACCAGAGATATCCGTAGCCCAATCCCTGATCCGCATCCGAATGAGGCGTCGTGCTTTCACGCACCCATTGCTGGGGAACGATCTGCTGACCGTTCCAGTGCCCGTCATTCAGAAAGAGGAGCGCAAACCGGGCAAGGTCGCGCGCACTCATTCGGAATGTGTAGGCAGCATGGATGGATGCCTCTCCAAGAAACTTGTGTTGGGCACGCGGGTCGTAATCCTGCATGTCGATCTTGCGGGCGATTTCGTTTTCGAAAGCGTCATAGATCTGCGTGCCGGTCGCCTTTTCGTAGATGGTTCCGAGCGCGTTGAAATCCCAGTTGTTGTAATACCAGAAGGTGCCGGGCGCATGGCTGAATCGTTGCGGCCGCGCTGCCGCCATGGCCGGCGTCTCGTAGAGAGCCGGGTGATACACGCCGGACCGCGCCTCAAGCAGCATCTGGATCGTCGCCTGCATTTCCTGCGCCGATAGCGACGGCGGATTGTCGTCGATCGCAGCCTGTTGCAGCGTCGCACTGAGATCGATCTTGCGATGCGCAACCGCAATCCCGATCAGCGCATCAAGCAGACTTTTACGGATCGACGCCAATTCCATCGGCTTCTCCGTATCCCCCCACTCGGCAACGACTACCCCATGCTGAACGACCATCACTGCGCTGACATCATGCTCGTCCGCAAACGCTTCCGCCTCGGCCAGCTTTGCCGCCGACCACCCGGATTCCTCTGGTGACGGATGCGCCCATTCTGCGGAAGGAACCGTTTGCGCCATCGCTGGAGCCGATAGCATTGCAGCGAATAGCAGAGAGACGAAACGCAAAGCTGATGTCCTGTTTCAAAGTTGTCGCTGAGATTTCGAGGAATCGAGCGTTTTCAGTGACGGAGCCCGGTCCCGCTCGTTTTCTCGGAAATATCAAGGTGAAAGTTTCGCAGCCATAGCCTCTAAGTACCGTTTCGCCGGATGCTCAGAGCGCCCGCCTTTGCATCAAGCTCTGCGACCGCCCCCATGAAAACGCTCGCCGGGCTGTTGCCGTGCCCGAGTGGTAGACCGCCAAGTACCGGCACCTCAAGCTCGGCCAGATGTTCGCGCAGGATATCGATGACCGAAAAACGGCGATCGAATTCGAAATCGGTAAACTGGCCGACAGCCACGCCCGCCAAGCCGCTCAAATGTCCCGCCTTGCGCAGCATGGTCATCTGCCGGTCCACTTGGCCACGATACATGCCCACCGCCTCGAGCAGCAGGATCGCGCCATGCAGATCCGGCAGCGCCCAACCGGCACATGTCGCAACCATGTCGAGATTGCCGCCGATCAACCGACCCCGACACTCTCCACTTGTCGTCAAAGCGAAGGTCGGCTCCTCCGGGCGCGAGGCAATGACGATGTCCTCGGCTGTCATCATCGCCCGGTGTAGCAGCTCGCACGTGTAAGCACTGACACCATCGTCATTGGCCCCGGCAAAGAAAGCTCCGTGAATGCTGGCCAATTGGCCGTTCTTCAGAACGCTGAGCAGCAATGCCGTGATGTCGCTGAAGCCGATAACGAACTTGGGGTCGCGTCGGACCGCCTCGAAGTCCAATTGGTCGGCGATGCGATACGAACCTTTGCCGCCGCCTGTGGCGAAGACCGCCCGAACATCGGGATCACGAAACGCGGCGTTGAGATCCGCCAATCGCTCCTCGTCGGTGCCTGCAAGATAATCTCGTTTGCAAAAGGCATGTTCGCCGAAGTCTATGCTTAGTCCCCAGCCTTTCAGGATTTCGGCATGCCTCAAAACCCTATCCCTGTCGGGTGGACTTGCGGGCGAGACGAAACACACCTTATCGCCCGGCCGCAATGGCGGCGGGATCATGATCCGATCCGTGCTGGTCCGACTCAATGATTCCATGCCGAATTTTTGCACGAAATATCAGCCGGCGTCAGCCCGCGTGACGACTGGTCCGATGAAGGATTCCAACGGCCCCTACCCGGCGGTCAATGTCCGCTTCACGGCGTTCTTCCATCCCTTCAGCTTGGCGTTTCGGGTCGTGCCGTCCATGTTCGGTTCAAACCGGCGATCGCGCGCCCAAGCCTTGGCGAAACCTTCGCGATCCGGCCACACGCCGGCTCTGCTGCCTGCCAGCCAGGCGGCCCCGAGTGCCGTGGTTTCCAGGATGGTTGGACGGTCCACGGGCGCATCCAGCAGATCGGCCAGCCGCTGCATCGTCCAGTCAGAGGCGACCATGCCGCCATCGACGCGCAGCACCGTATGCTGGCCGCTGCCGCTGCGCCAATCCTTGTGCATGGCGTCCAGTAGATCCCGCGACTGATAGCAGACGGCCTCCAGCGCCGCCCGGACGATTTCCTCCGGACCTGTATTGCGGGTCAGCCCGAAGATCGCGCCGCGCGCATCGGGATCCCAATAAGGTGCTCCGAGACCGGTAAAGGCCGGGACGAGATAGACCTCCTGAAGCGGATCGGCCTTGGCCGCGAGATCGCCGGAATCGGAAGCGCGCTGGATTGCCTTCAAGCCATCGCGCAGCCACTGCACGGCAGCACCGGCGATGAAGATCGAGCCTTCCAGCGCATAGGTCGTCTCGCCGTTCAGCCGATAGGCGATGGTTGTCAGCAGACGGTTCTTCGAGCGCACCATGTCCGCGCCGGTATTCAGCAGCGCAAAGCAGCCGGTGCCGTAGGTGGATTTCATCATGCCGCGTTCGAAGCAGGCCTGGCCGATCGTCGCCGCCTGCTGGTCGCCGGCAACGCCGAGGATCGGGATTTCGGCGCCGAAATGCCTGGGATCGGTTACGCCGAAATCGGCAGCGCAGTCCTTCACCTCGGGAAGCATCGCAGCGGGCACGCGCAGGATATCCAGCAGCCGCTCGTCCCATTCGTTGCTGGCGATATTATACATCAAAGTCCGAGAGGCATTGGTCGCATCGGTGAGGTAGCTCTTCCCCCCTGTCAGTCGCCAGATCAAAAAAGTGTCGATCGTGCCGAAGCAGAGTTCGCCCTTGGCAGCGCGAGCGCGCGCACCCTTCACATTGGTGAGCAGCCAGGAAAGTTTCGTTCCGGAGAAATAGGGATCCAGCAGCAGGCCGGTGCGACGGGTAAAGAGCGTCTCCAGATCCTGCCGCTTCAGCTTCTCGCAATAGTTTGCCGTACGGCGATCCTGCCAGACGATGGCATTGTGGATCGGCTTGCCGGTCTCGCGATCCCAGACGACGACGGTCTCGCGCTGATTGGTGATACCGAGCCCGGCGATATCCTTGGCGGTAATG
The DNA here is from genome assembly GCF_000359745.1 of Rhizobium freirei PRF 81. GTDB lineage: Bacteria > Pseudomonadota > Alphaproteobacteria > Rhizobiales > Rhizobiaceae > Rhizobium > Rhizobium freirei. The sequence continues at coordinate 427,172 of NZ_AQHN01000055.1, forward strand.
CCGGCGGCTTCGATGGCCTTGCGGACGGTGAAGAGAACGGAGGACCAGATTTCCTCCGGATCGTGTTCGACCCAGCTGGGCTTCGGATAATGCTGGGTGAACTCCTTCTGACCGACGCCGGCGACCTTCATCTTGCCGTCGAAAACGATAGCCCGCGTCGACGTCGTCCCCTGGTCGATCGCCAAGACATAACCGCTCATGCATTCCTCCCTGTTTCCTTGGTATCAACAGATACGCGAGCAAAACGAATGTGAAAAGAAAGCGAAACGAAATTTTCCGCAGAAACTCGCTTTCCCGCCCATGCCATGGCGGTCGGCAGCATCGCGAAGGAACCTGACGGCGATACGATTGCCATGTTCGCGGGTTTGGGACTAGGTTCAAATGCTTTTGCATTGCAGCAGGAAGCTGCCCTGTCCAAGGAGAAGATCATGGCAAGAACAGTTGTCGTCACCGGTTCCACGAGCGGTATCGGCCTCGCGATCGCGACGGCCTTCGTCGCCAAGGGTGATAACGTCGTCATCAACGGCTTCGGAAAGCCCGAGGAAATCGATGGGATCAAGAACAAGCTGGAAGCCTCGGGCGGCGGCAAGGTGATCTATCATCCGGCCGACATGACGAAGCCTGCCGAGATCGCCGACATGATCGCAACGGCCAATAACACCTTCGGCAGCGTCGATGTTCTCGTCAACAATGCCGGCATCCAGCACGTCGAGAAGATCGAGGACTTCCCGATCGAGAAGTGGGACCAGATCATCGCGATCAATCTGTCCAGCTCCTTCCACACGATCCGTGCCGCCATTCCACTGATGAAGGCGAAGAAGTACGGCCGCATCATCAACATCGCCTCGGCGCATGGCCTGGTCGCCTCCCCCTTCAAATCCGCCTATGTCGCTGCAAAACATGGTATACTTGGCCTGACCAAGACGGCAGCGCTCGAGCTTGCCGAATTCGGCGTCACGGTGAATGCCATTTGCCCAGGCTACGTCCTGACTCCGCTCGTCGAAAAGCAGATCCCGGACACGGCAAAGGCTCGCGGCATGACCGAGGAGCAGGTCAAGAACGAGGTCATCCTCAAGGCTCAGCCCACGCATGAATTCGTCAAGGCCGAGGAGATCGGCGCCCTGTCGCTTTACCTTGCGAGCGACGAAGCGCGTCAGGTAACCGGCACGCACGTCTCGATTGACGGTGGCTGGACCGCGGAATAACCATATGCGGTTAGGGCCGGATTCGCGCCAGCGCCTCCGGCCCCGACAAACGAAGAATAAACGGGAACGACATGAGCGACAGCATCCGCTTTATCCTCAACGGCGAGGATATCACGCTATCCAGCCTGCGCCCGACCGAGACGCTGCTCGACTTCCTGCGCCTCAAGCGACGCCTGACGGGAACCAAGGAAGGATGCGCGGAAGGCGACTGCGGCGCCTGCACCGTGCTGGTCGGCCGGCTGATCGATGGCGGGCTTCATTATGAGTCGGTCAATGCCTGCATCCGCTTCGTCGGCTCGCTGCATGCAACCCATGTCGTTACCGTCGAACATCTCGCCGCGCAGAACGGCACGCTTCATCCGGTGCAGCAGGCCATGGTCGATTGCCACGGCTCGCAATGCGGTTTCTGTACGCCTGGCTTCGTCATGTCGCTTTACGGCCTCTGGCTGACGACGGAAAAGCCGAGCCGGGCCCAGATCGAGAAGTCGCTGCAGGGCAATCTCTGTCGTTGCACCGGCTACGAGCCGATCATCAAGGCCGCCGAGCAGGTTAGCCAGAAGCGGCCGAGCGCACTCTTCGATCCACTCGAGAGGACGAGGGCCGATATCATCGCCCGCCTGTGGGCGATGCAGGGCGGCGACACCATCGAGATTGCCGAGGGCGAGGATCGCCTCATCGTGCCCGGTTCCGTCTCGGAGCTGGCGCGGATACTTGCCGACGAACCGAATGCGACGGTTGTCGCCGGCTCGACCGATGTCGGGCTCTGGGTCACGAAACAAATGCGCCGGCTCAACCCGGTCGTCTTCATCAACCATTTGACCGAACTGCAGAAGATCTCGGTGGAAGCGAAAGGGCTGACCATCGGCGCCGGCGTCACCTACAGCCGCGCCTTTGCCGTGATCGCCGAAAAGATCCCGGCCATGGCCAACCTCATCGACCGCATCGGCGGCGAGCAGGTGCGCAATATGGGCACCATCGGCGGCAACATCGCCAACGGCTCGCCGATCGGCGACACGCCCCCACCGCTGATCGCGCTTAGCGCAACGGTCAAACTCCGTTCGACGGCAGGCACGCGCAGCCTGCCGCTGGAGGATTTCTTCATCGACTATGGCAAGCAGGATCGCAATCCCGGCGAGTTCGTGGAGAGTATCTTCGTGCCCTATCCCGCCGACGATGCGCGTTTCGCCGTCTACAAAATCTCCAAGCGCCGCGACGAGGATATTTCGGCCGCCTGCGGCGCCTTCCATCTGTCGCTGGACACTGCCGGTAATGTCGCCGATATCCGCATCGCCTTCGGAGGCATGGCCGGCACGCCGAAGCGCGCCCGCAGCGTCGAGGCGGAGCTGATCGGCAAGCCGTGGACGGAGGCAGCCGTCACCGCTGCGCGCGATGCCTTCGACAACGACTACACGCCGCTGACCGACTGGCGCGCCTCGGCCGACTATCGGCAATTGACCGCCAAGAACCTTCTCATCCGCTTCTACCTGGAGACGGCCGGTGCACCGCAGGAACTGAAGCGCTTCGCGACCGCGGAGGCCTGAACCATGGACAAATCCACTTTCGAAGAACACAAGGTCGTCATTAACGGATCGATGCACGGTTCGCTGCGCCATGATTCCGCACATAAGCATGTGACCGGAGCCGCCGATTACATCGACGATATTCCGGAGCCTGCCGGGCTGCTGCACGGCGCGCTCGGCCTTTCCGACCGCGCCCATGCCGAAATCGCTGGCATCGACCTCTCGGCCGTCAGAGCCTATCCGGGCGTCGTCTGGGTGTTCACCGGCATCGACATTCCCGGCGTCAACGACACCAGCTCCAACGGCATGCATGACGAGCCTCTGCTTGCCGAAGCGAAGGTCGAGTTCCATGGCCAGCCGATCTTCGCGGTCATCGCCGAAACGCGCGATGCGGCGCGCCAGGCCGCGCGCCTTGCCAAGATCGATTATCGCGACCTGCCGCATTGGAGCGATATCGACGGGGCGCTCGCCAACGGCGCGCCGCTCGTCTACGAGCCGATGACGCTCAAGCGCGGCGAGCCGGAAGCCGAAATGGCCAACGCCAGGCATCGCATCAAGGCGCAGATGCGCATCGGCGGACAGGAGCATTTCTACCTCGAGAGCCATATCGCCATGGCGATCCCCGGCGAAGACGACGAAGTCGCCGTCTGGTCGTCGACGCAGCATCCGAGCGAAATCCAGCACATCGTCGGCCATGTCCTCGGCATTCCATCCAACGCCGTGACGGTCAATGTGCGCCGCATGGGCGGCGGCTTCGGCGGCAAGGAAACGCAGGGCAACCAGTTTGCGGCGCTCGCCGCCGTCGCCGCCAAGAAGCTCGGCCGCGCCATCAAATTCCGGCCCGACCGCGACGAGGACATGAGCGCCACGGGCAAGCGGCACGACTTCCTGGTGGACTACGAAGTCGGCTTCGACGATGACGGCCGCATCCGCGCGGTCGATGCGACTTATGCCGCTCGCTGCGGCTTCTCATCCGATCTTTCCGGCCCGGTCACCGACCGTGCGCTCTTCCATGCGGATTCCAGCTATTTCTACCCGCATGTACATCTGGTGTCGAAGCCGCTGAAAACGCACACTGTCTCCAACACTGCCTTCCGCGGCTTCGGCGGTCCGCAAGGCATGGTCGGCGGCGAACGCATGATCGAGGAGATCGCCTATGCGCTCGGCAAGGACCCCTTGGAAATCCGCCGCGCCAATTTCTACGGCCAGCCGGGCTCTGGCCGGACGCTGACCCCCTATCACCAGGAAGTCACCGACAACATCATCAACCGCATCGTCGACGAGCTGGAACAGACCTCCGACTACCAGGCACGGCGCAATGCCATCATCGAGTTCAACCGCTCCAGCCGTTTCATCCGCAAGGGCATTGCGCTGACGCCGGTGAAATTCGGCATTTCCTTCACCATGACCGCCTTCAACCAGGCCGGAGCGCTGGTGCATGTCTATCAGGATGGCTCCATCCACCTGAACCATGGCGGCACAGAGATGGGCCAGGGCCTCTACACCAAGGTGGCGCAGGTCTTGGCCGACAGTTTCCAGGTCGATATCGACAGGGTGAAAATCACCGCGACGACGACCGGCAAGGTGCCGAATACTTCGGCGACCGCGGCTTCATCCGGCTCAGACCTGAACGGCATGGCCGCCTTCGATGCCGCCCGGCAAATCAAGGAGCGGCTCGTCGCTTTTGCAGCGGAAAAGTGGGGCGTCGGCACTGAAGACGTACAGTTCCTGCCGAACCGAGTGCGCGTCGGCAATGAGGAAATCCCCTTCCCGGATTTCGTCAAGCAGGCCTATTTCGCCCGCGTCCAGCTCTCGGCTGCCGGCTTCTACAAGACGCCGAAGATCCACTGGGACCGCAAGGCCGGTCGCGGCACGCCCTTCTATTATTTCTCCTATGGCGCCGCCTGCTCGGAAGTGTCGATCGATACGCTGACGGGCGAATATCTGATCGACCGTACCGATATCCTCCACGATGTCGGACGCTCCCTCAATCCAGCGATCGATATCGGCCAGGTCGAAGGCGCCTTCGTGCAGGGCATGGGCTGGCTGACGACCGAAGAGCTCTGGTGGGACGCGAGGGGCCGTCTGCGCACGCATGCGCCCTCCACCTACAAGATCCCGCTTGCCTCCGACCGGCCGAAGATCTTCAACGTGCGTCTGGCGGAATGGTCCGAAAACGCGGAAGCCACCATCGGCCGCTCGAAGGCCGTCGGCGAGCCACCCTTCATGCTCAGCATATCGGTGCTCGAGGCACTTTCGATGGCGGTCGCCAGCGTCGCGGATTACCGCGTCTGCCCGCGCCTCGATGCGCCGGCAACGCCGGAGAGGGTGCTGATGGCGGTCGAGCGGCTCAAGGGAATGTGATGTCCTTTAGAGGACGAACTGGAGATTCGAGTATGCTGCGGCATACTCAAATCATAAAGGTTGCGACCAATCCTTTAAAACCTCACCCATCCGCGCCCTAGCCATCCTCATCGAAATCGGCAATGAAGGAGAAGCATCCAAAGCTCCTTGCCACCTACAGCAGCCGCCTATCGTCATAACGCGGCTCGCGCCCATCCAGAAATCCAAGATCGCGCTTCAGCCGGTCCGGCATCTCGTCAAGATCCAGATTCGGCGATGGCTCGGCACGCTTCGCAAAGACCTGCATCAACGATTCCAGAACCCGTGCCAGAACCGTGGGCCGGGCTACTTCCACCTGCTCCACGACATAGCAATCCATAACGACACCTCAATTAAATCAGCGATATAAATTGCAGTTTGGCGTGAAAAATGCTGAAATTCCAATTGAAGTATCATCTGCATACATAAAGAGAGCTTATTCATGAAGCTGTCCAAACGCTTCCCTCTGAATGCACTTCGCGTCTTCGAGGCTGCCGCCCGGCTCGGCAGCTTTACGCGGGCCGGCGAAGAGCTCGGCATGACGCAGACGGCGGTCAGCTATCAGATCAAGCTTCTGGAAGAGACAACGGGCGAGCCGCTTTTCCTGCGCCGCCCGCGACAGATTCTATTGACGGAAGCGGGAGAACAGCTAGCCCCGAAAGTGGCAGAAGCTTTTGCCATGCTGCAGGACGCCGTGGCCTCGATCAGCGGCGACGCCGAAACGACGCTGCACATCCACTCCACCCCTACATTCGCGTCCCAGTGGCTGGCGCAGCACATCGGCACGTTTCAGCTCAAGCACCCCAAGATTGCCGTTCGCCTCGCCACTTCGGGATCGATCATCGACTTCGCCCGGGAACCGTCCGACATTGCCATCCGTGCCGGGCGCGGAACATGGCCCGGATTGCGCGCACATCTGCTGATGAAGATGCATTTCACGCCCATGCTGAGCCCAGCCCTGGCCGCGACGATCGGCGGCGTGCATGAGCCGACCGACCTCCTCAAGCTGCGCATCATCGATGCCGGCGATCCATGGTGGGTTCAATGGTTTCAGGAAGCCGGCGTACCGGATCCCGGGCTTCAAGGCAGGCCGCGCAGCCGGCTCGGCGCCCAGTCCTTCGAGGCAAGCGCCGCCATAGCGGGCCAGGGAGTGGCCGTGCTAACCCCCGAATTCTACGCGGATGACCTGGCCTCCGGCCGTTTGATCCAGCCCTTCGATCTGCTCTCGACCGACGGCTCCGACTATTGGATCGCCTATCCCGAAAACAGGCGGCACACGCCGCGCATCCGCGCATTCAGGGACTGGATCCTCGGCGAATTCGGCATGCCGCTCGATTAGGGTGATCCCGGGAAAGGGGCGCAACGGTTCCGCGTCCGGAATTGCGTAAAAGCAACGGGACGGAGTGGTTCAAAAATTCGTGAAGAGCCGGACTGCTGCAGCGCTCACTCGGACATATCGGGCGCATAGAAGCAGCGCGGCGTATTCTCGTCCGGAAACAGACAGAGATGATAGGCGCCATCCGGCGAGTGCATCGCTTTCCTCTGCGGCAGGGTGAAGATGTGCTCACGCGTCACGCTGTGATGATCGCCGGGATTGATCGTCACCCGATAGCCGCCTGGGATGATCGTGACCGTGCGCGAGGGGATCATCTGGCAATCCCCGCTCTCACCATCGCCATTGCAACAGTAGGGATCATAAGACCAGCCGGAAGGCGCGTCGTGCGCCATGGCAGAGACTGCGAAAAAAAGAAAGACGAGCGCCAGAATACCACGCATGGGCAATTCTCCGTCGAAAAATAGGCGGCCGCCGCGGACACGGTCCGCTTCCAGCAGCCGACGGCATTTTAGTAAAAACTGCTATAACCTGAGATAATGCGCTCCGGGCGCACGACAAGATCGAAGCTTTCGGTCGGCTCACCAAACTCTCTCCTTCCATCCGACCTCAACATTTTGCAAAGTGCCGAGTCGAAGAACGAAAAAAGGGGACCGGAATGTATGAATACGCCATAGCGTGGGAGTGGCTCGCCTTTGCCGCACGCTGGTTCCACGTCATAACCGCCATTGCCTGGATCGGTTCGTCTTTCTACTTCATCGCGCTCGATCTCGGGCTGGTGAAGCGGCCGCATCTTCCGCCTGGCGCCTATGGCGAGGAATGGCAGGTTCACGGCGGCGGCTTCTATCATATCCAGAAATATCTCGTCGCTCCCGCGCAAATGCCCGAGCATCTGACCTGGTTCAAATATGAGAGCTATTTCACCTGGCTTTCCGGCTTCCTGATGATGTGCATCGTCTATTATGGCGGCGCCAACCTCTTCCTCATCGACCGGCATGTGCTTGACGTCAGCGTTCCCGTCGCGATCATAATTTCGCTGGCGTCGCTCGCCGTCGGCTGGATCATCTACGATCTGCTCTGCAAGTCGCCGCTCAGCAACAATACCTGGGGTCTGATGATCGTGCTCTATGCCGTTCTGGTCTTCATGGCCTGGGGCTACACGCATCTCTTCACCGGCCGCGCCGCTTTCCTGCATCTCGGCGCCTTCACGGCGACGATCATGTCGGCCAACGTCTTCATGATCATCATCCCCAATCAGAAGATCGTCGTCGCAGACCTCATCGCCGGTCGCACCCCCGACCCGAAATACGGCCGCATCGCCAAGCAGCGCTCGCTGCACAACAACTACCTGACGCTGCCCGTCATCTTCTTCATGCTGTCGAACCACTATCCCCTGGCCTTCGGCACGGCCTACAACTGGGTCATCGCAGCGCTGGTCTTCCTGATGGGCGTCACCATCCGCCACTGGTTCAACACGACGCATGCCCGCCAGGGTCGTCCGACCTGGACGTGGATCGTCACGCTCGTCCTCTTCATCGTCATCATATGGCTTTCAACCGTTCCGAAAGTGCTGACCGGCGAAAAAGAAGCCAACGTCGTCTCGCCTGCCTTCCAGCAATTCGCCTCGGACCAGCATTTCCCCGCAGTCAAGCAGATGATCTCGACGCGCTGTTCCATGTGCCACGCGGCAGAACCCGTCTATGAGGGCATTGTCCGCGCGCCGAAGGACGTCAGGCTGGAAAATGACGAAGAAATCGCTATGCATGCCCGGGAAATCTATATCCAGGCCGGGCGCAGCCATGCCATGCCTCCGGGCAACGTCACCGATGTGACGCCCGAGGAGCGCAAATTGCTGGTCGCCTGGTTCGAAAGCTCCATCGGAGAAAAAAGCCAATGACCACCCTTTTGCGCGGCCGCCTGCTTTCCTTCAAGCGCCTGCCGCAAAGCCTCGATGACACCGACAGCTACGTTTACGAAAGCGATGGCGGCCTGCTGATCGAAAACGGCGTGATCGCCGCGATCGGCCCTTACGCTGATATCAAGGCGCAGGCGCCGGCTGACGTCACCGAAATCGATCACCGCCCGCATCTGATCCTGCCCGGCTTCATCGACATGCACCTGCATTTCCCGCAGATGCAGGTCATCGCCTCCTATGCCGCCAACCTCTTGGAATGGCTGAATACCTATACCTTCCCCGAGGAGTGCCGCTTCGTCGAAAGCGCGCATGCTGAGCGTATCGCCACACATTTCTACGACGAGATGATCCGCCACGGCACCACGACGGCCGTCGCCTATTGCTCGGTGCACAAGACCTCCGTCGACGCCTATTTCACTGAGGCCATGCGACGCAACATGCGCATGGTCGGCGGCAAGGTGATGATGGACCGGAATGCGCCGCAGGGTCTGCTGGACACGCCCGAGATGGGTTATGACGAGACCCGGCAGGTGATCGCTGACTGGCACGGCAAGGGCCGCAACCACGTCGCCATCACGCCGCGCTTCGCCATCACCTCCACGCCAGCGCAGATGGAAGCGACCGCGGCCCTCGCCCGCGAATTCCCGGATCTGCATATTCAGACGCATCTTTCGGAAAACCACGACGAGATCGCCTTCACCTGCGAACTCTATCCGGAAGCAATCGACTACACCGATATCTATGCGCGCTACGGGCTGCTTGGCCCCAAGAGCCTGTTCGGTCATGCGATCCATCTTTCCGAGCGCGAAGCCGACGCCATGAGCGAAGCTGGCTCCGTCGCGGTGCATTGCCCGACCTCGAACCTGTTTCTCGGCTCCGGCCTCTTCCCGCTCAAGGCGCTGGCACGCCGCGAAAAGCCCGTCCGCATCGGCGTCGCCACCGATATCGGCGGTGGCTCCAGCTATTCCATGCTGCGCACCATGGATGAGGCCTACAAGATCCAGCAGTTGCTCGGCGAGCGCCTGAACCCGCTGGAAAGCTATTACTACATGACGCGCGGCAACGCGGAATCCCTCTCCCTGGTCGACAAGATCGGCACGCTCGATGCCGGCACCGAAGCCGATCTCATCGTCCTCAACGCCGCGGCAACGCCGGCCATGGCGCTGAAGATGGAAGTGACAAAGAGCCTCACCGAGGAGCTGTTCCTGTTGCAAACCATGGGCGACGACCGCGCCGTCGTCGAAACCTATGTCGCCGGAAAGCCGATGAAATCGATCCTGCAATAGGGATCGCAACCTAAGCAACACAATCCGAGAAAGCAAAGAGCCATGACCGCGCCGCTGACCATCGCCGAATTGAAGACGCTTGCGCAGCGGCGCGTGCCGAAAATGTTCTTCCAATATGCCGATTCCGGTTCCTGGACCGAGTCGACCTACCGGGCGAACGAGGCTGACTTCGCCAAGATCAAGCTGCGCCAGCGCGTCCTCGTCGACATGTCCGACCGGTCGCTCGCCACCACCATGGTTGGCCAGAAGGCCTCCATGCCGGTGGCGTTGGCGCCGACCGGCCTCACCGGCATGCAGCATGCCGATGGCGAGATGCTGGCGGCACGGGCAGCCGAGGAATTCGGCATTCCCTTCACCTTGTCGACCATGAGCATCTGCTCGATCGAGGACATTGCTTCGGTCACGAAGCAGCCCTTCTGGTTCCAGCTCTATGTCATGAAGGACCGCGATTTCGTCCTCAACCTGATCCAGCGCGCCAAGGCGGCAAAATGCTCGGCGCTGGTGCTGACGGCCGACCTGCAGATCCTCGGTCAGCGCCACAACGACATCCGCAACGGGCTTTCCGCGCCACCGAAAATGACGGTGAAGAACCTGTGGCAGATGGCAACACGGCCAGGCTGGTGCATGAACATGCTGAAGACCAAGCGTCATTCCTTCGGCAATATCATCGGTCATGCCAAGGATATTTCCGACATGACGACGCTGTCGCACTGGACGCATTCGCAGTTCGACACCAAGCTTTCCTGGAACGATGTCAGCTGGATCAAGGAGCAATGGGGCGGCCCGCTGATCATCAAGGGCATTCTCGATGTCGAGGACGCGAAGGCGGCCGTCGATACCGGCGCCGACGCCATCATCGTCTCGAACCATGGTGGCCGGCAGCTCGACGGCGCCCTTTCCTCCATCAGCATGTTGCCTCGGATCGTCGATGCCGTCGGCGACAGGACCGAGGTGCATATGGATGGCGGCATCCGCTCCGGTCAGGATGTGCTCAAGGCGGTGGCACTCGGTGCGAAGGGCACCTTCATCGGTCGCCCCTTCCTCTATGGCCTCGGCGCCATGGGCAAGGAAGGCGTCACGCTGGCGCTGGAGATCATCCGCAAAGAGCTGGATATCTCCATGGCGCTCTGCGGCAAGAGGGATATCAAGACTGTGGATCGGTCGATCCTGGCTGATCTTTGAAGCGCATGTCGATGCCGCAAAACCGCTGCACACTTTTGCGCGACATGCTCTACCGCAGCCATCCCGTCGCCAGGCCGCTCGCCCACTCCGCGCGACCATTCTCTACCGCGAGCTTTGCCATCGCCATGTGATCATAGGCGACCTGCCGGAACACAGGCAGCCAAGTCTCACCCTTCTTTTCAAGAATGGCGTAGGAGGCGAAGGGATGGCCGGCTTCCACCTTGTGATAGTGGGGCAGATCGTCGTCGTAGGCGGGGCAACCGACACTGCCGGGGTTGACGATCAAACGACCGTCGGAAAGCCTGACAATACGGGGAATATGCGTGTGTCCGCACAGGATCAGCGGAAAATCGATGCCTGCGGCCAGCGCCTCGATATCTTCGATCGGCTTTTGAAAGACATGGCCATCCGCCGAGACGGATTGCAGCCAATAGACGTTATCGGCAGCCGGCGTGGCATGACAGAGATAGGCGGCGTCCCGGTAGACGGCGCTAAAGGGCAAGCCGCGCAGCCAATCGAGATGGCGCTCGGTCAGTTGTGCATAGGCCACCTTGTCGGAGGGGTGCATCGCTTCCGGCGCCTGTTCGATCAGATACCGGTCGTGATTGCCGCGCACGGTCAGTGCATTCAGCGCCAGCAGCATATCCGCCGTCTTACCAGAGGTCAGCGGACCGCTGAAGCAATCGCCCAGGTTGACGATATCGGTAATGCCCTGTGCACGGATGTCCTCCAGCACTGCTTCGAGCGCCAGATGATTGCCGTGGACATCCGCAATGGCAGCGAAACGCACGCCTCAGCTCCCGCGGTAGGTTGAATAGCCGTAGGGCGAAATCAGCAGCGGCACATGATAATGCGCCGTCGTATCGGCAATGCCGAAACGGATCGGCACGAGGTCGAGAAAGGCGGGCTCGGCCAGCTTCGCACCGCTCGCACGCAGATAGTCGCCCGCGCGGAACAGCAGCTCGTAGGTGCCGGCGACAAAGCTGTCGCCGATGAGAATGGGACCGCCATCCACACGCCCGTCGGAATTGGTCACGACCGTCTTCAGATGGGTGCGGGCATCGCCCTCGATCCTGAAAAGATCGATGGTCAGGCCTTCTGCCGGCTTGCCGAGAGCGGTGTCGAGCACATGGGTGGTCAGTCCGGTCATAGCGTTGGCGCTCCGATGGTGAAGGGCGTATCGAAGAAATACTCCTCGAGATTGTTTCCTGGCCCGTCGCGATCGACGACGAGGAAATCGCTCGGCTCGCCAAGTGCCATCAGCGGATAATGCCAGGCATTGACGCGGTAGTTCACGCCCTGATCGCCCCGCGCCTGAAAGGCCTGCGGCCTGCCGGGCTTGCCGTCCTCATCCTGCGAGACGACGACGAGAAACGGCCGGCCGTTCAGCGGGATGAAACATTGGCTGCCGAACGGGTGGCGCTCCATCATCTCGATCGTGAAAGGAAAGGCCCGCGGCTGACCGCGAAAGATGTTCAGGATAACCCGAGCGCCCTCGCCAATGGCTTCGGCGCTGGAGAGCGCGTGGAAGCGTTCGGTCGTTCCGCCATTGATGAAGCGCATCGTTGCCGGATCGGCCTCGATCACATCGCCGAACGGTGCGAATGCGGCCTTTGTCAAAGGTTTGATGTCTAGATGCCGTGTCATTGAATGATTATTCGCCTTCCGCTCGCCAGTGGCGAATGGAGTCCAGTTGCAGGAGCAACCCAGGAAGAGATTTGTGGGCGAGATCCCAAAGGGCCGTCAACTCGATGTCGAAATACCCTTGCGCAATCCGATTCCTGAAGTCGCGCATCACATGCCAAGGTAGATCCGGATGGTCAACGACAAACTCCGGATATTCCTCCGCAATGCGCGCCGCCGCCTCTGCGATGACAAGCAGATTCATGCCGACAGCACGCTGCCTTTCGACCGCGCCGAAAAACGCATCCCTATCCATCCCTTGCAGAAACCGACCGATTTCAGATCCGGCCCGCTGCATATGATCAAGATGGGTAATCAGCCGATCCAGGCTCATGTCACGAGACTCCTCTCCAGCCAATCCTTAAGCCATGAGCGAAGTGAATGACAGCGCGCCATTATCGCCGAAGCGCCTGCGTCGAGATTTGAGGTGAAACACCGTCCGCATATCAGCTCTCCGGAAGCATGGATTGCAGGCGCAGCAGAGCGATCTTCTCCACCTGCGCCGTTGCCGTAGCAAACTCGGCGTCGCGATCGTTGCCGATCCGCGTCTCGAAAGCGGCAAGGATATCGTCCTTGCCGAGACCCTTGACCGCAATGATGAACGGAAAGCCGAACTTGGTCACATAGGCGCTGTTTAGCTCGGTGAAGCGGGCGTGCTCCGCCGGGCTCAGCCGGTCGAGCCCGGCGCCAGCCTGCTCCTTGCGGCTATCCTCGGTAAGCTCGCCGGCAATAGCCAACCGGCCGGCGAGATCGGGGTGAGCCCGCAGGACGGCAAGCCGCTCGTCGGCACTCGCCGCACGGAAAACCTGCACCAGGGCGCCGTGCACGCCGCCAGAGGTCAACGGCTCCGCGATGGCGCCGGCGTCATAGGCACGCTCGGCGATGAAGGGAGAATGTTCGAAAACGCCGCCGAAGCGGCTCACAAGGTCATCGCGCGAGATCATCTCAACGTCCGCTCGCCGGAAGATGATGTTCGTGCCAATGCTTGGCGATCTCAATACGCCGGGGAACCCAGACCTTGTCGTGCTTCAGCACGTATTCGATAAAGCGGCGCAGGGCCGCGGCACGGCCGGGACGGCCGACAAGGCGGCAATGCAGGCCCACAGACATCATCTTCGGGCTGCCCTCTTTGCCTTCTTCGTAAAGCGTATCGAACGCGTCCTTGAGATAGGTGAAGAACTGGTCGCCGGAGTTGAAGCCCTGCGGCGTGGCAAAGCGCATGTCGTTGGTTTCGAGCGTATACGGAATAATCAGGAACGGCTTGCCGTTCAGACCGTCGACCCAGAAAGGCAAGTCATCGGCATAAGAATCGGAGGAATAGAGGAAGCCACCCTCCTCCATGACGAGCCGCAGCGTATTGTCGGATGGCTTGCCCTGATACATGCCGTAGGGCCGCTCGCCGGTCAGTTCGGTGTGCAGCCGCACAGCCTCTTGGATGTGCTTGCGCTCGAGATCTTCGGAAAAATCCTTGTATTCCAGCCAGCGGTAGCCGTGGCTGGCAATTTCCCAGCCGGCTTCCTTCATCGCGGCAACCGCTTCCGGATTGCGCGCCATGGCAAGCGTCACACCATAGACCGTCGCCTGAACCTTGAGTTCGGTAAACATGCGCCAGAGCCGCCAGAAACCAGCACGCGAGCCATATTCGTAGATCGACTCCATGTTGAGGTTACGCTGGTTCGGCCAGGATGCCGCACCAATGATCTCGGACAACAGGTTTTCCGAGCCCGGATCGCCGTCGAGAATGCAGCTTTCCCCGCCCTCTTCATAATTGATCACGAACTGCACCGCGACGCGGGCATCGCCGGGCCATTTTGGGTCGGGAGTGTTGCGGCCATAGCCGATGAGATTGCGGGCGTAGTTTTCCGACATTGAAGCACCTTCTTGAACAAGCAGAACGGTAGCATCCATGCGGCGAAAGTCGAGACGGAAAGTGGGAAAATCACTTTCTCTTCAATGGCAAGCCGGCAGGGCGAATAGCACCTGCCAACCTAGGCAATCTTACGGGCGCTCACCTTGCCCATCGGATGCAGGGAGTGCACCCGGAAGGGGCCGCCGGAGCCCTCTTCCATCATCAAGGCGATGTTGGAAACGGGGATCGGCGCGGCAAGTGCGGGCTCGAAGAAATCGCGCAACGCCCGTTCGATGCGCGGAATGTCGCCGGGGCTGACCGTGCCGGTCAGCATCATCTGAAAGCGGAATTCGTCCATCACATGCGGATGGCCCCAACGGTGCAGATTGGCGAATTGCGTCGCCGAGAGACCGTCCGGATCGATACGCTCGATCTCTGCCTCGGTCAGCGGCGCACGATAGAGGTCGAAAGCCTGGACCAAGGAGGCAGCGAGAAAATGCATCTTCTGACTGGGTTCGGACGGAACGAGGCCGAGAGCGCTGCCGAGCCGCGCAACTTCCAACCGCGGAATCTCGAACGGTGCGACCGAGCCGGAAAAACGCATGAGGTCGCGCAGCAAAGAGGCCTCGGACATGTCTTCCGCCAGCCTGAACGGCGCCTTCAGCAGGCCCATGAAACCATAGCGGCGGGGAACGGCGGTATAAAAGGCGATCTCATGGATCCCCAGCCCGCGGATGGCCGGCGGGTCGACCATCTCGCCGGAATAGACGTTGCGGCCCAGCCAATTTGCGGCCGCAAGCGTCAGCGGATCGCTCGCAGACGGCGTGAAGCAAATGGCGTAGCGCATAAAATCTCCTCCAAAGCGCGACAGTCCGGCTGACCAAACCGGGTTCAGACGGCCAAGGAGATAGGTGATTTGCGTGACAAATTGACGACCCGAAAGGGCGTATATTCACGTTTTATGTGATACGACGGCAATATGACTTGCCAAGGTGAATGACTGCGGCAACTTGAAGCAACACGGCATATTTGCGGCCTCGCACACGGCCGCTTCTGCCAGCCGATGCGCCAATCCAAAGCTCACTTTGAAGCCGCCGGTCAGGGCGATCAGCGACGGATGGTCGGGATGAGCACCCACCATCGGGTCGCGATCGACCGCCTTCGGTCGCAACCCGGCCCAGCGTTCGACCACTTCCGCTCCAGCCAAAACCGGCGCCATTGCGCGGGCTGCGGCGAGCAAATCGCCCAACTGACCGTCGGTGGCTAACGGGTCTTCGAAGCGATTCTCGCTGGTGCTGCCGACCGCGACCAGCCCGCCCTCATGCGGAACGATATAGAGCCCGTCGCGAAAGATGACCGGGAGAGCTTCGTCGATATCAGCCTTCAAGAGCGCAGCCTGCCCCTTGACCGGTTGCCCCAGGGTGGATTTGCGGTCGCGCGTCAATCCGTCCAGGATCGGGAAGGACTTGTAACCGGCCGCCAGAATGCAGCGGCCGAAGCGGATATCCTCTCCATTCGTGACAGCAACACCGCCGTCCGGATCGATCCGATCAATGCTGAGGCCTTCAACAAGCCGCACATGTCTGGCGGTTGCAAGAAATCTCTGAAGCACGTTCAGCAGGGCACGCGGGGCGACGCGCGCCGCCAGCGTATCGAAGACGAAGCCGTTCTCGCCGGCGGCCGGATCGATCCAGCCGGAAACGGGAGCGGCATCCAGCACCTGCCAGTGAAATTCGCGCCCACCCTGACGCCAATGGGTTTCGGCATCCCGCGCGTGACCAAGCGCGATCTGCCGCAGGTGCGGCTTCGGCAGCGGGATCAGGCGGCCGGCGCGACGATAGCATGCGGAAAGCCCGGTCACCGCTTCGAGCGCGGCGATCTCCTCCTCCAGAGACACAAGCGCATCGAACTGAAACTGCTTCTTTTCCGACCACTTGTCCGGCATATGCGGCATCAAGGCCCCGAGCAGGCCGCCGCTCGCCCCCCGCCCGAAGCCGTCGGCATCAACCAGCAGCGTTTGAATGCCAAGACGCTCGGCATGGACGGCCGCCCATAAGCCCATGATGCCGCCGCCGACGATCAGCAGATCGACGGACGATTGACCAGCAGGTCCTGGAGGATTATCGGCTCTTTCCATGACAGATCCAGTTTCCGATCGGACGCAGGCGTCCGAAACCAACGCGGCAAGCCCGGAGCTCGAATGGCGCGACGGCGATATGCCCTATTCGCCGGCTTTTGGCGACCATTTTTATTGCCAGACCGATGGCCGGTTGGAATGCGGCCATGTCTTCCTCGCCGGCAACGGTTTGCCCGCACGCTGGGAACAACAACGGCATTTCCTCATCGGCGAGCTTGGCTTCGGCACCGGCCTGAATTTCTGCGAGACATGGCGCCGGTGGCGGCCGCAGGCGACGCCGGGCTCGGAACTGCACTTCATGTCCTTCGAGCTCTACCCGATGCGCGCCGAAGAGATCGATCGCGCCCTGTCACACTGGCCCGAGATCGACGGTGAACGCCAGGCTCTCGTCGCCGCCTGGCCAGCTGATCCGCAAGGCGTGGTATCTCTGAGGCTCGACGCCCACACGCGACTGACCGTCGTCTGCGGCCCAGCGCTGGAAGGCGTGCGCAAGGCGCAGCCGGGCTTCGACGCCTGGTATCTCGATGGTTTCGCCCCGTCGCGCAATGCCGACATGTGGTCGCTGGAGCTGATGCAGACACTTTGCGACAAGACGGTTGCGAACGGCACCTTCGCCACCTATGCGGCCGCCGGCTTCGTGCGCCGCAATCTGCAGGCGGCAGGATTTGCCGTCGAACGGCGGCAGGGCTTCGCCGGCAAACGGGAAATGCTCTGCGGCGTCAAGGCCTAGTTGTTGGAGCGATCGGCTTTCATAGCTCCAGCGTCAAGCCAGTGCTGGATCTTTCCTTCGAGAAGCTCGGGACTGATCGGCTTCGAGAGGCAATCGTCCATGCCCGCCTCCATGCACATTACGCGATCTACCTCCAGCGCCTGTGCCGTCACGCCGATGATCGGCACATGCCAGCCATGGCCGGCCTGTGCCTCGAACTGACGGATCATCCGCGTTGCCTGGTGACCGTTCATGACCGGCATGGAAACATCCATCAGGATCAACGACGGCCGCAACTGGCGCCACGCGTCCACCGCCGCCTGACCATTTTCCACGACAAGGAAGCGCAGCTTCGTGGCTTGCAGGATCTGCGTGAAGACGATCTGGTTCACCTCGTTGTCTTCGGCCACGAGAACGTCGATGGTGTTGCCGGGTCTTGCCGAAGTCATCTGCTCGGTGGTCTGGATCGCCGCGGCGGCTTCGACGTCTATCGGCAGGCGCCGGGCAGCGGGGCTAGGCTGCCTGCTCGCCCTTCGACGCCTCGACGTGCGGACGATGTCGATGATCGTATTGCGCAGCACATTGGCGCGCACCGGCTTCATCAAATGCAGCTGGCCGTTGACGGCGGTGAATTCCTTTTCGGAACCGGCTGTCCCCATCGATGTCAGAAACATGACCGGCAGCGCATCGAAGCGGGGATCGGCACGAACTGCACGCGCGACCTCATGGCCGTTCGTGTCGCATATATTGCAGTCGACAACCATGGCATCGACAGGCACGCCCATATCGAAAGCGGCATTCAAAATGGCAAGCGCCGTGCTGCCATCTTCGGCGGCGTAGCCGTCGAAGCCCCATTGTCCGAGCTGTTCGGTCAAGATTCGCCGGTGGATCTCGTGACCCTCGACGATCAGGATACCCGCGCCTTTGACATCGGCCGGCAGATCCGGAGGCCTGCCTCGCTCGGCGACCAGCGGCATGGGCAAATGAACCGTGAAAACAGACCCCTTGCCCCATTTGCTTTCGACCGACAACGAACCACCGAAAAGATCGACCAGGCCGGCCGTGATGGCGAGCCCGAGACCGGAGCCTTCGAGACGCCGCGCAAAGGACGAATCCGCGAGCGAGAATTTATCGAAGATGGTAGAGAGCTTCTCGTCTGGAATACCGATGCCTGTGTCTTCGACACGCAGCATCAAGAGCAAATCTTCGCCGGCTTCCGCCTGGCTATCCAGCTCGACAAGGACGTGACCGCGCTCGGTAAACTTGATCGCGTTGCCGACAAGATTGGTCACGATCTGCCGGAAGCGCCCGGCATCGCCAAGTATTGCCGCCGGCACACCGGGCGCGGCACGCACGATCAGCTCAATATTCTTTTCCGATGCGGCAGCAGCCAGCAGCGCCGCGATATCCTCGAGCGCCTCTATCGGGTCGAATGCCATCTTGCGCAGATGCATCTCACCGGTATCGATCCGCGAGAAATCGAGAATATCGTTGATGATGGTCAAAAGCGCATTGCTGGATTTGACGATGATATCGACGAAGGTCTTTTGCCGCGCGTCGAGACCGGTCTTGGCAAGCAATTCCGCCATGCCAAGAACTCCGTTCATCGGCGTGCGGATTTCATGGCTCATATGGGTAAGAAATTCGGATTTGGCCCGATCCGCCGCGCTGCTGCGAGCCAGCAGAAGCTGCAGATCGGCCTCGCGCTCCTTCATTTCGGTGACATCGGTCAGCACCACGGTCCAGCGGCGATGCCCGCCGATCGCCGCGTCGAGTTGTATCCAGCGATCACCGACGACCTGGAACACATAGTAGATCGGCTTACCTGCCTTGACGCTTTCGCCCCAGGACTGCCGTACCGACTCCGGATCGTCACCAAAATCGCCGCGTGCCGCGCAATAATTGAAAGCGGCGGACCATTTCTTGCCGGCCTCCACGAGCTCCGCAGGCAGATTCAGCATATGCCGCAGCGTGTCGTTTGCCAGGATAATCGTGCCGTCCTGAACGATCACCATACCCTGCGACATCGCCTGCATCGCATCGGAAACGAGCTCGCCGAGGCGTTCCAGCGCCAGCCGAGTCTCGGTAATTTCCTGCGACTGTTGCTTCACCGAGGAGATGTCGGTGTAGGTCATCAACGTACGACCATTGGAAATTCGGCGCGCATCGATAATGACGGATTTGCCGTCGGCAAAATCCACTTCCGTCTGCAGGTGCGACCCAGCCTTACGCATGGCTGCCAAACGCGCCTGATAGATATCTTCGACGCTCTGATTTTCGGGGCCAAAACGCTCCAGCGCGAAGTGCCTGGCGATGAGATCGCGATAGGGCTGCCCCTCGAAACGCACGTCCTTGGAGAACTCCCAGATTTCGTACCAAGCGTCGTTGACGTATTCGACCATGTAGTCGCTGTCATGGATCAGAACCCCGATCGGCATCGAACGGAGAATATTGTCGAGATCGTGGTGCAACGCCTCTGCACGCGCCTGCGCGTCGATGATTTGCATTTCTCGCTGTTTCAGCGCCGAGATGTCGGTGACGGAGCCGATCGTGTAATGGCTTCCGTCGGCCGTTGTCCCCCGGTTGAGGCGGATCTTCACCGGCCGCCTCACCTGCTGCCGGTCGACCATCTCGCTTTCGAATTCCTGCCCGCGCCCTTCCCTTAAGGCAGCCTCGTTTGCGGCAAAGAAATCATCGGCCCCGACGTCGAACATCTCATGCTCGGTCTTGCCGAGCATTTCGGCACGATCGAGCCCGGTGATATCGGCATGGGCGGGATTGGAATAGATCAGCCGATGATCCGCGCCGCGCACGAAGGTCGCAACCGGCAGATCCTCTAGAACGGTACGGAAGAAGCTAGCCTGATCGACATTGGTCCGAGCTTGGCCGGGACCTGGGCCGGGACCGGGGACGGAACCGGAGGCGGCCGGCGCATCGAGAAACATGCCGAAGATATAGACGCGATCTTCAGAGGGAGAAAAGCTCTCGATCTGTATGCGTGCCCGCTGGCGGCCGGTAGGGTCGAAGCATAGTGCCGTCTCCTCCGAAGAGAAGACAAGGGCGCGGCGCTCTTTGTCTTCCCTCTCGGCGCTCTCGCCCTCATCGAGGAGATCGTGACTGCGGTTGCCGATGAAATCGGAGATATCATGCCCGAAAAAGCGCGCATAAGCTTCGTTGACGGCGACGTAGCGCAGCTCGCTGTTCTTGATGTAGGCCGACCTGTCCAGATTGGCGATCCGGCGGCATGCTATGTCAAGCAGTTCACCGTCTAAGGTCAAGCGGAGCCTCTCTTCTCACCACGTATGATAGTCCATAAAGCGATGCTCTATCACAGATCGTTTTAACAAGGCGTTAACCATGTTCGTCCCGCGGGCGAGGCGGCGCTTGACCCACGCATCAGGGAAGCACGCGCCTCCCGATGCCTGCGCCGCCGGACGCTAGGAAGGAGTTAACACGAGCGCCGGCTCCCGGAGTGAAATCGGAACTCTCCGCGCTTCCACAATGAACAAAATTTAATGCCGCGCTCCATTTTTTAGCCGCGACTTCGCCCCGTTCTCCGCGCACCGTCAAGCTCGGCTTCGGCTGGGAGGCCTTTGTTTCGGAAAGGGATTTCGATGTCTGTGCTTCGCACTCTAACGACGGCTGGCTTGATTGCGCTGACGCTCGGCAGCGCCGCCGCCGTGACCACCACCAATGCCGGCGCCTCCGAGCGCGGCGCCTTCTTCGGCGGCCTGGCCGCCGGTGTTATCGGCGGAGCTCTGGCCGCCGAAGCGGTACGACCGGCCTATCCTGCTTATTATCCGGCCTACCGCGCCTACCCCGCTTATTATGACGGCCCGGCCTATGAACGCGTCTATGTGCGCCCCTATCCCAGCTGCTACTGGGCCTGGCGCCACGATGGCTGGGGCCGCCCGTATCGGGTCGAGGTCTGCCGCTGAGGCTTGAACGCGGCAGGGTCCGCTACCCCCAGTATCAATGATGCCGCCGGATTTCGGCGGCATTTTCGTTGGCCTGTTGAAGAGCTTTTGCCCGCCCTCTTGACTTTAGCTGCAAAAAAGACCAAATGCGCCTCAGCTTTCACCTTCCGGCCGCCGCGTGAGCGTGCCCTGCGGGACTAGACGTACGCAAGAGAAGGACAAAAGCGCTTTAGATAATGAGACCGTACCCAAGACGGTCAGATGCGCTGGAAAGCTATTTTCCAACTTACAAGTTCCCACTTCACGCGGGGTTCTTGACGCCAGAGACAGACCGGACCGCATGGTGCGACCCGGCCTTTTTGCTTTGGCGCCCCCGAAAGGTATTGAATTGACCGATTTTCACTCGCTTGGTCTCTCCAAGCAGATTGTCGATACGCTGTCGCAGAACAACTTCGCCACTCCGACGCCGATCCAGGCACAGGCGATCCCGCTCGTTCTCCAGGGCCGCGATCTCGTTGGCCTCGCCCAGACAGGCACCGGCAAGACGGCCGCCTTCGGCCTGCCGATCATAGAAATGCTGTTGAAGGACCCCAAGCGTCCGGACAACCGCACCGTCCGCACGCTGATCCTCGCTCCGACCCGCGAGCTGGTGAACCAGATCGCCGACAACCTCAAGCTCTTCGTGCGCAAGACGCACTTGCGGATCAACCTCGTGGTCGGTGGCGCTTCGATCAACAAGCAGCAGCTTCAGCTTGAGCGCGGCACCGATATCCTCGTCGCCACCCCGGGCCGCCTGCTCGATCTCATCAGCCGCCGCGCTCTGTCGCTCGGCCACGTCACCCATCTCGTCCTCGACGAGGCCGACCAGATGCTCGACCTCGGCTTCATCCACGACCTGCGCAAGATCGCCAAGCTCGTCCCGGCCAAGCGCCAGACCCTGCTGTTTTCGGCCACCATGCCGAAGGCGATTGCCGATCTCGCTTCCGACTACCTGACCGATCCGGTCAAGGTCGAAGTGTCGCCTCCAGGCAAGGCGGCCGACAAGGTGGAGCAGTATGTCCACTTCGTCGCCGGCCAGAACCACAAGACCGAAATCCTCAAGGAAACGATCTCCGCCAATCCGGATGGCCGTGCCATCGTCTTCCTGCGTACCAAGCACGGTGCCGAGAAGCTGATGAAGCATCTCGACCATGTCGGCTTCGCCGCCGCCTCCATCCACGGCAACAAGAGCCAGGGACAGCGCGAACGGGCGCTCAAGGGTTTCCGTGATGGTGACGTCCGCGTTCTCGTCGCCACCGACGTCGCCGCCCGCGGCATCGACATTCCCGGCGTTTCGCATGTCTACAACTTCGACCTGCCGGAAGTGCCCGACGCCTATGTCCACCGCATCGGCCGTACCGCGCGCGCCGGCCGCGACGGCATCGCCATCGCCTTCTGCGCTCCGGACGAAATCCGCCTGCTGCGCGACATCGAGCGCCTGATGGGCATCGAGATCGCCGTTGCCAGCGGCGAAGCTCCGGCCGACCGTGGCCGTCCGGCCCGCGGCAACAATCGCGGCGGCGCCCGTGGTGGCCAAGGCCAGGGCCAGGGTCGCGGCGCCGGTCAGGGTCGCTCTGAAGGCCGTCCGGCTCGCCCGGCCCGTCGTCCCTTCTTCGACAAGGAAAACGGCGAAGCGCGCGGCCAGACCGGCGAGCGTCAGGAACGCCGCCCGCGAGAAGATCGTCCGCAGCGTGAAAACAACCGCAACGCCGATTTCCGCGGCCAGCGCCGCAACGAGCAGACGCCGCGCCCGGAAGTGGACAACGATCTCGTATCGACGTCCGATTTCCGTCCGGCCCGCAAGCCGCACCACGGCAACTCCGCGAACGGCACCGGCGCAGGGCATGAAGGCGGCGCCCATCGCGGGCAGCGCCACTCCCATGGCCGCCCGGCAGGTCGTCACAATGAAGACCGCAACCAGGGCGAACAGCGCAACGGCGGCAATGGCCGCATGAAGCGCCGCGGCCCCGGCAACGGCGGCCAGCGCCGCGAACGCGCCTGATGCATGATCAAAAAAGGGGGCCGATTGGCCCCCTTTCCTTATTCTGTCATTCCATTCTATTCCGGCACCACATCCGCCGTGCGCCGGTTCGTCAGATAAACGCCCAGCACCACGATGGCCGTGCCGATGATGATCGGCAGCGTCAGTGGTTCGCCAAAGGCGATCGCCGCTTCGATGGCGACGGCGGGCGGCATCAGGTAGATCAGCGATGCCGCTCGTGAGACCTGCCCCCGGCGGATGAGATAGAGCAAAAGGCCGACAGCCCCCATCGACAGTCCGAACACTGACCAGAGAAGCGACAAGATCGCCGTCTGCGTGCCGTCGAAGCGCAACCCTTCGAAGACGAAGGCCAGCGGCACGGTGACGATCAATGCGCCGACATATTGCAATGTCGCGATGGTGCGCAGATCGCCGGTCTGAAGATAACGCTTCTGGTAGAGGGTTCCATAAGTCACCGATACCATCGCCAGAAGGTTGACGACGAGCGGGATCGCGGACTGCCAGAGATCGGCCGTGCCCGACGCCAGCAGCTTCGGCGATATCGCAATGGCGATGCCGAGAAAGCCGAGCAGTAGCCCAAGTCGCTGGATCGGCTGGATGCGCTCGCCGACGATGAACGGCGCCGCCATGGCCGTCATCAGGGGCTGCAAGGCCGCGATGATCCCGGAAATGCCGGCCGGCACACCCTCGGCGATCGCCCACCAGAGACCCGCCAGGTAAATGCCATGCAGGAAGATGCCGGAATAGACGGCGCGATAGACGCTCGACCAATCGCGCGGCCAACGGGCGCCGGTTGCCGAACAGACCAGCACGAACGCAAGCGCCGAGAGGCTGTAGCGGATCATCAGAAAGGTGAACGGCCCCGAATGCAGCGAAGCATACTTGGCGACGATCCAGCCGGTGGACCAGAGAAGGACGAAGATCGCCGGGGCAAGTCTATCAAGGGACATGAAAATCGGACCGATATGTCTTTGGCGCGTCGGAGGTCAAATCGAAGGCGAACGCAGAATGCTGCACGGAGGGGTCGCAGGCTGATAGCCGATGCCGCTGGCGCGGTCAAAATCCATCTGCTGAAAACAGCGATCAACTTTTCTTAACCGTCGGCGGACCGCAATTCGCAGCTGAAGAAACCAATGTTGCCACCTAGGCGTTCGGTCCGCAAAGCGGGCAAATGCTCAAATTTTGATCCGCGTAATGCCGCAGGATCCGGCCAGCAGCAGCTGCTCTATTCTTAAATGCCTGTAAATCCGGCATTTTTCGACCTTTCGAAATTCGTACCGGCAACTGCGCATACTTCTTGCATTGTAAAAATCATTGTATTCAAATGGGTAAAAACACGGGGATCGCGCCTTTGGCATTTGATGAAATGATGACTGCGGATGAAAGTCCGCGCGCACCTTATGAGAAATACTTCGAGTGGTACTCCGGTCAGGATAGAGGCCACCTGATTGCCAAATCCCGAGATGCGGAAAACATCTTCCGAAAAACGGGAATTACCTTCGCGGTCTACGGACACGCAGACTCCTCCGAAAAGCTCATCCCCTTCGACATCATCCCCCGCATCATTTCCGGCCGTGAATGGCGAAAGCTCGCACAGGGCATCGAACAGCGGGTTATCGCTCTTAACGCCTTCCTCCACGACATCTACCATAAGCAGGAAATCATCCGCGCCGGCCGCATCCCGCGCGAGCTGATCGAGAGAAACGACGCGTTCCTGCCCGAGATGATCGGCTTCCGCCCCCCGGGCGGCGTCTACACCCACATCGTCGGCACCGATATCGTCCGCACCGGCGAGGATCAGTTCTACGTGCTCGAGGACAATGCCCGCACACCTTCAGGTGTCAGCTACATGCTGGAAAACCGCGAAACGATGATGCAGATGTTCCCCGAGCTGTTTCATCAGAACAAGGTGCAGCGCGTCGAGGATTATCCGCTCCTGCTGCGCCAGAGCCTGGCGTCGCTCGCCCCTCCCGGCTGTAACGGCAAGCCGCGTGTCGCAGTCCTGACACCCGGCATCTACAACTCTGCCTATTACGAACACTCCTTCCTCGCCGACATGATGGGCGTGGAGCTGGTGGAAGGCTCTGATCTGCGCGTCATCGACGGCAAGGTGAAGATGCGTACGACGCGCGGCTATGAGGCGATCGACGTGCTCTACCGCCGCGTCGACGACGACTTCCTCGACCCCCTCACCTTCCGCCCGGATTCCGCGCTTGGCATTCCCGGCATCATGGATGTCTATCGCGCCGGCAATATCACCATCGCCAATGCGCCCGGCACCGGCATTTCCGACGACAAGGCGATCTATTCCTACATGCCTGAAATCGTCGAATTCTACACCGGCCGCAAGCCGATCCTCGAAAACGTGCCGACATGGCGCTGTTCTGAGCCCGACAGCTTGAAATACGTGCTCGAAAACCTGGCCGATCTCGTCGTCAAGGAGGTCCATGGCTCCGGCGGCTACGGTATGCTCGTCGGACCGACGGCCACGAAGAAGGAGCGGGCGGTCTTTGCCGAGAAGCTCAAGAGCAAGCCGAACAATTATATCGCGCAGCCGACCCTTTCGCTGTCGACGGTGCCGATCCTCGTCAACAAGGGCATTGCACCGCGGCATGTCGATCTGCGGCCCTATGTCCTCGTCTCCGACAAGGTGCGGATAATCCCTGGGGGGCTGACCCGCGTGGCGCTGAAGGAAGGCTCGCTGGTGGTCAACTCCAGCCAGGGCGGCGGCACCAAAGATACCTGGGTTCTGGAGGACTGATCGGACATGCTGGGAAGAACCGCGAATGGCCTCTACTGGATGTTCCGTTACATCGAGCGCGCCGAAAATATAGCCCGCCTGGTCGATGCCGGACAGCGCATGTCGCTGACCCGCAGCGACGCCGCCGATGACGATTGGGACGGCGTCCTGCAAAGCGCCGGCGTGCGCGAAGCCTATGGCGAAGTGCACGACAAGATGACTGGCGCCGACGCCATCGACTATCTGATGCGCGATCGGTCCAATCCATCGAGCGTCATGTCCTGCATCGAATATGGCCGCAACAACGCCCGCATGGTGCGCACGGCGCTGACCCGCGACACCTGGGAAGCGACCAACGAATGCTGGATCGAGCTCAAATCCCTGCTCGGCAAGAGGTTGAAGACGGCCGAGCTGCCGGAGACGATCGATGTGATCAAGCAACGCGCGGGACTGATCCGCGGCGCCTTCCACGGCTCGATGCTGCGCAACGAGCTCTATAACTTCGCCCGCATCGGCACCTTCATCGAGCGCGCCGACAATACGGCCCGCATCCTCGACGTGAAATACTACGTCCTGCTGCCCTCAGTCTCGCATGTCGGCTCATCGCTCGACAATGCACAATGGGAGTCGATCCTGCGTTCGGTGTCGGCACACCGGGCCTATAAATGGGCCTATGATCCGGAATACAAGCCGGCCAACATTGCCGATTTTCTCATCCTGAACGGCCAGATGCCGCGTTCGCTCGCCTATTGCTACGAGAAGATCGTCAGCAATATCGGCTATCTCAGCGCCGAATATGAAAAAAGGCTGCCGGCGCACGATACGGCGGAAGCCATTCGCCAATCGCTGCAAAAGCTGACGATCAAGCGCATCATGGATCAGGGTCTGCATGAGTTCCTTGAGGATTTCGTCGCCCGCAGCAACAAGCTGGGTGCGGAAATTTCCGACGGCTATCGGTTTTACGAATAGGCGGGCGATATCATGAAACTGACGATCAGCCACATCACAGAATATCGCTACGACGAGCCGGCACAGTTCTCGCTTCAGCGCCTACGCCTGACACCGCTGACCGGGATCGGGCAGACGGTTGTCGACTGGAAGCTCACGGTCGAAGGCGCCAAGCCCGAGGTCGAATATGACGATCAGTTTGGCAATCGCATCACGCTGGTCTCGCTCGACGGCCAGCAGGACGCGACGAGGATCATCGCATCGGGCGAAGTCGAGACGCAGGATCTCAATGGCGTTGTGGGATCGCATCTCGGCTTTGCCCCGCTTTGGCTCTACTTGCGCGAAACGCCGCGCACGAAGGCCGGCAAGCTGACCAAGGATCTGTTGCGCGGCATCTCCGGCGACAGCGAGCTCACCAGGATGCATGCGCTGATGGCGGCGATCCACAAGACCGTGGAATACAAACCCGGCACGAGCGACACCGAAACCACCGCCGAGCAAGCGCTTGAAAGGAAGAGCGGCGTCTGTCAGGACCACGCCCATATCTTCATCGCCGGCGCCCGCGCATTGCAAATCCCGGCACGCTACGTCTCCGGCTATCTCATGATGGACGGCAAGAACGAGCAGGCTGCCACACATGCCTGGGCCGAAGCGCATATTCCCGGCCTTGGCTGGGTCGGCTTCGACCCGGCAAACGACGTCTGTCCCGACGCCCGCTATGTCCGCCTCGCAACGGGCCTTTGCTATCGCGACGCAGCTCCGGTCTCAGGGATGCGGATCGGCACACCGGGTGAAACCCTTACCGTGAAGGTGTCGGTGGCAAGCCAGGGACAGAGCCAAAGCCAAAGTCAGAGCTAACAGCTCATATGAAAAGGGCGGAGCTTTCGCCCCGCCCCTTTCAATTCAAAAACACCAATCTTAGTGGCTGTCGCGATTGTTCGGGACTTCCGAACCGCGCGGGCCGACGAGGAAGTCGAGGTCGGCGCCGGTATCGGCCTGCATGACCGATTTCACATAGAGGCCGCCGTAGCCGCCGTTGAGCGGCTTGACCGGAGAAACCCAGGCGGCGCGGCGCTTGGCCATTTCGTCGTCGGAGATCTCGAGCTGGATCGTGCGGGCCGGAACATCGACGGCGATGATGTCGCCGTTCTGGACGAGCGCCAGCGGCCCGCCATCGGCGGCTTCCGGAGCCGTATGCAGGATGACGGTGCCGTAGGCGGTGCCGGACATGCGCGCATCGGAAATGCGGATCATGTCGGTGATGCCCTTCTTCAGCACCTTGGGCGGCAGGCCCATATTGCCGACTTCGGCCATGCCTGGATAACCCTTCGGGCCGCAATACTTGAGAACCATGATGCAGTTCTCGTCGATGTCGAGATCGTCGCGGTTGATGCGAGCGTGGTAATCCTCGATGCTTTCGAAGACCACGGCGCGGCCCTTGTGCTGCATCAGGTGCGGCGAAGCGGCAGACGGCTTCAGGACGGCCCCCTTCGGCGCAAGATTGCCGCGCAGAACCGCAATGCCGCCCGACTGCGTCAGTGCCTTTTCTTTCGGAACGATGACGTCGTCATTGTAGTTGACGACATCCTTGACGCCGGCCCAGATCGTGTCGCCGGTGACGGTGATCGCATCCTTATGCAGTAGGCCCATCTCGCCGACTGCCTTGATGACGACGGGCAGGCCGCCGGCATAGTAGAACTCTTCCATCAGGTGCTTGCCCGATGGCTGCAGGTTGACGATCGTCGGCACTTCGCGGCCCAGGCGATCCCAATCGTCAAGCGACAGGTCGACGCCGATGCGGCCGGCAAGCGCCAGCAGATGCAACACGGCATTGGTCGAGCCGCCGACGGCGCCGTTGACGCGGATCGCATTCTCGAACGCTTCCTTGGTCAAGATATCGGAAGGCTTCAGGTCTTCCTTGACCATGTCGACGATGCGGCGGCCTGACAGTTGCGAGATGACGCGACGGCGCGCATCTACAGCCGGGATGGCGGCATTGCCGGGCAAGGTCATACCGAGCGCTTCTGCCATAGACGCCATGGTCGAGGCAGTCCCCATGGTCATGCAGCTGCCGGCCGAGCGGGCCATGCCCTGCTCCGCATCCATGAATTCATCCAGCGACATCTCGCCGGACTTCACCATTTCCGAGAACTGCCAGATCGCCGTGCCGGAACCGACATCCTTGCCGCGCCACTTGCCGTTCAGCATCGGTCCGCCGGACACGAGGATGACGGGGATATCGACCGAGGCAGCGCCCATCAGCAGGCTCGGCGTGGTCTTGTCGCAGCCGCCGAGCAGCACGACGCCATCGACCGGATTGCCGCGGATCGCTTCTTCCACATCCATGGCCGCCAGGTTGCGGAACATCATCGCCGTCGGGCGCAGCGTGCTTTCGCCGACCGAGAAGACCGGGAATTCGACGGGGAAACCGCCCGCCTCGTAGACGCCGCGCTTCACACGCTCTGCAAGATCGCGCAGATGCGCGTTGCAGGGCGTCAGCTCCGACCAGGTATTACAGATGCCGATGATCGGGCGGCCGTCAAACGTGTCGGCCGGCAGGCCCTGGTTCTTCATCCAGGAGCGATGCATGATCGCATTCTTGCCGGTGCCGCCGAACCAGTCGTAGGAGCGCAGCTTGCGCGGCCATTCAGCTTTCTTTTTCATAGTCTCGGTACCTTTTGTGTCGCCCGAGCCGCCTCGTTCGCGCCCGGGCTTTGAATCCGATGGTCAGGCCAGCGTGTAGGCGGTCTTGACGGTGGTGAAGAACTCGGCGGCATATTTGCCCTGCTCGCGCGGACCGAAGGACGAACCCTTGCGCCCGCCGAACGGCACATGGAAATCGACACCAGCCGTCGGCAGGTTGACCATCACCATGCCCGCTTCCGCATTGCGCTTGAAATGCGTCGCGTGCTTCAGGCTGGTCGTGGCAATGCCGGAGGACAGGCCGAACGGCGTATCGTTGGCGACAGCCAAGGCTTCGTCGTAATCCTTGACGCGGATGACCGAGGCAACCGGTCCGAAGATCTCTTCGCGGCTGATGCGCATCTGATTCGTCGCTTCCGTGAACAGCGTCGGCTGCAGGTAGAAGCCGGGCGTGTCGCGGTTGACGAGCTCGCCGCCAAAAGCAAGCTTTGCGCCTTCCTGCTTACCGATCTCGATATAGTCCGTATCCGTCTTCAGCTGCTTGGCATCGACGACCGGGCCGATATGCGTGCCGGACTTCAGGGCATTGTCGACGTTGAGCGTCTTCAGCTTCTCCGTCAGCGCCGCCACGAACCGGTCGTGGATGCCTTCGGTGACGATGAGGCGCGACGAGGCCGTGCAGCGCTGGCCGGTCGAGAAGAAGGCGGAATTGGCAGCCGCATCGACGGCAACCGTCAGGTCGGCATCGTCAAGTACGACCATCGGGTTCTTGCCGCCCATTTCGAGCTGGTACTTGCGGCCGTGCTCGACGGAGGACAGCGCCACGCGCTTGCCGGTGCCGACCGAGCCCGTGAAGGTGATGCCCGAAAGAACCGGACTGTCGAGCATCGCCTGGCCGACGACCGAACCCTTGCCCATGACGAGGTTCATGACCCCCTTCGGCAGGCCGGCACGGTTGAGGATATCGACGATCGCCCACGAGCAGCCGGGCACGAGATCGGCCGGCTTGAAGACGATGGTGTTGCCGTAGCAGAGCGCCGGCGCGATCTTCCAGGCCGGAATGGCGATCGGGAAGTTCCACGGGGTGATGATGCCGATGACGCCGAGCGGTTCGCGGGTGATCTCGACGCCGATATTCGGGCGCACGGAGGGAAGCACCTCGCCTGCCAGGCGTAGCGCCTCGCCGGCGAAGAATTCGAAGATCTGCGCGGCGCGGATGGTTTCGCCGATCGCCTCGGGCAACGTCTTGCCCTCTTCGCGGGCGAGCAGCGCGCCGAGCTCCTCCTTGCGCGCCAGGATTTCCTCACCCGTCTTCTTCAGGATCGTATGGCGCTCCAGAATGCCGGAACGCGACCAGGCCGGAAAGGCAGCCTTCGCGGCAGCGATCGCGTCGGTGACATCCTGCACGTTCGCGCTCGCATAGAGGCCGACGACCTCGTTCGTATCCGAAGGGTTGATATTTTCGGCACCGGCCGTTCCGGTCCACTCGCCGGCGATCAAGTTCTGATGAATGGTCATGGCGTCATGCCTTCCTGGTTCGTATTGAAGATGCCCTGCCGAGCCTAACAGCCGGGCTCGACCAATTACAGCTGGCGAACAGCCACAGTCTCTTCGGCCGCAACTGCCAGCGGATTGCGCAGCGGCAGGCCGAAATCGGCAACTTCGATTTCAAAGACGTCACCGGCTTCCGGCTTGATGCCCTCGGCAAAGGAAAGCGTCGCCGTGCCGAACATGTGCACATGCACATCGCCGGGAGTGCGGAAGAGGCCGTACTTGAAGTGATGATATTCGAGGTTGGCGAAGGTGTGCGACATATTCGCTTCCCCGGAAAGGAAAGGCTTTTCGAAGATCACCTTGTCGCCGCGCTTGATGCGGGACGTGCCGCGGATATCCTCAGGTGCTGCGCCGATACGGATTTCCGGACCAAAACTTGCCGGACGCAGCTTGGAATGGGCGAGATAGAGATAGTTGATCCGCTCGGTGACGTGATCGGAGAATTCGTTCGACAGTGCAAAGCCGATACGGAACGGCGTGCCATCCTTGGCGATGACATAGATGCCCGCCATTTCCGGCTCCTCGCCGCCGTCGAGCGCGAAGGAAGGCGACACCAGTGCGGCACCCGGGGCTGCGGCGCCATGGCCATTACCCTTGTAGAACCACTCAGGCTGCACGCCCTTTTCGCCGGCCTTCGGCTTGCCGCCCTCGATGCCCATCTTGAACATCTTCATGGAGTCGGTCAGCGTCTCTTCTGCAGCTTCCGTCGTCTTCTTGTGCATGGAATCGCGCGTTGCAGCCGAGCCGAGATGCGTAAGACCAGTGCCGGTCAGATGCAGGTGCGCGGCGTCCGGATGCGTGATCGGCGGAAGGAAACGGCCTTCGGCATAGGCTTTTTCGAGATCGATGGCCTCGCCGAGACCATGGGCCTCGATGACCGATGCAAGCGACTTGCCGCTATCGGCGGCTTCCATCGCGAGCTTGTAGACGCTGCCGCCATTGACGACGGCCTTGGCGGTTTCGCCTGGTCCGTTGCGCACCGCAACGACGATCTCGCCGTTCGAACCCTTGATCTGCGAGATGAGCATGTCTTTCATCCTTTCCGAATAGACAGAGATCGGATGCAGTTTACCGTTCCGGCTCTCAGCGAGAGCCGGACTCTGTCATGGATTTGGTTTTAAAGGCCTCGGTTGATCGCTTGAGCGATCAACCCTTGTTCTTGTTGTAGACGTCGATGAACACGGCGGCGAGCAGCACCGCACCCTTGATCATCTTCTGGGAGTCCGTCTGGTATCCGAGGATCGACATGCCCTGGTTCAGCACGCCCATGATCAAGGCGCCGATAACAGCACCCGTTACCTTGCCGACGCCGCCGGAAGCCGAAGCGCCGCCGATGAAGCAGGCCGCGATCACGTCAAGCTCGAGACCGTCGCCGCCCTTGGCCGTTGCCGAATTCAGGCGCGTGGCGATGATGATGCCGGCGATGCTGGCAAGGATGCCCATGTTGATGAAAGTGTAGAACGTCAGGCGGCGGGTATCGATGCCCGAGAGCTTCGTCGCCTTTTCGTTGCCGCCCATGGCGTAGATGCGGCGACCGATCGTGGTGCGCTGCGTGGCGAAACTATAGAGCGCAATCAGCGCCAGCATCAGGATCAGAACGTTCGGCAGTCCTCGGTAGGAGGAGATCTGATAGCCGATGAAGATGGTCGCAGCGGCAACAACCAGATTCTGACCGAGGAAGAAGCTGAAAGGCTCGACATCGATGCCATGCTTCTCGTTGACGGTACGGCGGCGCCACGACAGCAGGAACATGACGATCGGGATCGCGATGGTCAGGAAGATCGACGTCGAACGAACGCCGCCCATGTCGACGAAATCGGGAATGAAGCCGGTCGCGACGACCTGGAACGCAGGCGGGAACGGACCGATGCTGCTGCCGTTGCCAGTCGTGTTGATGATCGTATAGGTCAGGCCGCGGAAAACCAGCATGCCCGACAGCGTGACGATGAAGGACGGGATGCGGTGATATGCGATGAAATATCCATGCCAGGCGCCAACCGCGGCTCCCATCAGGAGACAAATGACCGTCGCGGCCGCAAGATTCATGTGCATCTGCACGACCAGCACGCCCGCAACCGCGCCGACGAAGCCGACGACCGAGCCGACGGACAGGTCGATATGGCCGGCAACAATGACAAGCAGCATGCCGAGCGCCATGATGACGATGAACGAATTCTGCAACACGATGTTGGTCAGGTTCTGCGGTCTGAACAGAACGCCGTTCGTGAGATACTGGAACAGAAGCATGATGACGACGAGCGCGATCAACATGCCGTATTCACGAATATTGTTGCGGATATGATCGCCGATCGAAACGACGTGGCTGCTTTCCGTGGCTGGGTTGGCCGAACTCATTGTTGCTTCTCCCCTGAGCGCATAATAGCGCGCATGATGCTCTCCTGGCTCGCCTCTGCCTTTGGCAGTTCGGCGACGATGCGACCTTCGTTCATCACGTAGATGCGGTCGCAAGTGCCGAGAAGCTCGGGCATTTCCGATGAAATCATCAGAACGCCCTTTCCGTCGGCGGCAAGCTGGTTGATGATGGAATAGATTTCGTATTTGGCGCCGACGTCGATGCCTCGGGTTGGTTCATCGAGGATCAGGACGTCGGGATCGGAGAACAGCCACTTCGACAGCACCACCTTCTGCTGGTTGCCGCCGGACAGGTTGCCCGCCTCCTGGAAGACGCCGGCCGAGCGGATGCGCAGCTTGGCGCGATAATTCGTCGCCACCTGCAGCTCCCGCACGTCGTCGATAACGGTCGCCTTGGAAACGCCCATCAGGTTGGCGAGCGTCGTATTGTGCAGGATGCTGTTCGACAGCACGAGACCGAGCTGCTTGCGGTCCTCCGTCACATAGGCAAGACCGGCATCGATCGCCCTACGCACCGTGCTGGTATCGACCAGCTTGCCATCGACGAAGACCTCGCCGCTGACCTTGTGGCCGTAGGACTTGCCGAAGACGCTCATGGCGAATTCGGTGCGGCCGGCGCCCATCAGGCCCGCGATGCCGACGACTTCGCCCTTGCGGACATTGACGTTGATATCGTGCAGAACCTGACGATCGCGATGCTGCTGGTGGAAGGCGTTCCACTTCTTCACTTCGAAGATCGTCTCGCCGATCGGAACCGAGCGCGGCGGATAGCGGTCGGCGAGCTCGCGGCCGACCATGTTGCGAATGATGATGTCTTCGCTGATCTCTTCCTCATGACAGTTCAGCGTCTTCACGGTCATGCCGTCGCGCAGCACGGTGATCTGGTCGGCCACCTTGCGCACTTCGTTGAGCTTGTGCGTGATGATGATCGACGTGATGCCCTGATTGCGGAATTCCATGAGGAGGTTGAGAAGCGCATCGGAATCGCTTTCGTTGAGCGAAGCCGTCGGCTCGTCGAGAATGAGCAGCTTGACGCTCTTCGACAGGGCCTTGGCAATCTCGACGAGCTGCTGCTTGCCGACGCCGATGTCGGTCACCAGCGTATTCGGAGATTCCTTGAGACCCACCTTGGAAAGAAGCTGCTTGGTACGGGTAAAGGTTTCCTGCCAGTTGATCATGCCATTGGCAACGACCTCATTGCCCAGGAAAATATTCTCGGCGATCGACAGGAGCGGAACGAGTGCCAGCTCCTGATGGATGATGATGATGCCGATATCTTCGGAGTCCCTGATCGTCCTGAACTGGCGGACCGCGCCATCATAGTGGATGTCGCCTTCATAAGTGCCGGCGGGATAGACGCCTGAGAGCACTTTCATCAGGGTCGATTTTCCGGCCCCGTTTTCGCCGACCAAGGCATGTATCTCGCCCTGACGAACCTTCAGATTGACATTTTCCAAGGCGTTCACACCGGGGAACGACTTAGTGATGTTCTGCATTTCGAGAATGGTATCGTCCATAGTCCAAATCCAACGCCGCGACCGAACATAGCAGACCGCGCGATCGTCTTAAATATCAAAGCCGGGGCTCGCGTTAAAGCGAACCCCGACCACTATGTTGGAAGATTACTTCAGCTGGTCAGCCTTGTAGTAACCGCCCTCGACGAGGATCTTCGCGTAGTTGGTCTTGTCAACTGCGACCGGGGTCAGCAGGTAGGACGGAACAACCTTGACGCCGTTGTCGTAGGTCTTGGTGTCGTTGACTTCAGGCGTCTTGCCTTCCATCAGAGCGTTGACCATGCCGACGGTGACCTTGGCGAGGTCACGGGTGTCCTTGAAGATCGTCGAATGCTGTTCGCCAGCGATGATGGACTTGACCGACGGAATTTCGGAGTCCTGACCGGTAACGATCGGCAGCTTCACGCCGCCGGTGCCGTAGCCGACGCCCTTGAGCGAGGAAAGGATGCCGATCGACAAGCCGTCATACGGAGACAGAACGGCGTCGACGTGCGTGTCGGTGTAGTAGGCCGACAGGAGGTTATCCATACGGGCCTGGGCCGTAGCCGGATCCCAACGCAGCGTACCGACCTTGTCCATGCCCATCTGGCCGGACTTTACGACCAGCTTGCCGCTGTCGATGTAGGGCTTCAGGACCGACATGGCGCCGTCATAGAAGAAGAAGGCGTTGTTGTCGTCCGGAGAGCCGCCGAACAGTTCGATATTGAACGGGCCCTTGCCGTCCTTGAGGCCGAGCGCGTCGACGATCGAACCAGCCTGCAGCACGCCGACCTTGAAGTTGTCGAACGTTGCATAGTAGTCGACGTTGCCGCTGTTGCGGATCAGACGGTCGTAAGCGATGACCTTGATGCCGGCGTCGTGAGCCTTCTGCAGAACGTCGGACAGCGTGGTGCCGTCGATCGAAGCGATGACGAGAACCTTGTCGCCCTTCGTGACCATGTTTTCGATCTGCGAAAGCTGGTTCGGAATGTCGTCGTCGCCATACTGCAGGTCGGTGCCGTAACCGGCAGCCTGGAGCTGCTTCACGATGTTGTTACCGTCGTCGATCCAGCGAGCCGAAGCCTTGGTCGGCATTGCGATGCCTACCGTGCCCTTGTCCGCCGCGAAGGCAGGTACCACCAGCGTAGCGACGCCGAACGCAGCGCCGGCCATCAATGAGATAATGGATTTCATTACTCTCTCCCTTGTTGATAATATTGGCGGACGAAAAACGCCCGCCCGAAACTGCGGCAGGTTCCGTAGAAGGAATGGTTTACTTCCAATTGTGAGAAACGAAGTAGGTCTCCTCCACGCTCTCACGGTTTATGAGCTGCAACCAGCGCACGACCGGCAAACTCGTACGATTTCGTATAACTGTCAAATAGAATAACTGGCAAAACACATACCATCTTTGATATAATGCGAAAAAATAGTACTTTTTTGCCGACGAATGGGAAATTTTGCCGTCATGGAGAAAATATATAACGATTATTTCAGCGAAGGCATCGAGATTCATTCCGACAATTTTCGCGACGACACGCTGCTAAAAGCCGGTTTGAAACTCAATCACTTGCGCATGATCGTCACGATCGAGGATCACGGCCAGATTTCGGCGGCCGCTGAGTCCATGAACATGTCACAACCTGCGGCTTCACGCATGCTTTCCGAAATGGAGTCCATCGTCAAAAGCCCGCTTTACGAGCGTGTCGCCCGCGGCGTGGTGCTGACCCCTTTCGGCCTCGCTTTGGCCAAGCGGGCGCGCAAGATCCTGCTTGAGCTCAGAGAGGCAGGTCGGGAACTCGGCGCCCTGCGGACCGGCAGGGGCGGCTCGGTCTTCCTGGGGGCCGTAACCGCCCCGGCAATCAGCCTCGTCGTGCCGGCCATCCAGCGGGTCACGCGCAGCTATCCCGGCATCGAGATCAATATCGAGGTGGAGAACAGCAACGTCCTGGCTCGCGAGCTTCTGGCCGCACGCCACGACTTCATTATCAGCCGCATTCCCGATGACCTCGATCCGCGCCTGTTCCACGCACATGAGATCGGCGTGGAAAAAGCCTGCCTCGTCGTGCGTAACGGGCATCCGCTGCTCGAAAAGGGCGTCGCCAGCCTTCAGGATCTGGCCGGCTACGACTGGGTCTTCCAGCCTCCCGGCACATTGCTGAGACGGAAGGTGGAGGACATCTTTCTTGCGGCCGGCGTGCCCCTGCCGGAAAATGTCGTCAACACCTCGTCCCTGCTGCTGACGCTCGCCGTGGTTTGCAAGACGGACGCGATCGCGCCGATTGCGCTCGACATGGCGCAATTCATCTGCGGACAGTCCTCGCAGGCCGGCGAGTCCAGCATCCTGCCGATCGATTTCGATATCGACGTCAGGCCCTACAGCCTCATCACCGCGCGCGAACGTGCCATGCCGCCGAGCGCCAGACTGCTGCACGACATGATCCTTGAGGAGAGCAAGAATCTCTCGCTGCTATGAACATATAGCTGCAAGGCTGCGCGCCATAAGCTCCACGCCAACTTCCGTTCCTATGGAAATGGCATGGAGGCTGGCATGCTGTTCAGGCAATCACTATTCCAATCCGTACTCGACCGCCTCGATGCCGAAGAGGACGTTCCAGAGAAGGAAGAGAGTGCGCATCGCATCCGCGGCCTGAACGTCAGCTTTGCCGCAACGGTGCTTGGCGGCGAGACGCCGGAAGCACATCGGGCCGATGATGCCTATCGCGACAATCTCGGCGATCCGATCATCCAGCCCGAGCCGCAACCGGAACCAGCACCGGAAGAGCCGGAGCCGCCGGTCATGCCGGAATATCTGGCCCGAACCTCGCGAGAAGAGGTGGCGGCGGAACTTGCGATCACATCAGACCATACGCGCGAGGTCCTGCAGGAAAAGCGCCGCAACTTCGCTAAGACCAATCACCCCGACGGTGTCGACGCAGCCTTCCGCGAACAGGCAACGACCCGCATGACACTCGCCAATCAGTTGATCGACGAAGCCATACGTCGCTTGAAGCGATGACTATTTCTTGTCATCCGCAGTGGTTTCTTCCTCGCCAGCATCATCCTGCGGCACTGCTTCAGCATTCGCGGCGGGCGTCTGCGGCTTGAAATTCAATAGCAGCATCCAGGCCGAATAAGCTCCCAGCGCCCCCGAAAGCATAGCCCAGAAGGGCTGTGCTCCAAGGGTCTCGACGGCAGCCCATCCAAAACAGACGGCAACGATCAGGATCCGTACCCAAAGCGGCTTATAAATGGGATGGCTGGGATCGATCAGTTGCATGGGTCTCTCTGGCCTGTTCAGGGAAATTTGTCTTTAGCGCATCGTTGCAAAAACTGTGAAGCACTTTGAACGAAATTAAAGTCGCACCGGCAAATTCCGGATAAGGCGGTATGGTAATATCCTTTTCGCAATTGTGAAGAACGGGCGGCTTGACGCCGCCTTCGGAAAATGGAATGAAAATTCCATATAGATTATTATTCGGTCCATTTATTCCGAATCCAGGGAGGTAAGAATGACTGTCAGATTTGGCCTGCTCGGCGCTGGTCGCATCGGTAAGGTGCATGCGAAGGCTGTCAGCGGCGATGCCAACGCCAAGCTCGTGGCCGTTGCGGATGCGTTTCCGGCGGCTGCGGAAGCAATCTCCGCCGCATACGGCTGCGAAGTGCGCACCATCGAGGCAATCGAAGCCGCTAAGGATATAGATGCTGTCGTCATCTGCACGCCGACCGATACCCATGCCGACCTCATCGAACGCTTTTCGCGCGCCGGCAAGGCGGTCTTCTGCGAAAAGCCCGTCGATCTCGACCTCGCCCGCGTCAAGGCCTGCATCAAGGTCGTCGATGAAACCAAGGGCAAGCTGATGGTCGGCTTCAACCGCCGCTTCGACCCGCATTTCATGGCCGTCAAGAAAGCCATCGACGAAGGCCGCATCGGCACAGTCGAGATGGTGACGATCACCTCGCGCGATCCGGGCGCCCCGCCCGTCGATTACATCAAGCGCTCCGGCGGCATTTTCCGCGACATGACCATTCATGACTTCGACATGGCACGCTTCCTGCTCGGCGAAGAGCCAGTGGCTGTGACCGCGACCGCCGCCGTGCTCGTCGACAAGGCGATCGGCGAAGCCGGCGATTACGACAGCGTTTCCGTCATCCTCCAGACGGCATCGGGCAAGCAGGCGGTCATCTCCAACTCCCGCCGCGCCACCTATGGCTACGATCAGCGTATCGAAATCCACGGCTCGAAGGGTATGGTCGCTGCCGAAAACCAGCGCCCCTTCTCCATCGAGCTTGCCAATGGCGACGGCTACACCCGCCCGCCGCTGCATGATTTCTTCATGACGCGCTACACCGAAGCCTATGCCAACGAGATCGCAAGCTTCATCGCCGCGATCGAAAAGGGCGCCACCATCACGCCGTCGGGCAAGGATGGCCTCGCCGCGCTGAAGCTGGCGGACGCCGCGCTTCAGTCGGTCAAGGAAGGCCGCCTGATCAAGGTCGACTGAGCAGCTCAGTTCCCGCAGGGAATATGATCCTCCCAAAAGTCCGCCGCGAATCGCATCGCGGCGGACTTTTTCTTTGGCACGCTCCGTGGCTGCGCGTGATCGCGACTGGTGGCAGGCACTCGAGATACTGTCCTGCCACCGACAGCCGAAAATCCATCAGTCTCTGGCTCGCACAAAAACCGCTTGCCAATCGCATAAGTGTAAGCTTATCTGTTGCCATGATAGAGAACGAGATATTCCGGGCTTTGGCGGACCCGACCCGCCGCACCATCTTCGAGAAGCTGGCTGCGGGCAGCATGAACGCCAGCGCCCTGCGCGAAGGCATGGAGATCAGCCAGCCGGCCATGTCCCAGCATCTCGGCGTCCTGCGGGTCGCCGGGCTGGTCAGGGAAGAACGACGGGGGCGTTTCGTGAACTACGAAGTCGATCCGGAGGGGCTTGCTCTCATCGCGCAGTGGCTGGCGAAGTACCGCGCCTACTGGCCTGCCCGCATGGAAGCTCTCAAGCTCTTGTTGAAGGATATGGACCAATGAACCGCCAGAAGATGCCGGAACAGAAGAACGCGATAGAGCTGGAATACGAGTTCAGCGAGCCGCCGCAAAAGGTTTGGCGCGCGGTCAGCACCCCTGAACTTCGGGAAAACTGGCTGCCGAAGGAGGCATTGGCCGATCCCGAGGCGATCTCGGTCACGCCGGGCGAAGAGGTTAGCTACCGGCTTCGCGATGACGCGCCACCTTTTTTCGAAAGCACCGTGACCTTCCGGATCGCGCCGAACGCAAGCGGCGGCACGAGCCTGCGCATCATCCACGAGCTCGACGATGCGCGGCTTCGAGGAGCTGCAAAGGCTGCGGCAAACAATAACGGCTTCTGCGTCATGCGCGCCGCCTGACGCCCAAAAACCGTCAACAATTTCAAACGATTGGAGTTCGCCGATGCGCGAAGCGATGCAACTCGTCCCTATGGTCGTGGAACAATCCAGCAGAGGGGAACGGTCTTTCGACATCTATTCCCGCCTGTTGCGCGAGAGAATCATCTTCCTGAATGGCGAGGTGAA
Source organism: Rhizobium freirei PRF 81 (assembly GCF_000359745.1). Lineage (GTDB taxonomy): Bacteria > Pseudomonadota > Alphaproteobacteria > Rhizobiales > Rhizobiaceae > Rhizobium > Rhizobium freirei. The sequence goes on from NZ_AQHN01000055.1 coordinate 467,641, forward strand.
CGATACCGTCTCGGCGCTCGTCTGCGCGCAACTGCTGTTTCTCGAGGCAGAAAGCCCGAAGAAACCGATCAGCCTTTACATCAATTCGCCAGGCGGTGTCGTGACCAGCGGCCTCGCAATGTACGATACCATGCGTTACATCCGCGCGCCGGTGCATACGCTCTGCATGGGAACGGCCCGCTCGATGGGATCCTTCCTGCTGATGGCGGGCGAGCCCGGCCAGCGCGCCGCGCTGCCCAATGCCAGCATCCATATCCATCAGCCCTTGGGCGGCTTCCAGGGTCAGGCGTCCGACATGCTCATCCACGCCGAGGAAATCAAGCGAACGAAACACCGCATGACACGGCTCTATGCCGAGCATTGCGGCCGCTCCTACGAGGAATTCGAGCGTGCCATGGATCGCGACTACTTCATGACTGCGGAAGAAGCGCTGGGATGGGGATTGATCGACCGCATTCTGCGCGTTCGCGACCTAGATCAGCATCTTGAGACGACGGAATGATCTCGATGGCGCCTGCCATGATCCGCATCATGCCTCTCTTGGCAGCATTCGATTGCAGGCGCTGAGGTCCGCCAACCAGGCACCTGTTGTCGCGACCCGCTTCATCGTCACCTCTCAACCGGCTTGGCCGCGCAATTCCACGACCGAAGCCGTCCTCCTCACGATGTCATTATCGATGATCGAAAACGCGTGATTCAAATGTCCTTCGAAGACGAGCGTCGGCTCGTCGACGATGACGCGCAGCTCCGGCATGCCCTCCATGCGCACGACATGCGATTCCGCCAGCCCTTCCGTTATACCCTCGATCAGCAGGTCATAGTAGCGTACGCCTGGGCCAGTGATGACGATCGGCATCCGTTCGTGCAGGCTCAAGACGCGAGAGAGGCCGTTGCCGAGCGCCAGACCGGCCTGACGGAAAGCCAACATATTGCGGCGGCCGCCATGCCGGGCGCTGACCGCGATCTTGTCCAGTTCAGCAATGGGAACGAACTTCGCCGGGATCGTATCGAGCGGCACGTCGAAAGCGGTGCGCAGCATGGCGTAGAAACCGGCATAAGCCTCTATGCAGCCCCGCGCCCCGCAACGGCAGAGACCACCGCCGGGCACATGCATCATGTGCCCAAAATTGGGTGCCGACACCTGGTGCCCGCCCTCCTCCCCCCGACGCACGATGCCGAGGCCGATACTATGCCCAAGCGACAGTGCCGCCATTGCGCGGAAATCGGAACCTTTGTTGTTTTCTTCCTGCCGGCCGAGAGCGGAAGCGACGAGCAAGGTTTCGTTGCCGAGAATGATCTTGGCCGGCCATTCATCGCGAAGCACGGCGGCAAAGTCGATTTCATCGCGCCCGAAGATCGGCGACCAGCGAAGCACCGGCTCCGAGGTATCGACAAGGCCTTTGCTGCTGATAGAAATCATCAGCACCTTGTCGTGTGCCAGCTGTGAACGGGCAGCAATCCGCCGCAGGGCGTCGCGCAGATCGGCCACAAACGGGCCAACGCCGGATGCCTCCTGCGAGCGCTCTTCGCTGAAACGGTCAATCAGCCGTCCGGCATAATCCACCAGCGAATATTGCACGGCATCGGAAGAGATGACGACGACGATAAGATAGCCGCAGTTGCGCCGCTGCGAGAACAGAACCCGCGGCCTGCCGCGGCCGCTGGCCGCCTGCTGTTCCGCCTTCTCGATGATCTGCGCCCGCTCCAGATCGGCCGTGATCACCGATACGGTCGCAGACGAAAGCTTCGTAAAATCAGAAAGTTCGGTATGGGCGAGCGGGCCGTGCCGGCGCAATGCCGACAGAACCAAGGCGCTGTTTTTCTGACGGACCAATTCGGTGCTCGATTTGGCCAGCATCGGTAAGCCTCCCGCACATTCAACCCTCTCTTCCGCATCTTCGGACGACTCTTATCGGGCAGCCGATTTAACCTGACAATGCGGGTGTTGACAGTTGAAAAAATCTCTGACAGTAAATTTCTCGACTGTCGAGAAAAAAGTCAAAAGCTTTTCTCGTCAGCGTTATCGCGGCGGCCGACGGGAGTTCAGGATACGTGCGGTCGCATTCACTCGGGAGGATCACATGAAAGCTTTCATCAAGCTGGCCGCAGGCGCGGCCATCGTTTTGACCATGCAGACGGCCGCCTTCGCCAAGGATCTCGTCGTCGGCGTTTCCTGGTCCAACTTCCAGGAAGAGCGTTGGAAGACGGATGAAGCAGCCATCAAGAAGGCTCTGGCGGCAGCCGGCGCCAAGTATATTTCCGCCGACGCCCAGTCGTCTGCGTCGAAGCAGCTGACCGACGTTGAATCCCTGATTTCCCAGGGTGCCAGCGCTCTCATCATTCTCGCGCAGGATTCCGACGCCATCGGCCCGGCCGTCGAAAAGGCCGCCGACGAAGGCATTCCGGTTGTCGGCTACGACCGCCTGATCGAAAATCCGGCTGCCTTCTACATCACCTTCGACAACAAGGAAGTGGGCCGCATGCAGGCTCGCGACGTGCTGAAGGCCAAGCCGCAAGGCAACTACGTCTTCATCAAGGGCTCGTCGTCCGACCCGAACGCCGACTTCCTCTTCTCCGGCCAGATGGAAGTGCTGAAGTCCGCCATCGATGCTGGCAAGATCAAGAACGTCGGCGAAGCTTACACCGACGGCTGGCTGCCGCAGAACGCGCAGCGCAACATGGAGCAGTTCCTGACCGCCAACAACAACAAGGTTGACGCGGTCGTCGCCTCCAACGACGGCACCGCCGGGGGCGCAGTCGCAGCCCTCGACGCCCAGGGTCTCGCCGGCTCCGTGCCGGTTTCCGGCCAGGACGCCGACAAGGCTGCTCTGAACCGCATCGCGCTCGGCACGCAGACCGTCTCGGTCTGGAAGGACTCGCGCGAACTCGGCAAGCGCGCCGCCGAAATCGCCATCGACCTCGCCAAGGGCAAGAAGCTCGACGAGATCGCCGGCGTACAGACCTTCAACGGTGGTCCGAAGCATGTTGCGATGAAGTCGGTCTTCCTGACCCCGATCCCGGTCACCAAGGACAATCTGAACGTCGTCATCGACGCCGGCTGGATTTCCAAGGCTGAAGCTTGCCAGGGCGTGAAGGCCGGCAGCGTTGCCGCCTGCAAATAAGCCACCAGGCTTGACGGGTTGACCCGAATATAATGCCGACGCCGCAAGGGGCTTTCCGTTGCGGCGTCGAATGCGGATAAGAAGCAGACAACTCCACCCAGAATGGAGAGAAGGGTTTCCCGCATGTGTTGCGTCATCGCGTATCCGATCGGCCTGCCGGATGGCGGTCGTGGAACCGGAACAAACCGGGTGGGCGAGCGATGGCGTCTATTGTGACCAGCGCGGATACTGCCCGGCGATCAACGAAGTGCAATCGCGGGCCTGCGCCCAACAGTGGGAGAACGGCAAAGCGATGGCCGACATGACACATTCCACAACATCGAGCGGTCCGCGCAACGCAGAGGAAGGCGCATTGACGCGCTTCCTGCGCGCCACCGAAATCGATACCCGCCTGCTTGGCATGATCGGCGCACTGCTGGTCATCTGGATCGGCTTTCATTTTTATACCGGCGGCTTGTTCCTGACGCCCCGAAATCTCTGGAACCTTTCGGTCCAGACCTGCGAGATCGCGGTGCTCGCTACCGGCATGGTGCTCGTCATCGTCACCCGCAATATCGACCTTTCGGTCGGCTCGCTGCTCGGCTTCGTCGCCATGATCATGGGCGTCATTCAGGCGAAATATCTGCCCGCCTATCTCGGCTTCGACAGTTCCTGGACCTGGGTCATCACCTTGATCTGCGGTCTCTTCATCGGCACGCTGCTCGGCACGTTCCAGGGCGTCATCATCGCATTCTGCAATGTGCCCTCCTTCATCGTCACCCTTGGCGGCCTTCTCGCCTGGCGCGGCCTTGCCTGGTATGTCACCAGCGGTCAGACGGTCGCGCCGCTCGACACGACCTTCCGCATCATGGGCGGCGGCGCAGAAGGCTCGATCGGCGCCACCTGGAGCTGGATCCTCGGCGTGCTTGCCTGCGTGATGATCGTGCTCGGCATCATCGGCGAACGCCACCAGCGCAAGCGCTTCAACTTTCCGCGCCGGCCGCTCTGGGCCGAATATTTCCTCGCCGTCCTCGGCTCGACCCTGGTGCTCGGCACGATCTATGTCTTCAACATCTACTACTGGCCCGTGGGCATCGCGAAGAAATACGCGACGGAGCACAATATTCCCTGGCCGGAAAACGGTCTCGACATCCCCTACGGCATCGCCGTGCCCGTGCTGATTGCCGTCGGCATCGGTATCGTCATGACCTTCATCGCCACGCGCCTGCGTTTCGGCCGTTATGTCTTCGCCATCGGCGGCAACCCGGAGGCGGCTGAACTCGCCGGCATCAAGACCCGCTGGGTGACGGTGCGCATCTTCGCGCTGATGGGGTTGCTCGCAGCCGTTGCCGCGGCCATCTCCACTGCCCGCCTGAATGCCGCTGCCAATTCGCAGGGCACCACCTACGAACTCTTCACCATCGCAGCGGCCGTCATCGGCGGCACGTCGCTTGCCGGCGGCAGCGGCACGATCGCCGGCGCCATGCTCGGCGCCCTGGTCATGCAGTCGCTGCAATCGGGCATGGGCCTCGCCAATGTCGACACGCCGATCCAGAACGTCGTTGTCGGCGTCGTCCTGGTCGTCGCGGTCTGGCTCGACATCGTCTACCGCTCGCGCGCCAAGTAAAAGGAATTCTGAACCATGACGGATAAAAACGCTCCGCTTGTGGAAATGAAGAACATTTCCATCGCCTTCGGCGGCATTCACGCGGTCGACAACGCCTCGGTGGACCTCTACCCCGGCGAAGTCGTCGCCCTTCTCGGCCATAACGGCGCCGGCAAATCGACCCTGATCAAGATCCTCTCCGGCGCCTACAAGCGTGACAGCGGCGACATCCTGATTAATGGCGAACCCGCCGATATCCGCACGCCGCGCGACGCCAAGAAATACGGCATCGAGACGATCTACCAGACGCTCGCCGTCGCCGACAATGTCGACGCCGCCGCCAACCTCTATCTCGGCCGCGAGCTGCAGACCCGCTGGGGCACGCTCGACGATGTCGCGATGGAAGCCAAGGCCCGGGAAGTGATGGGGCGCCTCAACCCCAACTTCAAGCGCTTCAAGGAGCCGGTAAAGGCGCTCTCCGGTGGCCAGCGCCAGTCGGTGGCAATCGCCCGCGCCATCCTCTTCGACGCCCGCATCCTTATCATGGACGAGCCGACGGCGGCGCTCGGCCCGCAGGAAACGGCGCAGGTCGGCGAGCTGATCAAGCAGCTGAAGAAGGAAGGCATCGGCATCTTCCTCATCAGCCACGACATCCACGACGTCTTCGACCTCGCCGACCGCGTCTCTGTCATGAAGAACGGCCAGGTCGTCGGCCACGCCCGCACCGAAGACGTCACCAAGGACGAAGTGCTGGGCATGATCATCCTCGGCAAGGTGCCGCCAAAGGCCATCCCCGGTCCCGGCGCTATGAAGGAATAGGCCGAAACTGCCGCACACGACGCAAGGCCGCGGCCCAAAAGCTCGCGGCCTTTTCCATTCAAAAACGCCGTTATGCGCTTTCCTGAATTTTCCGCATTGAAGCCAAACGCTTCCTAGGCTAAGAACCAGCCATCGGACAGGCGATTCAACCCGCCTAAGGCATGCACCCGTAGCTCAGCTGGATAGAGTGTTGGATTCCGATTCCAAAGGTCACAGGTTCGAATCCTGTCGGGTGCGCCAAGCTTTTTCTTGTCCAGCCCGGAGACATAGGTAACAAAACGTACCTAAGACATGGGTGACAATCTCGTGCCGATGCGGCGCGGCGCGACCTTTGGCGCAGATCGGCGCCAGCTTTAGCACGCAAAATAGAATCGCCAACGCCTGGCTAAGATGCAGACCCGGACTAGGTCCGATGGGCCAGGAACGGAATAGACACATTCTCCATATTTGGAACCCCGGCGGCAGCAACGCCCGTAGCGGGCCTCGCCGTAAACCGAGATCATGGCCCGTTTCCTTCACGCTTAGGAGCCGACGTCTGCCCGCCAGAGCGTCTAAGGTGCAAGAGCATGTGGCGATCCGACATCGCGGTGAAAAAGCGTTGAAAACGCCGGACCGCGGATCTCCTGCTCGCGCCGACAGCGGGCATTGCGGAGCGCTGCAAATCTTCTAAGCTCTTCTTAACACCTCAAACGGGCCGACTTGAGACCGGAACAAGATCTCCTGCGCGTGACGGTCTCTCTCAGGCGAACCGGATGGCCGTTCTCGCGCGCGGCCTTTCCGCTATCTCCTCGCGATCGCGAGGAGCTCTCCAGCGAATCGGGCAGCCCGCGTGGCATCCGCGGCCGAATGCGGCCTCATTGCGCGCCGACACATCGTTTCTGGCAGCGGAGGTTCGATCCGCTGCCAGAGATGTTTCAACCAGTGACCTGCTTATTTTGCCGGGGGCTTGTATGAAGATGCGATTGTGCCCGCCTTCTCTTGCGCAGCCTTGAATTCCGCGCTCGTGTAGGCTCGCACGGTTTTGACATTCGATACGGCTCCCGATGCACTGATGACGAGAAGTGCGGGGGTCAGGTGAGCACCATCGTCGAATTCCGTGATTGCCATCCAGTCGGTTTCGCCGGTCGTGACGTAGAATGAATGCAGTTTCCCGCCGGCTGCTTCCATGATGCCACGGGCCGCCTTTTCTCGGTTCGATGGATTGTCAATCATTCCCTTCATTGACGTGGCTGTATAGCACCCTGTTGTTACGAACAGTGGCATAGGACATCCTCCCTCGATATTTGGGCAGATCGGGTGACCTGCGGAATACCCATTATCACAAAAAACTTGGCGTTAGACGAGCGTCGGACCGCAGAGCGCTAGATTGGCCGCCGCCTATCTCGGCGCTATCATGGGGCCTCATCACTGTGCCGATTGATAAGCATCGCTCCAGCGGAGGGAAGGCATCAGAAACTACAATCCTTGCGAGAATACGGAACCGGAGCAATCAAATTGACCGCAGCGCCGAGCTGACGTGGAGGCTCTAGCAATACTTCGATCCGGCGCAGCGTTACCGCACGATGCCGATGGTTTTCACCATAGCGCGTGAATCACGTTCCAACTCTTTCCCAGATCTACTAAGACAATTGCCATCGAAAGCGAGCCGCCATCAGGATTGACGGGCAACAATCCTGAAAAATTCGCATGAAGCAACTTTACTTAAGTTATTCATGTTTTCATTAGAAATTTCGGCAATACCTAAGATTTACAAGAATGCGCCCCCGTTCATTCATCCATTGGACTTGTAATGGCACTGCGAAGCTCTGAAATTGTGTTGTCCATAGTTATCGCAACGCTTGGCCGAACGCACGAAATCGAAAGGCTGCTCAATTCACTGGCAGCCCAGACGGTGAATAATTTCGAGATTATCGTTGTCGATCAGAACAATGATGATCGATTGACCCCTATTCTGGACATCTGGTCTGACAAATTGCGCATCATGAGAAAGCGCGCCGAAAGCCGCGGAGTGTGCCGCGCGCGCAATCTTGGCGCTACTTTTGCGAGTGGCGAGTGGCTTCTCTTCCCCGATGACGACTGCTGGTACCCGGAGGATTTCATCTCCCAATTCGATGTGTTGAGGGCAGCTCATCCGAGTGACTTCTACAGCGGCCGTCCCGTTGATCTCGAAGGCAATACGATCATGGGCACCTTCGAAAAGGCCCCCACTCTCGTTGATCGCAAGACCGTCTGGACGACGCTCATCGAATGGGCGATCGTCATCAGGAGGAGCGCATTCGAAGAAGTTGGGGGATTCGCCGGGGAAATCGGCCCGGGCGCGGGCACCCGCTGGGGCGGGTACGAGGTTCAAGACATCGCCTTGAAACTGCTGAAAGCCGGGTATCGGGGCTATTACGTTCCAACGCTGGTCGGTCATCATCCAGAAGACCTCAGCGACCGCGCCTCGCCCGGCAGTGTCGCAAAGATTCGCGCCTACAGCGTCGGCATGGGCTATGTGATGCGCAAGCACGACTACAGCCTTCAGTTCTTCCTGCCTCACCTTCTACGGCCGCTGATGGGCGTTGTTGTCTACACACTGAGCGGCAGACCCGGCCTGGCGAAACGCTCCCGGGAGATATTTTCCGGCCGCTGGTCCGGCTGGAATAGCGTGCCCGCCCTCAAAACCCACCAGAAGTGAGCGTGAGCTTTTTCGACAAAGCCGATGCGCCGTGCTGATCGTAAAGGTGAAATTCGTCGCTGGACGAAGTTTGGCGACCTTTGCTAGACTTTGCCCCAAGCTCGAAATCCATTACATCCCCGGACAATCGCAGGCAGGTTTCTCATGCCGAAGATCGATGTTGCGGCCGTGCCGAAACTCAAAGGTACGCGCTACCCCGCTCCCTTCAACGATCCCTGTGCCGAGCGCCTCCGGCAGCGGTTGGGCGATGCCGGCGGCCTCACCGATTTCGGGATCAATCTCATGCGGCTTCCGCCGGGCAATTGGTCGAGCCAGCGGCACTGGCATTCCGAAGAGGATGAGTTCGTCTATGTGCTGGAAGGCGAGCTGACGCTGGTCGAGGATGGAGGCGAGACGGTGCTGCGCGCCGGCGATTGCGCGGCCTTCCCGAAGAATTCGGGCAACGGCCACCACATGATCAACAGATCCGACAGGACGGCCGTCTACCTCGAAGCCGGCACGCGTTCGCCGACCGACCTCATCACCTGCTCCGACGTCGACATGATGAGCTCAAGCACCGATGGACGGTTCGTGCACAAGGACGGCATGCCCTATCCGGACGGCTAGAACTTGTCGCGCAAAGATATGCTGCAGCTTTGCGACGACGATATGGGCAAAAGCAGGAGCCAACCCGCACAAGCGATTGAGGGTGAAGCCCATACGCCCTCACCCCGAGCAGCAATCCTGTTTGATCGGCGAACGCGGCCGATCGCCCGTCAAGAGGATTACACCGCCTCGGCCAGCATCGGCGGATCGTAGCAACAAGCGTCGGTCGATACACCCATGCGGCATCCGCTCGCCTTAAGCGCTTCCTTCACCACCTCCACGAACAGGCGGCGGAACCACACCGAGCGGCTATCGGCCTGATCGACGCGCCGATAGAGCATCGTCACCGGATCGGCCGGCAATTCGAACGGCGGCTCCGAAATCGTCAGATCATGCAGCTGTGCCATGCAGCGCGCAATGGCTTCGGGAACCGTCGCGATGGCAGGGATGGCCCGCAGCGTCGTCGGCAGTGCGGAAAAGCGGGGAACCGTCGCTACGACGTGTCGACGATGGCCAAGGCGCGCGAGAGCGACGTCGACACCGCTGGAGACAGCGCCTTCAAGCGAAACGGTCACATGCGGCGCAGTTGCGAAATGCTTCAGGCTGAGCGGCGTTGCGCATTTCAGATGCCGTGCATCGTAGATGCACAAGGACGCTTGCTCGAACAGCGGCGCGCGAACATGCCAGGAGGCCGGCTCGTCATGAACGGATATGCTGAAGTCAAAGGCGCCCTCGTCCAGTAGGCGCACGGCGTCGCGCCGATCGAACGCCACGCTGGTCAGCCGGGCATTCGGCGCGAGTTGACGCAGCCGCGCCACCAGCGGCCCGAAGAAGGACGATTCGAGATTATCGCAAAGACCGATGCGGAACTCACCATGCCAATCCGCCGGATCGAAAGCTGCCGGCGGGCGAATGGCGCGCTCGATGCCGGATAGCGCATCCTCGATCGCCGGCGCGATGGACAGCGCCCGCGGCGTCGGCTGCAAACCGCGGCCGACGCGCACGAACAATTCGTCATCCAGCGTCTCGCGCAGCCGGCGAAGTGCTGCGGAAAGACCCGGCTGGCCGAGCAGCAGTCGCTCGGCCGCTCGGCTCACATTCCGCTCCTGCATCAGCACGGAAAAAGCGAGCAGCAGGTTGAGATCGATTTTTCGAAGCGTCGCATCATTCATCATCGTCAGTAATACCTGACATGGTTACTATCAATTTGCAATAGGGTTTGAAGATGTACATTTTCTCGTTCCCTGCCGCTTTCAATCTCCCAAGAAACGGCAGCCCGGAGCAATTCCAGGAAAACTGCGTAGCGGTTTTCCGTCCGGAATTGCGAGTGAACAACGGCATAGGGCCTTCGAGCGCTCCGAGAAGCGCCTGACGGCTCTAGAAAGGAACGATCCCGATGACTTCTTCCACTACCCGAAGCGGAGCGGGATTGGCGTTGCTGCTGCTATGCGCCGCCAATTTCCTCGACGCCATGGACGTCTCCACCATCGGCGTGGCCCTGCCCGCAATCCAGAAAGAGCTGGGCATGCAGGCGACCTCGCTGCAATGGGCCGTCAGCGCCTATGTGCTCGGCTATGGCGGCTTTCTGCTGCTCGGCGGTCGTGTCGCCGATCTCTTCGGCCACCGCCGCGTCTTTCTCTGGTCGCTCGCAGTCTTTGCTGCCGCAAGCATTGCCGGTGGCTTCGTCGATAGCGCCCCGACGCTGATCGCCGCTCGCCTGATTAAGGGCATTGCGGCGGCCTTTACGGCACCGGCTGCCCTCGCGCTGCTGCTCTCCGTCTTCGGAGAAGGCCCGGCCCGCGCCAAGGCGCTCGGGGTATTCTCCTCCACCGGTGCAGCTGGCTTCGTACTCGGCATGGTGCTCGGTGGCGCGGCGACCATCATCAGCTGGCGGGCAACCCTGGTCATGGGCGCACCCGTCGCCATCCTCGCCCTGATCGTAGCACCTCTGGTCCTGCCCGCCGATCACAAGCGAAGCGGTCAGAGCGCCCGTTTCGACTGGGCCGGCGCCTTGACGATCACCCCTGGCCTGCTGCTCTTCGTCTTCGGCGTCACCAACGCTGCCGCCGACGGCTGGCAGGCTTTCGCAACCTGGGGATCGCTCCTCGCCGCGCTGATCCTGATCGTGCTGTTCCTGGTCGTGGAATCGCGCCATCACGATCCGATGGTGCCGCTTGCCATGTTCCGCCGTGCCAAGCTTAGCCATGCCAATGCCATCGCCGCGCTGTTCCAGGGAGCCTATGTCGGCTTCCAGTTCATCGCGACGCTCTACTACCAGACCGTCGTCGGCTGGTCGGCCTTCGCCACTGGCTTCGCCTTCGCCATCGGCGGCACCTGCGTGATGTTCCTCGCACCCCGCTTTGCCACCATCGGGCAGAATCGCGGTACGACGACGCTGATGACGTTCGGCGTCGGATTGCAGGCCATCAGCTATCTCTTCTGGGTGCTGTCGGCCGGCCAGATCGATACGATCGTGCTCGTCATCATCTCACAGCTGCTGCTCGGCGTCGGCTATGCCATGACCTATCCGTCGATCCAGGTCGCCGCTCTGTCTGACGTCGGCGATGACGAATCCGGCCTGGCTTCGGGCATGCTATTTGCTTCCTTCCAGATCGGCGGCGGTATCGTCCTGGCGGCAGCATCGGCGGTCTTCAGCGCCGCACCGAGCTTCGGCTGGAACCCCTACATCGCGGGCATCGGCTTCGTGACGATCCTTGCCGCCGCGATCACCCTGCTTGCCGCCGTCGGGCCGCGGTCCTCCGCTGCAAGAGCCACGAATTATCAGGCTGCAGAATAGCTCGAAGCAAGATGGCCCGCCCGATAGACGGGTCACTCCTTCTCCGCACGGGTAGCCTCGGCTGCACGACGCAGAAGAAGATCACGTTCCCTCTGATTTTCAGCAAGCGCGGCGGCCGTTTCGAAGGCTCGCCGCGCTTCGTCGTGGCGGCCAAGCTTATAGAGAAGATCGCCGCGAACGCTCGGCAGAAGATGATAGTCCTTCAGTGCAGGCTCATCATACAGACGCTCGATGATCGCCAGTGCCGCTTCGGGACCGTCGGCCATGCCGACGGCAACGGCGCGGTTGAGTTCGACGACCGGGGACGGAATGAGATCGGCAAGCTCCGCGTAGAGGTCGGCGATCCGCCGCCAGTCGGTTTCCTCGGCGGTCCCGGCCCTCGCATGACAGGCAATGATCGCGGCCTGAAGCGCATAGACCCCGCCGGCACCGCCAAGTTGCTGTACCCGCTTCAGCGCCTGCAAACCGCGCTGAATCTGCAGCCGATCCCAACGAGCACGATCTTGCTCGAGCAGAAGGATCGGGTTGCCGTCGGCATCCGTCCGCGCCGCCGCACGGGACGCATTCAGCTCCATCAAGGCCAGCAGCGCATGCGCTTCCGGCTCCAGCGGAGCAACGGAAGTCAGCACCCTGCCCAGCCGCAGCGCCTCATTGCACAATTGCAGCCGCAGCCAGTTTTCGCCGCGCGCTGCCGTATAGCCCTCATTGAAGATCAGATAGACAACCTCCAGCACCGAGGCCAGGCGCTGCGACAGTTCCTCGCCGTGCGGCGTCTCATAGGTAAGCCCCGATTCAGACAGTGTTTTCTTGGCGCGGACGATGCGCTGCGCGATCGTCGCTTCCGACACCAGGAACGCCCTGGCGATCTCTTCCGTCGTCAGGCCGCAGATCATCCGCAAGGCCAGCGCCACGCGTGCTTCGCGCGAAATCAGCGGATGGCAGGCCGTAAAGATCAGGCGCAGCATTTCATCGCCGATATCGTCATCGAGAGGGGTGTCAAGATCAGGCATGATCTGCTCGTCCTCCTCCATCTCCCGAACGATCAACTCGTGTTTCTGGTCAAGCATGCGGCGGCGGCGCAGATGGTCGAGCGCCCGGCGTTTGGCGGTGGTCATAAGCCATGCGCCGGGGCGCTCGGGGATGCCCGTCTCCGGCCATCGCTCCAAAGCCACGATCAGTGCTTCTTGAGTAAGATCCTCGGCCAGCGGCACGTCGCGCAGCAATCGCGCCAGGCTGGTGATGAGCCTCGGCTGCTCTATTCGCCAGACGGCGAGGATCGCACGATGGGCGCCGGCGACCGTCACGGCCGCCCGCCCCGCTGACAGATCGAAGTCATCATGCCCTTGCTTCGGCGAGCGGGTCGCATACACCCTCGGCATTTGGCTCGAAGTAGGCGCGCACCTCGCATGTACCTTCCCAGCCGGGCATGAAATCCTTATGCAGCTGCATGAATTCAACCGCGAGCGCCACGGCCTCTTCCTTGCTTTGCAGCTCGAATATCGCATACCCGCCGACGACTTCCTTGGCCTCGACGAAGGGACCGTCGACGACGCTCAACTTGCCATCCTTGATCGTGACCCGCGCGCCGGTCGCAAGCGGCATCAGCCCGGCCGTATCGATCATCCGGCCGGCCTTGATCTCCCGATCGGCGATCTTGTGGATGGCCTCGAGAAGCTCCGGCGTCGGATGCATGAAATCCTTGGCAGTGACAATAGACATGAAACGCATGGGAAAATTCCTCCGAAGCGAGACGCCGGCACCATTGCCGCTCAACAAGCCCGCTCATATTGACGACGAAGCAGCCCTCTGGAAATCGACAGTCGTTTGGAAAAATCTGCGTGACGACCGAAACGCCGGCAAATCGTACTTCCGTCCCAGGCAAATCATCAAGATCGGCAACGCTCAAAACGATCTTGGATTCAGCTGAATGGCTTGGGGTCGGATGATCCTGCAACTCGCCGCATCGCTTTGTTGACTTCGCATAATCATTGCAAGATGGTGAGGCGAAATTGCACCTGCGGACTTGCAAAAGCCGGCGTCTCCCCAGGGGCACGGCCTCCGGCAAAGCTCTGCAGATAACTCGGCGGGAGCTTGTTTTCATGTTCGACCATATCTCGATCGGCGTCAAAGACCTGGCGCGGGCGCAGACGTTTTACGACGCGGCACTCTTGCCGCTCGGCTATGAGCGTCTGAGCAATTTCGACGGCACGATCGGATATGGCGCCGAACGCCCTCAATTCTGGGTCAGCGAAGTCGAGCATCCCGTGCCTGCCGATCGCAGCTCCGGCCTGCACTTCTGCTTCGTCGCGGCCAGCCAGGAAGCCGTCGACGCTTTCTACGCCGCCGGCATTGCCAATGGCGGTGAAGACAACGGCAAGCCGGGCATCAGGCCGGACTATAGCCAGTTCTACTATGCGGCATTCGTCATCGATCCCGATGGCTACCGGCTGGAAGCCTATTTCAAGACCGGCGAGTGATCGCAATCCCGATGCTATCGAGCCCGAGCTGATTCGTCGGCAAGGCTCGAAGGCGCAGGATTAACCCGTTAGTTTCCTTGGATACTTGATCTTTCCGGCGCCTGTCAGACTTTCGCCGTGGGCGCAGTCGGATCGTGCCAATCTTATCTTTGCGCAGGATATCGGCTGCCACTTGTTTTTGGATTTCTTCGAAGAATGGCCGGCGGCGCCTATCTCTCGGACACAGCT
>NZ_AQHN01000056.1:0-445000 GCF_000359745.1 Rhizobium freirei PRF 81
ACATCGACTGCTGCAGTCCATGCGCAAAACCTCCCACAAAGCCACCGCATATCAAAGTCGATTTAATGAGAGACGATCCGTCAACAATCTCGGCAGTTGGCAGATGCCGGAGCGCATGTAATCCTTGTCGCATCAGTCGCAATCAGGGAGATGAACGATGGAAATCCGCAACGAAAACAACGCATCCGGCGGGCGCTATGTCGCAACCGTCGAGGGCCACGAAGCGGAAATGACGTTTTCCCGCACCTCCTCCAAGCTGATCATCATCGATCATACCGGCGTGCCGGATGCCCTGCGCGGCAAGGGCGTTGGCCAGGCGCTGGCTTTTCATGCGGTCGAAGAAGCGCGCCGCGGCGGCTGGAAGATTATTCCGCTCTGCCCGTTTTTCAAGGCACAGGCGCTGCGCCACGACGACTGGCGCGACGTCGTTAACCTGTAAGCATAGATTGCGAAAAGATTACGACATTGAGCCCGTAGCCGGATGCATCGGCTCCGGCCATTTTGGCCGGGCGCAGTCTGCAAGTACAAAAAGCCGCGCATGGCCGGCCCTGTCACGGCCGGTCACGCGTGGCTTTTGTGTCGTTTCCGTCAACTCGCGCATCTTCCGAAAATGGGTCCCGTATCGGAATGGAATGATGCCTGGGTCGAAAAAGGACGACGGTTTTATGACGTCAGGCGCGTGCCCTTGCCGGGCCAGAACCATCGCGCTCCTCGAGCGCTGCGGCCTTGGCATACTCGGCCTGTATTTCCTCAAGCGAGCTTTCCAACGTTTCTTCCTGAACCTGCAGCTCACGGATCGACACCTGCAGGTTGTCCGCGCGCTGGCGGGCGGCCTTGGCAAAGGTCGGGTAAGCAAAGTGGTTAGGGTCGGAAATACCGGACTTTTTCTCTTCCAGTACGATCTGGCTTTCCAGATCCTTTGTCATGCGGTCAAATTCCGCCATCATCATCTGCAACTGCTGCAGCTGACGGCGTTTTTCGTTCACCTGAAACTCTTTCAGGCGAACTAGGCTCTCACGTGACTTCATACGCATTACTCCCGTGATGCGAGACCCCGGCTCTCGATATTCTCACCCGCCGAGCCGCTTTGAGACGGCTTGGTTAAAAAAATTTCCAGCGATCTTAATAAAAGCCTACCGCTGGTAACCTTTCGTTTACGGGCATCGTTAATGATAGGCGCAATGATTTAAGGCTCGGTAAATGCTGAGGTCGGAATTCGACATGTTGGCATTGATGAGTCGGATGAATCACTTGGCGTAAGTTCCTCATGCGATACTTTAGGAGTCGATTTTACTGATTGTCGTTGGAAAACAGTGCAATGGAAAAATTATTTAATAAATTCGATACGACTTGCCAGAGTGAATCAGAATTTGTTAACCATTGCATGGCAGCTTCCAAATCAAGCAGTGATTTGATCGGTATCGCGTAAGGGGGCTGACGACCTTTCGGCGGCGGTAAAGGGGACAATTATGCGGGTTCTACTCATTGAAGACGACAGCGCGACGGCGCAGAGCATCGAACTGATGCTCAAATCCGAAAGTTTCAACGTCTATACCACCGATCTCGGTGAAGAAGGCGTCGATCTCGGAAAGCTTTACGACTACGACATCATCCTTCTGGATCTCAACCTTCCCGATATGTCCGGCTACGAAGTGCTGCGCACCCTGCGCCTTTCGAAGGTCAAGACGCCGATCCTCATCCTCTCCGGTATGGCCGGCATCGAGGACAAGGTTCGCGGCCTCGGCTTCGGCGCCGACGACTATATGACCAAGCCCTTCCACAAGGACGAGCTGGTCGCCCGCATTCACGCCATCGTTCGCCGCTCCAAGGGCCATGCCCAGTCGGTGATCATGACCGGCGAGCTCATCGTCAACCTCGACGCCAAGACCGTCGAAGTCGGCGGCCAGCGCGTGCATCTGACCGGCAAGGAATACCAGATGCTCGAGCTGCTCTCGCTGCGCAAGGGCACGACGCTTACCAAGGAAATGTTCCTCAACCACCTCTATGGCGGCATGGACGAGCCTGAACTGAAGATCATCGACGTCTTCATCTGCAAGCTGCGCAAGAAGCTCGCCAATGCAGCCGGTGGCGCCAACTACATCGAAACCGTCTGGGGTCGCGGCTACGTGCTGCGCGAGCCCGACAGCAACGATTTCGCTGAAAGCGCTTAAACCCGCCTCCCCGCCAAATACCGCAAAAGCTCTGAAATCCCGCCTCCTTCGGCGGGATTTTCTATTGGTAAGGCTGCCCAAAATAAAAGCCGCCTCAAAGGACGGCCGGCATTACTTCAAGAATGTTCGGCGAAATCAGGCGGCGACGGCGCGATTGCCGAATATTGCCGTCAGGATCTTACGGTCGAAGGGCTTCAGCAGAAAGTCCGTGGCGCCTGCCCGCTTTCCCGCCATCAGCTTGCGCAGGTCCGCTTCGACGACGCAGTAATAGATCTTCACGTCCTTGCCGTTCGGCATGGCGCGGATATTGGTAATGAGATCGAGCGCCCCTTCCATGCCGGCATCGACGATCAGATAATCCGGGATCTCGACCTGGCAGCGTACCAGCGCTTCACGGGCGTCGCCGGCTTCGCTCACGAGGAAATCCAGCTCGGACAGGATCCGTTTGCCGACCTTGCGCACGACATCCGAAGCATCCGTTATCATGAACCGCTGCATCTAGAACTCCCTGGCACCAATCGCCATCGTCGAACGGCGACATCAAATTGGAACGATAGGACCAGCATGCTAAGGATTCGTTACCGCTACATTATCAATTGCACGGACAACCATAAGATTTCGCGGCAATGGCAGCACACGAAAAGATAAGCCCACAGCCACCGGGCGGCCGCAGGCCAGAGAATGAAAAAAGCCGAAATCCGTCTATTCGGCCGGTATCTCGGCGATAAAGGTCAGTATTTCCGGCGTGGCGTTGTAGGAGAGCTCCATGCCGCTCTCTTCCGCAAGAAGCACCGTGTAGTAAGGCTGAATCGAATGAGCATCGATCGCCTCTTCCAGGGTGCCGGAACAAATCTCGGCGAATTTCGGCGGTACGCGCATCAGCCGCCCCTTGGCAGTGATGGTGAACTTGGCGTCGAATTCAGGATTTTCCAGCGTCACTTCGATATTGCCGCCACGCGGGATCGCGCCGTAAGCGACCAGGAAAAGATTGAGCAGCAGCTTGACCCGGTTCTTTGCGATGATGGCGCGCGGGCCGACCCAGCTGACTTCGGTCTTCTTTTCGGCAGCGGCAAAATCCTTCGCGGCCCGTTCAGCCTCGCCGGTATCGATCGATGCGCCGACCGAGCCGGATGCGCCGAAGGCAAGGCGTGCGAACTTGAGGCGAACCGAAGCATTCAGCGCGCTGGTGCGGATCAGATCCATCGCATCGGCATCGGCACCACCCTCGTCGAGCAGCTCCAGGCCATTGTTGATCGCCCCGACCGGCGAGATCACATCATGGCATACGCGGCTGCACAGCAGCGCGGCCAGATCCGGTCCGGTCAGAGTGAGATTTGGATTCTTCGACATTCATTGTCTCCTGAATGCTTGCAGGGCGAAACGTGACTCCACGCTGGCACGGTAAGGTTGCCCGAGGATTGTCACAGCCGGTGTACCGCGCGCCATAATGACACCATATTTGGTAAACCGATTGTTAAGACCAACGACGCAAAATGCATTCATCACCATCAGATCCTTTCGCACGCGAATCGTGCTGCGATGGATGGGCAAAAGGATCTGCTGGAGGGGACTAACCGCAGAGGCGCGTTCCAGCGAACGCGCTCCGCAGCCGTCTCCTATCGCCCCGACCATGATGAACGGATGACTTTCATGCGCTATGAATTCCTGAAGAGAATGCCAAGCCCCGGCACCAGGACGCTCGGCCTCGGCCTGATCCTGGCCATTGCTGCATTCGTGAGTTTCGCATTGCCGGTCCGTCAGGCCTCGGCTGCGCCAGCCAACAACTATTCAGCCCAGGAAATCGTCGATGCCGGCCACTCCTTCTTCGGCTCCACCAGCGGCGGCCTTGCCAAGGTGGTCGAACGGGCCTTCCAGCAATATGGCCTGCCGAATGGCTACATTCTCGGCCAGGAAGGTTCAGGCGCATTCCTGGCCGGCCTGACCTACGGCGAAGGACAGCTGAACACCAAGAATGCCGGCGAGCATCCGCTCTACTGGCAGGGGCCTTCGCTCGGCTTCGACTACGGCGGCCAAGGCACCCGCGTCATGATGCTGGTCTACGATCTGCCGAGTATCGACAGCGTCTACACCCGCTTCGGCGGCGTCAGCGGTCAGGCTTTCGTGGTGGCAGGTTTCGGCATGACCGTTCTGAAGAACAACAATATCGTGCTCGTTCCGATCCGCACCGGCCTCGGCGCACGCCTCGGCGTCAACATGGGTTACCTGAAGGTCACGCCCAATCCGACCTGGAACCCCTTCTGAGCTAGCTTTTAACATCCTCTCCCAGGCAGCACCTGCTTTGGCCCGCTCGGATTGCGGGCCTTTTCTTTCAGTAAATCCGGCGCTCGCCGGTAAACCATATCCGATTTAAACGCTTGCCCGCATGCCCAGCCCATGATTATTCATTTCACAGAGATCGAAAATAACCCCAGGATACTGGCCGCGTCGTGATTCAATTTGCTCTATTGTTCGGATTGGGCTTTCTGACGGCCGCGCTTCTGGTCTTTCTCATTGCGCCGGCAATCCATCGCCGCATCGTCTGGTTCACCGAAAAGCGCCTGAAGGCGACCATGCCCCTGAGCCCCCAGGAAGTGCGGGCGCAGAAGGATATGGCGCGCGCCCTCTTTGCCGCCGAGAATGCCAGAACCGAGCAGGCCCTGACCCAGGAACGCGACAGGAGCGTCGCGCTGCAGATCCATAATGGCAAACTGCAGCAGGAGGCAAGCCGGCTCGTCAGCGGCAACACCGAGTTGCAGACACGCATAGACGATCTGGAAGTGGAAGCAGGCGAATTGCGCTCTCGCCTGCGGCGCGAGGAAAGCTACATCAGCCAGCTCAAGTCAGGCATTCATGCGGCAGAACAGGCCAGCGCGGAAAAGGAAGCCGATATCGACGGCCTGCGCAAGCGCATGACGAAAATGGCGGCCGATGCGGACAATCTCAAGATCGATCTTGCAACGCGCGAAACCGAGATCGAGAGCTTGAAGCTTCGCATCAACACTTTACGGGACGAGCGTGATACGCTTCGCCAGGATCTGAGCGCCGCCAGCCTGCGCGCGGCCGACGCCGAGCAATCGCTGCGCCAGGAAAATGACAAGAACAAGCGGCTGGAAGAACGGCTGGATCGCGAGATTGCAGGCGGCGCCGACAAGGAAACCGCGATCGCACGGCATACTCAGGACATCGTGCGCCTGAAAGAGCGCCTTGAGGCCGCCGTCAAGGAATCGAGGGAAGCCAGCAAGATTCTACGCGCCGCCGGCATTACCCCGCCGAAGAAGTCGACAAAAACACCAAAATTGTCCGCTATCCCGATCATCAAGGATACAGCCGACAAGCAGACGAATGCAGCCGAGCCGGAACGCACAGTGGAAGACGACATCGCACATATGGCGGAAGAGGTCCGCAACCGCGCCGCAGCCCTTTCGGACCGCCTTCTGAAAGCGCGCTCGCCGGTCCACGAGGAAGCTATACGCGAGGAAATCGCCACCATCGCCGCCAACATGGTGGCACTGACGGCGCTCAAGGAAGGCAGCACCTCGCCCATCCTCGATCTTCTGTCCGGAGATGGGAGTTCGGGGGATAAGAATTCGGCCGAAGCCGGTCAGCGCACCAGCCTTGCCGACCGCGTGGCGAGTTTGCTGCCGAAGCACCCCTAGCCGTCGGGAACGATACCCCTCAAATCCGCTTGATTCGCGCGGCCATCTCGAAAAGCGCAATGCCGCTTGCGGTCGCAACGTTGAGGCTATCGAGCCCCGGAGCCTGCGGGATACGCACGCTGCCGAATCTGGACAGGATATTCTGAGGCAGGCCATCCCCTTCCGTGCCGACGACAAGTGCCATGCGCTCCAAGGCCGGAACATCGCGAATATCCACCTTGCCGTTGGGAGACAGGCTCCAGATCGCAAAACCGCGATCGGCCATCGCGGAAAGCAGGTCGAGGTCGCTCGACTGCCGGCAATAGGGCACGGTCAGAATGGAACCAACCGAGACCCGTAGCGCCTTGCGATAGAGCGGGTCGCAGCAGCTCTCGTCGAGCAGCACCGCATCGGCCCCGAATGCGGCCGCGTTGCGAAACATCGAACCCATATTGTCATGATTGGAGATGCCGCAGCCGGCAAGCACGAGCGCCCGTTGCGGCAGGCGCTCAAGGAAGGCGCTAAGCCCCGTCTCTGCCTTGCGGCGGCCAAGCGCCAGAACGCCGCGATGCAGATGAAACCCGACAATGCCGTCGAGCACCTCCGCCGTCGCGACGTAGATCGGAACATCGGCTGGGAGGGCCTCGATGATGTCGCTCAGCCCCGAGACGCGGTTTCTGAGCAGCAGTACCTTCTCCGCGGCGAAATCCCCCTCCGCCGCATGCGCTCCGGCAAGGAGCCTCAGCACGACAGTGCCCTCGGCGATGAAGCGGTTTTCTCGCCCGGTCAGGTCACGCTCGCGGATATCCCGGAATTCCGCAATACGCGGATCGTCAGCATCCGTGATCTCGATGAGCCGGCTGCTCGTCATCGCAATACCGTCAGTTCGACAGGGATATGGTCGCCACGATGCGGCCGATACCGTAGTCGAAGACGATGGCCTGCCGCTGACCGCTGGCGAGCGCACCGTAGAACAGCACCTGATTTCCCGACAGGGCCGTAGACTGAACGGTAAAGCCAGCCGGCAGCAAGGCCGTCACGGCAGCCGGGGCATCCGAGGGAATATTGGAGGCAGCCTGGCCCGCCGGCTTTGCCGGTTGCTTCATCGTCTTGTAGACAACGGCGCCGAAGACGGCCATAAGGCTCACCACCATGACAGCCGCGGAGACGATCTGCAGGCGGATCATCTTGCGTCGGACTTTCTCCAGGGCCGAATCGAGGGGCTTTTCCTCTTGATCGTCTGGCTCAAGATTCGTCATCGATGCATCCTTGCTGATTGAGAGCGCCTTGGAGCGCCGGAGAAATACGTTTGAGCGACCCCTTTAAAGAAGCCGCGGACAATAGAAAAGTCCTAACCGCCGACGAAAGCGCCGAAGGACGGCTGGACGCGTGGCTGACCGCGCAGTTCGGCAAGGAATTCTCCCGCAACCGCATCCAGGCGATGATCAAGGAAGGGGCCGTTCTGCTCAATGGCGAAGCGGTCACCGATGCCAAGCGCAAGGTGCGCCCCGGCGACGTCTATGAAATCGCTCTGCCCGAGCCCGAGGATCCGACGCCGCAGGGCGAGGATATTCCCCTCGACGTGCTTTACGAGGACGAGGACATCATCGTCATCTCCAAGCCTGCCGGGCTCGTCGTCCATCCCGCCGCCGGCAATTGGACGGGCACGCTGGTCAACGCGCTGATCCACCATTGCGGCGACAGCCTTTCCGGCATCGGCGGCGTGCGTCGGCCGGGCATCGTCCACCGGCTGGACAAGGACACGACCGGCGTCATGGTCGTTGCCAAAAACGATGTCGCCCACCGCCACCTGTCGCTGCAATTTGCCGACCATGGCAGAACGACATCACTGGAACGCGCTTATCAGGCCATCGTCTGGGGCCGCCCGCGTCAGCTCATCGGCACCATAGACGCGCCGCTGGGGCGTTCGAGCGTCGATCGCACGCGCCGCGCGGTCAAGCGTCCCACCTCCCAGGATGCCGATGAAGCCATCACGCATTACGAAGTACTGGAGCGCTTCCACGAAGGAGCGGATGCAATCGCCCTCGCCTCGCTGGTCGATTGCCATCTGGAAACCGGCCGTACGCACCAGATCCGCGTACACATGGCGCATATCGGCCATCCGCTCCTGGGCGACGCCGTCTATGGCGGCGGCTTCAAGACCAAGGCCAACCTCCTGCCGGAGCCGACCAAGCAGGTCGTCAACCGCTTCACCCGCCAGGCGCTCCATGCCTATATGCTGCAATTCGAGCATCCGCGCACGGGCGAGATCATGCACTTCGAAGCACCCCTGCCCGACGATATGGAAGAACTGGTGGAAGCCTTGCGTGTGTGAGCCGCAAGCCTCCGTGGTGAACACGTCCCGCTGGACGCATGCGACCTAACGCCCTATAATATCGAATGTAGGACCGAATCCGGTGCGCCGTCTATTGCTGGAAACGCCGATGCGTTTTGACAGCCGAGATGGTAGAGGCTGACTGCGCCGGACCATTCGGGAGGATAACCTCAAGGGCGACGTCACGGCGAGACCGCGGTCACGCTGCTATAACACTTGCGTGACTGCATCCTTGAATCACCGTTTCGCCGTACTTATCTTTACATTGGTTGAGTGCGGGGTCCCTGGACCCGTACGCCTTGGTCCGCTTCGCAGAAGGCGCGCAAATACGCCCCCAGAAGGAACCAAATCTCGAATAGGAGGGTGCACAATCATGGCCCGTAATACCTTGCCGTCCATTGCCGCCGGAGAGGCTGGCCTCAATCGTTATCTCGACGAGATCCGCAAGTTCCCGATGCTGGAGCCGCAGGAAGAGTACATGCTCGCCAAGCGCTATGCGGAACATGCCGACCGTCAGGCCGCGCATAAGCTCGTCACCAGCCATCTGCGCCTCGTGGCGAAGATCGCCATGGGCTATCGCGGCTATGGCCTGCCGATCGGCGAAGTCGTTTCGGAAGGCAATGTCGGCCTGATGCAGGCCGTGAAGAAGTTTGACCCGGAACGCGGCTTCCGCCTGGCAACCTATGCCATGTGGTGGATCAAAGCCTCGATCCAGGAATATATCCTGCGCTCGTGGTCGCTGGTGAAGATGGGCACGACTGCCAACCAGAAGCGTCTGTTCTTTAACCTGCGCCGTCTCAAGGGCCGTATCCAGGCCATCGATGACGGCGACCTGAAGCCGGAACACGTCTCCGAGATCGCCACCAAGCTGAACGTTTCGGAGGAAGAGGTCATTTCGATGAACCGCCGCCTTTCTGGCGACGCTTCGCTGAATGCGCCGATCAAGGCTTCCGAAGGCGATTCCGGCCAGTGGCAGGATTGGCTTGTCGACGATCATGACAGCCAGGAAGACGTGCTGATCGAACAGGATGAGCTCGACACGCGTCGCCGCATGCTGGCCCGCGCGATGAGTGTGCTTAACGATCGTGAACGCCGCATCTTCGAGGCTCGCCGCCTCTCGGATGACCCGGTAACGCTGGAGGACCTCTCGGCCGAATTCGACATCAGCCGCGAACGCGTCCGCCAGATCGAGGTTCGCGCCTTCGAAAAGGTTCAGGAAGCCGTGCAGAAGGATGCGCTGGAACGCGCCAAGGCGCTCCGCGTCGTCGAAGCGACGGCATAACGCTTCCCGCTCGGAGAGTTTCAACAATCAAAAAGAGAGGCGGGCCGCAAGCCCGCCTTTTTTCGTAGCCGTCGATATTCGAAGAGCTTACTGGCCGCTCGAGGCAACGCCGCCGAGAGCCTGCCATTCCGTGATCGCCTTGTTGAAGGCATCCGTGCCGGTTGGCCCCTTTTCCATCGTCAGCAAGGCACGGCGACCGTTGCGGTAGACGACTGGAATGTCGATCCAGTTACGGCTCCTCAAAAGGTCGAGATTGGTCTTGCGCGCATCCGGAAAATCGTTGAGTGCGACCATATAGACATCGTCGGTAACCTTGGCCGGCACGGCGATGAGGGCATCGCCGCGATCCTGCTCGGTCGCCTTCAGTGCAACGCGCTGCACATTATCGATCGCTCCACCTTCGAAATTCGGCGGCACCTGGAAGGCAAGCTCGATCAGATGGCTGGCAGGCAGCGAGGGGTCCGCATTTCTGGACACGGTGATCGTTGCCGCCAGGCCACGGTCGGGAACGCTGATAAGACCCTGCACGGAGGGCTCGGGCCGGCCGTCGGCGCCCTTGCCTTGCTGCAGTGACCAGGTGACAGTGCCCTGAAAGGCGGAAGGCGACGTCTGGCCGAGGCGCTCCTCATAGAGGAAAACCTTCTGTCCGTCGGTTGCCTGAGCCGTCTGCTGCGTGGCCGGCTGTGACGGGTTGGCGGCGGCCTGCTGCTGATTTGCCGCAGGGGTCTGCTGGTTCGTCGAAGCCGGAGTGTCGGCGGCAGGCGCCTGTGCCTGGGCCGCACCCGCATTGTTCGCAGGCGGTGCTGCGGCAGCGTTAGCCGGCGGTGCGACGGCAGCAGCCGGAGCCTTGGAAGCCACATTCTGCTCCGCCACGGACTTGCCTTCGGCGACGCCAGGCTGAGCGCCGGCCGCGGGACCCTTGTCCTCTTCCGTGCCATTTGACAGAAGACGCTGCGTGAACTTCGTATTGACCGTATTGGGATCGCTGTTCAACGCGGCGACATCCGTATTGCCGGCGCCCGCAGGCTTGGTAGCAGCCGCGCTATTCTGTGGGGGCGTCGATGGCTGGGTCGCTGCGGCGGCAGGAGGGTTATTCGCCGCATTGTTGCTTGCCGTGTTCTTGTTTGCCGAATCCGAAGCTGGAGGCGTCGCAGCACTCTTCGGTGCCGAGCTGACGAGCTTCGTCACCATATTGTTGAGCGCATCGCGGTTCAGCCAGGCCGCATAGCCACCGCCACCGACAAGGGCGAGGCCAACAAGCGTCAGGATGATGCTAGTGACATTGATGCGGCGGCGCTTCGGCTCCATTCGGAAGCTCTTGCCCTGCAGCTTGGCAGCCATCGCCTGATCGAGATCCGGCGGCATGGAAGAAGCTCCGCCACGCCCGTCTTCTGCGCGCTTGTCGAAGCCGGCAAGCTCCTTCAGCTCGCGCCAGCCGTCATTGCCCTCATCGGCATCCGCGCCCGTTTTGCGGGGGGAATGCACGTCGGCGAAGAGATCGACGTCCTCGAAGGCGTTATCCGACAGCTGCCGGGCGGGCTGCGCTGGCTGAGAAGCAGCCGGAACCGGCTGCAGTTCTTCGAACACATCCGCATCCCAGGCGAAGGCTTTGTTGGCAGCTTGTGCCGGCGCCTTCACATGTTCGGATGGCTCCACAGGATGACCGAACGCCGCATCGGCAAAAGCCGCAGCCGGCATAACCGGCTCCTCACGATGCGGAACGGCGGGCTCGGGGGCAGCGCGGTGCGAAGGTGCATCGACCTCCGCCCAGATCTGCTCCACTTGGCTGATGACGTCGTCAACCGCTGCGCTTCCAGCCTGATGCGCGGGAGCCGCACGGACGGGCTCGGCCGCAACAGGCCCCACCTCTTCCGCATGGTGCTCGGGTTCTTCGTGATAGGTTTGCGGTTCGTCGTGATAGACCGGGTCGTGGGCCGGCTCCACATGAGCCTCGGCATGATGCTCGGCAACATCATGGCGCGCAGCCGGGACATGCTGCTCTTCCTGATGAGGCTCGCTCCATTGCTCTAAGGGGGCAGGCTTCTGCGGCCAATGCTGCTCCGCCGATGCAGCCGGCTCGTGATGGGCGGGCTCTTCATGGACCGGTTCGGGAGCAGTCGTCTCCTCATGGGCGTGAACCTCGGCCGGAGCGGGCTCCGGCTCGTGCGCATGAGGCTGCGGATGAGCTTCGACATGATGCTCTTCGACCGGCGCGGGAGCCGCCACCTCATGGGCGACGGGCACTTCGGTGACCGGCTCCTCGGCCGCCGGCAGGGCCTCGGCATGCTCGGCTTCGACCTCAACGATCGCGGCTTCGAGCTTGTCGAGCTGGCGGCGTAGCATCTCTTCCGGCGGGCGCGGCTTCATGCTCTCAAGCTGCCGCTGAACGGCACCACGAGCTCGATCGTAAACCTTGACCCGCATCTCGGGAGTATTTTCCGTCAGGCCGTCAACGGCCCGTCGAATGACTGCTACAAAATCCGCCATCAGCACTTTCTCATGATGCCCAGCAAGCAGCCGGGCCGGGATTCGTCATAGGTTCGCGACTTTAGCCCTCAAAGGGGTCGGTCACAAGTATGGTGTCCTCGCGCTCCGGGCTGGTCGAAAGCAGCGCGACGGGCGCGCCGATCAGCTCTTCGACCTGGCGGACATACTTGATCGCCTGCGCCGGCAGATCGGCCCATTTGCGCGCACCTACGGTCGACTGCTTCCAGCCTTCGAGCGTGATGTAAACCGGCTCGACGCGCGCCTGCGCCGCTTGGCTCGCCGGCAAATAGTCGATTTCCTTGCCGTCCAGCTTGTAGCCGACGCAGATCTTCAGCTCGTCGAGACCATCGAGCACGTCGAGCTTGGTCAGCGCGATACCCGTAATGCCCGAGGTCTTTACGGTTTGGCGCACCAGCACGGCATCGAACCAGCCGCAACGGCGCGGACGGCCGGTATTGACGCCGACTTCGCGGCCGACGGTCGACAGGTGCTTACCGATCTCGTCGTGCAGTTCGCAAGGGAACGGTCCTTCGCCGACGCGGGTCGTATAGGCCTTGGTGATGCCGAGGACGTAGCCGAGCGCCGTCGGTCCGAGACCGGAGCCGGCGGCAGCCTGCCCGGCAACCGTGTTGGACGAGGTCACATAGGGATATGTGCCGTGGTCGTTGTCCAGCAGCGCACCCTGCGCACCCTCGAAAAGGATACGGGCGCCAGCCTTGCGCTGCTCGTCGAGCAGGCGCCAGACCTGATCGATATAGGGCAGGATGTGTTCGGCGACCGATGTCAGCTCGTGATGCAGGGCATCGAAGGAGATTTCGTCAACGCCCATGCCGCGGCGCAGCGCATTGTGATGGGTCAGAAGCCGGTCGATCTTGGCCGGCAGCGTTTCCGGCTCGGCGAGATCGATGACGCGGATGGCGCGGCGGCCGACCTTGTCTTCATAGGCCGGGCCGATACCGCGGCGCGTCGTGCCGATCTTCGTGCCGCTGTTGGAAGCCGCATCTTCCCGCATGGCATCGAGGTCGCGATGCAGAGACAGGATCAGCGGCGCGTTTTCAGCGATGCGCAGCACATCCGGCGTAACGGCGACGCCCTGGGCACGCAGTTTCTCGACCTCGGCGACGAAGTGATGGGGATCGACCACGACGCCATTGCCGATGACGCTCAGCTTGCCGCGCACGAGGCCGGAGGGCAGCAGAGCGAGCTTATAGCTGACACCGTCGACGACAAGGGTGTGACCAGCATTGTGCCCGCCCTGAAAGCGTACAATCACGTCGGCGCGTTCCGAAAGCCAGTCGACAATCTTGCCCTTGCCTTCATCGCCCCATTGTGAACCGATCACTACAACGTTCGTCATTCTTCAATTCCCGCTTCCTGCGCACGGAGGCGCGCCTTGCTCAAACCCGCGCATCTATAAAGCTTTGTTTTTGGGAAAGCGACCCTGTTGTCTCAGGAGATTCCGCTTTTTGCATGACGAATCAGCACGCCCAACAGGATTTCTCCGTTGAAACGGCCGGATGGGGCCGGGATCGGCCCCATCCGGCCGGCGTCGATTCCCGATCAGATACCCGGCTTATGCGCGACGACGTGAAAATACTCATGCTCAGGCGACGCAACATCGCCGATCGCCGTTCCATCCAGGTCAAGCAGCAGCGCAGGCGCTGCAAAGCCTGCCCTGGCGAGCTGCGACTGCAGCTGCGCGGGTGTCGTCGCATAGACCATCACGCCGAAATCGTGTGCACCGTGCAACAGGATGGTATGTTCGCCATCACGCTGTTCGAGGGGCCTTAGACGATGCTGACGCAGCGTACCGGCGATACGCCCTTCGACATAGCGAAGCGTCCTGAGCCCGAGCCGCACCGGATTGGCCGTCCATTCCAGTCTGCGATAGTCGACATGATGCTCGAAACCATGCCAGCCGCGATGGAATGTGGAGAAGACGAAAGCCCCGCCGGAAGCGAGAACACGCGCCACCTCGAGCAGAACAGCCCGCCGGCCATCGGCATCGACGGAGTCGATACCATTGTAGCTGAAGACGACGAGATCGAAGCTGGCATCCTGGAATGCCGACAGATCGCGCGCATCCATGATCTCGAAGCGGAGATCGGGGTGATTATGGCGACAAAGGTCGGCCATCTCGGGCGTGTAGTCGATACCGACGTAGTTGCTGGCAGTCGCACGTAAGAGATCGGCTGTGCGGCCTCCACCCACACCGATATCGAGAATGCGCCCCCTGCCCGCCGGCGGGGTAGCAATGGAAAAAGCGATACGCTCGCCTTCATTGAGGTAGCCGCTGCTGCGGCGATAATCCCGCAAGGCCCAGGGATTACGCCAAGTCTGCCGGTTAATACTTTCCATGACATGCATAGCCGGACTCCAACAAAGAAAATGAACAATCATTGTTCGATTTTTCCCCTATGCGCCCCCGGATGATCTATATATTAGCTGAATCGTAGATGCAGCTGCTAAGGCTGCTTAAACCTCCAACCGAGCCATTAATCGTCTGTTAAGGTTAACGGCACGGCGCCTTGCCGGCGAAACGTGAGCGGCGCTAGCCGAGTTCGAGCGTGGTCACGCCGAACACGCGATCGAGCGGTATCTCCGGCGCCTTGCCGCGATACATACGCGCCGTCTCGAAGACCGGCGACAGACCACAGTCTTCCGCGAGTTTGATACCTTGTGCATTGTCGACCGGCACGTCCAGATACACCGGCGCACCCTCGGCCTCGGCCAGCAGCCTTGCCAGCAAGGCCCGCGCTACGTCCGGCTTGTTAGCGAACAGCGGACCGATCTTATAGCCGTGGAAACAGCGGCGAATGGTCCCGTAGCCTCGAACCCTGCTACCACCGCCGACGATGAAGGTTGTCCGTCTTTCCGGCGCGCCGCACCAAGCCCTGATGAAGGAATGACGCAGACCAGGGAAGATCCCGGCATCGTAATGCACCAGGCCTTCAAGCTTGCCATTCGTGACCAGCACGACCTGCGCCGCCTGATCTCCCAGATCGGGCACCTTGGCGATGCCGGCATAGCGCAGCGTCCGATAGGCCGTTTCGAAGCCGTGGCGGCGGTAATAGTCCTGCTGCGCAACGACGCCGTCCAAGCCGACGACGCGATTGCCGGCGAGCGTCATACCCTTGTTCCAGAGCTGCTTGCCATATCCCCTGCCGCGAAATTCCGGATGCAGCATGTAAAGGCCGAGAAAGGCAAAGCTCTCGCCGTAGCGGACGACCGAGATGCAGCCGACCGGCACCTCGCCGATCGCGCCGACCAAAAAACCGGAGGGATCCGCCTCCCAGAATGCGGGGGCATCATCGACGCCGGGATTCCACCCTTCCTGCCGAGCCCATTCCAGAGCGAGCTCCAATTCCCCGGCTCGCATTGTACGCACGGCGAAAGTCGACTTCATGCAATAGTCCCGAACCGCCCATTCTATTTCGTTCCAGTCGAACGATTACCCTTGATTCATCATGCGGCAACATGTTGCCAATCACAAGCGATAGGCATGATAAGCTTAAAGTACAAAGGCTTCGTTTAACTTTGCACCCAGGTAACGGCGCCAGTAGAGCGATAGAGATGCGAGCAGCTTCTGTGACAGTTCCGTCGTAATTGTCCCGGCTGAGGATATCGCATATAGGCGGCTCGATTGATCCTGTGTATAAGCGCAGGTGATCGCAAATGCCGGCTTCGCGTCTTAACGCCAGGCCCGGCGCCAGCAAGAGGATTGAAGTTTCATGCGCATTACGATGATCGGCTCGGGATATGTAGGGCTTGTGTCCGGCGTCTGCTTTGCCGATTTCGGCCATGACGTCATCTGCGTCGACAAGGACGCCAGCAAGATCGCAGCGCTGCAGCACGGCGAGATACCGATCTTCGAACCAGGCCTCGAGCAGCTCGTTGCGGACAATGTCCGCGCCGGACGCCTCTCCTTCACCACCGATGTCGAGACGAGCGTTGCCGCAAGCGACGTCGTCTTCATCGCGGTCGGCACGCCTTCCCGCCGTGGCGACGGCCATGCCGACCTCTCCTACGTTTATGCCGCTGCCCGCGAGATCGCCGAGCACGTCAAAGATTTCACCGTCATCGTCACGAAATCGACCGTGCCGGTCGGCACCGGCGACGAAGTCGAGCGCATCATCCGCGAAACCAATCCGCAGGCCGATGTCGCAGTCGTCTCCAATCCGGAATTCCTGCGCGAAGGTGCCGCGATCGAGGACTTCAAACGTCCGGACCGCATCGTCATCGGTCTCAATGACGATCGCGCCCGTGGCGTCATGACCGAAGTCTACCGGCCGCTCTACCTCAACCAGGCGCCGCTGCTCTTTACCGCCCGCCGCACCTCGGAGCTGATCAAATACGCCGCCAACGCCTTCCTTGCCATGAAGATCACCTTCATCAACGAGATGTCCGATCTCTGCGAAAAAGTAGGCGCCAATGTGCAGGAAGTCTCGCGCGGCATCGGCCTCGATGGCCGCATCGGCTCGAAATTCCTGCATGCCGGCCCCGGTTACGGCGGCTCGTGCTTCCCGAAGGACACGCTGGCGCTGGCCAAGACCGCCCAGGACTTTGACAGCCCGGTGCGCCTGATCGAAACCACGATCTCCATCAACGACAACCGCAAGCGCGCCATGGGTCGCAAGGTAATCGCGGCGATGGGCGGCGATATCCGCGGCAAGACCATTGCCGTGCTCGGCCTGACCTTCAAGCCGAATACGGACGACATGCGCGACAGCCCGGCGATCTCGGTCATCCAGGCGCTGCAGGATGCCGGCGCGACGGTGACGGGCTACGATCCCGAAGGCATGGACAATGCGCGCCTGTTGATCGACAACATCGCCTATGCCGACGACGCCTATGCTGCGGCGCGCGGCGCCGATGCGCTCGTCATCGTCACCGAGTGGAACCAGTTCCGCGCGCTCGACTTCGCCCGGCTCAAATCCGTCATGAATGCGCCGGTCCTTGTCGACCTGAGAAACATCTATCGCCACGACGAGGTCACAAAGCACGGCTTTGCCTATACAAGCGTCGGCAGACCCTCAAACGACGCCACACTTTAGCGCGTTTACGCATTCCGAACGGAAAACCGCTACGCACTTTTCCTGGAAATGCTTTAAGCAAAGGCCGACCAATGCGCTATCTCATCACCGGCACCGCCGGCTTCATCGGATTCCATCTTGCCAAGCGCCTGCTCGACGAGGGTCATTTCGTCGTCGGCTTCGACGGCATGACGCCCTATTACGACATCAAGCTCAAGGAGAAGCGCACAGCCATTCTCGCCCGTTCCAACGGCTTCAAGGCCGTGACAGGCATGCTGGAGGACAAGGCGGCGCTGGATCACGCAGCGGAACTCGCCGAGCCTGACGTGATCGTCCATCTCGCCGCCCAGGCCGGTGTGCGCTACAGCCTCGAAAATCCGCGTTCCTATGTCGATTCCAATGTCACCGGCTCGTTCAACGTGCTGGAGCTGGCAAGAAATCTGCAGCCGAAGCACCTGCTGCTGGCATCGACCTCCTCGGTCTACGGCGCCAACGAAAAGATCCCCTTTGCCGAAAGCGACAAGGCCGACGAGCAGATGACGATCTATGCGGCGACCAAGAAGAGCATGGAGCTGATGGCGCATAGCTACGCTCATCTCTTCAACGTGCCTACGACCGCTTTCCGCTTCTTCACGGTTTACGGCCCCTGGGGTCGCCCCGACATGGCGCTGTTCAAATTCGTCGACGCCATCCGCAATGACAGGCCGATCGAAATCTACGGCGAAGGCAAGATGAGCCGCGATTTCACCTATATCGACGATCTCGTCGAAGGCATCGTTCGCCTCATCGGCGTTGTGCCCTCGGAGGAAAACCGGGTCGTATCAGAGACGGTGATCGACACCCTGTCGAAGAACGCTCCCTTCCGCGTCGTCAATATCGGCGGCGGTCAGCCTGTGGGACTGATGACCTTCGTCGAAACCATCGAGACGATGCTCGGCAAGAAGGCGATCCGCAAGATGCTGCCGATGCAGCCCGGCGACGTCCATAATACCTTTGCCGTGCCGGATCTGCTGGCGGCACTCACCGGCTTCAAGCCGCAGATCGAAGTCGACGAGGGCGTTCGCCGCTTCGTCGAGTGGTATCAGGAAAATTATTGAGAGAAACCGGCTATCTGGCAGGATGATGGGCCCCGCCGGATAGGTGCATTCTTCCAGCCGTCAGGTTCGGGTCGAGATCAGCAGAAACATCGGCCGCTCGCGCTCGATCGCCCAATCCGGATGCAAGGCGAGATCCTCGTCACTCGGCGACCATTCCTCGACATGGGCGATGGCGAAGCCGGATTTGATCAGCAAGTTGAGCGTCGTGCCCATGGTCCGATGCTGCTTGACGACGCCTTCGGCGAGCCAGTTCGTCAATCTCTTGCCTTCGATCTGGTAGGAGTTCAGCGGCCAGATCCTGCCACCATCTTCATCTGTCAGCCATGCCGGCTGCCGCGGCGCCATATAGATCGGATGTTCGATCGAAAAGATCAGCCGCCCGCCGGGCTTCAACGCCCGCCGGATGGTCGCCAGAAGTCCGGCAAAATCCTCGATATAATGGAAGGCCAGGGAGCTGTAGACAAGGTCGAAGCTCGCCTTGGGAAGCTCGAGCTTCTCCAGATCCGCGCTGTCGTAGCGAACGCGGGCATCCGTCGTCTCTGCACGGGCGCGCGCAAGCATCTTGTCCGATACGTCAAGCCCGAGCACGCCGGCAGCGCCCTGCTCGGCTGCCCAGCGGCAGAACCATCCGAATCCGCAACCAAGATCCGCGACTTCGAGACCGTACAAGTCCGGCAACAGGGCTCGTATGGCGGGCCATTCCGCCGCTCCAGCCAGCCCCTCTACCGACCGCTGAAGCCGGCTATAGCCTTCAAAGAAGCCTGGATCGTCGTAAATGTTCTGGGTCATGACGGTCTCCTGAACCTCGCTAGCCGGTCCAGCGGTGCTGGCTGCCGAAGCCGCGGCCGCTGCGCAGGTCACATCACTTTCGCCGCCGTAACCTCGACCTCCACCAGAAACTCGGCACGGGTAAACCCGCCGACGATCAGGAGCGTCGAGACGGGTTGGGGATCCTGAATATAGCGGTCCCGCACGGCCATATAGGCGGGAAAGTCCTCGCGCGTGGTCACGAAGCCGGCGATGCGGATCACGTCGGCAAAGCTCATGCCGGCATCGTCAAGGATAGCGTTGATCGCTCTGAAACACAGATCGGCCTGCAATGTGACATCAGGCGGAATGCGGTCGTCGAGACCGATACCGAGCTGACCGGATGTGACCAGAAGACTGGCGCCCGGCGGCACCAGCAGACCATGATTGTAATTGCCGAAAGGACGGCGGACGGACGGCGGATTGAATATCTTCTTCATCGATATCGACTCCTCGTGATTGGGAGATTTCAGCATTTTGAGATTGAGCCGACAAGCCGTTCAATGCGCTTGTGCGGAAGTAACCGCACGATTCCGCCGAACCTCCAGCAGGATATGACCGAAAAGCGCGGCAAGGACGATCGGCCCGCCGATCAGCGTTGCCGTCGACGGACGCTCGGCAAAGACCATCCAGACCCATAGCGGCGTCAACGGCACTTCGAGCGCCGTCAACAGCGCTGCATCGGAGGCCGGCACGAGCCGTGAGCCGAATGTGTAAAGACTGAGGCCCATGGCATTCTGAACGATGCCGA
Organism: Rhizobium freirei PRF 81; assembly: GCF_000359745.1. Classification (GTDB taxonomy): domain Bacteria; phylum Pseudomonadota; class Alphaproteobacteria; order Rhizobiales; family Rhizobiaceae; genus Rhizobium; species Rhizobium freirei. The sequence goes on from NZ_AQHN01000056.1 coordinate 19,599, forward strand.
AGGCGATGATCAGACCGAGATCCTGTCCCGATACGGTAAGCGGCGAAGCAAACCAGAAGGTAATGAAGGAACAGAGCCAGGCGGAAAGCGCCATGGCCGGCAGCATCGGCACATCGCGGTGCCGCCGCATGACGACGGCAAGGGCTGCGACCGTCAGCGTCATGATCGCGGCCAACCCCTTGCCCAGCCAGCTGCCGCCATCGCTCGCATGCCCGGAAAGCATGACGAGAACACCGATGAAGGCAATGCCGCTGGCGATGAGCGTCCTCATATTCGGACGCTCGCCGATGAAGAGAAAGGCTACGCCCGCGGTTGCGAAAGGCACGGTCGCATAGATGACCATGGCGTCGGCAACCGACGTATAATAGATCGAGCCGATCCCGCTGATCATCGACGCCGTCGAAAAAATCGTTGCAGCCAGCGAAGGGCCGCGCATGGAGCGCAGGATGTGCCATGCGCGGCCACGTTCGATGTAGAGAAAAAGCGTAAATACGCCGAGGCCGGAAACGATGCCGCGGCAGAACAGAATGGTCATGAGGTCGGCATGGATAGCGCGCACGAACAGGCCGGATGTCGACCAAGCCAGCGCCGAAAGCGCCACGTAGGTCACGCCGAATCTGTATTGTTGCTGTTCCGCAAGCGTTACCATCAACTCCCCCCGTCGCATTGCGGCAGATCATTAGCGATGAGCAACGGAGGCCACAAGCAAAGCTTGGGCCGCAGCACGTTGCGGCTGCCGGAAGGTGGTGAGGGTTGCAGGAAGGCCACGCTTCCTCAACCCGGTACTGGCGGCGGCCGGCGCGTCTTGAGTGCGGCGCCAATCTCATTCATCTGATCATATTAATCTTGCAGATATTCTCTGCCGCTCTACGGTCTGCACGGTTTCGATCGAGGGAGAATCAGTTGCGCCTGCTGTCAGCCACCTTGTTTGCGTGCGGCTGCGTCAGCCTTGTCGATGGTCCCCTGTGGCCCCCGGCGGAGACCTACATCGATACGACGGTGCAGTGCAGTCAAAGCAGCGATCCTGCCCGTTGCCGGCATAATCGCGACCGGTGGAAGGCCGAGTATGACGAAGCCATCGCCGGCGGATATCGAGCGCAGAAACATGTTGCCTTGTGCCTGAGCACCGGCTGCGACGGGGCGATCCAGCCCGACAAGATGCTCGGCTGCGCCTGGCGTATCGTCATCGCCGATGTAACGCACGCTCAGCCGGACAGCATGGATATCGCCAATCTCAATCGTTTCTGTGGAACGGACTATATCGACGCGAAGGGGAAGCTCGCAGCCGCCTCGCAAGCCAAAGCGATGCAGCAGCAGATCGGCAAGTAACTGGCCGCGGAACAGCCTATAGCTGTTCCGCGGCCAGTTACTTGATCGACTTTACGCGTAGAGTGCGAGGAAGGTGCGGATAGCCTCGATCTCGTTCGGCCTGATGTCATGACCGCCGGCATGCCATTCCATCGTCACCTGTGCCTCTTGCCGGGCAAAGTAGTCGGCGAGCGCCTTGGTGACCGGTGCGGGCGCGATCGGGTCGCGTTCGCCCGCTGTGATCAGCACACGCCTGCCCTGCAGCCTGGCATTGTCCTTCGGCTGGAACGGGATGAGCGGATGCATCAGCACTGCAGCATCGAAGAGGTCGCCTTGCTCGATCAGCACGTTGGCAAGGATATTGGCGCCATTGGAGAAGCCAAGCCCGAGCACCTGCGATGCACCGTATTCGGCAGCAAGGCTCGAGACGTAGTTCGCCATCTTTTCCGTCGCGCGGGCAAGATCGGCCATGTCGTAGACGCCCTCGCCCGTCCGACGGAAAAAGCGGGCAGCGCCATATTCCGAGACGTCGCCGCGCGGCGACACGATGGTCGCGTCCGGCAGCAGACGGGCGGCGAAATCGAAGAACTGGTTCTCGTCGCCGCCGGTGCCGTGGAAAGTAAAGAAAATCGGCTTTCCGGGTGCACCGGCCTTCAACCGGTGCACATAGCTCGTGTCAGTCATGGTCTTTCCTCCGATTAGCCTTCCAGCGGCTCCAGATGCTGCTCGATCAAGCCGCGCAGATGCGCATGCTGTTCGGGCAGTTTCAGTGCCTCGCCGAGATGAGCCGTATCCTCATCGCGGTTGAAGCCGGGCTCATTGGTGGCGACTTCGAACAGCACGCCGCCCGGCGTGCGGAAATAGATCGCCCAGAAGTAGTCGCGGTCGATGACCGGCGTGACCTGATAGCCTGTGTCCATCAGCGCCTTGCGTACCTCGAGCTGCTTTGCGCGGTTCTCGACGGCAAAGGCGACGTGGTGGACGGAGCCGGCGCCCGGAAGCGCGCGGTTGATGTTCGGCATGGTCTCAAGATCGACATAGTCGGCACCGTTGCCGCCGGGAATGGCAAGGCGCTTGATGCCCTCATGCGTGTCGACGACTTCGTAGCCCATGTATTTCAGCAGTTCGGCCGTGGCGCCCTCGTCCCTGAGCCGCATGGCGACGGAATGGAAGCCCCTGATGGCATGCTCGGCATCGACGCCGTTGTGCGTCCAGGGCAGGCGCTTGTCGTCCTTGACCTCGACAAGCGCGAAGCCGTCGCCATCGGGACCGGCAAAATGCAGGCGCTTCTGGCCGAAGGATTCGTCGGTCTTCAAAGCTTCAACGCCGTGCTGACCCAGCCGTTCGGTCCAATAGCCGATTGCGCCTTCCGGAACGGAGAAGACCGTATTGCCGACTTCGCCTGTACCTGGACGACCGCGCGCCATTTTCGGGAACGGGAAGTAGGTCATGATCGTGCCGGGCGTACCGATCTCGTCACCGTAATAGAGGTGATAGACATCGGGAGCGTCGAAATTCACCGTCTTCTTGACGCGGCGCAGGCCGAGCGTGTCGGTGAAGAACTTGTTGTTGGTGCGGGCGTCTTCCGCCATCGAGGTAACGTGGTGAAGACCTTTGATCTGATTAAGCATCTCTAACCCCTTGTCTCGCCTGCACCGGCAGGCGTTTCTGATGGGCAGAAGATGGTCTCAGAGACGGTGTTCCGATAGCCCCCAATAGCCAAACGGATTGTCTTCAATGAGTGAACGATAAATTCTGATCGTTCAATAGGACGCAATACCTTCCGAAAAGCGACGCCTCACGACGCTTCCGGATTGCTCGGCAGAGCCCAGTCGATCGGATCCCTGCCATGTTCGGCCAGATAGGCATTGGCCTTGGAAAAATGCCGGCAGCCGAGGAAGCCATTATGGGCCGATAGCGGCGACGGATGTGCCGCCTTTAGCACCAGATGGCGTTCGGTATCGACAAAGGCGGCCTTCTTCTGCGCGTAGGAGCCCCAGAGCATGAAGACGACGCCGTCGCATTCGTCGTTGACCCTGCGGATGACGGCATCTGTGAAGCGCTCCCAGCCCTTGCCCTGATGCGATGCGGCCTGCGATTCCTCGACCGTCAGCACGCTGTTGAGCAGGAGTACGCCCTGTTTCGCCCAGCTTTCCAGAAAGCCGTGGCGGGCCGGCGGAATGCCGAGATCCGTCTCAAGCTCCTTGTAGATATTGACCAGCGACGGCGGAATGCGCACACCGGGGCGAACGCTGAAGCACAGCCCATGCGCCTGGCCGAAGCCGTGATAAGGATCCTGCCCGAGGATAACGACCTGCACCTCGTCGAGCGGGGTCAGATCCAGCGCCCGGAAATACTCGCTGCCACGGGGGAAGATCACCCGACCGCGCTGCTTTTCCTCGACAAGAAAAGCCTTGAGCTGCTGCATGTAAGGGCTCTCGAATTCCGGAGACAGCGCCTCTTTCCAGCTCTCCTCAAGCTTGATATTCGCTTCCGCCATTGATCATGCCTCCATCTTCGTCAGCAATCCGATTGAGGGCGAAAGCGCCGGCAAGTCAAGGAAAGGACGTCCATTGCGGCAGGCAGATCACAGCTTTCCGGCAATAGCGCTTCGATGCCGACCTATGTTGGCAACGATGGCCAGGCCTCAAGCGGACGTTGCTAGCGATTGCGTCCTCACTCCCGTCGAGATCAGCAAAGCGTCGCGTTCGGCCTCAGGCATGGCGCGCACCCGTCGCCTCACCGTAAGGCGGATCGCAGCAAATCCGGCCAGCATCAGCACAACTTTGCTGCCGATGCCGAAGGCCGGCATGACGACCGCCCATGTGGATAGATCAAAGGCGATCGCAACGAAGGCATTGAGCGCAGCAGACAGGAACATCAGGCCAGCCCAGGCGAAGCCCACATAAGTGGCGACATCCGATGCGACCGACCGCGCGATGGCGGGCAGATACCGGTTCATCCAACCCGGCTTCAGCATCACGACGCCGACAATCGAATAGATGACGCTCGGCTTGAACAGCACGAAACGCGGATCATCCGTCAGCAGCGTTGCCGCACCGGCGGCAATGACCAGAAAGAGGCTGAGCCACTCCATGACCTCGATGGGCTTGCCTCGAATGAATTGAACTCCGATCTGGAGAAGACCAAGCGCAATCGCCAGACATGTCGCAAGCGTGGCGTCGTGCGTTAACGACAGCAAAACGACGAAAAACAGACTCGAGGCCAGATCGGCAAGCAGCAGCCTGGCCGCATCGAAAAAGCTTCTCACCGCACCCGACCCTTATTGCGACGCTAGCGAAGGTTCATAAGGCCCCAGACCACCATTATCAAGGCGACTGCCCGCAATCCCCTTCCGCAATCACCCCTTGATCCGCGCCATCTGCGGATCATAGAGCGGCTTTAGCGAAACCTGACACGGCACGCGGCTCTGCGCGACATCGAGCTCGTAACGGCCGGACAACACAAAATCCTCCGTCACGCCGCCGGGATCGCGGACATAGCCGTAGCCGATGGCTTTGCCGATCGTGTAGCCATAGCCGCCGCTCGACAGCCAGCCGACGCGCTGGCCGTCGCGATAGATAGTCTCGCGACCGAGAAGCACGATTTCGGGATCGTCGGGCACGAAGCAGGCAAGCATCTTCTTCACGCCGGAGGCCAGTTGCCGCTCGATCGCCTCCCGGCCGCGGAAGGCTATGTCCTTCTTCATCTTCACCGCCCAGGCAAGCCCGGCTTCGACCGGTGTATGATCCGGCCCGATATCGGAGCCCCAGGCGCGATAGCCCTTCTCCAGCCGGCAGCTCTCGATGGCACGATAGCCGGCGTTGACGAGACCGTGCTCGCGTCCGGCCACCATCAGTACGTCATAGACGGTGGCCGCATATTCCACCGGCACATGCAGCTCATAACCGAGCTCACCAACATAGGTGATGCGCAGCGCCCGCACCGGGCAGCCGGCGATGCCGACGGTCCTCACCTTGCCGAAGGGGGATGCGGCGTTCGAAACGTCGGCCGAGGTCACGGCCTGCAATATCTCGCGCGACTTCGGCCCCATTAGCGACAACACGGAATAGGCAGAGGTCACATCCACCAGCTCCGCATGCATCTCGGATGGAATGTTGCGGGCGATCCAGTCAAAGTCATGGGTGGCGAAGCCGGTGCCCGTCGTGAGGTAGAATTCGTCCTCGGCGATGCGGGCGACGGTGACATCGCATTCGATGCCGCCGCGGTCGTTCAGCATTTGAGTATAGGTCAAAGAACCGACGGGCTTAGCCACATCATTGGCGGCAATCCACGACATTGCAGCCTCTGCATCCCTGCCCTTCAGCACGAATTTGGCAAAGGAGGTTTGATCGAAGATGACGGCGGCCTCGCGCACCGCCTTGTGCTCGCGACCGACGGCGTCGAACCAGTTCTGACGGCCATAGGTATAGACATCCTTTGGCTCCTCGCCGGCAAAGAGATCGGCAAACCAGTTCGGCCGCTCCCAGCCGAGCTTTTCACCAAAGCAGGCGCCCTGCGCCTTCAGCCGGTCGTAAAGCGGCGACTTCCGGCAGGGCCTGCCGCTGGAATGCTCCTCGAAGGGCCAGGCCATGGTGTAGTGCTTACCATAGGCTTCCAGCGTGCGAGTGCGCACCCAGTCGGTGTCGAAATGCGGGCGGCCAAAGCGCCTGATATCGACCGGCCAGAGGTCATAGGGCGGCTCGCCCTTGGCGACCCATTCGGCAAGCGCCATGCCGGCCCCGCCGGCCGAGGCGATGCCGAAGGCATTGAAGCCTGCGCCGACGAAGAAATTCTTCAGCTCCGGCGCTTCGCCGAGGATGAAGTTGCCATCAGGCGTAAAGCTTTCCGGACCGCAGAGCAGCTGCTTGACGCCGGCCGTCTGCAGCGCCGGCACGCGCACCAGCGCCTGCTCCATGATCTGCTCGAAATGATCGAAATTGCTGTCGAGAAGCGTGTAATGGAAATCTTTCGGAATGCCGTCGAGCGCCCAGGGGATGGGATTGGGCTCGTAGCCGCCCATCACCAGCCCGCCGACCTCCTCCTTGTAATAGGTCAGGCGGTCCGGATCGCGCAGCGTCGGCAGGTTGGAGGGTACGCCAAAGGATTCGGTGATGAGATATTGATGCTCGACAGAGACCAGCGGCACGTTGACGCCGAAACGGCCGGCGAAGGTCCGCGTCCACTGCCCTGCGCAGACGACGACGCGCTCGCATTCGATGCGGCCTCTCTCGGTGATGACAGCGCGAATCCGGCCCTTGTCGATCTCCAGATCGAGAACTTCGGTATCCTCGAAGATCGACACACCGCTCATGCGGGCGCCCTTCGCCAGCGCCTGGGTGATATCGGAGGGATTGGCCTGCCCGTCGGTCGGCAGGAAGGCGGCGCCGACGAGATCATCCACATCCATCAGCGGCCACAGATTGAGCGCTTCCTGCGGCGTCAAAAGATGCATCTGCAGGCCGAAGGACTGCGCCGTCGTCGCCTGCCGCTTGACCTCCGTCCAGCGCTCCTCGTTGCAGGCGAGACGCAGACCGCCATTCATCTTCCAGCCTGTGGCGAGCCCCGTCTCCGCCTCGAGCTTCTTGTAGAGATCGACGGAATAGCCAAGCATCTGCGTGATGTTGGCGCTGGTTCGCAGCTGGCCGACGAGACCGGCGGCATGGAACGTCGTGCCCGAAGTCAGCTTCTTGCGCTCCAGCAGCACCGTGTCGGTGAAGCCGAGCTTGCCGAGATGGTAGGCGGTCGAGCAGCCGATGATGCCGCCGCCGATGACGACGGTTTTCGCTGTGGCCGGCAGTTCCTTCATCGTGTCACCTCAAGAGTTGCGAAAGCTCTGCCAGGCGCTCTCAAATCGCCGCAGATTTTCAGCTGTATAGGATGAATAATCGAATTCGATGTCGGAATGGATTTCCGAAACCATGCTCCACATCGTCTCGCGCAGGAGCGAAGCGCATTTCATCGCCTGATAGCGTCGGCGCAGATCGTCGCTAACGGGAGCCTCGAAATAGGCTTCCAGCATCGCCTCTTCCTGCGCCTCGGAGAACTCATTGTTGGAGGCAAGGCCGCCGAGATCGAAAAGCGGCGTGTTGAAGCCGGCATAGTCCCAATCGATCAGCCAAAGCCGCTTGCCATCATCAAGGAAATTCGCGGCCAGCAGATCATTGTGGCCGAAGGCGATCTGGAAGGGACCGGCTGCGCGTTCGAGCCGCTCGGCAATCTCCAGAAAGGACGACAATAGCGGCTTGTGCCGGCTGCCGCCGGCCTCCAGAAGTGCCGCATAATCCCTGACCACATGGAAGACCCAGAAGATCGCCGCCGGCCCGCGAAAATGCCTGGCAACATCGCGATGGCAGGACCGGACGAGCGAAACGACTCGCGCCATGACGGTCGGCCGGCGGATATCCTCGGCAGACAGCGGCTTTGCGTCAATATAGTCGAGCACCAATATGCCGGGCTCGTGATGGATGACGGCAGGAGAAAGGCCGGCCGCGTGGGCCGCTCTGCTTGCCGCCACCTCGTTGGTGCGGCTGATGTGGTGAACGGGAATGTCCGACCCTAACCGAACGACGAATCGCCGCCCTGCATTATCAACCAGATAGTTGCGATTGGTAATGCCGCCAACAAGCGGGGCGATCTCGATCGGCCCGTGCCAGATGGCGAGAGAATGTATCCTGTCTTCCGGCGTCGCAGTCATTCCCCCTCCGGTGCCACTGCTCAGCATTCTCTGGGCGCGAAGGTTCCTTACAAACGCGTAGCTGTCAAGGCCAATCCACAAAATGAAACAAATATTTGGTTTTTTGTTGGATTTTGGGATAATTCCCAATCGAATGAACGATGGATATTACAACAGAACGCTTCACCGCAGGTGAGATTTGCCTTAAAAACTGCATCGCGAAGCGATCGGATTGATTTGCAAACCTTGATGCTTCCTTCGCATCAGCGCCTGCTCGATCCGGAAGCCGCAATTGAGCTTCGGGATCGTACCCGCAATAGGATCAGGACCATGTCGGGCATGTCCCAACCACCGCTTCACGCCAATCATCGCGAGCGCGAGATTCTGGAAGAACTCCGGCTGGCCGGCGGCGCCAGCCGCATTCAGTTCCTGGCCGAGCGGCTCGGCGTTTCCGAAGAAACCATCCGCCGCAACATCCGCAGCCTCGAAGCCAACGGCCTCGTCACCAAGGTACACGGCGGCGTCCATATCAAGGACTCGATGATCGAGCCGCCACTGCACCTGCGCATGAACGAGAACGCGGAGGCCAAGCGCATGATCGCCGCTTCGGTGGCTGCCATGATCGAGGATGGCGATACGCTGTTCCTCGATGTCGGCTCCACCACAGCCTTCATCGCCGTCGCCCTGCAAAAGCATCAGAAGCTTTTCGTCGTCACCAATGCCCTATCGGTGGCGCACGCACTCGCCACCCGCAACGGCAATCGCGTCTTCTTTGCCGGCGGCGAATTGCGCGGCCACGATGGCGGCGCCTTCGGCATGGAGGCGGCCAATTTCCTGCGCCGTTTCAACATACATCATGCGATCCTCTCGGTCGGCGCCATCAACGCCACCTCCGGCTTCATGCTGCACGATCTTGAGGAAGCGGAATATTCTCGGGAGGCGGCAAGCCGGGCTGAAAATTGCATTATCGTCGCCGACAGCGCCAAGTTCGGACGCAGCGCACCGATCGTCTTGAACGAGCCGTCAAGCTTCGACGTCCTGGTCACGGACGATATGCCGCCGGCAGACATTCGCTTCATGCTGGAGCGCAACGAGATCGAACTCGTGGTCGCCAACCGGCAGCGAACGGAACAGCGATAGCGGCCCGGCGCGCTGATCTGGAGCTCAAGTTAGGGAGCTATCGCGCTTGCCGCTGAGAGCATCACCGACAGAGTGAACCATCGGGGAGTCGACGGCGTCAGCTATTGCCGCCGGCTGCGTCTTCACCTCGCTCAGCTGGATCGAAGTTGACGAATTTGCGATAGCTCTTGCACATGGTCTCCAGCGTCTGGGCGGCCTTGCTGGCATGGCGCTCCTTGTGGCGCAGCAGGCGAAAGCTGCGAGCCGGAAGATCGAACGCCGCCTGAACCATAAAACCTTGTCCGAGATAGGCCTTGGCCGCTGCACTCGAAATAGCCGCAGCACTGTGCCCGACGCAGACTGCCGACAGCACGGCCTCGTTGGAGGGAAGGACAAGCGCAACCCTGAGATCGCGCGGCGAAGCGCCAAGCTTGGCAACCGCATTCTCGAATTCGGAACGGGTGCCCGAGCCCTCTTCCCGCATCACCCAGGACGTATCGGTAACGAGGTCGGCGATCGCCAATTTTCGGCCGTCCGCCCAGGGATGATGCGGTGGTACGACGATGACGAGCGCATCCTGCGCAACGATCTTCATCGACAGAGCCGGCGCATCCACCTCGCCCTCGATGAACCCCAGTTCCGCTGCGCCGTCGATAACAGCCTCGGTGACGGTTCGCGTATTGCCGATCGTAAGATCCAGCTCGATGCCGGGATAGTCGTGCTGAAACCGCATCAGCAAAGGCGGCAGCCAGTAACTGGCAATGGTCTGGCTGGCATAGAGGCTGAGTCGGCCGCGCCGCAGACCGCCCAATTCGGACAGCATAAGTTCTGCCGAACGCACGCGCGCAAGCGTCGCCTTGGCCTCACCCAGGAAAGACCGCCCCGTCTCCGTAAGCTCGATCCGCCTGCCGACACGATGAAACAGTTCCACCCCGTAAAACGCCTCGAGGTTCTTGATCGCCGAACTGACGGCCGAGGGCGTCAGGTTGATGGCTTCAGCGGCATTGGTCAGATGTTCTCGTTCGGCGACGGCGACGAAAATTGCGAGCTGCTCGAAGGTCATGGGAAATCATTCTAATTTATCGAACGAAACATAGGATAATATTCGATGGATGTCGACATCCGCAGGTGAGACTTTCCAGCCGTCAACAAATCAGAAAAAACGAATGGCGGCATGACATGTCCTTTGCTCGACAAACAAGCAAGATCCTTCCCGGCCTCGCTCTCACCTGCACCGTCGCAATTGCCGCCTATGCCGGCGAGCATGTGGAAGTCGGCCTTTTCGGCGGCCGATGGATCGAAAGCCTGGTGCTTGCCATAGCGCTCGGTATCGCCGTCTGCACCTTCAAGCCACTGAAGCCGTCCATGAAGCCGGGCATCGATTTCAGCGCCAAAATCCTTTTGGAAATCGCCATCGTGCTTCTCGGCGCGTCCATCAGCCTCTCGGCCATCCGCGGCGCGGGCGTCTGGCTGATCGCCGGCATCGCCATTGTCGTGGTGCTCTCGATCGCCGCGACCTATGTGATCGGGCGGCTGCTCGGCCTGCCGCCGAAGCTCGCAACGCTCATTGCCTGCGGCAATTCGATATGCGGCAACTCCGCGATCGTCGCCGTCGCCCCGGTGATCGAAGCAGACTCGCAGGAGATCGCCGCAGCCCTTGCCTTCACCGCGGTGCTGGGCATCGCCGCCGTCTTCCTCCTGCCGTTTCTCTACTTCAATTTCGGCATGAGCGTCCCGCAATACGGCACGCTGGCCGGCCTGACCGTCTATGCCGTCCCACAGGTGCTTGCGGCTACCGCCCCGGTCGGTCTTCTCGCCGTCCAGACCGGTACACTGGTCAAGCTCGTCCGCGTCCTGATGCTCGGCCCCGTCATCTTCCTGCTCGGTATCATCACCAAGGTCGAGACAACCGACCCGAACGCAGCGGGCAACGGCCATCATCCCTCGCTGGTCCCGTGGTTCATTTGCGGCTTCCTCGGGCTGATGGCGATGCGCTCCTTCGGCCTCATTCCGAACGCTCTGATCGTCCCGATGGAATCGGTCTCGAGCATCCTGACCGTCATCGCCATGGCCGCACTCGGGCTCTCGGTGAACATCCGCTCCGTCGCCCATGCCGGCGGGAAGGTCATTGCCGCAGCCACGCTGTCGTTGCTCATGCTGGGCGCGATCAGCTACGGCCTGATCATCGCGCTGCAGATCCAGTAGTACCCTCGTCCTCGACGGCAGCAGATCGGCTTCTGCCCCTGGCGTCAGCCGATTTCAGCAGTGTCGCGATCTCGCCTTCCGGAGAGGGATAGCCGATCGCATAGCCCTGAAGTTCATCGCAGCCGACCTCAGCCAGAATGCGCGCATGCTCTTCGGTCTCGACGCCCTCGGCAATAACCTCGACATTCAGAGCTCGTGCTATGTCGACGATCGAACCGACCAGACGACGTTGCTCGTCCGACACCGTCACGGCCGTTACCAGTTGCCGATCGATCTTCAACCGCTTCGGCTTGAGCTTCACCAGGCCGATCAGCGAGGCATGGCCCGAGCCGAAATCATCGATCTCGATGTCGATCCCCATCCTCTTGATCCCATCGATACTGGCGAGCACCCTGTCGTCGGGATCGTCAAGGAAAATGGTTTCCACGAGTTCGAAGGCAATGGCATGGCGCGGTATCTTCAGCGCCTGCAGCCCCTCGATCAGGTCGGGATCCGCAAGCCGACGACCGGAAATATTGACGGCGATACGCGGCGGCACCAGACCGCGCGAAACCCAGCTGGCACGGTCGGCCAGCGCCCGCTTCAGCACGGCAGCGTCGATCTCGGGTGTCAATCCGTATTCATCAGCGACCTTAAGGAAAGCGGCCGGGTTCAGCAGCCCCTTTTCCGGATGCCGCCAGCGCGCCAGCGCCTCCAGGCCGACGATGCGGCGGCTGCGGGCGTTCACCTGAATCTGATAGAAGGGTTCGATCTGCCGCAGCACGGGCGCCAGCCTTAGCTCGTCGGCCAGCCGACGTTCCGCATGCAGCTCGTCCTGGAGCGCCGGTGTGAAAAACTCCGCTCGGTTGCGGCCGAGCTTCTTGGCCTGGAAGAGCGCCACGTCCGATTCCGCCAGCAGATTGCCTGCTTTGCCGGCCTGGCTCAACGCCACGCCGATGGAGGCACCGACGCGCAGCATCTCGTTGCCGAAGCGCACTTCGCGCCGCAGCCGGGAAAAAATGTCGCTGACGATGGCTTTCAGCCGCTCGGAGCTGCCGACGTTGATCAATACGGCCACGAATTCATCGCCGCTGACGCGGGCAACGATGTCGTTGGCGGTGATCGCCGCCGAAACGCGCGCCGCCACACTCTGCAGAGCCGCATCGCCGGCCGCATGCCCCCATGTGTCGTTGATCTCCTTGAAGCCGTCGAGATCGATATGAAGGACGGCCAAGGTTTCGATCGTGGGATCCTTGCGCAACTCCGCCAGCCGCCGGTCGAAATAACGCCGATTGGGGAGCCCGGTCAGATAGTCATGATCAGCGGCATATTCGATACGGGCCCGGCTTTGCTCGAGCGCCACTGCACGCGCCTCTGCGATCGCCTTCTGGCTGATCAGTTCCCGATTGAGCAGGACATCGGCCGTGACATCCCATTCCGCGCCGATGAAGGATGGCGAGCCGTCGAGACCTTCGTAGAAATGCGCCCGCGACCGTATGTAACGCACCTCCCCGCTGGGCAGAATGATGCGAAACTGGGAATTGTAAAAACCGCGCATGTCGAGAGCGACCTGAAAGTCGCTGAAGGCCTTTTCTACATCTTCGGGATGGAGCGCATTCATCCAGACATCAGACGGCACGCGGCGATCCCGCAGCCCGGTCCCATAGAGCCTGTGCATCTGCATGTCCCAAAGCAGCTCGTTGTCGTCGACATTATGCTGCCAGACGCCGATTTGGGACGCGTCGAGCGCCAGCTCCAGCCTCCTCAGCAGGTCCTGGAACTGTTCCTCGGTTCGCCCTGATGCCACCTTTGCCAAAGAGCCTCCCTTCGGAAACTGGAGAGATTACATAGCCGCAACTCGGTAAACTTGCATACTCCACTTTCCCGAACTTTAACGGCAGCTCGATCCGCGCGTCATGACCAGATTCCGGTAAAAATTTTCGCTAGTGATTATGCCGTGGCGGAGTGGCTGCGATATTGCGGAAATCGGCCGCACCGTCGAGCACGGCGCCATCGGAAAGCTGCGTCACCGAACGGCGATAGATGCGCTGCCACGGCGTCGCATCCGGCGGCACTGCCGGAATGCCGTCACCCTTGCGCCGCTCGATTTCAACATCGTCCACCAGCATGTCGCAGCGGCCGTGATTGAAATCGATGCGGATCGCGTCGCCGGTCCTGAGCCATGCAAGGCCGCCGCCGGCAGCGCTCTCCGGCGAAGCGTTGAGGATCGAGGGGCTGTCGGCCGTGCCCGACTGGCGGCCGTCGCCGATTGTGGGAAGGCTGCGGATACCCCGCTTCAGAAGCGCGTCCGGCGGCTGCATGTTGACGACTTCGGCCGATCCGGGCCAGCCGATCGGCCCGGCCCCGCGGATGACGAGGATCGTCCTCTCGTCAATGCCGAGATCGGGATCGTTGATGCGCTTGTGGTAATCCTCCGATCCGTCGAAGACCACGGCCCGGCCCTCGAAGACGCCTTCGTGGCCCGGCTCCTGCAGATAGCGGCTGCGGAACTCCTCCGACACGACGCTCATCTTCATGATCGCGAAATCGAACAGATTGCCCTTGAGGACAAGGAAGCCCGCCCGCTCCTTTAGCGGATCGGCGAAGGGACGGATCACCTCGCGATCGGTCGCCTCGCGGCCCTTCAGGTTCTCCGCCATCGTCCTGCCGGTCACCGTCGGACAGCCTCCATCCAGCTTGCCGGCTTGCAGCAGCTCCCACATGACTGCCGGAACGCCGCCGGCACGATGGAAGCGTTCCCCGAGATAGGCGCCCGCCGGCTGTACATTGGCCAGCAGCGGAATGTCGAAGCCGTGCACCTGCCAGTCGTCGGGATAAAGCTCGACGCCGGCATGCTTGGCCATCGCCGCCAGATGCGGTTGGGCATTGGTCGAGCCGCCGATCGCGGAATTGACCCGGATGGCATTGAGGAAAGCCTCGCGCGTCAGTACGTCCGAGGGCTTGATATCGTCAAGCACCAGCTCGACTGCGCGCCTTCCCGTGCGATAGGCCATCTGCCCGCGCTCGCGATAGGCGCCGGGAATGGCCGCACAGCCCGTCAGCGACATGCCGAGCGCCTCGGCCATGGCATTCATGGTCGAGGCGGTTCCCATCGTATTGCAGTGCCCCACGGAGGGAGCAGAAGCGAGTGCCGCCTCCAGAAAACCCTCTTCGTCGATCTCGCTGGCCGCCAGCTTGCGCCGCGAGCGCCAGATCGCCATGCCGGAGCCGGCAAGCTCGCCATCGTGCCAGCCGTCGAGCATCGGACCGCCTGAGAGAACGATCGCCGGAATATTGACGGTCGAGGCCGCCATCAGTGCCGACGGCGTGGTCTTGTCGCAACCGGTCGTCAGCACGACGCCGTCGATCGGATAGCCGTAGAGCACTTCCACCAGGCCGAGATAGGCGAGATTGCGGTCGAGCGCCGCCGTCGGGCGCTTGCAATTCTCGAAGATCGGGTGGGTCGGGAATTCGATCGGAATGCCGCCAGCGTCGCGAATGCCGTCGCGCACGCGCTTCGCAAGATCGAGGTGATGGCGGTTGCACGGCGTCAGATCGCTGCCGCTCTGGGCAATACCGATGATCGGCTTTCCGGAGCGCAGCTCCTCCGGCGTGATGCCGTAGTTCATGAAGCGCTCGAGGTAGAGCGCCGTCATATCGATATGATCCGGATTGTCGAACCAGTCCTGCGAACGCAGACGACGCTTGGATGCACCCTTATCGCTCATCTCTTCCTCAAGCCTTTCCTCGGGCATTCTTGTCTTCCAGATGCTGCAGCAAAGCGCTGTGATCCAACTCTCCGCCACCACTCTTGACGAATTCTGCAAATTCGGCCCTGACGACTTCGGTCAGCGGTAAATTGAGCGACAGGCCTTGGGCAGCGGCAAGCGCCGTATCGAGATCCTTCAATTGATTGCGGGCGGTTCCGCCCGGCTCGAAATTGCGCTCGATCATGCGCTGGCCGTGCAGTTCCAGGATCTTGCTCTCGGCAAAGCCGCCGCGAATGGCGGCGCGAAAGGCCTCGCGCGAACCGCCGCCGGCTTCGACCAGCAGCATTGCCTCTGCGACGGCGCCGATCGTCACCGCAACGATCTGCTGATTGCCGAGCTTTGCGAGCTGTCCGGTGCCGCTTGGGCCGACACGCGTCACGCGGCCAAGAGGCGCCATGATCTCGCGAACGCTGTCTATAACATCGGCGTCGCCGCCGGCCATGATCGCAAGCGTCCCAGCCTCCGCGCCGACGACCCCGCCCGAAACCGGAGCGTCGATATGCCGAATACCGCGCTCGGCGAGCGCTGCCGCATGTTCGCGGGCAACAGCCGGCGATATCGAGCTATTGTCGATCACGACGGCGCCGGCTTCCAGCGCCTCGGCAACGCCGCTGCCGAACAGAACTTCGCCGACAGCACCGCCATTGGTGAGCATGGTGAAAAGCACCGCTGCTCCCCGCGCCGCCTCTGCCGCCGTATCCGCGACGATGGCGCCATCGGCAGCCAGAAGCTCGGCCTTGCTCCGGTCGCGATTCCAGACGGTCACCGCAAAGCCTGCAGCCAGCAGTCGCCGCACCATCGATGCTCCCATCAATCCCGTACCGAGAAAAGCGATCTTCCTGCCGCTCATAGACTATCCTCCGAACTGAAATGCAGGGGCTCCAGAAGTGATATGGCGACCGATCATGCCGGTGCATCCGACGATGAACTCCTGCACACCATCGCCCTCGAAACCCACCGGTTCCCCATGCCCGACGTACGTCAATCAACTTATCCAAGAGCTTGATAGACCTATGGTGCCAGCATGCAAAGGAAATCGACGGCCACGCGGCGAATTCTCCGAAAATCCTATTAAATTAGCTGAAACGAAAATATTGATCACGCAACGGAAAAGGCGGGACCTTGCGGTCCCGCCCTCGGCGCGTCGAGCACTGGAGTACTGTTCGGCACGGCCCCTATTCGGCGGCTATCGGGAGCACCTCCGCCGAATGTTCGTTGTCGTTGTGATGGTGCTGTTTCAGCGGACGGTTGCCCGTCAGGCTGCGGATCAGCACGTAGAAGACCGGCGTCATGAAGATACCGAAGAAGGTGACGCCGATCATGCCTGCGAACACAGCGACACCCATGGCAGCGCGCATCTCCGCACCGGCACCGGTCGAGGTGACAAGCGGCACGACACCCATGATGAAGGCCATGGAGGTCATCAGGATCGGGCGCAGACGCAGGCGGCTGGCCTCTATCGCGGCCTGAACCGGCGTACGGCCTTCGAATTCCAGCTCGCGGGCAAATTCCACGATCAGGATCGCGTTCTTCGCCGACAAGCCCACCAACACCACCAGGCCGATCTGGGTGAAGATGTTGTTGTCCCCACCCGTGAGCCAGACTCCGGTCAGCGCCGCCAATACACCCATCGGCACGATCATGACGATGGCGAGCGGCAATGTCAGGCTCTCGTATTGGGCGGCCAGCACGAGGAAGACCAGCAGCAGCGCCAACGGGAAGACGACGACGCTGGAATTGCCGGCCAGAATCTGCTGGTAGGTCAAGTCCGTCCATTCGAAGTCTATACCGGGCGGCAACGTCTCATGCAGAATCTTCTCGATTGCCGCTTGCGCCTGGCCTGACGAGAAACCGGGCGCCGGGCCGCCATTGATGTCGGCCGCCAGGAAACCGTTATAGCGGTTCGTGCGTTCCGGACCGGTCGTGGCGTTCACCTTCAGCAGGGCTGAAAGTGGGATCATCTGACCCGATGCCGAACGGACCTTCAACTGGCCGATATCTTCCGGCTGAGCGCGGAACTTGGCATCGGCCTGCACGCGGACGCTGTAGGTGCGGCCGAAGGCGTTGAAGTCGTTCACATAGAGCGAACCGAGATAGATCTGCAGCGTCTGGAAGACGTCAGTGACGGAGACCCCGAGCTGCTCTGCCTTGGCGCGGTCGAGATCGGCGAAAAGCTGCGGCACGTTAATCTGGAAGCTCGAGAAGATGCCGGCGAGTTCCGGTGTCTGGTAGGCCTTGCCGATCACTGCCTTGGCCGCCTGGTCGAGCGCCTGGTTGCCCAGGCCGGCGCGATCCTCAATCTGCAACTTGAAGCCGCCTGTCGTGCCGAGACCGTTGACCGGCGGCGGCGGGAACATGGCGATGAAGGCATCCTGGATGACGCCGAACTTCTGGTTCAGCGCCATGGCGATCGCCCCGCCAGAAAGGTCCGGCGTCTTGCGCTCGTCGAAGTCCTTCAGCGTCACGAAAACGACGCCGGCATTCGAGGAATTGGTGAAGCCGTTGATCGACAGGCCCGGGAAGGCGATCGCGTTGGCGACGCCCGGCTGCTTCAGCGCAATGTCCGTCATGCGCTTGATCACGTCTTCCGTACGGTCGAGGCTTGCAGCATCCGGCAACTGTGCGAAGCCGATCAGATACTGCTTGTCCTGCGACGGCACAAAACCGCCTGGAACCGTTGCGAACAGACTATAGGTTGCTCCCACCAGCGCGAGGTAGATCACCATGACGATGCTCTTTCGCGACAGCAGGCCGCCGACGCCCTTACCGTAGTATTTCGAACCGGCTCCGAACGCCCGGTTGAAGCCGCGGAAGAACCAGCCGAAGACCGCGTCCATGATCCGTGTCAACCGATCCTTCGGCGCATGATGGCCCTTCAGGAGCAGGGATGCCAGTGCCGGAGACAGGGTGAGCGAGTTGAAGGCCGAGATGACGGTCGAGATGGCGATCGTCAGCGCGAACTGGCGGTAGAACTGGCCGGACAGGCCGGAGATGAAGGCTAGCGGCACGAAGACCGCGACGAGGACCAGCGCGATCGCGATGATCGGACCGGAGACTTCCTTCATGGCCTTGTAGGTAGCGTCTCGCGGACTGAGCCCGTTCTCGATATTACGTTCGACGTTCTCGACCACCACGATCGCGTCGTCCACGACAATACCGATCGCCAGCACCAGGCCGAACAGACTAAGCGCGTTGATCGAGAAGCCGAAGACATACATCACCGCAAAAGTGCCGATGATCGATACTGGGACGGCGATCAGCGGGATGATCGAGGCACGCCATGTCTGCAAGAACAGGATGACGACGAGGACGACGAGCGCGATGGCTTCGAGCAGCGTGTCGATCACCTTCTCGATCGAGGCACGGACGAATTTCGTCGTGTCGTAGACGATCTCGTACTTAACACCCGCAGGCATGGCCTGCTGCAGCACGTTCATGGTCGAGCGCACGTTATTCGCGATCTCGATCGCGTTCGAACCGGGCGCCTGGAGAACCGCGACAGCGACGGCCGGCTTGCCGTCGAGCAGCGAACGCAGCGTATAGTCTTGGGCACCAAGCTCGACGCGGGCGACGTCGCGAAGGCGGGTGATCTCGCCGTTGGCGCCCGTCTTGACGATGATGTTGCCGAACTCCTCAGGGGTGCGCAGGCGGCCCTGGGCATTGACGTTGAGCTGCAGATCCACGCCCGGCCGGCTGGGTGAGGCACCGATGATGCCGGCCGCAGCCTGGACGTTCTGGGAGCTGATCGCATTGCTAATGTCGCTGGCGGCAAGATTATGCTCGGCCGCCTTCTGCGGATCGATCCACACACGCATGGAATAGTCGCCGGCGCCGAAGACCTGCACCTGCCCGACGCCTTCGATCCGGGCGAGCCGATCCTTAATGTTCAGGGTCGCATAGTTTCGCAGATAGGTGATGTCGTGGTCGGCCCCGTCCGAGACGAGGTTGACGACCACGATGAAATTGGGCGAGCTCTTGACGGTCGTGATGCCGAGGGCACGGACTTCCGCGGGCAGGCGCGGCTCGGCCTGCGAAACGCGGTTCTGCACGAGCTGCTGCGCCTTGTCCGGATCGGTGCCGAGCTTGAAGGTGACCGTCACGTTGAGAGCGCCGTCTGATGTCGCCTGGCTGGACATGTAGAGCATGCCCTCGACGCCGTTGATCTGCTCTTCGAGCGGCGTCGCCACCGTTTCGGCGATGACGGTCGGGTTGGCGCCGGGATAGGTGGCGCGCACGACAATCGACGGGGGCACAACCTCTGGATATTCGGAGATCGGCAGCGCTCTGAGGCCGATCAGGCCGGCGACCACGATGAGGACCGAAAGAACACCGGCAAAGACCGGGCGGTCGACAAAGAATCTGGAGATGTTCATATCAAAGCCCCCTCTGGGGTGAGAACGGATACAAAATTCCTGTCCGACGATTTGAGAGCCGCCGGCGGATCATGTGATTTCGGAATGTCGGCCTTCTGCCCACGGGCAGAAGGCGAAGTCTTACTGAGCGGTCGCGACCTTCTCTGCCAACTGCGGTGCGACGACTGCACCGGGACGGATCCGCTGCAGCCCGTTGACGACGATCTTCTCGCCGGCTTTCAGGCCGTTCTCGATCACTCGCTGGCCGTCAACCAGCGACCCGAGCTGGACCTGCCGGTAATTGACCTTGTTCTCGCCATCCACGACGAAGACGAACTTCTTATCCTGGTCGGTGCCGACTGCGCGGTCGTCGATGACGATCCTGTTCTCGGCTTTCGGCTGACCCATACGGACCCGCACGAACTGACCTGGGATGAGACGACCGCCCGGATTGTCGAAGACTGCGCGAACGCTGACAGTGCCGCTCGCCGCATCGACCTCATTGTCGATCAGCTGCAGCTTGCCCTTGATCGGTGTCCCGCTATCGCTTGCCGTACCGATCTGAACCGGGATCTGCTCGATCGGCGCAACGGCGCCACCATTCGCCGGCAGTTCGGCCAGCGCCTGGGTCACGGTCTGCTCGTTGGCGCTGAAGCTCGCATAGATCGGATCGACCGATACTAGCGTTGTCAGTGCCGGCGACGAGGAGCCGGCAGCGACAAGATTGCCGACGGTGACGGCGATCTTACCGACGCGCCCGGCGATCGGAGCGCGGACCTGCGTATAGTCGAGGTTCAGCTGCGCCGTCTGCAGGGCCGCCTGCGCCGCCTTCAGATTGGCCTCCGCCTCGGCATAATTGCTGGTGCGCGCATCCATGTCGCTCTGCGAGATCGTCTTGTTGTCGAAGAGCTTCTGGCCGCGGGCGACTTCGACCTTGGTCAGATCAAGCTTCGCCTTGGCGGCCGATACCTGTGCCTGCGCCTGTGCGACCGTTGCCTCATAGGGTGCAGGATCGATCGTCACAAGCAGGTCACCCTGCTTGACCAAGGCGCCCTCGCGGAAATGCACGGACTGAATTGCGCCGGCGACACGCGGCCGGATTTCGACCCGGTCGATGGCTTCAAGCCGGCCGGAAAACTCCTGCCAAGTGGTAATGTCGCGCGGCTCCACAGCAGCGACAGTGACCGGGATCGCCGGCGTCGCCGCCGGGCCGGCTGCCTCGGTTGCCTGAGCGCCACGCGGCAGCTCCAGATAGAAAGCCGCGCCTGAAATGGCCGCAACAACACCCATGCCGGCACCCCATAGGGCCCAGCGCTTACCGTTGGACTTCATGTTAGTCTCTCCTTTGGTCCCCTCTTGGGACACGGGAACCGAAAAATTCCTATTGTCTCGATACAGTCAGGGGCTCGAAGCGCCACGTATCCGCACGAAGATCACTTCTTGCCTTTGCTTCCGACATCTCATCCAGATCCGCGTTTTCCCTCGCGATCGGAACGCTGCCGTCGATCAAGCCTGCACGTCTTCGACAAAACCCTTGAAACAACAGCATACATCGCGTTGCCATGAAGGCCTGTCCTTCGACTGCCCGCCGTAGAGAGTGGGCCAGCCTGTCCCGGCGGGGAGGACTTGCTGGCGAACACGGACGCCAGCATCTCTCAGCCGACTGCCGTATTCCATGCTCTCGTCGCGGAGCGGGTCGTCCTCGGCCGTGAGCACCAATGCCGGCGCGAGGCCCGAAAGCCGCGAACAGTATCGAGGCGCTGCATAGGGATGGCAAACACCGCCCAGGAAACCCAGGTAACGGTTCCAACCCTCCGTCCAGCGCTCGCGCATGCCGCTTTCCTCCGCCTGGAGGAAAGATTTCGATCCCATGAAGGGATCGAGCAAAGGCGAGATCAATACCTGCCCGTCCAGCGAGCCCGGTATCTGGTCGCGCGCCTTCAAAGCGACGCCCGCTGCGACATTGCCACCCGATTCCTCTCCGGCGACAAACAGCAGCGATTTTTTCGCCCCGCCCAGCGCAAGCATGTTCCGCTTGTTGCTGAGGTAGGCGAGAATCCCGTAGGCGCATTCGAGCACCTTCGGAAAAGCATTCTGATTGCAGCTCGTATAATCAGCCGCAACCACGATGGCCCCGGCCTCTGCGAGGCTTGCCGCCACCGGTCTGTTGGTCGCATGGTCGGTATCGAGAAAAGCGCCGCCGTGCAGATAAAGCACGAGGGGTGCCGCCTTCTTCAAACCTTCGCCGTTATAGATCCGAGCTGCCACCGGCCCCGTAGGCACGTTTTCCAGCACAACATCTTTCCACGGCGCACTCATCGACCCAATTCCCTATCTGTTCGAGTGAATATGATCCAATCCAGCAGCCCTCTAACATGCTTTCAATCATATTCTCGATAATGCGGTCTTTGGCGCCCCCATGCCGCATTGCAACAATTACGATTAAAACATATTGTTATTCCGCTTCGAGAATAAGTAGCCTATATTCGATCAGACTATTCAGGATCACAAACAATCGACCTCTTTTCGTCGAGGTCAAGGGACATCATAGAATGGACCAATTATCAGCAATGCGGGCATTCGCGCGCGTGGTCGAAACGGGTAACTTCACCCGCGCCGCCGCCGCCCTTTCCATGCCGAAGGCAACGGTGACGACGCTCATCCAGTCGCTCGAGGCGCATCTTCACGCCAAACTTCTGAACCGCACGACCCGGCGCGTCATGGTGACGACGGATGGTGCGCTTTACTACGAACGCGCCATTCAGATCCTCTCCGAGATCGAGGAGCTGGACGGCAGCATCAGCAATTCGCAGAGCCTGCCGGGCGGCCGCCTGCGTGTTGAAATGGCCGGCGCCTTCGCCGAGAAGATCGTGATGCCGGCACTGTGTGATTTTCACCAGCGCTACCCCGACATCCACATCGATCTCGGCGTCGGCGATCGGCTCGTGGACTATCTGGCCGAGAATGTCGATTGCGCCTTGCGCGCAGGCATGCCGAGCGACCAGTCGCTGATCGCCCGGCGCGTCGGCGAAATGCACTTTGTCACATGCGCATCTCCTCTTTATATCGAGAAGCACGGCGTCCCGGAACGGCCGGAGAACCTTGAAACCAGTCATCATGCGGTCTGCTACTTTCGCTCGCAAACCGGCCGTACGGTTCCTTTCGTCTTCGAACGCGGCAATGAGTCTCTGGAGATCAGCCCCCGCTATATCCTCTCGGTCAATGACGGCCGCAGCTACATTCATGCGGCGTTGACCGGCCTCGGCATCGCGCAGGTGCCGAGCTTCATGGCGCGGGATGCGCTTGCCAGGGGAGACCTCGTGCCCGTCCTCTCAGGCTGGACCCGGCCTGTCATGCCCATGCACATCGTCTATCCGCCCAACCGGCACCTCAGCAACAAGGTGCGCGTTTTCGTCGACTGGCTGGCGAAATTGCTGGTGACCGCACGGGTCGGTGAAGCGTAAGATCGGAAAATCGCCCTCTCCCTTTTCCAAGGGAGAGGGATCGCGGCTTCGGGCATCCTTCAGTTCCAGGAGGCTCCCGCCTGCTGGCGAACCGTCGAGTTCAGCCGGTTCCAGACATTGTCGATCGCGATCGCAACGATGAGGGCGGACAATGCCTTCTCATCGTAATGCCGGGCGGCTTCGTTCCAAATCTCGTCGGTGACGGCATCCGGCCGGTCGGCAAGCCGGGTGACGGCTTCCCCTAGAGCAAGAGCCGCGCGCTCGGCATCCGAAAAATAGGGCATTTCGCGCCAGGCGGAGACGCCGACGATACGTTCCATCGTTTCGCCCGCCTTCTGCAGCTTGCGAAAGCCCATATCGGTGCAGACGCTGCAGCCGTTGATCTGGCTGACGCGCAGATGCACGAGGTCCATGGTGTTTTCCGACAGGCCGCGATCCTTGATCGAATTGCTGACGGCCATAAGCGCCTGCAGCGTTTCGGGCAGGACGAGGGCTGGGTTCTTCATACGAGCTTGCATATTTGTTTCCTCTGTTGTGCGAGCGCTGTTGCCGCTCGCGTTCAGACGATGCACTTTCCTGCCGATCCGTTGTCACACCGGCCGGATTTCGTTCGTCATAGGTCTGACGGAACACGATGAGGGAATGTGACCGATGGACGAAAAAAAGTGGCAGTCGGAAAAATTCGAGGCGAACCGGCCGCATCTGCGCGCCGTTGCCTATCGTATGCTCGGCTCGCGCACGGAGGCCGAGGATGCCGTGCAGGAAACATGGCTGCGCCTGGTCAGAAGCGACACCACCGATGTCGAAAATCTCAGCGGCTGGCTGACGACGGTCACCGCACGCATCTGCCTCGACTTGCTGCGCGCCCGCAAATCCCGCCGCGAAGAACCGCTGACAATTCATGTTCCCGAACCGATGGTGGTACATGAGGCCGGAAACGGCACCGATCCGGAACAGGATGCTCTACTGGCCGATTCCGTCGGCCTCGCCCTTCTGGTCGTCCTGGAAAAACTCAATCCGGCCGAACGTCTTGCTTTTGTTCTGCACGACATGTTCGACGTCTCTTTCGACGATATAGCCCCGATTCTGGGACGCACGACGGTTGCGACGCGCCAGCTTGCGAGCCGCGCCCGCCGCCGCGTGCAGGATACGCCATCGACAACGGAAGCCGATCTCACCCGCCAGCGCCATGTGGTCGATGCCTTCCTGACAGCCTCCCGCGTCGGCGACATGCAGGCGCTATTGGCCGTGCTTGATCCCGAAGCGATCTTCCGTCCGGATGCCGTCGCGGCTCATATGGGATCCGTCGGCGAAATCCGAGGGCGGGCCGCCGTCGCCGCGACCTTCAACGGCCGCGCGCAAGCAGCACGACCAGCCGTCATCGATGGCGCCGTCGGCGCCGTCGTGGTTATCGGCGGGCAGCTCCGCATCGCGCTTGGCTTTACGCTTAATGAGGACAATCTGGTCACGGCCGTCGATGCAATGGCCGATCCGGAACGGCTGCGCAAGCTCGACATCCTGATGATCGAGCCATGAACGCGCTATCTTATCTGCGTCGGGCTCGTCCCCGTCAGCCGGCGAAACATGGCGATGAAGGCGGACGCGTTGCTATAGCCCAGTCGCGAGGCGATGCGCTGAACCGGCTCGCCGGCTTCGATCAGCGACAGGGCGGCGACGAGCTTGGATCGCTGGCGCCATTCGTTGAAGGAAAGGCCGAGATCGTCCTGGCATCGGCGCGACAAAGTCCGCTCGGTCGTTCCCATCCGGCGCGCCCATTCGCTGAGCGAGTGCCGGTCGCCGGGATCGGCCTGCAGGGCGCTCAGAACCGGGCCAAGCAATGGGTCATCTGAAAACGGCAGATAGTTATCGCAGCCGGGCGCCAGACGAATCTGATCGACCAGAACCTGCGCGAGCCGCAAATCTTCTGCTGTTTCCGGCATGGTGATATCCCGCGCGGCGAAATCTGCGAGGATCGCCTTCAGCAGCGGGCTGATGCTCAGCATCGAGGGCTTATCAGGCAAATCGGCGCAGAGCCCGCGTTCGACATAGACGGTCACATAGCGCAGATCATGCTGATTGTGGGCGCCGTGCATCGTGTCCGGCGGCAGCCAGATGGCATAATGCGGCGGCGACAGATAGCGCACGCCCTGAATGTCGAACTCGCAGACGCCGATAAGCGCGTAATTGAGTTCGCCCCAGGGCTGGCTCTTTTTGGGAAAGACCGTGCCCGCTCTATAATTCTCCGTCCGAAAGGAAACGGGATTGGGCGGATCGCCCTGAATGCGTGGAGGCCTGTCCGGCATGTCGTCATTTCACTACTGATTGTCCTAATCTCGTTATATACCAGAATTCGGACAGGCGGTAGAAGAGCCCCACGGTGGCGAATGATGTTCGCCATTCCTCGTTTCGCATCGAAGCCAGAACGACGTCGGGAGACTGTTCCATGAGCAATCAGTCGAACTCATCCGCATCCATCGTCAGCGCAGTCGGATTGGCGCCGCTGCTGACGGTGCTGATCTGGTCCGGCAACACCGTCGTTACCAAGGCTTCCGCCGGCGTGATCTCTCCGGGTTCGATCTCTTTCTATCGCTGGCTGCTGGCCTTCGTCGTGCTCCTGCCCTTCGTCGGCCGCGCGGCATGGCGAAACCGGGCCGCGCTGCGCGAGCATTGGCTGAGGCTCACCATCCTCGGCGCCCTTGGCATGGTGATCTACCAGAGCCTCGCCTATGAGGCGGCCAAGACGACATCGGCCGTCAACATGGGCGTGATGGTTGCTCTGATGCCGCTGATGTCGACCTTGCTCGCCGGCCTGCTGGCAGGCGAAAGACTGACGACCGCGAGCATCGCAGGATGCGCCATTTCGCTGATCGGGCTTGTCTACCTGACATCGCAGGGAGACCCGATGCGGCTGATAAACGGCGGCTTCCATATCGGCGACGGACTGATGATCATCGCCGTCCTCTCGAATGCACTTTATGGCGTCATGCTCAAGCGTTGGGCCATGCCGATACCGATGTGGCAGCAGCTCTTCTGGCAGATCGGCTTCTCGACCATGCTGCTAGTCCCGATTTTCCTGGTGGGCGATATCTCGCCGGTCACCGCAGCAAACCTGCCGCTGATCCTCTATGCCGCAATCCCAACCTCGCTCATTGCCCCGCTCTGCTGGATGATCGGCATTCAAAGGCTCGGAGCGAGCCGGACATCGCTACTGATCAATCTGCTACCCATCCTCGTCGCGGCACTGGCCTGGGCACTTCTCGGAGAGCAGTTGCATTCCTACCATGCCATCGGCGGCGCCCTCGCCCTCATCGGTGTCGGCCTTGGCTTGCGAAAGGCCTCGGCGAAGACCGGTCAAGCCGATAAGGCAAGCTGGGAGGCTGAGGAAGCCTGAGCAAGGCCCCGCGAGCCCCTTTCCTTTCGCCTGCCCTTCGTTTTACCATGGACGAGTCCCAGCAGTGAAAAGGAAGCAAGCGTGCGCATAGCCCTGGAACCGGTGTCCTCCAGAACGACGATCCAGGAGAGCGTCTATCAGCAGCTGAGA
This sequence comes from Rhizobium freirei PRF 81, assembly GCF_000359745.1. Lineage (GTDB taxonomy): Bacteria > Pseudomonadota > Alphaproteobacteria > Rhizobiales > Rhizobiaceae > Rhizobium > Rhizobium freirei. The sequence goes on from NZ_AQHN01000056.1 coordinate 46,013, forward strand.
AATGCGCTCATGGCCGGCAATTTCGATCCCGGCCAGACCCTGACGATCGCCTCGCTCGCCGAAACCTTCGGAACCAGCAACATGCCGGTCCGCGAAGCCTTGCGCCGGCTCGCCGCCGAAAATGCCCTGGAAGTCGCCGCCAACGGCTCGGCCCGCATTCCGATCGTCACGCTTGCGCGACTCGACGATCTTTGCCGCGCCCGCATCGCTGTGGAGGGCCTGGCCGCCGAGCTCGGCATGCCGAACCTCACCCCCACCGACATTGAAACGCTTGAGCGCATCGCCGGCGAACAGCATGTGATCGGCCTCGGCGCCAACGTCTACGACCTGATGGCCAAGAACCAGCAGTTCCACTTCACCATCTACAGCGCTTCCGGCTCCGAAGTGCTGCTGCAGTTGATCGAGACCTTGTGGCTGCGCTTCGGCCCCTACATGCGCATGCTCTCAGCCTCGGTCGAGCCTTTGATGCGCAGCGGCCAGCTCGACCCTGCGGGCGAGCACGTCGCGATCGTCAAGGCGCTGAAAGCCGGTGATTTTGCCGCCGCCCGAGATGGGGTCGTCGCCGATATCAGACGCACCCACGAAATCCTGCAGGACTATTGCCCGGCCACGCAGGACGAGCCGCGCAAGGGCTCCAGTTCCACCCGCCGCTAAACTTCCGACATAGGTTGAGAAATTTGGTTGAACCTTAAAGTATTTTGTGATCAAATGATCAAAATAGAAGTTTCAATCCCAACATACAGAGCGAGATCCCCATGAGCTCCGCCCCTTCCGCATCGCAATTCGCCGGCCATAACAATTTCCCGGTCGACGAGGTCCGCGCCATGTTCCCGGCCATCCAGAAGGCTGGCGATTTTGTCTTTCTCGACAATGCAGGCGGCGCGCAGGTGCCGCAGACGGTGGTGGATGCGGTTGCCAATCACCTGATCGATTTCAACGTTCAGCGCATGGCGAAATACCAGCACAGCCAGGGCGTCGACCGCAATCTGGACGAAGCGCGCGAAAGCGTCGCCATGCTGGTCAACGCCTATCGCCCGGAAGAAATCTCCTTCGGCCAGAACGCCACCTCCTTCATTCGTCTCGTGAGCCTCGGCATTGCCAAGCTGCTCGGAGAACGCAACGAGATCGTCGTCACCGACATGGATCACGACGCCAACATCGCCACCTGGATGGCGCTGGAAGGTGAAGGCGCCAAGATCGTCTGGTGGCGCATGCGCGAGGACGGCACGCTGCATCCGGAAGATCTGAAGCCGCTCCTGAACGACAAAACCCGGCTCGTTGCCTGCACAGTCACGGCGCATTCGATCGGCACCATCGTCGATGTCGCTGCCGTCTGCAAACTGGCACAAGCCGCCGGTGCCGAAACCTTCCTCGATTGCGTCCACTACGGCCCGCATGGCCTGATCGACGTTCAGGCCTGGGGCTGCGACTATCTCGTCTGCTCCGGCTACAAGAATTTCTCGCCGCATATGGGCTTCCTCTGGGGTCGCTACGACGCGTTGGTCAAGCTTCCCACATTCAAGGAAGACTTCATTCCGGACGTGCCGCCCTACAAGATCGAAGTCGGCACCTTCACCTACGAGAACGTCGCCGGCATGAACGCCGCGGTCAACTATCTCGAAGGCCTCGGCCGTCGCTTCCTGCCGAGCGGCAACCACAGCCGCCGTGAGGCGCTTGCAGCCGCCATGGGCGCGATCCGCCAATATGAACTGTTGCTCTCGCGCGAAATGATCGCGGTGCTGAAGCGCCACGGCGCCACCATCTATGGCGTCTCCGACGAAAACCGTCTCGAACAGCGCGTTCCCACAATCTGCTTCAACATGCCAGGCATCACGCCGCAGGAATTTGCCGGCGAGATGGGCAAGGAGCGTATCGGCCTGCGCGACGGTCACATGTTCGCACCGCGCCTGATGAAGCGCCTGGGCCTTTCCATGGAAACGGGCGCCATTCGCGTGTCGCTGGTGCATTATAACAAGATCGAGGAGATCGCCCGGTTCGAGGCGGTCCTGACCAAGGTCATGGCGCGGCGCAAATAAGCTGCGCTCATGAGCGGTGGCGGCGCCCGAACAACCCCGCCACCGCAATGCTCCGCATCGTCAGTTGCAATCGGCAACGATACGGAAAGCGACCTCGAGTTCAAAGTGGATTACCGCTTCGCAGCTATGGCTTTTCGGTCTATCCCTCGTTGAGAGGACCGTGGGAGTGAGAGGAAGAGGATGAGCGATTTCCGCCGGAATTGCATCGAGCGCAGGCTGATTGTCGGCACCTTTGCGGCCATCCCGCATCCGGTCGCCATCGAAGTCACGGCAGCCGCAGGCGTCGATTTCCTCTGCATCGACTGGGAGCATTCGCAGATCGGCCGCGAGCGCATCGAGGATCTGATCCGTGCCGCCGATCTCCACCGCGTTCCCGCCATGGTCCGCGTCCCCGGGCATGCCGCCGAAGACATTGCAGCCGTTTTGGATGCAGGCGCCGCAGGCGTTCTGGTGCCAAGGATTTCAACAGCCGAGCAGGCTCGGGCTGCCGTACAGGCCACACGCTATCCGCCGCTTGGCGCGCGTGGCGTCGGTCCCGGCCGCGCCGCAGCCTATGGCTACCGCATCCCCGATTATCTCGCCAAGGCCAATGCCGAACTGGTGCTTGCCATCCAGGTCGAGACGGCCGAAGGGCTAGCCAACGTTGCCGATATCGCCGCCGTCGACGGTGTCGACCTCATTTTCATCGGCCCTGGCGATCTCTCGGTCTCGATCGATGCGATTGGACCGGCAGGAAAGGAAAAGCTCGACGCCGCCATCCGCACCATCACGGAAACGGCTCTTTCGGCCGACCGTGCGGTCGGTATTTTTCGCCCTTCGCCTGACGATGTCGGCGCCTGGTCGCAAGCAGGCATAAGCTTCTTCCTGCTCGCGAGCGACACGATGTTTCTCGGCGCCGGCATGGCAGCGGGCATCGTCGGGGCCAAGAAGCATCAGAGCACTTCGGAGGCGAAGGAAAAATGAACGATTCCAAACCTTTAATGTACATGCCGACAGCAACCGAAGCGGATGAAAACATGGACCTTTAAGCTTAAAATTTGTCCTTGAAATGCATTTGTTTTTGGATAAGCATTCGAAAATGAAGAGCAATCCGGGCGCAGGTTTAAGCCGTCGTTTCGTTCCTTCAACACCGATTTCCCAGGGGAATTCCTTGTCTCTTCTGCCGCAGCACAATTTGCCGAACGCCATCGCCGGTCGCGACGCCCTTGAAGGCATCCGCGCCCAGATCCGCGACATGCGCACCGACAACATCGCCGTCCTCGCCAAGCGCGCCCGCGAACTCGGCGGCGTCATACCGCTCTGGTTCGGCGAAGGCGACATCGTGACGCCGGCCTTCATCCGCGACGCCGCGAAGAAGGCGCTGGACGATGGCGCGACCTTCTATGTCCCGAACATGCGCGGTCTCCCGACGCTGAACGAGGCGCTCTCGGACTATCAGACCCGCTGGCACCAGCGCCCTATCCCCATCGAGCGCACGACGGTCGCTCCCGGCGGCGTGCAGGCGCTCTATATGGCGCTCGAACTGCTCGTCGACGTCGGCACCAATGTCGTCTACGTCGCGCCGCAATGGCCGAATATCCACAACGCCATTCACCTGATCGGCGGCGAGCCGCGCGCCGTATCGCTTGATTTCGATACCGACTGGCGCCTCGATCTCGACAAGCTCTTTGCCCGCTGCGATGCGCGCACCCGCGCGATCTTCCTGTCGACGCCCGCCAATCCGACGGGCTGGACCGCCTCTCGCGAGGAGATGCTGGCACTGCTCGACTTCAGCCGCCGCACCGGCATCTGGATCATTTCCGACGAAGTCTATGCCCGCCTCTATTTCGACGGCGAGATTGCACCGTCGATCCTGCAGGTGGCGGAAGACGGCGATCGCGTGATCGCGGTCAACAGCTTTTCGAAGGCATGGGCGATGACCGGCTGGCGCGTCGGCTGGCTGACGCATCCTTCAGCGATTGCCGACCAGCTCGGTGCGATGACGCAATATATCAACAGCGGCACATCGGCGATGGTACAGGCAGGGGCCGCCGCGGCGTTGCGCGAAGGCGAGCCGCTGATTGCCGAGATCCGCGGCCGGATCAAGGCCGGCCTCGACCTTGCTTATGAGAAGCTGCCGCAGATACCCGGCATGATCCTTCCGGAAAAGCCGCGCGGCGGCATGTATGCCTTCTTCGCACTGCAGGGAGAGCCCGATGCGACCGCGCTTTGCGAGCGCATTCTGGAGACGGCCCGCGTCGGTCTGGCGCCCGGCTATCACTTCGGAGAATCCTCGCGGTCATTCCTGCGCATGTGCACTTTCCGCGAAACCGAACAGATGCGCCTCGCCCTCGACCGCATGGTCGATGCGATGACATGAGACGGCCGCCCTGACGGGCGGACGGGGAATACCGCGGGTGAGAGGAAAGCCCGCAGCCATAACCAGAGGGAGACTAAAAAATGCATATAACTCGTCGTAGTCTGCTGGTCCTCGCGACCGCCGTCGGCCTGGCCGGCGGAAGCCACTTTGCCTATGCCGCCGACGCGCTGAATGTCGGCTCCTATCCGAACAACCCGCCCTTCGAATACAAAACTGCCAATGGCGGTTTCGAAGGCTTCGAGGTCGATGTGGTCAACGAAGCGGCCAAGCGCGCCGGCATGACCACCAACATCGCCGACTATGGCTTTCAGGCCCTGTTTGCGGCAACGAGCTCCAAGCGCATCGACGTGGCGATCTCGTCCATCACCATCACGCCGGAGCGCCTGAAGTCGCAGTCCTTCACGCAGCCCTACTACGACTCCGACATGGGCGTCGCCACCAAGGAAGGCAGCTCGATCAAGGCGCTCGCCGATCTCAAGGGCGCGGTCGTCGGCGTACTCTCCGGCTCGACCGGCGAAAAATGGGTCAATGACAACAAGGCCGCTAAGGGCTTTGCCGACGTCAAGGGCTACAATTCGCAGCAGGACATGTTCCTCGATCTCGGCGCCGGCCGTATCGACGCCGTCGTCAGCGACATTCCGGGCATGCAGTATCTCTTCGTCAAGACCAAGGGCTTCGCCATCAAGGATCGCATCAAGACCGGCGAGCAATACGGCCTGATGATGACCAAGGATTCGCCGCTGCTCGGCAAGATCAACGACGCCATCACCGCGATGAAGAAGGACGGCACGCTGGAAAAGATCCACGAGAAGTGGTTCGGCAGCAAGGCGCCGACTGGCTCCTCCACCGTCACCGAATTGCCTATCCCCAAGGCGTGATCAAAAGATCATCGTCGAAATGAGCTGCGCCGGTCGTAACGACCGGCGCAGATACAAGAGCAATTCCGGCAAAAGTGCGAAGCGGTTTTTCGTCCGGAATTGCGTAAAAACAAAGAGATAGAGCATTTCTGCGACTCCGTTTAATGCAGAAATGCTCTAAGAGATCTTGTCTTCGTCTTGCACACGGGAGTGCCAATGTCTTTCGTCGATACCTTCTTCAATTCCGACGTCATGATCTCGGCTTTCCCGCAGCTGTTGCGCGGGCTTTGGATGACCATCGCGCTCGGCGTGGTCAGCATCCTGATCGGCGTGACCGGCGGCCTCATCGTCAGCCTGGTTCGCCTCTATGCTCCTAAGCCGCTGCAACTGCTGATGATCGCCTATATCGACATCATGCGCGCCATGCCGATGCTGGTCGTGCTGATTCTGATCTATTACGCGCTGCCCTTCGTCGGCATCAGCTTTTCGGCCTGGTGGTCGGCGATCATCGGCTTTTCCATCGTGCTTGCGGCCTATTCGGCTGAAGTCTTCCGCTCTGGCATCGAAAGCGTGCCGCGCGGCCAGTTCGAAGCCGCGGCAGCTCTCGGCATTCCCTTCCTGATCACGCTTTACAAGGTCGTGCTGCCGCAGGCGGTCCGCATCGTCATCCCGCCGACGACAAGCAATTGCGTCTCGATGTTCAAGGATACGTCGCTTGCCTCGACTGTGGCGCTGCCGGAACTGCTGAAAGAAGGCCAGAATGCCCAAGGCTTCTACGCCAACCCCTCGCCGCTGATCATGGCCGCGGTGATCTATGTCATCCTGCTCTGGCCGATGGTGCGCCTCGTCAGCGTGCTGGAGAAGAAGTTCAAGGGCGAGCGCGCCCGTTAGAACGGCGTCGGGAAAGGCGCATGGCGGTTTTCCGCAGGCAATCGCTTGGAAACAAGCGGGCCTACGATCGCTACTCGAAATCGGCACCCGAAAGATGGTTGCTCACCGATGACTTCACCTCGCCGATATCCCGCCACAACTCGCTGACGATGGCGGGATCGACATCCGCCATCATATCGCGCAGCCAGCCCTCATGGGCGGCCGCCATGGCGCTGAATGACGTCTCGCCCTTCGCTGTCAGCTTCGCGACCGTCACGCGCCGGTCGCCATCGGGAGTCACGCGCAATACGAGGCCATCGGCCTCCAGCCGCTCGACAAGCCCGGTGACGTTGCCATTGGTGACCATGGTGCGCTTCGACAGCTCTCCGAGCCGCAGGCCCTCGCGCTCGCGATAGAGCTGCGCCATCAGGTCGAATTGCGGCAGGGTCGCGCCGAACTCGTTGCGCAGCCGGCGGCGGATTTCCTGTGAGATCAGCTTCGTGGTCGACAGCATGCGCAGCCAGAGCCGCAGCTCCAGCTTTTTGCCTTCCTGCGCTCCCTGGACAATGATCTCCAGATCAACGTTTGCACTCTCGGACTCTGTCATGACGTCGCCTCGGCCTATCATTCCGCATCATCAATCTAAGCGATCTAGGGAACGATTTTTGAAATGTCAAAGGTTTGGCCGTCAAGTCGCTTTGCCGTCACTTGGCCAGCATTTTCCCCAACATGAAACCGGAACCGGCACCCGTTCCCGCACCCGGCCATGTCGAGGCCCCGCACATGAACAGCGATCCCACGGGCGTCTTGTAACGCGAATAGCCGGCAACGGGGCGGAACAGGAAGTTCTGGTCGAGGTGATGGCTACCCGAGAGATTGTCGCCGCCGACAAGGTTCGGATTTTCGCGTTCGAGATCGATGGGAGAAAAGACCGAGCGGCCCAATATCTTGCTACGCAAGCCTGGGGCGTAGCGCTCGATGATATCGAGGACCCGCTCCGCATAGGCATCCTTGATCCCGTCCCAGTCAGCGCCGGTGATTTCGTCTGCGGCATCGCCACGGAATTGCGCCGGCAGGACGCGCACCTGTATCCAGAGCACATGCTGCCCGGAAGGCGCGCGCGAGGGATCAATGGCTGTGGGCTGGCCCACCACCAGGGCAGGCTCGACCGGCAGCAAGCCGCCCATCGCCTCGGCATAGACGCGCGACATCATTTCGAGATCCGGCGCGATATGCACATAGGCGAAATTCTGCAGCGCCTTGCCCGCCGTCCAGTCCGGAAGACCCGACAGCGCCAGATGGATCATCATCGTGCCAGGGCCGGGCCGGAAGCGAGAAACCTTGCCATCGAACTCCTGGCGCGACGGATCCTGATCGAGAAGCTTGCCGAAGAGGATCTGCGGATGGATGTTGGCAATAACGGCGCGCTTCGCTTCATAGCGGCGTCCATCGGCAAGAACGACGCCCGTCGCCTTTCCGCCTGCCGTGACGATCTTGTCGACGCGCGTGCCCAGCATCAATTCGCCGCCCTTGCTCTTCAGCACGGCCGCCATCGCCTTGATGATCGTATCGGCTCCCCCCTTGCCGATCACCATGCCGAAGGCCTGATTGGCCATGGATTCGAGATAAGGAAACAGCGCGCCGCCGGCGACATCGGGCGCAAAATCGAGATGCAGCCCCCAGGCGGCCATCATCGTTTTGAGCTTGGTATTCTGGAAGCGGGCGTCGAGAAAATCGCGCGGCGAGGCAAACAGCATGCGCGCCGTGTCGTAGACCCAGCCGATCCCCTTTTCGCGCCACGCCTTCCAGACGACCTTGGCGGCGGCCATGGAGGGCATGGGCGAGCCGAGCAGACCGAAGATATGCGGGGCATCCGCGCCAAACTGCGAGAGCATATTGCGCCAGGCGGCAGCATCCTGCGGCGATATATCGGCGATGGCACCCGCAGTCTTCTCCAGATCGGTACTGACGCCGAGGTAGGTATTGTCGCGGAAGACGCTGGCGAAGCAATCCGCAGCGGGCCCGAAGCCCAGGCCTTCGGCCAACAGCTCATTCTTGTACTGCGCAAAGAAGGCGGAGCCTGCGAACATGGAAAGGTTCATGGCGCAAAGATCGTGCCTGAAGCCGGGCAGCGTCACCTCGCGGGTCTTGACTGCACCGCCCGGCTCAGCATTGCCCTCGATGACGGCAACCTTCCAGCCTTTCGCCGCCAGATGCACCGCCGCCGCCAGGCCATTGTGCCCCGCTCCCACTATGATCGCATCATAGCTCATCGTTCGCCCCTCATTCGTCGGTGATTATTATTGTCACATGCATACATCTTGAGCTTTAAGCTTCAAGTATTTATTGGCGCGAATTTCGCCGGTATTAGCAACCAGTGCGAGCATATGCCAAAGTTGTTTCTATAATATCCTTTCATTTTCAGCAACTTAATGACTCAGAGGCGACCCCTGCAAACGCGTCAAAATTGGACGCCTCCCCCATGCCGGAATGCTTGCAATATCATATATTGTGACATAGGCTCCCCTCATTCCGCCGCCGCGCGGGTCTGGTGCTGAGAGGAAAGGCACCCCGCGTCTGGCGAAAATGGCTTCACGCTAGATCCCGTTTGAAGACCCGCGAAGCGGCTCTCCGTACGGGCTCCTGCGACAACAAAGGGAACGCTATCATGACTGCCAACACACTCGCCAGCCTGGCCACCGCCCTGATTTCGGGCTCCGTCAAGGTCGTCGATCTCACCGCGCCGCTCGGCCCGGATACGCCGGTGCTCTACCTGCCGCCACAGTTCGGCAAGAACACGCCCAAGGTCAAGGTCCATACGATCTCGGAATACAACCAGGACGGCCCGTTCTGGGCCTGGAACTGGCTGGAACTCGGCGAGCATACCGGCACTCACTTCGATGCGCCCTGCCACTGGATCACCGGCAAGGACAATCCGAACAACACGACGGATACCATCCCTCCGCAGAATTTCGTCGCTCCAGTCAACGTCATCGACCGCTCCAAGGAAGCCGCCGCCAATCCCGACTATCTGCTGACGGTCGACAGCATCAAGGAATGGGAAGCCCAGCATGGCGCGATCGATGCCGGCAGCTGGGTGCTGCTGCGCACCGACTGGTACAAGCGCAACGGCTCGACCGAGGCCTTCCTGAACGCCGATGAAAACGGCCCCCATTCTCCCGGCCCGACGGCCGAAGCCATCGAATATCTGCTGAGCAAGGGCATTATCGGCTGGGGTTCGGAAACGATCGGCACCGATGCCGGATCCGCCGGCGGCATGAACCCGCCTTTCCCGGCGCACAACCTGATGCACAAGGCCAACCGCTATGGCCTCGCCAGCCTCTCCAATCTCGATCAGCTTCCGGCCAAGGGCGCGGTGCTGATCGCCGCCCCGCTCAAGTTCGTCAAGGGAACCGGCTCGCCGGTTCGTGCTTTGGCGTTGATTGCATGATAGGCTGGAAAAGGTGGGGCCTGCGGGTAATTTAGGCCCCTCCTTTCCATTTTATCTTGCCTATGAGGGGCACTGGCAATGGGCGATCATGATTACATCATCGTCGGCAGCGGCATTAATGCACTTGTCGCTGCCGCGATGCTTGGCAAAAAAGGCCATAAGGTGCTCGTGCTCGAGCGCAACGACCGCATAGGCGGCTGCCTGCGCACCGAGGAGATCACCGAGCCCGGCTTCATTCACGACGTCATGGCGACGACCATGGTGCTGTTCCTGACCTCGCCGGCCTATGGCGCCATCGGCAAGGATCTGGAGGCGCGGGGCCTGGAGTTCGCCCATGCCGACCTTCCCACAGGCGCGCTGCGACCCGACGGTTCGCATGTCATCTTTTCCAAGGACAGGCGGCGTAATATCGCTACCTTTGACGAATTGTCGCTGGGCGACGGGCAGACCTTCTCTCGCGAGATGGAGGCGCTTGCCGCCGACGCGCCATTCCTGTTTTCCCTGCTCGGCGGTGCGCTATGGTCGGGATCGACCTTGAAGACCGTTGCAAAGCAGGGCTGGAACCGCGGCCTGCGCAAGCTTGCGGCCTGGTTTGGCGACGCGCTGACGCCGGCGCGCGGCTATCTCGAAACCAGCTACAAATCCGAGGATATCCGCGCCCTTTGGGCGCCCTGGGTGCTTCATTGCGGGCTTGGACCCGAAAGCGCCTATTCTGCTGAAATGCTGAAAGTGATCGGCTTCGCGCTCGAGCTCGGCGGTGCGCCGATCGTCAAGGGCGGCGCCGCAAAGTTGCTGACAGCCTTCGAACGGCTGATTGGCGACCATGGCGGCGAAATCCGCCTCAATGCCGATGTCGCTGCCATCATCCCAGGCCCCAATCGCCGCGCCGACGGCGTGCGCCTTGCGAGCGGCGAAATCTTGAGGGCCAAATCCGGCGTCATCTGCTCGGTGACACCCAACCAGCTTTATGACCGGCTGATGGAAGATTGGCCGGATTCAATGCCGGCCGAGGTCAAATCCGGCGTTGCCAATTACCGCTATGGCAAGGGCAATATGCAGATCCACTACGCGCTTTCCGAGCCGCCGCGCTGGAAGGCCGACGCCGAACTCGGCAAGGTCGCGCTGCTGCATCTGACCCCTGGCCTCGACGGCGTGTCGCGTGCCGCCAACGAATGCGAGCGCGGACTATTGCCTGCCGAGCCAACCGTCTGCGTCGGGCAGCCCGTCGCGCTCGATCCGAGCCGTGCACCGGAAGGAAAATCGATCCTCTGGCTGCAGCTTCCTGAAGCACCGCGCCATATCAAGGGCGATGCCGCCGGCGAAATCGCAACACCGGAGGACGGCCGCTGGACGGAAGAGGTGCGGGAACGTTATGCCGACCGCGTCGAAGCGCTGCTATCAAGCCATATCGAGAACTTCTCGAGCATAAAGCTCGCCCGCCGTGCCTACTCTCCGGGTGATCTGGAAGCCATGAACATGAACCTCGTCGGCGGCGACCCCTATGGCGGCTATTGCGGCCTCGACCAGTTTTTCATCTGGCGTCCCTTCAAGTCATCTGTTAACCACCGCACCCACATATCAGGCCTGTACCACATCGGCGCTTCGGCGCATCCCGGTCCAGGCCTTGGCGGAGGCTCCGGCTTCCTGCTCGCATCATCGCTGAAGTAACAAGTTTCCTGGGGAGCATCGTCGATGGAGGAACGGTTTTCAGGCACCGTTTTAAGGCGCAAGCGGGATGAGAACGCCAAGCGCCCGACCATGGGCGAAATCGGCCTCAATCATTTCGCGCCCTATCTGATGAACCGGCTGATGGCGCGCTGGAACGCCAATCTTTCGGAAGAGCTGCGCGAATACGACATGACGACCGCGAAGATGCGCGCGCTCGCCGTCCTCAGCGTCTCCTCCAGCGTCACCATCAACGAGCTCTCCGTCTTTGCCGTGACCGAACAGTCGACGATGAGCCGCACCTTGGATTCCCTCGAACAGCAGGGTTACATCCGCCGCCAGCCGCGCGTCGAAGACATGCGCATCCGCGACGTTTCCATCACCGAAGAAGGCCGCGCCGCCTTCGAAAAGGTGTGGCCGACCATGTACGACCTCTTCCTGCAGATGTTCGACGGCGTCGACGAAGCCGAATACCGCACCTTCATCTCGACCTTGCACAAGGTGCTGCACAATATCAGGAAGCACGAGATCTGAGATGGATCATCCCGCCACCGGCGGGCGGGAAAGCAAATTCTTACATTTAGCCGCCGGGCTAAGTGTTAGAATTTGCAAGGGCGGGGGTAGGCAGGGACGCATGAACTTCCGGAACAAAGACGAACAAGAAACGGACCCCCGCTCTGGCAATTTCAATGATTTAGAAATTGCGATGAGCTTTTGAATGAGTGGCGGCGTCTGTGTCGCAATTGCTAAGCCAGTGAAATTGCTTTCTCGCCCGCCAAGGGCGAGATAAGGCCCCGCGCTCGCGGCAACCTCAGAGTGTCCCAACCGTCTTCAGCGCTCCATCAAGCGCAACGCCTTTCTCGTCTAGCAACGCCGCCTGCCGCAGCCGCCTCATCCATGCGGCTCCATCCTCGCGGTCTCGCAACAGTGGCAAAGCGGACATCACACGATCGAACTTCGACAGACCGCGCGCATGCGTATCGGAATAGCCCTTGACGAGACGGCGGTTGCCGAGCACCTCGACCGCAAGATCGTAATTCACCGTCAGCAGATTGGACGCCGCCGTGAGCCAGGCTTCGCGATGTTCGACTTCACGCGCGTGGCGCAGGGTGCCGCGACGGATGCGCCGCAGCGCCGAGACCATGTAGAGGCCCAGGAACCAGAATAGCGTGCCGGTCTGAACGCGCCGACCCTTGTTGACGAAGCGATCGAGCCGCGCAAACAGGCGCGGACGGTTCTCGATCCACAGGCCCATGCCCTTCGGCATCGTGCCGCAGACTTCGTCCATGCGCGGATGCATGTATTCGGTCATGTAGACGATCTGGTCGTCCTTGGCTCCGACCTCCTCGCGCACCCGCTCGAAACGCGAGCCGCGCACCTTCAGATCGGCAACGCGAATGACGTCGTCATAAGCCATGGCAACGGCGACATATTTCGCAGCCTGCACGGTGAAGGCGAAATCCTTGTTCGCGCCACCGGCCTTGCGATCCAGCGCATGAAGTGCCGCGACGCGGCTCAGATATTCGTCGGCATAGGCCGGGTCCTGATAGTCCGTAAGCCGCTTCGCGCCAGCAAAAAGCAGCGGATGTGCTACCTCCGGAAATTCCGCGCGGATGCGGTTGACCAGCCGGTCGAGAGCCGGATGGCCGGCCGTATCAGGCAGAACGTCGAAGTGCTTCGGCGGCGTCGCGGAGACAGCGTCGCGGGGCTTTTCCTTGACCCTATCGAAGGCCGCGTTGAACGCCTTGAGGCTTGGCTCGATGCCCTTGCCGCCGGCGCGGATCATCGCCTCGAAAGCCTGCTTTGCGAAAGGAAGCGCGCCGGAACCAGCCAGAGCGCCGAACATGGAAGCGGAAATGACGCTGCCGTTCCGGACAGCCAGCGTCTCCATGTCGAAGGCGATGGTGCGCTTGGCCGCAAAATCCGTGGCGTCGACCACCACTTCGGGATTGCCGATACCATCGCCCGGCTTCTCCTTTTCGCCGACCGCGAAGGAGCGGTGCGTCGAGGCGATCAGCACGGTCTTGTCCGGCGTGACGAGGCCGCGCAGCACGGAACGGCCGGCTTCCATCAGTTCGGCCGCCATGACGACATCGACATCGCCCGGCGTCGGCATCAACGAGAAGATCGGTGCGTGACCGTCGCGGGCCGGCAGCATCTCGATATAGTAGATCGTCGCGCCAGTGCGCTGGGCAACGCCGGGCACTGATGTCGTCTGCGCCATCCAGCCTTCGCCTTCGGCAAGGCCGACGATCCAGTCGGCCAGCACGCCGCCGCCCTGCCCGCCCATGGCGAGAATGGCAAGCGACAGCGGCTTGTCCGTCGAAAGTCTGTTGGCGCCGAGATCACTCATGCTCACATGCTCGTTCATATCGCCCTCTCAATCTGCGAAGACGATACGGCCGGCGCGGCGGCGCGCCTGCAGCCAGCCGATGACGCCGGAACGCAGGCCGGCGACGAAGCGATCCCAACCCGTCGGATTGTGAATGATATCGGCACGGTAGAAGGAGGGACAGAGCGCCGCCGCCTCCGAAACCTCGCCGCAATTGCCGCAGCCGACGCAATTATTGTCGATCGCCGCGACCGGATCGTCCTTCAGCGGGTCGTCGGTATGCTTGACCGACAACGAGGGACAGCCCGAAAGACGGATGCAGGCGTGATCGCCGGTGCAGACGTCCTCATCCACGCCGAAGCGCTCCTTGACCATGCGCTTGCCGTCCTTGACCGCCTTGGCGAATTGCGGCTTCACGCGGCGCTGCTTGTTGAGCATGCATTCCGAGGAGGCGACGATGATCTTCGGCCCCGGCTCCTTCGAGGTCAAAGCCTCGCGCAGCGTGTCGCGCATCTTGCCGACATCATAGGTCCGGTCGATCTGGCGCACCCAGGTCGCGCCGATGCCCTTGACCGCATTGACGATGGAATTGTTGGTCTTGCGGCGCGGATTGAGCGCACGCGAGGACGGTATGTCCTGCCCGCCGGTTGCGGCCGAATAATAGTTGTCGACGATGAGGATGACGCCGTCCTGCTTGTTGAAGACGGCATTGCCGACAGAGGTCGCCAGCCCGTTGTGCCAGAAGCCGCCATCGCCCATGACCGAGATCGCGCGCTTGTCGGCCGCGACATTGAAGGCCGAGGCGGCAGCCGGCCCGAGCCCATAACCCATGGTCGTGCTGCCCAGATTGAACGGCGGCAGGATCGAGAACAGGTGACAGCCGATATCGCCGGAGATGTGATGCTGGCCAAGCTCACCTTCGACCATCTTCATCGCCGCGAAGATCGGCCGCTCGGGACAGCCGATGCAGAAGCCAGGCGGACGTGGCGGCACGACCTCGGCCAGAGCCTTGATCTTCGGATCGTTGAGGATCGGCGTTGGGTCGGGCAGCGGCGGCTGATTGCCGAGCAGCACGCGCTGGTGAACTTCCAGGAAGTTCTTGATGCCCTTCATCAATACGGGCGCGGTATATTCGCCGCCCATTGGAAGGACATCCTTGCCCGCGACCTTGGTCTGGATGTCACGACGGCGCAGGATGGTGTTGAGCGATTGCTCGATATATTCGGGCGCGCCCTCCTCGACCATCAGCACCGCCTTCTTGTTGGCGCAGAACTCGGCCATCTGATCGTCGATCAGCGGATAAGCGACGTTGAGAACGTAGAGCGGCACGGCGGAATTACCGTAGACATCGGCAAGGCCGAGCTGCTGCAGTGCTCGCATGACGCCATTATACGCGCCGCCAAGCAAGATGATGCCGACCTCACCCTCGGAGGGGCCGAAATATTCGTTGAGCTGCCGCTTCTTGATGAAGTCGACCGCCGCGGGCCAGCGCTTCTCCAGCTTCTCCTTCTCGTGCAGGAAGGATGCCGGCGGCAACACGATACGGTTGACGTCGCGGACAGGCTTTTCCAGCGCCTGCTTCAGCGTATAGACCGGGCGCTTGTTGTCCTTGGCGACAAACTGACCATGCACATGGCAGCTGCGGATGCCGACCTGCAGCATGACAGGCGTATTGGAAGCCTCGGAAAGTTCGAAACCCTCCTCCACCGCCTGCACGATCGACGGCAGGTTCGGGCGCGGATTGAGCAGCCACATCTGCGATTTCATCGCATAGGCATGGCTGCGCTCCTGCATGATCGAGGAACCCTCGCCGTAATCCTCGCCGATGATGATCAGCGCGCCGCCCGTGACCCCGCCCGAAGACAGATTGGAAAGCGCGTCGGAGGCAACGTTGGTGCCCGCCGTCGATTTCCAGGTGACGGCGCCGCGCACCGGATACATGACGGAGGCCGAAAGCATGGCGGCGGCCGCCGCTTCCGAAGCCGATGTCTCGAAATGGACGCCCAGATCTTCCATCACGTCCTTGGCGTCGGCCAGCACGTCCATGAGATGGGAAATCGGCGATCCCTGATAGCCGCCGACATAGGATACTCCGGACTGCAGAAGTGCCTTGGTGATCGCGAGAATACCCTCGCCGCGGAAGACATCGCCTTCCCCGAGCTTCAGATCCTCGACCTCGCGCGCAAATGATCGCTCGGCCATAGTCGTTACCCCTTTGCCCCTATGGGCTTCTTTAAATCATTTGCAAAATCATATTTTGAACTTCCTTGAACTGTCAACGAACAAATATGAGATTAGACTGAATGGATTGCCGGTCGAAGGCGAAAGCAGCGTATTCATTTTCCGAAGCCAGAACCTTAGAATGGCAACAAGCAGCACAGATATATGCTTATGCATGGAATATATGCGCCACTCAGCCACCGGATTTTTTGAAAGGACCAGAGAAAGCGCTTGCCGCTCCGAAATACGTATTTTAAGATTAAAACATTCCGACATAAATCGCCAGTGGCGGGCGGGCGTCATGCCTTTCTGCCGCTTAACAGGGGAACGGAGTGACCATGACAACGCTTACTCGGCGCGAGGCCCTGAGCCTCGGCGCAGCAGCATTCATTACTGGGATTCTCGCAGGCCGGACGCCTGTGGAAGCAGCCGAAGCCGGCACGCTGACCATCGCCTTCAACGTCAACTTGCCCTCTTTCGACCCGACTACAGGGCCATCGGCGGTCAATCCGACGATCCAGGCGATCTATCGCTCGATCTTCGACCAGTTCGTCGGCCAGGGACCGGACCTGAAGTTTCAGCCGGGCCTGCTGACGGCCTGGGGCTGGAACGACGACAAGACCAAGGTCTGGATGGACGTCCGCGAGGGCGTCACCTGGCATGACGGTTCCAAGTTCACCCCGGCAGACATCGTCTGGTCGCTGGAGCGGGCCGCCAAACAGGAAACCGGCAACCCGATCCAGTTCATCTGGTCGACCGCCAATAATTATAAGGTGGAGGGCAACCGCATTACCGGCGATGTCGTCCGCTTCGAGCCGACCTTCTTCAAATGGATGGCGTTCCTGACCGGTTACGTCCTGCCGAAAGACTATTACACCAAGGTGGGTGCGGAAGGATTCGAGAAGAAGCCGATCGGCACCGGCCCCTATATGGTCGACGCCTATGAGGGCAATTCCTATCTGCGCCTGAAGGCGAACCCCAACTATTTCGGCGGCAAGCCCTCCTTCGACACGGTCATCTTCAAGTTCGTGCCCGACACGACGAGCCGCGTCGCCGAAATCGAGTCCGGCTCGTCGGACGTGACGCTGGAAATCCCCTATGAGGATTTCGACAGGCTGAAGACGAAATCCGGCCTTGCCGGCGTTGCCACCCCAATCTCCGATATCGGCATGATCTTCATCAGCAATGTCGATCCGATGCTGGA
Source organism: Rhizobium freirei PRF 81 (assembly GCF_000359745.1). Lineage (GTDB taxonomy): Bacteria > Pseudomonadota > Alphaproteobacteria > Rhizobiales > Rhizobiaceae > Rhizobium > Rhizobium freirei. The sequence goes on from NZ_AQHN01000056.1 coordinate 63,007, forward strand.
CAAGAACGTCCGCCTTGCCGCCAGCATGGCAATCGACAAGGACGCGATCATCAAGCGGCTGCTGCGCGGCTACGGCAACGCCCTGTCGACACTCGAAGCGCCGGAATACGAAGCCTACGACGCATCGGTCAAAATCCCCTACGACCCGGAACAGGCCAAAAAGCTCCTGGCCGCCAGCGGCTATTCGACGAAAAAGCCGGTCAAGTTCACCATCAAGACCACCCGCGGCTTCAAGCCGAAGGACTATGAGATGATCCAGGCGATCGTCGGCATGTGGCGCAAGGTGGGTATCGAGGCAGAGATCGAAGTCTACGAAATCGCCAAGCATTACGAGCTGCGCGCAGCCCACAAGCTCGGCCCGGCCGCTTTCTACAACTGGGGCAACGCCATCGGCGATCCGACGACTTCGACCGGTTTCGCCATGTTCGGCCCCTCGCCGCACTCCGCTTGGAAGACCAAGGATGTCGACGACATGCTGGGGCCGCTCTGGGTGGAAAAGGACGAGTCAAAGCGCATCGCCGGCTGGAAAGCGGCGATCAAATACATCGCCGAACAGGGCTATGTGATCCCGCTGCTGCAATATGTTCAGCCGATCGTCTACAAGTCGAGCCTGAAGGTAACGCCGAACGTCTCTGGCGCCCTGCAGCCGATGCTCGTGTCGAAGGGTTGATGCGTCGGGCTTTGAGCATGTAGCTTTGCCCCTCACCCTAGCCCTCTCCCCGCTCGCGGGGAGAGGGAACGACCTCTGTTCCCTCGCGTGAACAGGCCGTTAGGGGTAGGCTGCAGACGCCTCTTTCCCCTTCTCCCCGTCAAAACGGGGAGAAGGTGGCCGACAGGCGGGATAAGGGGCCGTACTCTCCATTTGCAGCCAGTATAAGTGATCGGAATTCGTGGCGAATGATAACAGTTTCCATTCTCAACCGGCTGATCATGGCCGCCATCACGCTCTTCGGCGTGGCGGTGATCGTCTTCGTCCTGCTGCGCGTCGTGCCGGGCGACCCGATCGCCATGATGATCTCGCCGGGCGCAAGCCCCGCCGATATCTCAGCGCTGCGCGCCCATTACGGTCTCGATGCGAGCCTGACGACACAGTTCGGAATCTGGCTGAAATCGGTCCTTATGGGTGACTTCGGCACATCGATCTCCCTGAAACGCGATGTGTTGTCCCTGCTCGGAGAGCGCCTCCCCGCGACGCTGGAGCTTGCCTTCGCCGCGCTGGTGCTGGCGGTTTTGCTCGGCGGCGCGGTCGCCATCGTCGGCACGCTTGCCCGCCGCACGATTTTCGAGCCTGTGATCGACAGTCTGAACGGTCTTTTCCTCGCCGTTCCGGATTTCGTCTGGGCCTTGGCGCTGGTTCTGGTTCTCGGGGTTCTCTTTCCGCTTTTCCCGCTCTCCGGCCGCATCGACCCGAGCATCGACGCACAGTTTGCGACCCCATTCTATCTCCTCGAAAGCCTGGTGACGCTCCGCTTCGCGATCTTCGCCGACATCTGCGCGCATATGGTCATGCCGGTTCTGGCGCTTGGCCTGCCGCTCGCCGCCATCATCGCCCGCGTCCTGAAAGCCGCGCTCTCCGAGGCCATGGTGCAGGACTATATCCTGCTCGCCAAGCTGAAGGGCATGTCCGAGCTGCGGCTGGTGCTGCAGGAGGCGATGCGCAATGCCGTCGGCCCGACGATTGCGCTGACCGGCATGCAATTCACCTTCCTGATTGGCGGCACCGTCATCGTCGAGCGCATCTTCGCCTATCCCGGCATCGGCAACATGGCGATCGATGCGGTCATCAACCGCGACCTGCCGCTGATCCAGGGGCTCGTCCTGGTTTTCGGCGCCACCTTCATTCTCGTCAACCTGGCGGTCGATCTCCTGGTCGCGGCCTTCAATCCGAGGCTCGCCAATGGCTGACGTCACCTCGCCCGCCATACCGAGACCACCCTCAAGAACGGCGAAACGCATACGGGCATTGCTCGCCGAGCCGAAAGTGATTTTCGGCGGTGGCTTCATCCTGATCCTGATCATTCTCGCGATCTTCGCGCCTTACATCGCGCCGAAGGATCCGTTGGAGCAGGATCTGATGTCCGGCACCTTGCCGCCGGCATGGATCGATGGTTCCGATCCGGGCTTCCTGCTGGGCACGGACGATCTCGGCCGCGATGTGCTATCCCGCGCCATCTTCGGCACGCGCATCGCGCTCACGGTCGCCTTCGTCGCAGCCGGGCTCGCGGCCCTGATCGGCACGCTGCTCGGCCTGCTCGCCGGCTGGTACGGCGGCTGGATCGACAAGGTGATCTCCCGCCTCGTCGATATCTGGATGGCCTTCCCGCCGGTGCTGCTGTCGATCCTTCTCGTCGCCGTCTTCGGCTCCGGCGTGCATTCGGTCATCGCCGCCATCGTCATCATCGACTGGACGCGTTTCTGCCGCGTGGTGCGATCGGAAACGCAGGCGCAGGCACAGATGGATTATGTGACGGCGGCCCATACGATTGGCTTTTCGCGGGCCAGAATCCTCTTCAGCGAAATCCTGCCCAATGTCACGCCCGTGCTGATCGCCCTTGTGAGCCTCGAAATGGGCATCGCCGTCATCGTCGAAGCCATCCTGTCCTTCGTCGGCCTGTCGGTTGCATCCGACACGCCGACCTGGGGCGGCATGATCGCCGAGGGGCGGCAGATGATCTACCAAGGCTGGTGGGTGCTGGTCGTGCCGTTAATCGCGCTCTTTGCGACGGTGCTTGCCTTCAATCAACTCGGCGATGGCCTGCGCCGCGCCCTCGATCCGGTGATGCGCCGATGACATCTCCACTTCTCTCCATTGCCGGCCTCAGTGCCGTATCCGATCGCGACGGCGGCGCGCCGATCCTGCGCGACGTCTCTCTGACGCTCGAGCGTGGCGAAGTGCGCGGTCTCGTCGGCGAAAGCGGTGCCGGGAAATCGACCATCGCCAAGGCCCTGCTCGGCATCCTGCCGCGCGGAGTCCGCATCACGAGCGGATCGATCCTGTTTGAGAGCCGCGATCTCCTCACGCTCTCAGCCAAAGAATTACGCGGCATCATGGGCAGCGATATCTCGCTGATCCCGCAGGACCCGCAGACGGCGCTCAATCCCGGCCGCCGTATCGAGGCGCAACTGACCGATGGCCTGCGGTTGAAGCGGGGCATGTCCTCGGGCGATGCCCGGCGGCGCGCGCTGAAGCTGCTCGAAGAGGTGCATATCCGCGATCCCGAGCGTGTGCTGCGCGCCTATCCCCATGAGCTTTCCGGCGGCATGCGCCAGCGCATCTTGATTGCCGCCGCCTTCGCGCTTGAGCCGAAAATGGTCGTCGCCGACGAGCCGACCACGGCGCTCGACGTCACCGTGCAGAAGCAGATCCTGCGGCTGATCCGCGGCCTGCAGGAAGCGCACGGCACCGCCGTGATCTTCGTCACGCACGATCTCGGCGTCGTCGCCCAGATCTGCGACAGCGTCACCCTGCTCTACGCCGGGAAGGTCATCGAAGAGGGACGCACGAGCGACGTGCTCGCGCATCCGCAGCATATCTACACGAAATCGCTTCTTGCCGCCGGGCCACGCTATGACCGGCCGGATGCCGGGCTGACACCAGTTCCGCAGGCAGTCTTCGAGCAATTGCGCCGCGAAATCGGCATTCCGGAGGGCGGACGATGAGCGTTTCCGATAATCTCCTGTCGGGTAAAGGCATCGAAGTTACCTATGGCGCCAAGCCGCATCTTTTCGGACCGCCGGGCCATGGCATCAAGGTGCTGCACGGCGTCGATATCGATATCGGCCGCGGCGAAACGGTCGGCATCGTCGGCGAAAGCGGCTCGGGCAAGACGACCCTCGGCCGCGCCCTGCTACGGCTGGTCGATGTGACCGCGGGCGCAATCCATTTCGATGGCAAGGACATCACCCGCCTGCCCGCTACAGACATAAGGCCGCTGCGCCGCCGCATGCAGATGATCTTCCAGGATCCGATGGCTTCGCTCAATCCGCGCCACACGATCCGCCGCATCCTTGTCGAGCCGCTGCTCCTGCATAGGCTGGCTTCGGACCGGAAAGACGCCGAGCGACGCGTCGCCAAAATCCTTGAGCGCGTGACGCTGCCCCAGGCCTGCCTCGACCGCAATCCGCATGAGCTTTCCGGCGGCCAGCGCCAGCGCATCGGTATCGCGCGGGCGGCCCTGCTGAAGCCGGATTTCGTGCTTGCAGATGAGATCGTCTCCGGCCTCGACGTGTCGACACAGGCGCAGGTACTCAATCTGCTGAAGGAACTTTCGCGCGATCTCGGCCTTTCCATGGCATTCATCAGCCATGATCTCTCGGTCATCCGTGCCGTCTGCGACCGTGTCTATGTCCTGCGCCATGGCCGTGTCGAAGAAGAAGGCGATTGCGAACGCGTTTTCACCGCACCCGCCTCCGCCTATACGCGCATGCTGCTGGACGCCATTCCGCTGCCCGAAATCGACCCGAAATGGCTTGGGCGCGAAAGTCTGATGGAAGAAGCGCCCGCTGCATGAAGGTCACCCGATCCGGGCGCAAAGTTTGCGCTTGAGCCGCAGGTGTCAGCGGGAATGCAACAATATCGGCATATGGAAAGGGAAGTCTCTATGAAGGATCCTGTTTCAGTAGCAACAAAAGCTGCGGGGCTGCCCGGACTTCGTGGTCACGACCATACGGGACTCACGGTGCCGGATATGAAGCAGGCGGTCGATTTCTTCGAGGACGTGCTCGGCTGCGAGGTCATCATGTCGTTCGGCCCGTTTGCCGACGATAAGGGCACATTCATGACCGATCTGCTCGGCGTCGATCCCAAGGCTGAGATAAAACAGATAATCCAGGTGCGATGCGGCTTCGGATCGAACATTGAACTGTTCGAATATTCAGCCCCCGATCAGCGGGACCTCAAACAGAAAAACAGTGATATCGGTGCGTTTCATATCGCGTTGTACGTTGATGATATTGATGCGGCAAAGGCGTACCTGGACAGCAGGAACGTTGCGACGCGGTTAGGGCCGCTCCCGATCAGCGACGGCCCGGCAGCTGGCCAGTCGATCCTTTATTTCCAGGCACCATGGGGCCTGCAATTCGAAGCAATCAGTTATCCCAAGGGTATGGCTTACGAAAAAGATGCCGAAACCGTGCTGTGGAGTCCGAAAGATCCGGGCAAATGAGGCGGGGTTTGGATAACGCCGCGCGATCAAGCCGGCGGCGGCTTCAGCCGGAAACGCTGTATCTTACCTGATTCCGTCTTCGGCAGGGCTTCGACGAAGATAATGGAGCGTGGATATTTATAGGGCGCTATCACGGCTTTGACGTGATCCTGCAGTGCCTTGACCAGCAGATCCGAGCCAGTGACGCCCGGCGCCAGCACCACATGGGCCTGAACGATATGGCCCCGCTCCTCGTCCTGCTTGCCGACGACGGCGCATTCCAGCACGTCGGCATGCGAAAGAAGCGCAGCCTCGACTTCCGGACCGGCAATATTGTAGCCGGCAGAAAGAATGATGTCGTCGGAACGGGCGGCGAAATGGAAATAGCCGTCTTCATCCTGAATGAAGCTGTCGCCCGTCACATTCCAGCCGTCGCGCACATAGTCGGCCTGTCTGTGATCGGCGAGATAGCGGCAGCCGATCGGCCCGCGAACGACGAGCTTGCCGATCGTGCCGCGCGGCACCTCGTTCATCTCCTCATCGACGACGCGGGCGTCATAGCCGGTCAGCGGCTTGCCCGTGCTCTTCGGCTTGGCATCGGAGAGCCGGTTGGAGATGAAGATGTGCAGCATCTCGGTCGAACCGATGCCATCGAGGATCGGCTTGCCGGTCTTGCGCGTCCACTCGTCGAAGATCGGCCCTGGCAACGTCTCGCCCGCTGAAACCGCTATGCGAAGCGAGGAAAGATCCGCCCCCTCCTCCATGGCGGCCAGCATGGCGCGATAGGCCGTCGGCGCAGTGAAGCTGATCGTCGCGCCATATTCCTGGATGATCTCGACCATGTTCTTCGGCGAGGCATTTTCGAGCAGAGCCGTCGATGCGCCGAAGCGCAAGGGGAAGACGACAAGCCCGCCGAGCCCGAAGGTGAAGGCGATCGGCGGCGAACCGATGAAGACGTCATCAGGCGTCACCTGCAGCACTTCCTTGGCATAGGCGTCGGCGATGATCAGGATATCCCGATGAAAATGCATCGTCGCCTTCGGCACACCCGTCGATCCCGACGTGAAGCCGAGCAGTGCCACATCATCCCGCCCGGTTTTGACCGGCTCGAAACGAACGGGCTTGTTGAGGGCAATCCGGTCGAGTTCGGCGTCGTGATTGGCGGTGCCGTCGAAGCCGACGACCTGCTTCAGGAAGCGGCTGTCCTTGGCAGCCGTGATGAGCTCTTCCAGAAGCCGCGTGTCACAGAGCGCAAACGAGATTTCCGCCTTGTCGATGACCTTCGACAACTCCCCTGCCCGCAGCATCGGCATGGTATTGACCGCGACCGCGCCGACCTTCGTTACCGCCAGCCAGCAGGCGATCATGGCGGGATTGTTGCCGGAGCGGATGAGAACGCGATTGCCGGGCTTGACGCCGAAATCTTCAACGAGCGCATGGGCGATCCGGTTGGTCCAGTCCGCCAGCTCCTTATAGGTGCGACGACGGCCATTGCCGATCAGGGCCACATTGTCGCCGAAGCCCCTCTCGACCATTCGGTCGCTGAGCTCAAAGCCGGCATTCAGCCATTCCGGATAATCGAAACCATCCATCAGCAGCTCGGGCCATTCACCCAAAGGCGGCAAATTATCTCGTGTGAATGTATCGATGTGACCGGTCGGTCCCAGCATAGCCTCGCTCCCACATGCTTCTCGATCAACCGCCATCATGACCGCCTCCCCAAGGCGGTATGTGTGGCGTCGCTAAAAAGATCGCACCGACGAATGAAATGTTCAAGCAAGAAATTTTAAGCCTAAAATATTTTCGTCTATTATTTGATTTAAAAGGACTTTTCGGAGTTTTCGCAGTATCGTGCAAAGGCTCAGCCCGGAGATTCCGGAACGAAATCTCTTGACGAATGACGGCAGCGAGATATTTTAAACTTAAATGATTTTTCGGAACCGGCCCCGGTTTCACAGGAGGGAAAAGCGATGCGCATCGTCTGTATCGGCGGCGGCCCCGCAGGGCTCTACTTCGCGCTTCTGATGAAGAAGCTCCACCCGGAGCATTCGATCCGCGTCGTCGAGCGCAACCGCCCCTATGATACCTTCGGCTGGGGCGTCGTCTTCTCCGACGCGACCATGGTTTCGATGCGCGAATGGGATCCGGAAAGTGCGGCCGAGATCGAGGACGCCTTCAACCATTGGGACGACATCGAAGTCCTGTTCAAGGGCACGCGCCAGCGCACATCGGGCCACGGCTTCGTCGGCATCGGCCGCAAGAAACTCTTGAACATCCTGCAGAAACGCTGCGAGGCGCTGGATGTCGAACTGATCTTCGAGACGGACGTCAATTCCGACCTCGATTACCCGGACGCCGATCTGGTCATCGGTTCGGACGGCCTCAATTCGCGCATTCGCAATCATTATCCGGAGGTCTTCCAGCCGGACATGATCACCCGGCCGAACCGCTATATCTGGCTCGGCACCGACAAGCTCTTCGACGCCTTCACCTTCGATTTTCGCAAGACCGACCACGGTTGGTTTCAGGCGCATATCTACAAGTTCGACGACAAGACCTCGACCTTCATTGTCGAAACCACCGAGGAAGCCTATCTCGCTCACGGCCTCGACAAGGTCGATCAGGACGGCTCCATCGCCTTCTGCGAAAACCTGTTTTCCGAAGTGCTCGAAGACGCTTCGCTGATGACCAATGCCCGCCATATCCGCGGCTCGGCCTGGCTGAATTTCAACCGCCTGATCTGCGGCAAGTGGAGCCATTTCAACGGCAATTCGCATGTCGTGCTGATGGGCGATGCCGCCCATACCGCGCATTTCGCCATCGGTTCCGGAACCAAGCTCGCCATCGATGACGCCATCGAGCTGACCCGTCAGTTCCAGATCCACGGGCATGAGAAGGACAAGATCCCGGCCGTTCTCGATACCTACGAGGAAATCCGCCGCGTCGACGTCGCCCGCATCCAGAACGCCGCCCGCAATGCAATGGAATGGTTCGAAGTTGTCGGCCGCCGCTATGCGGATACGCTTGAGCCGCCGCAATTCATGTATTCGATGCTGACACGCTCGCAGCGCATCAGCCACGAAAATCTAAGGCTCCGCGACAAGACCTGGCTCGAAGGCTATGAGCGCTGGTTTGCCGAGAAATCCGGCCTTGCCGTCGGCAACGACCGGTGCCTGCCACCGATGTTCACGCCCTACCGGCTGCGCGATGTCCAGCTCGTCAACCGCATCGTCATGTCGCCGATGGCGATGTATTCGGCTCAGGATGGCGTGATGAATGATTTCCACATCATCCATCTCGGCTCGCGCGCCCTTGGCGGCGCCGGACTGATCTTCGCGGAGATGACCTGCGTGACCCCGGACGCGCGCATCACCCCCGGCTGCCTCGGCCTCTGGAACGAGGAGCAGGCGGGTCAGTGGAGGCGGCTCGTCGACTTCGTTCACACGAGCAGCGCCGCCAAGGTCGGTATCCAGATCGGCCATGCCGGACGCAAGGGCGCGACGAAACTTGCCTGGGAAGGCATCGACCAGCCGCTTACCGAAGGCGACTGGCCGCTGATCTCGGCATCATCAGTCCCCTACCTCAAACACAGCCAGGTGCCGAAGGCCATGGATCGCGCTGACATGGATCGCGTCAAGGCCGATTTCATCCGCTCGACCGAGCTCGCAATCGAGACCGGTGCCGACTGGCTGGAATTGCACTGCGCTCACGGCTATCTGCTGTCGAGCTTCTTGTCGCCGCTGACCAATCTGCGCGGCGACGAGTATGGCGGCAGCCATGAGAACCGCGCCCGCTATCCCCTCGAAGTTTTCAAGGCGATACGCGCGATCTGGCCGGCACATAAGCCGATCTCGATCCGCCTCTCCTGCCATGACTGGACCGATGGCGGTAACACGCCGGAAGATGCGGCCATCTTCGCCGCCATGTTCAAGGAAGCCGGCGCCGATTTGATCGACTGCTCTTCGGGTCAGGTCTCCAAGCAGGAAAAGCCGGTTTACGGCCGGCTGTTCCAGACGCCTTTCTCCGACAAGATCCGCAACGAGATCGGCATTCCCACGATCGCCGTCGGTGCGATCTCGGAGGCCGATCACGCCAATTCGATCATCGCCGCCGGTCGTGCCGATCTCTGCGCCGTCGCCCGCCCGCATCTGGCGGACCCGGCCTGGGCTCTGCATGAAGCCGCCAAGATCGGCCTGACTTCCATTCCCTGGCCGAAGCAATATCTTTCCGGCAAGATCCAGTATGAAACCAACCTCGCCCGCGCGGCCACGGCAGCACCGGCGAAATGAGGATAAGATGACGACTTCGGGCAAACTCGCCGGCCGCCATGCCCTCGTCACCGGCGCCGGCAGCGGCATCGGCACCGCGATCGCCAGGGCGCTCGCCGCCGAGGGTGCGCATGTCAGCCTGGCGGGCCGCCGCAAGGGGCCGTTGGAAGCGATCGCCACCGAGATCGGCACGGCTGGTTTCGTGGTCGACGGCTTCGATGTCACAAGTCCCGAGGCCGTGGCCCAGGGCCTCGCCAAGGCGCGCGAAAAATTCGGCCCGGTCGATATTCTCGTCAACAATGCCGGCGAAGCGCCGAGCGCGCCCTTCGAAAAGACGAGCCTGAAGGCCTGGAACCACGTCCTAACGGTCGACCTGACCGGCGTTTTCGTGGTGACGCAGGCAGCTCTTCCAGACCTGAAGGCTCGCGGTTCCGGCGCGCGCATCATCAACATCGCCTCGACGGCGGGCTTGAAGGGCTATGGCTATGTCTCGGCTTACGTCGCCGCCAAGCACGGCGTCGTCGGCCTCACGCGCTCGCTGGCGCTCGAGCTGGCCAAGACCGGTATCACGGTCAATGCCGTATGCCCCGGCTTTACCGATACGCCGATCATTCAGCGGTCGATCGAAACGATCGTCGCCAAGACCGGGCGCACGGCCGAACAGGCGCTTGGCGAGTTCACGAAATCCAATCCGCAGGGACGGCTGATCAAGCCGGAAGAAGTTGCCGACACCGTGCTATGGCTGGCATCGCCAGCCGCGGCATCGATCAATGGACAGGCAATTGCGGTTGCCGGTGGGGAGATTTGAACGCCATGAGCGATCGGGACATGACGATGAAGGGACATCTGAAACCCTTCAAAGATTTGAAGCCGCAGCATTTCCTCTGGGATGTCAGCGAAGACGGCCGTGTTGCTACCATCCGCCTGAACCGCCCCGAGCGTAAGAACCCGCTGACCTTCGACAGCTATGCCGAGCTGCGCGATCTCTTCCGCGATCTCGCCTATGCATCCGATATCCGCGCCATCGTGCTGACCGGCGCCGGCGGCAATTTCTCCTCCGGCGGCGACGTCTTCGAGATCATCGAGCCACTGACCCGCATGGCGATGCCCGAGCTCCTGGCCTTCACGCGCATGACCGGCGATCTCGTGAAAGCGATGCGCAAATGCCCGCAGCCGATCATCACGGCAGTCGACGGCATCTGCGCCGGCGCCGGCGCCATCCTTGCCATGGCCTCCGATCTCAGGCTCGCGACGCCGGAAGCGAAGACGGCCTTCCTCTTTACCCGTGTCGGTCTTGCCGGTGCCGATATGGGCGCATGCGGCATCCTGCCCCGCATCATCGGCCAGGGCCGCGCCGCAGAACTTCTCTATACCGGTCGCTCAATGACGGCAGCGGAAGGCCAGGCCTGGGGCTTCTATAACGGCCTGCATGTCGGCGCCGACCTCGAGAGCGAAGCGGTCAAGCTCGCCCGCTCGCTGGCCGATGGCCCCTGGTTCGCCCATGGCATGACCAAGACCATGCTGAACCAGGAATGGGCGATGGGGATCGAGGAAATGATCGAGTCCGAAGCGCAGGCGCAGGCAATCTGCATGGCGACGCAGGATTTCCGCCGCGCCTTCGAAGCCTTCGCGGCCAAGCGCCGGCCGGAATTCCAGGGGGATTGAGCTGATGTCCACGGCAAGCAGCCTCCCCGGCCCGACCCGCGATCATCTGGATTGGCCCTTCTTCGACGAGCGCCATCACCGCTACGCTGCGGAAGTCGATGCTTTCGCAAAGTCTGGCGCCATGGCTTCGATCGACCACGCCGATGTCGATGGCGCATGCCGCAAGCTGGTCAAGGCACTGGGCGATGCCGGGCTTCTTGCCGCTGCAACCGGGTCCTCCGACAGCGAACCGCTGATCGATTCCCGCATGGTCTGCCTCGCCCGCGAAACGCTCGCCTGGCATGACGGCCTTGCCGATTTCGCCTTGGCCATGCAGGGGCTCGGCACGGGAGCCATCGGCCTCTCGGGCTCGCCTGAATTGCGCGCCGCTGTGTTGCCCAAGGTACGCTCGGGCGATTGGCTTGCCGCCTTCGCGCTGTCGGAAAAAGACGCCGGCTCCGACGTGGCTGCCATGAGCTGCGCCGCCCGCATCGAGGGCGATCACTATGTTCTCGATGGCGAGAAGACCTGGATTTCGAACGGCGGCATCGCCGACGTCTACACTGTCTTCGCGCGTACCGGCGAGGCGCCGGGAACCCGCGGCATTTCCGCCTTCGTCGTCTTTGCCGATGATCCCGGCTTCTCGATCGCCGAACGCATCGAGGTCATCGCGCCGCACCCGCTGGCGACGATCCGCTTCGACAATTGCCGCATTCCCGTTTCGCGCCGCCTCGGCGCACCGGGCGAAGGCTTCAAGATCGCCATGCGCACGCTCGATATCTTCCGCGCCTCGGTCGCTGCCGCAAGCCTTGGCTTTGCCCGCCGCGCCCTGGATGAATCGCTGGCGCACGTTCGCGCCCGCCCGATGTTCGGAGCAAGGCTGGCCGACCTACAGCTGACGCAGGCGGCCCTCGGCGACATGGCGACCGGCATCGACGCGGCCGCATTGCTGACCTACCGAGCGGCTTGGCGCCGCGACGTGCAGCACCTGCCGACGACGCGCGAAGCGGCCATGGCCAAGATGACGGCGACGGAAACCGCACAGAGCGTCATCGACCGTGCCGTTCAGCTCTTTGGCGGCCGTGGCGTTCGGTCCGGAGAGATAACGGAGAAACTCTATCGGGAGATCCGCGCGCTTCGCATCTATGAGGGTGCGACTGAAGTTCAAAAACTCATCGTTGCGCGCGAACTTCTGAAGACCTAGAGCAGTTCCGGGAGAATTGCGCAGCAATTTTCCGTCCGGAATTGCATGAACAAGGAAATTGAGCGGTTCAGGGCTTACGAAAACGCCGAACCGCTCCAATGGGAGATACGAGCATGAGCCGCGAGATTTTCGACTGGGCCGACCCGTTCCGGCTGACGGAACAGCTGAACGACGACGAACGCATGGTGCTTGAAACGGCGCATTCCTATGCGCAGGAGAAGCTTGGCCCCCGCGTCCTCGAAGCCTTCCGCAATGAACAGACCGATCCGACGATCTTCCGCGAAATGGGCGAACTCGGCCTGCTCGGCCCGACGATTGCGCCGGAGTACGGCGGCGCTGGCCTCAGCTATGTCGCCTACGGCCTGATCGCCCGCGAAGTCGAACGCGTCGACAGCGGCTATCGCTCGATGATGAGCGTTCAGTCCTCGCTGGTGATGGTGCCGATCGATGCTTTCGGCTCGGAGGCGCAGAAGCAGAAATACCTGCCGAAGCTCGCAACCGGCGAGTGGATCGGCTGCTTCGGCCTCACCGAGCCGAACCATGGCTCCGATCCCGGCTCGATGGTCACGCGGGCAAAGAAGGTCGACGGCGGCTACAGCCTGACGGGCGCCAAGACCTGGATCTCCAACGCACCGATCGCCGATGTCTTCGTCGTCTGGGCCAAGACCGAAGATGGCCTCATCCGCGGCTTCATCCTCGAAAAGGGCTGGAAGGGCCTGTCCGCGCCCGCTATCCACGGCAAGGTCGGCCTGCGCGCTTCCATCACCGGCGAAGTCGTCATGGAAAATGTCTTCGTACCCGAAGAAAACCTGCTGCCGAACGTGTCCGGCCTCAAAGGCCCCTTCACCTGCCTCAACTCGGCGCGCTTCGGCATTGCCTGGGGTGCTTTGGGTGCGGCCGAAGACTGCTATGCCAAGGCGCGGCAATATGTGCTCGACCGCAAGCAGTTCGGCCGGCCGCTCGCCGCCAACCAGCTCATCCAGAAGAAGCTCGCCGACATGGTGACTGAGATCACGCTCGGCCTGCAGGGCTGCCTGCGCCTCGGCCGCATGAAGGAAGAGGGCCATCCGCCGGTAGAGCTCACCTCGATCCTCAAGCGCAACAGCTGCGGCAAGGCGCTGGATATCGCCCGCGCCGCCCGCGACATGCTGGGTGGCAACGGCATCTCGGACGAATTCGGCATCGCACGCCATCTCGTCAACCTCGAAGTGGTCAACACCTATGAGGGCACGCACGACATCCACGCCCTCATCCTCGGCCGCGCCATCACCGGCATCGCCGCCTTTTCGAACTGAGGCCCGCCTTGGCGTTTAGAACCACCAGACCCTTACGTTTCGGAGATTGCGATCCTTCCGGGATCGCATATTTCCCCTCCTATCTGAACATCCTCGTCGGGGTTCTGGAAGACTACTTTGCCTCGCTCGGCTTCCCCTGGAGGCGCTTGATCGACGACCGCCGCATCGGTGTCCCCACCGTGCGGCTCGATCTGACCTTCATGAAGCCGGGCCTACAAGGCGACGAGCTGGAATTCGTGCTTGTCGTCCGCGGCATCGGCCGTTCCTCGCTCGATCTGGAACATCAGGTCTCGGCGAATGGTCAGGTGCTGTGGACGGCCAAGCACCGCGTCGTCGCCACCTCGCTCGACAACAATCAATCGCACGCATGGCCGGATGATATCCGCGCCGCGCTGACCTCTCATCTGGAGAAGACCGATGCATACCATCCTGCAACCTGAAGGCTGGGCCAAGCCGATCGGCTATGCCAATGGCATGGCGGCAACGGGCCGTATGGTGTTCGTCGGTGGCCAGGTCGGCTGGAATGCCACCTGCGAATTCGAAAGCGACGATTTCGTCGAGCAGGTGCGCCAGACATTGAAGAATGTCGTCGCCATCCTCGCCGAAGGCGGTGCCGAGCCGAAGCACATCACCTCGATGACCTGGTATTTCACCGACAAGACTGAGTATCTCAGCAACCTTAAGGGCATCGGCCAGGCCTACCGCGAAACCATCGGCCGGCATTTCCCGGCCATGGCCGCCGTGCAGGTCGTCGCTCTCGTCGAGGATCGCGCCAAGATCGAGATCCAGGCGACCGCCGTCATCCCGGAATAATATCGGACAGGCTGGTAGAGAATCATGTCGGCATTGCGCTTTTCGGACACCATCTCGGCGGCGCTCGCCGACGGGATCCTCGTCGTCACCATAGACAACGCGCCCGTCAACGCGCTCTCAGCCGATGTGAGAGCCGGCCTGATGGCGGCGCTCGATCACGCGGAGAAAGACGGCGCGGTTAAGGGCGTCGTCCTGACCGGAGCAGGCAGCACCTTCATCGGCGGCGCCGACATCAAGGAATTCGGCAAGCTGCCGGTCGAGCCGCTGCTGCCCGATGTCATCTCGCGCATCGAGGCCTTTTCGAAGCCCATCGCGGCAGCAATCAATGGCGCGGCGCTCGGCGGCGGCCTGGAAGTGGCGCTTGCCTGCCATCGCCGCCATGCCGCTCCATCGGCCAAACTCGGACTGCCGGAAGTCAAGCTCGGCATCGTTCCCGGCGCCGGCGGCACGCAGCGCCTTCCCCGCCTGATCGGTATCGCCGCGGCCATCGACGTGGTCGCTAGCGGACGTATGGTCCCCGCCTCCGAAGCTCTAAAGCTCGGCATTATCGATGGCGTATCCGGCGGTGCACTGCTTGCGGATGTTATCGCGGATATCAAGGTAGCCAACGCGCCCAGCCTGCGCCGCACCGGCCATTTGTCGGTGCGTTCGGAAACGGCTGACGCTGTCGATAGGGCAGCGGCAGACGCATCCCGCAAGGCGCGCGGTCAACGCGCCCCCTCCGAGGCCGTCCGCCTCATCCGCCTGGCGGCAACCGCCTCCTTGGCAGAAGGACTGGCTGAAGAGCGCCGCACCTTCATCGAGCTTCGCGACAGTGAAGAGGCGGCGGCCCTGCGTCATGTCTTCTTCGCTGAACGTGCCGCCGGCAAGGTCGAGGGGCTGGAAGCGGTCGCTCCGCGCAAGATCGAAACGATCGGCATCGTCGGCACCGGCCTGATGGGATCAGGCATTGCTGTTTCGGCGCTTAACGGCGGTTTCCGCGTCATCGGCGTCGAACAGAGCGCGGAAGCCGCAGAAAAAGGCCGAGACCGGATCGTCGGTCTGCTCGATAAGGCCGTACAATCAGGCCGTCTCGATGCGGCTGGCCGTGAGGAACGCGTTGGTCGCTTGACGGTAACGGCCGACATGCAGCAACTGACACAAGCCGGCATCGTCATCGAAGCCGTCTTCGACGATCTCATCGTCAAGACCGAGCTGTTCCAGCGCCTCGATACGATCGTTCCGGCCGAGACAATTCTCGCCACCAATACGAGCTATCTTGATCCTGATGCCATCGCCGCCGCCACCAAGCTGCCCGAGCGCGTCGTCGGGCTGCATTTCTTCTCGCCGGCGCATATCATGCGACTGCTGGAAGTGGTGAACTGCAAGGAGACGGCGCCCGACGTGCTGGCGACAGCCCTTGCGCTGGCAAAGCGGCTGGGCAAGCTGCCCATCGTCTCCGGCGTCACCGAAGGCTTCATCGGCAACAGCATCTTTTCGGCCTATCGCCGCGAAGGAGAATATATGCTCGAGGATGGCGCCTCGCCGCAGGAGATCGATGCGGCGCTGGAGGCCTACGGCTTCGCGATGGGTCCGTTCGCCGTCTTTGACATGGCGGGCCTGGAAATCGCCTGGGCACGCCGCAAGCGGCAGGCCGCGACACGCGATCCTTCGGAACGCTATGTCGTCATCGCCGACCGGCTCTGCGAAGCCGGACGCTTCGGCCAGAAGGCCGGACGCGGCTGGTATGCCTACCCCGACGGCAAGAAGACGGTAGATCCGGAAGTAACGGCCGTGATCGAAGCCGCGCGCGCCGAAAAAGGCATCCTACCGAAAAAGTTCACCGCAGAAGAGATCGTCGCCCGTCTGCTCAAGGCCATGGTCGATGAAGGCGATACCCTGCTTTCGCGGGGAATCGCCGCCCGCGCCAGCGACATCGACCTCGTCATGATCAACGGTTACGGCTTTCCCTCGAGCAAGGGCGGGCCGATGTTTGCCGCTGGCCGTCGCTGAGGGACAGGTTAACCTCGGGTGCTTGAGAGCAATTCAAGCCGCCGTTGTTCGGCCAGGTAACACCCTGTAGAGTTGGGCGACACTTGGGAGATCGGCAACATGGCGCTCAAGCGTATGGATAACGTCGGGATCGTCGTCGAAGACCTCGGAGCGGCGATCAATTTCTTTCTCGAACTCGGCCTCAAGCTCGAAGGGCGAGCCACAATAGAAGGAGAATGGGCGGGACGCGTTACGGGGCTGGGCGATCAGCATGTCGAGATTGCCATGATGCGCACGCCGGACGGACACAGCCGGCTTGAACTCTCCCGCTTCATCAGGCCGGCTGTTGTCGCAGATCACCGCAATGCTCCGGTGAACGCTCTTGGCTACCTCCGCGTCATGTTTACCGTTGATGACATCGACGAGACGCTTGAAAGGCTCCGAAAACAGGGCGCGCAACTCGTCGGCGACGTCGTCGATTACAACGGTATCTATCGGCTCTGCTACATCCGGGGACCTGAAGGGCTTCTCATCGGATTAGCCCAGGAACTGAGCTGAGCGCGATAGCAGTACCGATCAGGCGGCCGAAGACAGCAGCGTAAACAGTTCCTGTGGCCGGTTGACGCCGCGCAGCGCATAGCGGCCCACAGAGACGAGATCGTTGCCCCGGTTGGTCGACAGCGCCTCGACGAAATTCGAGGACATCAGGACGTTGCGATCGGCCGATCGGCACATCGAGGCGATGCGGCTGACTTCGTTGACCGCAGGCCCGATGACCGTGAAATCAAGCCGGTCCATGCTGCCGATATTGCCATAGAAGACGTCGCCGATGTGCAGGCCGAGATAGACCTCCGTCACCGGCCTTCCTTCGATCTGCCGCTGCGAGTTGAGGTCGCGCAGCCGCTGGCGCAGCAGCGATTCCGCCATCAGCGCGGCAGCGCAGGCATCGGCGGAATTCCGGGCCTTGAAGATCGCCAGCGTGCCGTCGCCGATCAGCTTCAGCACATTGCCGCCCGCCTCGTGGATCGAGGAGATGACCGCATCGGCATAGGCATTCAACATCGGGATGATTTCGTCCGGCTCGGCCGTATCCGAGATACGCGTGTAATTCGCCAGATCTGAAAACCAGAGAGCAGCCGAAATCCGTTCCGTCTTACCGCGGGTGATCTTGCCTTCGAGCACATGCCGCGCGGCATCCTCGCCGAGATAGACCTCGGCAATGGTGCGGGCGATGCGGCTCATGCCGGTGCATTTGATCGCTAAGGCCAGAGCCGGCGTCAGCTTGCGCAGCACGCGCAAATCTTCCTCAGGAAAGCCCACTTCGGCGGCCGTCGCGAAGTTGGAATAGAAGCAATCCATCTCGCCGATCGTGCCGCCTTCTTCGAAACGGTGCACCATGGCGATGTAATCGGTGTGCCCGTCGGCCAGCAGCGTATCGAGCCCGAAGAAATCGGTGGGCTCGCCGAAACCGATGCGCCGGCGCACCTCGTCTCCGCCCGTCGTCAGCATGTGATAAAAGGCGGAACGCTGCCAATTCTCGGAGGCGATCCCCTGATGCGTCGGGCCATATTCGAACTCGCGTTCGATCAGCTGATTGCCGTCCCAGCGAAAGGCACGTCCCTCATAAACCGGATGCAGCGTGTCCATCAGCGCCATGGCGCGATCGATGTTGAGGCCATGCTGACGGCACTGCTCGCAGAAACCCGCCAGGATATCGGCTTCCGACATCCCCTTGAGACCGGCCTGCATGAGCCAGCTGGCAATTTCGCCAATGTCCTTCGCGTCCATGGATATCTCCCGACCCTCTGAGGGACTCGCTTTAGTACGAAACTCAAATACTTGGAATGCCGTACCGCACAAAATAGTCTCGACGGAAGCAAGAGATCGCCGCTTCTGTGATATGGAAACGGCGATCGACACGCTGGAAGGGTAGCGGCGAAGCCTCAGCTCAGGATATGAGGCCTCAGCAGATCCTCCACACCGATGCGCCGGAAGAGCTCTGCCCGCACCCGGTCGGCAACGCCGTTGACGATTTCCGCGCCGTCTTCCGATGGATCTATATGGATACGCAAGGGGCGCGTGCCAAACGGCATGTCGACGACTTGCTTGCTCATGATCCTGCCCCTTTGTGGGATTGACTGTCGCTGACGATTGGTAGGAATGGAGAGATCGGCGGCAGGCATTGCCCTGCCGCCTGATTGGCTCAGATCATGCCGCCATTGGCGCGCAGCGTCTGGCCGTTGACCCAACCGCCGTCCGGGCCGACTAGGAAGGAAACGGCGGCGGCGATATCCTGCGGCGTGCCGAGGCGCTCCAGCGGGTTCATCTTGGCCATGCGGTCGATGAGCTCGTCGCTCTTGCCGTTCAGGAAGAGATCCGTGGCCGTCGGGCCAGGCGCGACCGCATTGACTGATATCGAGCGGCCGCGCAGTTCCTTCGCCATGATGCCGGTCAAAAGCTCGACGCCTGCCTTGGTAGCGGCGTAGACGCCATAGGTTTCGAGCTTCAGGCCAACGATGCTGGTCGAGAAGTTGACGATACGGCCGCCGTCACGCAGACGCTTGCCGGCCTCGCGTAGCGTATTGAACGTGCCCTTGAGGTTGATGGCGATATGGCGGTCGAAATGGGCGTCGTCCGCATCGGCAATCTTGGCAAGCTGCATGATGCCGGCATTGTTGATCAGAACGTCGACACCGCCGAAGGCAGCCTCAGCCGCATCGAACATGCGGCGCACGGCCTCGACATCGGAAACATCGGCCTTCTCGGTCAGCGCCTTGCCGCCCTTTTCCTCGATCTTGCGAGCGAGTTCCTCGGCAGCGGCCTCGCTGCCCGAATAGTTGATGACGACGGTAAAGCCATCCTCAGCCAGACGCTCGGCAATCGCCGCACCGATACCGCGCGATGCGCCGGTCACGATTGCTACCTTGTTGGGATTATTGCTCATTTTCCTCATCCTTCGTTGCTTTGCGCCGTAGCGCGTTTCGATGAGGAGAAGATGCCCCTTTTCATAATGCGGATAATCGGCCATTAATCGGCATCACTATCCGAAAATTGCGAACAAAAAGATGGACAGATTCGATGCCATGCGGGTGTTTTGCCGGGTCGTGGAGCGGCGCAACTTCACGCTGGCGGCCGAAGACACAGGCCTGCCCCGCTCGACGGTGACGGATGCGATCAAGCAGGTCGAGGCGCGTCTCGGCGTGCGCCTGCTACAGCGCACGACGCGGCATGTCAGCCCGACGCTCGACGGCGAAGCCTATTACCAGCGCTGTCTGCGAATCCTTTCCGATATCGAGGATGCCGAAGGCGCCTTTGCCGGGGCGAAGCCGAAGGGTGTATTGCGTGTCGATCTGCACGGCACGCTCGCCCGGCACTTCGTCCTGCCGAACCTACCATCCTTCCTGGAAACCTATGCCGACATCGAATTGCAGATCACCGAGGGCGACCGGTTCGTCGATCTCATCCGCGAGGGCATCGACTGCGTGCTGCGCGTCGGCACGCTGCAGGATAGCGACATGATCGGCCGCCGCGTTGCCATGCTGGAAGAAGTGACACTTGCTGCGCCGATCTATGTGAAGCGTTTCGGCATGCCGGCCCATCCCGACACACTCGACGGCCACCGCATGATCGGCTTCCGCTCCTCCGCAACGGGTGGGCTCTTGCCGCTGGAATTCCAGATCGACGGTGCGGTACGCGAAATTACCTTGCCGGCCACCATTTCCGTCAACGCCGCCGAGAGCTATCTTGCTGCGGCCAAGCTCGGTCTCGGCCTTATACAGGTTCCGCGCTATCACGCCGAGGAAGCGTTACGATCAGGCGAGCTGCTGCATGTCCTTCAGGACTATCCGCCGACGCAAACGCCGGTCTCGATGCTCTATCCACGCAGCCGCCAGCTTTCGCCGCGAGTGCGTGTCTTCATAGACTGGCTGGCCAAGGTTTTCGCCGGACAGAACAGCGTCGAAACCCTGCCCGGATGAATATTCCGCGAAAGCGATCAAATAAATGAAATCGGCTCTTTGAATGCGCGAGGAGCACGCCTACGTCGTTATGCATGATCCCGCGGGCGGTGCCGTTGCGACGTCATGATAGCCCAACGATTTTCGAGAGAGAGCCGATGACCGAACAGAAGCAATTGAAGCTCGGGGCCTTCATGCGTCCCGTCAGCCTGCATACCGGTGCCTGGCGTTATCCCGGCGCCTATCCGGACGCCAACTTCAATTTCCAGCACATCAAGAGCTTCGCGCAGGAGCTGGAAAAGGCGAAATTCGATGCCTTCTTCATGGCCGATCACCTGGCGGTTCTCAACATGCCGATCGAAGCGCTAAAGCGCAGCCAGACCGTCACCTCCTTCGAGCCCTTCACCCTGCTTTCGGCGCTCGCCGCCGTCACCGACAGGATCGGCCTCGTCGCCACCGCCTCCACCACCTTCGACCTGCCCTATCACATTGCCCGCCGTTTCGCCTCGCTCGATCACATCAGCGGCGGCCGCGCCGGCTGGAATATCGTCACCACATCCAACCCTGATGCCGCCCTTAATTTCGGCCTCGAAGAACATATGGAACATGGCGAGCGCTATCATCGCGCCCGCGAATTCTACGATGTCGTCACCGGCCTCTGGGACAGTTTTGCCGATGACGCCTTCATCCGTGATCCCGAAAGCGGCATCTTCTTCGATCCCGAACGCATGCATGTCCTCGGACACAAGGGCGAGGAACTCAGCGTTCGCGGCCCGCTCAACATCGCCCGCCCGCCGCAGGGCTGGCCCGTCATCGTGCAGGCCGGCCAATCCGACGCCGGCCGTCAGCTCGCCGCCGAAACGGCGGAAGCGGTCTTTGCAGCGCCCCGCAATCTCGCCGACGGCAAGTCGATCTTTGCCGATATCAAGGGACGCATGAAGGCAATCGGCCGCGACCCGGATCACCTGAAGATCCTGCCCGCCGCCTTCATCGTCGTCGGCGATACCATCGAGGAGGCGAAGGCCAAGCGGGCCAAGCTCGACAGCCTCGTCCATTACGACAGCGCCATCGCTTCGCTTTCGATCGCGCTGGGGCACGATGCTTCCAAATTCGATCCAGATGCTCCGCTGCCGGAAACGCCGGAAACCAATGCCAGCAAGAGCGGCCGCGAACGCGTCATCGCCCTTGCGGAAACGGAGAAGCTGACTGTGCGCCAGCTAGCCCAGCGCCTCGGCGGCTATGCTGGCCTTGCCTTCGTCGGCACGCCGCAAAGCATCGCCGACGAGATGGAGCAATGGTTGCACGAGGAAGGCTCGGACGGTTTCAACGTCGTCTTCCCCTTCCTGCCGCAGGGCCTGCTTGACGTAACGACCCGAGTTGTTCCAGAGCTTCAGCGCCGCGGCATCTTCCGTCGCGACTACGAAGGCACGACATTGCGCGAGCACCTTGGCTTGCCGCGTCCGGAAAACCGCTTCTTCAAGGCAACGGCTGCGGCAGCGCAGTAAAAAGAGAATGACATGAGCCATATCACGCCGATCGACTACGAGACCGCTTCCGACGCCGTACGCGCCGAACATGACCGCGAGGTGCAGCTGCGCGGCCGCATGACGAACATGAAGCGAACATTGCTGCATTCGCCGGTGGCGCATCGCATCTATGCAGAGTGGTTTCCCTTGCGCGAAGAGCTGCGCCCGGCGCTGGACGATCGCGCCGTCTGGCTGCTTTGCCAAGCCATCGCGATCGAATGCCGCTCGATCATCCCGGTCGGTTTCTTCCGGCGTGCGCTGATCAATGCCGGCTTGACGCCGGAAACGATCGTGCCGAGCGAGGACGAAGCGCTCTTGATCGAGTTCGGCAGGGCGATCGTCAGCGATTCCAACGCCATTCCCGAAGAAATCTGGACGCGGCTGAAAGCGCGTTATGACGAGCCGACGCTTGCCAATCTCGTCGCCTTCGCGGGGATCATGATCGCCACGGCCATCTACAACAATGCCGTGAAGGTCGACATCGATCCGGAGCTTGGGCCTTATCTCGAAGGGTTTGAGTTTCCGCCGAAGTGAGGAGCCGCGACGGATGCCGAGCCATCTCGCCCTTGGCGGGCGAGAAAGCAATTTCATTGGTTTAGGAATTGCGGCATGAAGCGTTCTACATTCTCGAAGCCTCGCGCAATTTCTAAGCCATTGAAATTGCAAGAGAGGGGGACCGCGTCTTGCTCGTTCCACTTCCGGCAAGCAGATGCGTCCCTGCCTACCCCGCCCTTGCAAAATCTAGCACTTAGCCTTGCGGCTAAATGCTGATTTTGCTTTCCCGCCCGCAAGGGGCGGGATAGAGCTAAAACTCACCCAGAAATGACAGTCGAAAACTGGGGATTGCCGCGGATCGTGTTGCTGACGGTGCAGATCTCGTCTTCGGCGGCATGTGCGATCGCATTGCGCACCTCATCGCTGAAATCGCCCTTGATGGTGAAGGCAATATTGAATTTCTCGACGCGGGAAAGGCCTTCGGCCGCCTTTTCGCCCGTAACGACGGCCGTGACTTCGGTGAGCTTGTCGAGCACGCCGAGGCTGCTTGCCGCCATGCGGGCGCTGAGAACAAGACAGGCCGACAGCGACGAATAGAGCAGATCGAGCGGGTTGAAACCGGGCTGCGACGGCGAGGTGACGATGTCGATCTCGCCGCCCGTCACCGACGTCACATGCGGAAATCCCGTGCGGCCGACCGTTGCGGTTGCGCCCGTCTGCCTCGTCTTCACTCTCAGTTCGGCCATATCGAAAATCCTTGAAATAAAAGCGGGAAACTCTTTTCCTCAACATAGGGATTCATCGTGCCGGACACAATTGCAGTTCCTGGCCCTTGCGTCTTCGAACCAGTTAAGCCACCAAATGGTTACAGGCTCCTAGAGCAATTCCAGGAAAAGTGCGTAGCGGTTTTCCGTCCGGAATCGCGTACAATCATTCTAGCAGACAGGCAGTTCGACATGACCGTTTCCGATCCCCGCGCCTTCCTGACCTCGCTGTTCGCTGCCGCCGTGCGCGCCGCCGATCCGCTGACCGGCATCCGCGCCAATCTGCCGAAAAAGCCGAAGGGCCGGACGATTGTCATCGGCGCCGGCAAGGGCTCCGCCCAGATGGCGGCCGCGCTGGAGCAATGCTGGGATGGCCCACTGGAAGGCCTGGTGGTGACGCGATACGGTTTCTCCACCCCCTGCCGCCAGATCGAGATCATCGAAGCAGCCCATCCCGTACCCGACGAGGCCGGCCTCGTCGCCTCCCGCCGACTTCTGAAACTTGTCGAGGGGCTGACGGAGGGCGATCTGGTGATCGCCCTGATCTCCGGCGGCGGCTCGGCCCTGCTGCCCTCGCCGGCAGGCGAGCTTAGCCTTGCCGACGAGATCGCCGTCAACAAGGCGCTGCTTGCCTCCGGTGCGCCGATCTCGGCGATGAATGTCATTCGCAAGCATCTGTCGACCATCAAGGGAGGCCGGCTCGCGGCAGCAGCCCATCCCGCCAGGGTCGTCTCACTCGTCGTTTCGGACATCCCCGGCGACGATCCGGCGCTGGTGGCATCCGGCCCGACCGTGCCCGGCGCGGGCACGCGCACTGAGGCGCTCGACCTTATCCGCCTCTACCGCATCGAGCTGCCGCCGGCCGTTCTCGCCCATATCGAAAAGGCCGAGGCCGATGCGCCGCGCCCGGACGACCCGCGCTTTGCCGGCAATGAAGTCCATCTCATCGCATCCGCCGGCGTCTCTCTGGAAGCCGCCGCCGAGATGGCGCGTACCGCCGGCATCGAAGCAGCCATACTCTCCGACGCCATCGAGGGCGAGGCTCGCGAAGCTGCCCATGTCCACGCCGCCATCGCCCGCGAAGTGCTGCATCGCAACCGCCCCTTCGCCAAGCCGATCGTGCTGCTCTCCGGCGGCGAGACGACGGTGACGCTGAAAGGCAAGGGCAAAGGCGGACGAAATTCGGAGTTCCTGCTATCGCTGGCGATCGATATCGACGGCCACACCGGCATTCACGCCATGGCGGCCGACACGGACGGCATCGACGGCAGCGAGGACAATGCCGGCGCCTTTGCCGATGCGGGCACGGTGGCACGGCTGCGCGAGGCTGGATTGATACCAGCCGAGATGCTCGCAAGCAACGATGCCTGGACAGCGTTCAACGCGATCGGCGGTCTATTCGTGCCTGGCCCGACCGGAACGAACGTCAACGACTTCCGCGCGATCCTGATTGTGTAGCATCGCCAAGCAACGGGAAATCAGGCAATGGCGCTGCAATCGTCGCAGCGCCAGTAGGCCGCTGCCGTCGATGACCATCGGAAGAAATGCCGGTGGCAATGGCCACATTCGATTTCAACAACATGCGTCTTTTCGGAAACGACGAGCGACTTGATCTTCGTCATGCGCTCGCTCTTCCAGCGTTCAAGCTTCGTCACGGCCATCACTACCCTCCACGCATTACTTTTGGCTCGACTGAAGGTGCATTAATGTAGATACAACTAATAAAAGAAATATTACAGCAGCCAAGTCGTCAAGCGTTCACTCGCTTTCGGAAGAACAAGGCCCCTTCGTCGATCCAATTTGCCCGATATGAGCGTTGTGGACGTCATCTGGCTATGGGCCGCACTCGTCCGGCCAGGAGCCCCCACATCCGTTGCCGGCTCATATCGAAATCGCGGCCACAAAATTTGCAACTGCGGATATCGCCATTTTCGTCAGAGGCACCATTTCAAGGATGGACTTCATTCCCAAGCCAATAACGGGAGGCATCATCATGCGCCAATTCCGCCACCGGGTGATTTCATCGGTGACCCTGATTACCTTTGCTCTCTTCTCCGCAACAGCGAGAGCAGCCGCCCCGCCTCCGGTCGAGGCAGAACATGGCATGGTGGTCACCGCGCAGCATCTTGCCACGGATATCGGCGTAGAGGTGTTGAAAAGCGGCGGCAATGCTGTCGACGCGGCCGTTGCCGTCGGTTACGCGCTGGCGGTGGTTTATCCGACCGCCGGCAATATCGGCGGCGGCGGCTTCATGACCGTCCGCATGCGGGATGGCAAGACGGACTTCCTCGATTTCCGCGAGCGCGCGCCGCTGGCGGCCACCAAGGGCATGTATCTCGACGACAAGGGCAATATCGTCAAAGGCGCGAGCACCGCCGGTTATCTTGCTGTCGGCGTCCCTGGTTCGGTCATGGGCTTCGAAACCGCTCGCGAGAACTACGGCACGAAGTCCCGCCAGGATCTGATGGCACCCGCCATTCGCTATGCCAAGGAGGGCTTCACGCTGAACCAGGCCGACGCCGCCGAGCTGAATGAAAACAAGGATTGGCTTTCACGCGATCCGGCCACCGCCGCGATTTTTACCAAGGCAGACGGAAAACCCTTCGCGACGGGCGATAAGCTCACGCAGCCGGATCTCGCAAATGCCCTCTCCGGCATTTCGGATCAGGGACCGGATGGATTCTACAAGGGGCCGGTCGCCAACGCCATCGTCAAGGCAAGCCAGGACAAGGGCGGCATTCTCGCCAACCAGGATTTCGAACAATATAAAGTCCGCAAGCTTGAGCCCGCAAAGTGCGACTATCGCGGCTACCAGATCATTTCTTCGCCGCCGCCCTCCTCCGGCGGCGTCATTATCTGCGAAATCCTCAATGTGCTGGAAGGATATCCGCTCTCCTATACCGGCTATGGCTCGGCCGAGACGGTGCATGTCATGGTCGAAGCCATGCGCCATGCTTATGTGGACCGCAACTCGGCGCTCGGCGACCCGGACTTCGTCAAAAATCCCGTCAGCAAGCTGCTGGACAAGGACTACGCAAAGACGATCCGCGACAGCATCGATCCGTACAAGGCCGGTGTCTCCGCGGACCTGATGCCGAAAGGTCTCGGTGAGAGCCACGAAACCACGCACTACTCGATCATCGATAATGACGGCAATGCCGTTGCCGTCACCTATACGCTGAATGGCTCCTTCGGCGCAGGCGTTGTCGCGCCCGGCACGGGTATCCTGTTGAACAACGAGATGGACGATTTCACCTCCAAGCCCGGCGTGCCCAATCTTTACGGCCTGGTGCAGGGCGAGGCCAATGCCATCGAGCCGAAGAAGACGCCGCTATCCTCCATGAGCCCGACGATCATCGCCAAGGACGGTAAGCCTTTCATGGTGATCGGCAGCCCCGGCGGCTCGCGCATCATCACCATCACGCTCGAGGCGATCATCAACGTCATCGATTTCGGCATGAACATTCAGGAAGCGATCGACGCGCCGCGCATCCACCATCAATGGCTGCCGGATAAGATCTACATGGAGCCGCATGGGCTTTCGCCCGATACGATCAAGATGCTCGCCGGCATGGGCTACACGGTTCAGGTCGACAACGACTGGCCGATCTGGGGCCAGTCGGCCGGCATTCTCGTCGGCGGCAAGAGCCTGAGCGACATCGCCAAGGGCGGCGGTGCCCGCTACAACGGCGCCATGGACAGCCGCGCCGGCTCCGGACTGGCGGCCGGCTACTGATGGCGACGCAATGAATAAGACCGGTGCCGCCCACGTCGGCACCGGTCTTTTCACGTCCGAATGTCTACCGAAGCGAGCACATTATCTTAGGTGGCAAAACCAACCGTGAGCATTTCGGCGCCATATCGCGCTATTCGTTCACCTGGCGTTCATCTGCCGCCGCGTTCACGCTTATGTGTGTCATTTTTTTCATCCCATCAATCAGATTTGCGGTTTCTGATATGGCCATCGCGGCCGAGCGGGAGTATACAAACCGCCGTTCAAACAGGCCTTCGCGGCCGTGACCAGACTTGCGGTTCTGTCTTCGGACCCCACCGCACCATCGAGAGCGATCCCCGACAATGTCGGATCAGATATTCCAGGCCGCCCCCGTCAGGCGGGCCGCGCCGAATTTTCGTGTAGTAGCGCTTATCGTGGCAAGCGCGATGTTCATGGAACAGCTTGACGCGACCGTGCTCGCAACAGCCCTTCCGACCATGGCAAGAGACTTCGGCGTCAGCGCGCCGGCCATGAGTATCTCGCTGACTTCATACCTTCTCAGCCTCGCAATCTTCATTCCCGCCAGCGGCGCGATCGCCGACCGCTTCGGGTCGCGCACCGTCTTCCGATCCGCCATCGCGGTTTTCGTTCTCGGCTCGCTTTTGTGCGCGCAGGCGCCGAACCTGTGCTTCCTCGTGCTTGCACGGCTTTTGCAGGGTCTCGGCGGCGCCATGATGCTGCCGATCGGCCGTCTCGTGCTGATGCGCAGCGTCGCCCGCAAGGACATGGTCAACGCCATGTCCTGGCTGCTGATCCCGGCGCTCGTCGGCCCCATCCTCGGGCCGCCGGTCGGCGGCATGTTCGTGACCTATCTCGACTGGCGCTGGATCTTCTACATCAACGTGCCGATCGGCATCATCGGCTTCATCCTCGTGACGATGTTCATCGAAGAGGTGAAAGGCCCGCGCACCGGTCGCTTCGACCTCTCGGGCTTCATCCTCTCGGGCATATCGCTCGGCTCGCTGCTCTTCGGCTTCGAAATGTCGAGCCGCGAGGGCGAAGGCTATCTCGCCATTTTCCTGATCTCCATCGGCCTCTTGTTCGGCATCGCCTATCTGCGCCATGCCCGCAGGCATCCCTCGCCGATCATGGATTTCTCGCTGATGAGGGTGCCGACCTTCCGCACCTCGGTCATCGCCGGCTCGCTGACGCGCATCAGCCAGGGCGCCCATCCCTTCCTGATCCCGCTGATGCTGCAGCTCGGCTTCGGCCTTTCGGCAGCAGCCGCCGGCCAGATCGCCATTGCGACCGCACTCGGCTCCATGGCGATGAAGCCTTTCCAGGTTCGCATCCTGCGCACGCTCGGCTTCCGCACCGCCCTCATCATCTTCGGCCTCATCGGCACGCTCGGCTATGGCCTATGTGCAATCTTCAAGCCTGATTGGCCGCTCCCCGTCATCTTCGTGACCCTGTTCTTCTGCGGCTTCTTCATGTCGTTCCAGTTCACGGCCTACAACACGATCGCCTATGACGAGATCGAGCGCGACCGCATGAGCATCGCGACGAGCTTCTACTCGACCTTCCAGCAGCTGATGCTGTCTCTCGGCATCTGCGTTGCTGCCCTTGCCCTGCATGGCTCAACGCAGTTCCTTGGCCACGCCAAGCCCGAAATGGCGGATTTCTCTGTCGCCTTCGTCGTCGTGACGGCCATCGCGCTTCTCGCGGTGATCTGGAATGCCAGCTTCTCGCGCACCGCCGGCTCCGAGATCAGCGGCCATCGCCGCAAATCGCCGGAAGACAGCGTCGGCGAGCATTGAGCTGGCTCAAGCTCCAAATACGAAGTCGAGGAAAAGCGCCGATTACGCATCGACACTTAGAGCATTTCCAGGACGAGCGCCGTGGTTTTCCGTCCGGAATGCTTAAAAAAACAAGAAGATAGAGCGGCTTATCCACACTGCAGAAGCAGGCTCAGGACAAACAAAAAAGGCCGGGCTAACCCGACCTCTTCCTTCATTGTCTCAACGATCTATGCCCGTACATACGTGGTCAAAGACCGGAAACAAGTGTCTTACAGGGCTTCCAGCTGATCAGCAGACACCTTGCCCGAGCGCTTGTCCTTGACAAGCTCGTAAGAGATCTTCTGACCGTCGCGCAGCGTGCTCATGCCAGCGCGCTCAACGGCTGAAATGTGGACAAAAACATCCGTCGCGCCATCATCGGGCTGAATGAAGCCAAAACCCTTTGCTGCATTGAACCACTTTACAGTACCTGTGCTCATAACGATGACCTTTCAATCACTCATACGAAGACGCCAATCCAGACAACACCCGGATGGCAGTAGACCGATTTTGGGAGGTAAGTTCGTCAATGTCGCGCAGAGTGCGTCGAGGCAAAGCTCATTCACAAATATCGATTATTGTCATGTATCCGATAAGCTCAGCCGTCACAAGCAGAAACATCTAAAATATCAGAAGCCTGGACGGCTCGTCTAAAAATGGCGCGAGCGACGTCAACCGACGACGGAATTGCCTCATCAATGCTTAAGCGTCCACCGCCATAGGATGAAATTAATGTCTTGTGCATGTGGTCGATGAGCTTAGACTATTGAGGCCGACATCGGCACCTATGCGAGCCTAGGAGGCCAACATGACGCCACCGAATAAAGACAGCCTGTTCGGCTCCAAAAGACAGGCACCGTCAGCCAAGGCCGATCAGCTCGATTCCACCGTCAAGCAAATCCTCGCAAGCGAGCATTCGATACGCGAGAAAAAAACAGCCCGCCTGCGCGAGCTTCGTCTTGAGAAGGAAGCATCGCAGTCGCCGCCGGAGCCCAAGACAAAATCCAAGCGAGGGACTGCAAAAACTCCGGAATAGGCGAAATCGAATCTGACAAGTAACGCGGGATGAAACCAGCCTTGCGCATTTTGTGAACAGTGCCTCCACGGACGGCGCATTGCATTGAACAATAGCCGCGGCCTAAATAGCGACCAGAACGGAATAACAGTCTGGAGCATCCCATGGTCGCCGGTATCCATCACATCACGCTGATCACCCGCAAGGTCCAGGCGAATGTCGATTTCTACGTCGGCTTCCTTGGCCTGCGCCTCGTCAAGCGCACGGGCGGCTTCGAGGACGCGACGCAGCTTCATCTCCTCTATGGCGACGCCAAGGGCTCGCCCGGCTCGTTGATCACCTTTCTCGTCTGGGAAGACGGCTCTCCCGGCCGTGCCGGCGTTGGCCAGGTCGGCGAGATCTCGCTCGCCATCAATCCGGCAAGCATCGGCTTCTGGCTGACACGTGCCTTGAGCGCCGGCCTCAAGCCGGAGGGTCCCTCGGACGAATTCGGCGAGCCTGTCCTGCGGCTGAAGGATCCGGATGGCGTCATCGTCAAGCTGGTGGGAACGAACGCGCTGCAGGCGGCAGCTCCTTGGACGAGCGACACCATCCCGCAAGAACACGCGATCCGCCGCATTCGCGGTGCAACGCTGTTCAGCGAAACACCCGAGGAGACCCAGGCAATCCTGGTCGATCACTTCGACTATCGGCCGCTTGCCGCCAACGGAGCGATCAGCCGACTCGTCTCGGCACCGGGCGATATCCTCGACATCCGCGATGCTCGCGGCTTCTGGGCAAGCGCGCCTGGGACCGGCACGGTCGATCATGTCGCTTTTCGCGCCAGTGACGATGCTGAGCTGCAATCGGTTCGCACCGTACTGCAGGCCGTCAGCGCCTGGCCGACGGCGATGCATGATCGCAAGTATTTCCGCTCGCTCTATGTCCGCGAACCCGGCCGCATCCTGTTCGAACTCGCAACCGACGCGCCCGGCATGTTGATCGACGAGGACGAAGCAACACTTGGCACGCGTCTCTTTGCCCCCGGCGACAGTCCGAAGCTTCTGGCTGAGCTGAACGTGGTGCTGCCGCAGTTCTCCATGCCGGGAGAGCCGCGCGTCATCTATCGCGATCTGCCCTTCATTCATCGCTTCTTCACGCCCGAGCAGCCGGACGGCAACGTCTTCATCCTGCTGCATGGTTCCGGCGCCAACGAAACGACGATGCTGCCGCTCGGCCACGAGATCGACCCCGACGCTACGCTGCTCACCGTGCGCGGGCGCGCGCTCGAGGAAGGTGCGCCGCGCTGGTTCCGTCGCAACGGGCCGATGACGTTTGATCAGATCGATATCGCCAGCGAGGCCGAAGCCTTTGCGGCCTTCATCGATGGCGCTATCCATGCCTACGGGCTCGATCCGGAACGTATCGTCTATGTCGGCTATTCGAACGGCGCAAATCTGCTGAATGCTATGCTGTCGCTGCACCCGCACGTCATCCGCCGCGCCGTGCTGCTGCGCTCCATGGCCGTGCTCGAAAATCCGCCGACGATTGATATGTCGGATGTCGACGTGTTGGTGGTGGCTGGCGAGAAGGATCTGTACGGCCCATACGCTCAGCCTCTCGCCGAACGCCTGCGTGACGGCGGCGCGAAGGTCGAGCTTGCGACGGTGCCTGCCGGTCACGAGTTTGACGATGCAGACGTGCCGGTCATTCAGGCTTGGTTGAACAAGTCCGCCTGACGCGCATCTTCTGAGCATGAACGACAAAAGCCCGCCGGATGGCGGGCTTTTGCTTTGAGCGATACGGCCGGGCTTAGCCCTTGAACGTATATTCCGCAATCGATTCCGGCTTCATCTCGATCGAGAAGCCCGGCAGGCTCGGCGGCATGTAAGCCGCGTCGCGGATGATGCAGGGGTCGATGAAATGCTCGTGCAGGTGATCGACATATTCGATCACACGGCCGTCCTTGGTGCCCGAGACGGCGATGTAGTCGATCATCGACAGGTGCTGCACATATTCGCAAAGCCCGACACCGCCGGCATGCGGCCAGACCGGCAATCCGTACTTGGCAGCGATCAGCAGCACCGCCAGCACTTCGTTGAGGCCACCCATACGGCAGGAGTCGATCTGCACGATGTCGATGGCACCCTCGGCGATGAACTGCTTGAACATGATGCGGTTCTGGCACATCTCGCCGGTCGCGACCTTCACCGGGCCGATGGCCTGGCGGATCTTGCGGTGGCCGGCAACGTCATCCGGGCTGGTCGGCTCCTCGATGAAGAAGGGCTTGGCGAAGGCAAGCTTGCGCACCCAGTCGATCGCCTGGTTGACTTCCCAGACCTGGTTAGCGTCGATCATGAGGTAGCGGTCGGGGCCGATCACTTCGCGGGCGATGGTCAGGCGGCGAATATCGTCCTCGAGATCGCGGCCGACCTTCATCTTCACATGGTTGAAACCCGCGTCGATCGCTTCCTGGCACAGGCGGCGCAGCTTGGCATCGTCATAGCCGAGCCAGCCGGCAGACGTCGTGTAGCAGGCATAGCCCTCGCGCTCGAGCGTGGCGATGCGGTCGGCCTTGCCGGCTTCCGCCTTTTTCAGGATGGCGACCGCCTCATCGCGCGTGAGGACGTCGGTCAGATAACGATAATCGACGATATCGGCGATATGCTCCGCATCCATCTCCGAAACCAAGCGCCAGACCGGCTTGCCGGCTTCCTTGGCGAGCAGATCCCAGACGGCGTTGACGACCGCGCCGGTCGCCAGATGCATCGCACCCTTCTCCGGGCCGATCCAGCGCAGCTGGCTGTCGCTGGTCAGATGCCGCCAGTATTTGCCGGGATTTTCCAGAACGGTCGTAAGCTCCGTGCCGACGACCAGATGCCGCATCGCCTCGATCGCCATGCAGCAAATGTCGTTGCCGCGGCCGATGGTGAAGGTCAGGCCGTGGCCGGCAAGCCCAGGCTTGTCGGTATCGAGAATGACATAGGCCGCCGAATAATCCGGATCCGGATTCATCGCGTCCGAGCCGTCAAGGCTCTGCGATGTCGGGAAGCGCAGATCGAAAACGCGAAGATTGGTGATGCGCGTCATTGGAAAACTCCTTCTAAATCCATCGCGACCTCCCCGACCCCTTTAACCGAGGTCGAACTCCTCCCAGAGCGCCGCATTATGCTCGCCAACGTGCGGGGCCGCACGCTCGAATTTCGGACGCTGCCCATCGACGCGGATGGGCGAGCGGGTGGTCTGCAGGCTGACGCCATCGTCGCGCCCGACCGTCTGCAGCATGTCGAGAACACGGAAGCCGTCGCTGCCGAGAAGCTCCGGCCAGTTCAGCACACGCGCACACCAGATGTCGGCAGGTTCGAGGATGGCAAGCCAGTCGTCAACATTGCGGGTGGCAATGCGCGCAGCAATCAGCGCCTTGATCTCGTCGCGCGTCGCAAACCAGCTTTTCTCATGATCGCGATAGGGCGCCAGTTCCTCCATGCCGAGCAGATCGGCAAGCTTGGAAATCGGCGTCATGGCAATGGCGAGATGGCCGTCGGCGGCAGGATAGACGCCATAAGGCGCCGAGAGATAGGCATGAGCGCTGCGGACATGGGAGCGCTCGGGCAGCTTGTGGCCGTCGTTCATGTGCACGCTCAGCACTTCGACCTGAAGATCGACTAGAGCTTCGAGCAAGCTGGTCTCCACCAATCCGCCCTCGCCCGTCACGCCACGCCGCACCAGCGCTGCGAGAATGCCCTGCGCAGCCGCCGCACCCGCCAGCATATCGCCGATCGCAAGGCCGAAGGGCACGGGACCCTGCCCCTCGTCGCCGTTCAACCACATGACGCCGGAGCGTGACTGCGCCAGAAGATCCTGCCCCGGCCGCGAGACCCACGGTCCCTCTTCGCCGTAACCGCTGATCGAGCAGTAGACGAGGCGCGGATTGAGCTTGTTTGCAGCCTCGTAGTCCAGACCCAGCCGTTCGATCACGCCAGGACGAAAATTCTGTACGAGAACGTCGGCCTTCGTGATGAGCTTGCGCAGCGCACGCATATCACGCTCGCTCTTCAGGTCGATCGCCAGACTTTCCTTGGAGCGGTTGATCGCATGGAAGATCGTCGAATCGCCGCTCTCATGGTCGCTAAGGTAAAGCCCGCGCGAAAGATCGCCTCCGGCCGGCCGCTCGATCTTGATGACCCTGGCGCCGAGATCCATCAAGCGGAGCGTACAATAAGGACCGGACAGGAACTGGCTCATGTCGACGACAACAAGCCCGGCCAGTGGCAAGTCCTTCTTTAGCGCCATTGATACTCCCGCTCCCCTGACATCGCTCCGGCTCAAAGCGCCTCTCCGCCTTGAGGACTATCCTCGTCACCGGTTCCTGCGTCAGCCTCAATCTTCTTATGTGAATAGTATTTTCACATATGGATGATTTTTGCAAACGAAAAGAGGGGGGAATTCGAGCCCCATCCTGCCGACGCCGCGGAAAAATGCGCTATGTTCCGACCGAACCGGAATTGCTGAAGGAGATGGGGAATGACGACAGTCAAATTGCTCGACGATGCGGAAGCGGAGGCCATTCCCGCGGTCAAGGCTGTTTTCGACGATATTCGTGCGGTCAGAAAGTCCGATTTCGTCAATAATTTCTGGCGCGGTCTGGCGAACGACCCCGCATTACTGAGGCGCACCTGGGAGGGCTTGAAAGCAGTCATGATGGCGGAAGGGGCGCTCGATCCGCTGGTGCGCGAGATGATCTACATCGCCGTCTCAACCGCCAACGGCTGCACCTATTGCGTCCATTCGCACACCGCCGCCGCCAAGGCAAAAGGCATGACCGATGCCCAGCATGGTGAGCTCTTGGCGGTCATCGGCCTGGCCGGACAGACGAACCATCTGGTCACGGCCATGCAGATCCCCGTCGATCCGGAATTCGACGCCGGTAGGCGCTGAAAAGGTAAAAGGCCCGCAGGCATGCCGGCGGGCCTTCCGTAAACGTTCCAGCTTTTTCAGCGACCAGTCTTTTCCGTAGCCCCGGCATCTGCGGCCATGGCGGCGACGTCGAGGCCGTTGTTGACGGCCAGCAGCCTCTTGCGAACCAATACGCCCATGACGCGCGCTGCGGTCGAGAAGGTCATCGTATCAAGCGGACCTTCGCCCGCCCAGGGCTTGGTCAGCCGCTCGGTCACAGCCGAGACGATGTTGTTGGGCACGATATCGGTGCATTCGCGCATGGCTTCGAACACGACGCCGATAGGCACGATGCGCGCCTCGAACGTCACGATCGGTTCGGTTACTTCTGTTTCCCATTCCTCGAAGGCATAGAGCGCCTCGCGAAAGAGCTGTTGCAGGGTGATAGGGGCATGACCCTCATGAAGGGGCGGCAAGGCATTCGACATGTCTGTCTCCTTTCAATTGGAAGTCCGGCGCATGATTAAGTAAAATCGACGGTCTCCACCGAGACCCAAGCGCTGCTTCTTCAGTTCGGCGCGCCCCGAAACGCATTCAACGGGGATAAGTGACGCGGCAAACCATCTTGTAACCGGTGCAACGCGGGAACCACACGAAATGTTCCCACCGGTCATTTAACTTGATCAAGTCTATAGATTAATCTCGACTTGAAAAGCCTCTTTGATAATTTTCTGAATTTCCCTTTATCTTTGAATGACTTCGCGTAAAGTGAAACAACAGTGTTCCTTGCGAACGGCATCCGAATCTCCCTCAAAGCCGAAAGGAAGACCATGTGCGGCGATCATGAACATGGGCATCAAGACGGGCACGATCACGGTCATCAACCGGTCGACTGGCGTGAGCACGGCATCAAGATCATTCCGGGCAATGCTCTCGATCCAAATACGGCGCAGACGCCAGGCATGAACCGTGCAACGGCAATCAACCATGCCCGAGCCGGTGCGGAGAAGATCTGGGCCGGCACCGTGACGATCCACGCCAATGCCAAGACAGGCGCTCACCATCATGGCGATCTCGAAAGCATCATCTACGTCGTCAAGGGCAAGGCTCGGATGCGCTGGGGCGAGAATCTGGAATTCGTGGCCGAAGCCGGGCCGGGAGACTTTATTTTCGTGCCGCCATTCGTGCCGCACCAGGAAATCAATGCCAGCCGCGACGAAACACTGGAATGCGTATTGGTGCGCTCGGGACAAGAGCCTGTCGTGGTCAATCTCGATATCGAGCCGGTAGAAAAGCCGGAAGAGGTCCTCTGGAAAGACCCCATCCATCGCTGATCTGCACAATCTTTAGGCAATAAACTAACCTGCCGCATTGATAATCTACAATATTTATGGAAAATAAATTTCCGCCTGCGCAGCGAACTGAAAGAGTTTTTCAGAACTGCAGCGCACAACGCATGATCCTGCTTCGCAGCATGAACACGCGTCTGAGATGATCGGCCCGTCAACGAGAGAATAATCTCGATCATTTGGAATAGGATTTCCCATGACTGAAACGCTCTTCAGAGGTTTGGACGCGCTGCGCCTTTCCCGTCGCGCCGGCCTTGCAGCCATCCTCGCATCCGCCGTCGCCTTTTTCGGCTGGACAGCCACCGCTACCCCGTCTCTCGCTGCGGACAAGACGGTCAAGGTCGGCATCATGAGCGGCGAAGATGAGGACGTCTGGCGCACAGTCGTTGCCGAAGCCGCCAAGAAGGGCCTGACGGTCGAACCCGTCGTCTTCAACGACTATACCCAGCCGAACGAGGCACTCGAGCGCGGCGAAATCGACGCCAATGCCTTCCAGCACAAGCCCTATCTCGACAACCAGATCAAGCAGCACGGCTATCACATCGTGGTTGCCGGCTATACCGGCATCTGGCCGATCGGCCTTTACACGAAGAAATACAAGACCGTGGCCGAGCTTCCGAAGGGTGCAGCTATCGGCGTGCCAAACGATCCGTCCAACGAAGGCCGTGCGCTTCTCGTTCTGCAGCACGAGGGCATCATCAAGCTCAAGGAAGGCACCGGCATCCTCGCCACGACCGCCGACATCGCGGAAAACCCGAAGAACGTCGACATCAAGGAACTGGATGCCGGCATCGTCGGGCGCTCGATCGACGACCTTGACGCAGCGGTCGTCAACACCGACTGGGCTTTGAAAGCGGGGCTCTCGCCGAAGGACCGCATCGCGCAGGAGCAAATCGACGGCAACCCATACCGCAACTTCATCGCCGTCAAGCAGAGCGACGAGAATGCTCCCTGGGTGAAGACCTTGGTGGCCGCCTACCAGAATGACATTGTGAAGGCCGAGTTCGACAAGGTCTACAAGGGCACCGGGCAGAGCGCCTATTGATATCAGGATGGCGCTAGATGGCGCTGAGCGGCAAGGCGGCTGGGGTTATTGCCCGGGCCGCCTTTGGCGTTTTTCCCGTTAGGATGCGATGAAGCGCTGTGAAAATTGGCTAGGAAGTTCGTGGAGAGTATGTACCCCCCTCTGTCACTTTCGTGACATCTCCCCCACAAGGGGGGAGATTGGTAGCACCTAGCAAGCCATCGCTAGAAAACGCGTATCGTATCTGCTGACACATTGCCGATTGTTCTGCTAAGCGCGCAACACACTCCCAACGATCTCCCCCCTTGTGGGGGAGATGTCACGAAAGTGACAGAGGGGGGTATAATGGCCTCAACGAACTTGAAGGCCGCTTTTATACAAAGAGAAGCACCATGAACTCCATCACCCCCGCCACATCAATCGATGGACAGGCACCGCCTGAGCGATCCTCGGGCGAGGAAATCGTCCGTCTCGTCGACGTTCGCCGTCGGTTTGGCACGACGCCCGCGCTCGATGGCATTTCGCTGACCGCACGCCGTGGCGAAATCGTCGGCATCATCGGCCGCAGCGGCGCCGGCAAGTCGACGCTGATCCGCTGCCTGAACGGGCTGGAACGCGCCGATAGTGGTGAAATCCATATCGAGGGCCGTGACATCGCTCGCCTGTCGGAGAAGGAACTGCAGCCGCTGCGCCGCCGCATCGGCATGGTCTTCCAGCATTTCAATCTGCTCTCCTCCAGAACCGTCGAGGAAAACATCGCGTTGCCGCTGAAGATCGAGGGCGTTGGCAAAGCCGAACGCTCGCAGCGCGCCCGCGAACTGCTCGAGCTTGTCGGCCTCGCCGACAAGGCGAAAGCCTATCCCTCAGCCCTTTCCGGCGGCCAGAAGCAGCGCGTCGGCATTGCCCGCGCCCTCGCCGCTCGGCCTGCCATTCTTCTCTCGGACGAAGCGACATCGGCGCTCGACCCGGAAACCACGCGGTCGATCCTGGCATTGCTCAAAGACATCAACCGCAAGCTCGGCCTGACGATCCTCCTCATCACACATGAGATGGAAGTGATCCGCTCGATCGCCGACCGCGTCGCAGTCATCGATACCGGCCGGATCGTCGAAGAGGGTTCGGTATGGACTGTTTTCGCCAATCCGCAAACGGAAATTGCAGCAAGCCTGCTTAGCGGCGCCCGCCCGCAGCTTCCGGAGCACATCGCCGCCCGCCTTTCCCCGATATCGGGGGCCGAAGCCATCCTCAGCGTCGACCTTGCCGGCCCCGCCGCGCAGGGCGCACTCTTTGCCGAGCTTTCGGCGGCGCTTCCCCGCTCTTTCCGGCTGGTCCACGGTGGCATCGACCATATCCAGAACCAGCCCGTCGCCCGCTTTTTCGTCGCAGTGCCGACGCGCGATGCGGCCTTGCCGATGCAGGTCAGTGATTTTCTGAAAGCCCGTTCCGCCCGGGTGGAGGTTCTAGGCTATGACAACTGATGTAATCCTCGGCCTGCTGTGGCGCTCCTTCTGGCAAACCGTCTGGATGACGGGCGCATCCGGCTTTCTTTCCTTGGTTATCGGCCTGCCGCTCGGCCTCGCCCTCGTCGTCACCAGCCGCGGCGGCATCGCCGAGCAGGGTGCGATCAACCGCGTTCTGGGCGTCCTGGTGGACGGCTTCCGCGCCGTGCCTTTCATCATCCTGCTCATCGCCCTAATTCCGCTGACGCGCCTGATCGTCGGCACGGCGCTGGGCACAACGGCCGCGATCGTGCCGCTGACCATCGCCGCGATCCCCTATTACGCGCGCGTCGCCGAAGTCTCGCTGCGCGATGTCGATCGCGGCCTGATCGACGCCGTGCGCGCCATGGGCGGCAATCGCTGGACCATTATCCGCGAGGTGCTGATACCGGAAGCCATGCCCGGCATCGTCGCCGGTTTCACCGTAACCATGGTGACGCTGATCGGCGCTTCCGCCATGGCTGGCACGATCGGCGGCGGCGGCCTCGGCGATCTTGCCATCCGCTACGGCTACCAGCGCTATGAGACGAACGTCATGATCGCCGTCGTCATCATCCTGATCATTCTGGTCTGGGGTATGCAATGGCTGGGCGATCGCCTCGCCAATCGGCTCGATCGCCGCTAGCCTCGCCGATACAAATCCAATCCCGGCGCAGAGAGACACTCCGCCGGGATTGGAGATCAGCCATCAGTTGCGCGTCACCGGCTTCGAGCGCATGCGCGACACCGTCTCCCGTTCCGCGCGCTTGCAGCGCATCGGCGGCAGGCCGCGATCCATCAGATCCATATCCTCCAGCACCATGTCGCCCATTTTCTTGAAGGCGCTGTCGAGCGCGCCGGCGCGATGGGCCGAGCGCAGGAAACCCTTGAGCTTGCGCACCGGATGATCCTTGCCGAGCGGCTCCTCGGGATAGACATCGCTCGCCGCCACGATATGGCCGGACGCGACCGCGGCCATCAGCGCGTCAAAATCGACAACATCGGCGCGGCTAAGCAGAATGAAGGCCGCGCCCTTGCGCATCCTGGCGAAGGCGTCGGCACCGAGAAAGCCCCTGTTCTCGCTGGTGACCGACGCAACGACGAAAACGAAATCGCTGCCTGACAGCACCTCGTCCAGCCCGGCGGGCTGCACGCCATGCTCCCTGAGGATCGATGGCGGCATCCAGGGGTCGAACACTTTGATATTGGCGCGGAAGCCGGAAAGCACCCGGTTCAGCGCCTTGCCGAGATCGCCGAAGCCGACAATGCCGATATCGCTGCCCGAAATCAGCCGGGCGCCGGCATTACCGTCGCCGCCCCAGAGCTCTCTGCCCTCACGGAAATCCAGATCGGCATCGGCGATGCCGCGCGCCAGACTGAGCGCAAATCCAAGGCCGATCTCCGCGACCGGCTCGGCAAAGACGAGGCCCGTGGTGACCACATGAATGCCGCGTTCGAACAGGACCTCATAGGGCATATTGTTGATGAGGTTGCTCTCGACGTTCAGGACGCAGCGCAGTTGCGGCATGCGATCCAGCGTTTCCTTCGACAAAGGAGGCTGGCCGATGATGTAGCGCGCCTCGCCGAGCACCGCGTCGCCAAGTCCGGCGATATTGTCCGGGTCCGCCTCCACGAGGCGATATTTCGAATGGAGGAGCGACAATGCGTCCTTGGTGAAGATGAGCTCGAGCGAGCGCGGCTGCGGAGCGCAGATGGCCAAGGGCATGCTTTCCGTCGTCATTCCGTTCCTCCCTGTCCTGGAGCAAGATGCAATATCATTCGATGGGTGAGATCAATCAGGTCTCGTCTTCTTCTCCCGGCATTCCGACGGAGAAGGCGCAGATGCGCGAGAGATGGGTGAGCGGCAGGCCCGTCTCCGCGTGCCAGGCATTGAACTGATCCTGGATCAGTCGCAGATCCTTCTTGGTCGGCTTGCTTTCGGAGATCGGCACGCCGGAAAGCCGCAGGCAGACGAGAACGTCATGGCTCATGACGAAGCTGTCGCGGCCGATTGCCCGCAGCAGATATTGTCCTGTCATGCCACCCAGCCTGTTGGCCTGCTTGTCCAGCACGGCAAGCAGGCCGATCTGATCCTCCAGCGGCCAATCGGCAAAGAAGCGGCCGGCGCTGCCGTGCTCGTCGGCAACCCGACGGATGAACTGCGTGTTGGCGCGCACCGACATGATCTTGGCGCCATTGCGGATAACGCGCGTATCCGAGGTCAAATCATGCCAATAATCGTCCGGCGCGAGATTGAGAAAGGCGGGGTCGAAGCCGGAAAAGGCGGCTTCGAAACCCGGCCATTTGGCATCGATGACGTTGCGCACGAAGCCCGCATAGAAGATATAGCGCGTCATCTCCGACAAGATCCGGTCGTCAGGCAGGGTCCGCAGCGCGTCATGGTTGGGCGCCTTCGGCATCAATGCCTTCAGCCCGTCAGCGCCGCCCTTGCGCTTCTCCGCCCGCTCCCTGATCTCCGCAAAGCTTCCCATGCGTTTCTCCCTTCGATTGCGCTCCATGCCAAGTCTTTTACGATCCGGCGCCTATGCGCAAGGGGTCGGCAAACATGCGCGTGCCCGCCGAAAACACGACATGAAAATGAGCGTTTTCAAAGTTGATCGGACCGCCACTCGAAATGGCTTGAGGGCGATTGAAACGGTTCCGGGCCGCGCCAGATACTTTCTTGAAATTAACTTGAGATTTCACCCATCGTTGCGTTAATTCGGCGGCATCGGATCGGAGCCTCGTACCATGAACAACAACGACGACTGGAACTACCCCGTCATGGTTATCTGCAAGCGCACCGGAAAGGTCTATACGGTCGCGAGCACGAAGGAGGCGCTGGAGATGCTGCTCAACGCGTGGCCCGTGGCGGAAGGCAAGGCATTTCTGATGGCCCTGCAGGTCTGCGCCGATGTCGAAAGCGGCCACGGACAGTCGCTGGAAGCCCGTAAGAGCTTCCTGGCTGCTGCCATGGAAGCCGGCGTTCCGGTCGAAATCCCGGCGATCCAATAGAATACCGGCCGGAGCCAGTCCGTGCACCGGCAGCACCATAGAGCCACGGCCGAAGTTGCCGCGGGCGCGCTGCGTTCGATGATTGATTACCGAGCAATCGCGCCGTCGGCAGTTCATGAGCGGCTTGCGGCGGGATTCATTCCCATCAGTGCCCAGTTTAATTTTCCGAAAAATTTCGAAACCTTTTCCGGCGGCGGGAGTTTGGGTAGCAATGTCGGAGCACCAAAAGAAATGAACATGACTGTTGGAGCCAGCTATGCTCGCTGGTCTGAACCCGTTTATCTACGTATCGGCTATGGGATGCCGGAAACGATAAGAAGTCCGAAAGAAGCTCTCAACCACCTTCTTTTCCGCTGGCCAGCAATCCGGGGCAAGAAATACCAATCGGCGGCGAACCTCTGTGGCGCTGCGAACGGAAATCCCTTTCTATGTGAGCAGGCCAGGAAGCTATTCGTCGAAGCCTGCGTCGAGGCTGACGTACTGGATTAGATCTGCCCGCAAAATCTCGGGCTAGCCTGAACAGAT
The DNA here is from genome assembly GCF_000359745.1 of Rhizobium freirei PRF 81. GTDB lineage: Bacteria > Pseudomonadota > Alphaproteobacteria > Rhizobiales > Rhizobiaceae > Rhizobium > Rhizobium freirei. The sequence goes on from NZ_AQHN01000056.1 coordinate 104,921, forward strand.
CGGGCAGCCCTGCGCTGCGCCGTCCGGCGCAGGGTTGGCGGCGCGCTTTGATTTGCCCGCATGCCAACGCCCGAGCGCTCAATAGCCATCATAGTCGCCAACGAAATCCGGAGCCGGCGAGCACAACTATGTGTATAGTTGCCGGAAACGGCTGACCATTCCGCCGTCATCGGCGTGCAATCGAAAACAGCCGCACCAACGCCGGGCAAGATCGCGTGCCACACGGAACACTTCTTGCAGGCTTACCGGAGCATTTACGTTTCGGAGGTAACGCGTTTTGAAACGAAACACTTTACGGCCATTTCCGGCTGTCACGCTTGTGATGGGAGAGAACGGCAATTATCGCCGCGTCAATTCGGTACACCAGGTTGCGGAATTGCTGCTGCAGCATTGGCCGGTCGAAAACGGCGAAGAATATGTCGCCGCAGTACGTGTATGCCTCGAGGCCATGCTAGGCGCCGCCCCACCTGAAGCTGCAAGGGAAGCATTGATCAAGGCCGCCGGCGAGGCCGGCATCTCCGTGATGCAGTGAAATCATCGCTCCGCTCCGCAAGCAATTGGAATCCAACAAGAAGCAATTCACCTTTTGTGAACCACTGCCAGCGATTGTGCCAACAAAGGCAAGGCGATTCGCCTCGCTAATGACGGAGAGATTATGTCGCTTTTAGCATTCCCTGCCGACAGACGCACCAGCGACATCAGGCGCTGCGCCAAGGCCTTGCTGCAACTTAACGGCGAGGAAGCCAATCGTTTCTGGCGCTCGGAAATGGCAAGCTTCGCCGCGACCTTGACGGAACAAGGAATGGACGCCGACGAGATCTCGCGACAAGCAGCACTCTTCATGCATGCGGTTCAGATGGAACTGCAGCTCGCCTTTGCGATGGACGAACTCAACGCCTCTGCCTGAGGCCGCTATTTCGGCAGCCTGCAGAATGCGATCGACTTGTCGCCGCTCGTCGGCGACTTGATCTGCACGGTCCATTCCCCGCCGGGAAAATGGTATCCTTTGGACGCGGCGACGCCTGCGATCTGCATGCAGGCCTTCCGGGCATCGGCGCTCGGCAGGTCGATCGTCGCCGTAAGCGCGTATTTCCGGCTGGAAACCTGGCACGGCGCGGTGAACAAGCCGGTATTGTCTATCATCTTGCAGACCCGGAACGCATTGCTCACGGGATCATCGGCAGCCATTGCGGAATTGGCGACCACCAAAACAGCGGCCACCGCCAAAAGTCGCTTCATTGAAAACCCCATTCCCCACTGTAGCACGCTGCCAGAGCATGTTTCGTCTTGCAAGACGTGCCGCGCGGATTTGCGGTGACCGTTTGAAAATACAACGCAAATATGGGCAACTTGTTCTCGAAAACGACTGTTCCGAGAGCTGCCACGCATGTCCGCCCGAACTGGGCCGGTGGTTCGGCCAGCAGCTTTGTGCGAAGCGCCGATCGTCGCCTGCGCGAAGTCGAGGACGATCCCCCAGCCGTTGCCGCGCCCGCCCCGGCCTGAGAAAATCGATTTCCGGCAGCATCATATTAACTTTCCCGATATTAGAACACTCGGAATTAGCAAAACTGCCATCCGGAACCAAAGCGATGACCGAACCCTCGCAAGAAAGCAGAACGTCGGGACGCAAGCGGACGCTTCTCGGAGCCAAGATCATCTTCAACGGCGGGCATTCGATCTTCGATTGCGTCGTGAGAAACCTGTCGGAGACCGGTGCGATGATCCAGATCGAAAACCCGCTCTCAGCGCCGGACAGCTTTGATCTTCAGCTGTCGGACAACAGGCTGTTGGCCTGCGAAGTCCGCTGGCGGAAGATCAACAGCATAGGCGTCCAATTCGTGTAAGGCGCCTTCGCGAGCCGGCCTATGATGGCTAGGATCACCACTCGCCGTCTGCAAAGGCTCGACGCCCCGCCCGCTCAAGCCTGGCGCAAGCTGACAAACCTAGCCTCTCCCATGAAAGCTAGGGATCAGCAGCTCGTTCGGAAATGGCGCTATTCAGCCAGGACCGAGGCAGCATCCATGGCCTGTATCGACCTCAAAGATTGCATCTGAAATTGCATGCTTTGGGTTCAGGCGCAAGCGCGGCAGCGTTGGGGAACACGACGTGAATACAGCTCCGAACTCCAATCAATTCAATTCGTATCTCATCGGCGCACCGAATGCTCAACCCGGTCCGGCTCAGACTTTTCCGACACCGGCCGCCACCCGGGATACGCGTCCGCTTCCATCCGTTAGGACATTCGACGTCTTCGACACGCTGATCGCGCGCCGCTGCGTCGAGCCCGCCCATGTCTTCGAGATCGTGGGCAAGCATGCGGGCCTCTCATCTTTCGCGGTGGCGCGCAAGCAGGCCGAGGCGAAGGTCGCCCAACACCCCTATAATCTCGACATGATCTACGACGAACTGGCGGTCGCGCTGCACCTCGACCCGCTGCAGGCTTCCGCGCTGAAGGCGCTGGAGATCGACGTCGAACTGGAGCAGGTCATTCCGATCGCGGAAAACATGGCCCGCCTCCGCCACGGCGACGTACTGATCTCCGACATGTATCTCGGCCCCGACATTATCCGCCGGCTGCTCGACAAGGCCGGTCTCGACAAGAAGGTGAGCCTGGTCGTGACCTCCGACGGCAAGCGGTCCGGCGCGATCTGGCCGCAGGCACAGGCGAACCTGGCGATCGAAGAACATCTTGGCGACAATGCCCACTCCGACGTGGAGATGCCGCGCCGCTTCAATATTCCCAACCGCCACACGACCATTTTCGGTCTCAACCCGGTCGAGAGCGTTCTGATGCAGATCGGTCTTCGGCAGCTTGCGGAACTCTGCCGCGAGACCAGGCTTTCGACCTGGGCGACGGACCCGCGGAGCAGAACCGCCCAGGTGGTCCAGGCGAGCCTGAACTTTCCGATCATGCTGCTTGCAAGCGTCGCTCTGGCGAGGCTTGCTGCGCGCCTCGACAAGCGTTCGATCCTCTTCTCCAGCCGCGACTGCGATTCCTGGATGCCGCTGTTCGAGAAGGTGTCGCAACGGCTCGGATTTACCTGTCAGGCAACCTATTTCTATACGAGCCGCCTCGCCAAGATGCAGCCCTCGGCCAGCTACACGGCCTATGCGAAACGCCTGTTCTCCGATGATGCGGTGATCGTCGATCTCTGCGGCACCGGATGGTCGCTTGCCAACTTCGCAGCTAGGCTCGGCCTGCGCAACCTGCCGGTATTTTTCCTTCATAAGCTGCCGACCGCGCCCGCCTATGAGGCGATGGCCGCGACCCCGCAGACCTGTCAGTTCCACACGGTCATCTCGCCAACCGAAACGGGCGTCGAAAACACCGTGCTCGAAATGAGCAACTATGCCACGCATGGCATGGTCGAGGATGTCCGCATGCTGCAGGATTTCGCCATCCCGGTCTTTGCGAAGGACAGCCGCCCGGCCGAGACCCTGGCGATCGTGCAGGCGCAGCAGGATTGCTTCGCCACGGCCATTAGGCTCATGGAGAAATATGACCTGCACGACGTCTTTGCCCTGGACGACGCATCGCTCGTCGCGGTGTCGACGGCGCTCTACGGCATGCTGACGCAGCAGACGGAACTACGCTCGATCTACGGCAGCAGCCATACGGCGGAAGAAACCGACGTTCGCCGCGCGCTCGGCTGCGCCTGACGCCAGATTCTTTGGAAGGACCTCCATGCCTGAACTCGTAGAGCTTGCCGATTACTACCGGACCGACAAGGGGACGCAGATCGGCCACGCCCATAATTACGCGGCCCTGTACTCGTTTCTCTTCGAACAGTTTCGCGACCAGGCCTTTTCGATGCTGGAAATCGGCCTCGAGCGAGGCGGCGTCGAAGCGGGGGCCTCTGTCGACCGCATCGGCAGCGACGTGCCGTCGATCCGCATGTGGCTCAACTACTTTCCTCGCGCGAAGCTCTATGGTTTCGATCTCTCCGACTTCTCGCACATCCGGCTGGACCGCTTCGAGTTTCACCGCGGCGATCTCGGCAGCATCCCCGATCTCGATCGCCTGAGTGCCGCCCTCCCCGCGCTGAAGCTCCTCATCGACGACGGCTCGCACGCCTCGTTCCATCAGCAGCTCGCCTTCCTGAAGCTGTTCGACAAGGTCGAGCCGGGCGGGTTCTATGTCATCGAGGATTTTCACTGGCAGCCGCCCTTCGAAAGCTCTTTGCCGCCCTGCAAGAAGAGCGCGGAGGTTTTCGAAACCTTCCTGAAGACCGGCAAGCTCGATATTCCCTTCGCCCATCCGGATTATCTGAGCATGGTCGCCTCGCAGATCCAGAACGTCTATGTCCACCGCAACAACCGCGGCGGCATCAACGACTGGCACTTCAAGATGGTTGCGCTGCAGAAGCGGCTTTGACAGCAGAGCGAAAGACGACGACATGCCCTACAGCATCGTGACCGGCTGGTACGCAGACAGCGACGCCCGCAACTACAAAGTCCTCGGCGACGATTTCGTCCGCTCGGCGGAATGCTTCGATATCTGGTATCATTGCGTCCGCTCCTTCACCGCGCCGAGCAACATTCTGATCGTCGATTCGGCCTCGCCGGTGCGCCCCAAGATGCCGGACGATCCCCGCATCAGCTGGGTCAATCTGAAACGCAACTATGGACATGCTGTTCAGGGCTATAGCGCGCTCTGCGGCTGGTCGCGAGCGCTGCTACTCGGCCTGAGCTACGGCTTCAACAACGGCGACCTCTACACGGTGCTTGTCGAACAGGGCACGCTCTTCTACGGCAAGGACATCATCGAGCGCCAGATCGCCGCCCACCCGGACGCCGACATCATCGCGCCCAACGGCTCGGGAACGCCACAGCCGCTACAGACGGGAATCTTGATTTTCCGCAGCGCGATCATCCCGAAATTCATCGAGAACTACACGCGCATTGCCGCCGCGGACGATGCCCTGAGCCCGGAAAAGAAGGTTGCTCTTGCAGGCAACGGCATGCGGATCGCCTTCTCCAACCTCCCCTTCGGCCGCCGCAGGCCAATCGATGTTTCGGCAGACCACTTCTTCCTGCGCCACTGCAACATCGCCGAACTGCACGCCTTCGCGGCACGCCTGGGCTTCGGCAAAGAGCTTCTGCCGCCTCTTCAGCATCAAGTCGCCTGATTGAGGATTTCGAATTAATTTTTGAGTGAAATTTGGTAGCGGAGGAGGGATTTGAACCCCCGACACAAGGATTATGATTCCTCTGCTCTGACCTACTGAGCTACTCCGCCACGTCGACGCATGATGTTGAGATCATACGCAAAGGTCAAACGAACCGCCGCTCGAAGCCGCCAGCTCGTTGGTGAGCGGCTTATAAGGTGCGGTTCGGCTTGGTGTCAAGCGGATGATTTGGAAAAATCAGTGCTTTCTCTTGAGCCGGCTCTTTCGCCCTTCAAGCCGCGACCGGGCTCGCCAGCAAAGCCTTCAAAGAAGCTTCCGCCATCGGCTCTCTTTCCGAGCGTTCGATGAAGCCGCCGCCGTAGACGCGGGCGTCGTCGCCCGGTGCCGAATAGAGCGCGCAGGCCTGTCCCGGAGCGACGCCCGCTTCGCCGACGGTGAGGTCGACATAGATCCCGGTGGCATCGGCATGCAGCACGGCCGGGGCCGGGGCGCGGGTGGAGCGCACCTTGGCGAAACAGGCAAAGCCCTCGCCGGATGCCGCCTGCAACAGCGGCTCGTCGCCCAGCCAGTTGACATCGCGCAGATAGACGCGATGCGTTTCCAGCGCTTCCTTCGGTCCGACAATGACGCGGCGCGAACGGGCGTCAAGATAGACGACATAGAGCGGCTCGCCCGTGGCGATGCCGATGCCGCGGCGCTGACCGATCGTATAATGCAGGATGCCTTCGTGGTGACCGAGCACGCGGCCGTCGAGATGGACGATCTCGCCGGCAAGCGCCGCATTCGGCTTCAGCTTGGCGATCACGTCGGAATATTTGCCCTGCGGCACGAAACAGATGTCCTGGCTGTCGGCCTTCTTGGCGACGACAAGGCCCATCTCCTCGGCAAGCGCCCGCGTTTCCGACTTCGGCATGCCGCCGAGCGGAAAGCGCAGATAGTCGATCTGCTCCTGCGTGGTCGCAAAGAGGAAATAGCTCTGGTCGCGATCGGCATCGGCCGGGCGATAGAGCGCACGGCGATGCGGATGCTCGGCGGACGGGTTCGGACGCGAGCGGATGTAATGGCCGGTCGCCAGCGCATCCGCGCCGAGTTCCTTGGCGGTCAACAGAAGGTCGGCAAACTTGACGGTCTGGTTGCAGGCAACGCAGGGGATCGGCGTCTCGCCGGCGACATAGCTCTCGGCGAACGGGTTGATCACCGTTTCGCGGAAGCGCTTTTCGTAATCGAGCACATAATGCGGGATGCCGAGCGTCTCGCAGACGCGGCGCGCATCGTCGATATCCTGGCCGGCGCAACAGGAGCCGGCACGATGCACGGCCGCGCCATGGTCATAGAGCTGCAGCGTGATGCCGAGCACATCATAGCCCTGCCGCTTCAAAATGCCGGCGACGACGGAGCTATCGACGCCGCCCGACATGGCGACGACGACGCGGGTATCTTCCGGCCTCTTGTCAAAATCCAGTGTATTCACGGTCGTTGCCGCCAGTCTTGAACGATCTTCGATGCTGCCGAGCGGGATGACTTTTCTTCGAAACGTCGCCACACTCTCATTGTTTGATTTCGCATGAACTTATCCAAAAACCGCTGCGCACTTTTCGGGATCATGCTTCTCGCCGCTGGATGCCACGCAAAAACGGCGAATTTTCATGCGGGGCCTTCGGCCGCTCTTTGCGGTCAGCCTCAATTGTGGACGGATATAGAAAGGATTGCCAACCCATGCAAGGGGTGGGCGAAATCGCGAATCATCCCCTGGCCTTCAAATGCCCGATCAAATTGCCTGCGCGCCGCAAAACGGTGGCGGCAGAGCCTATGGCAACGATCCAGAGCGCAATCGTCAAAACCCAGCTACCACCGCTCCAGAGGGCCTCGATGATGGAGAGAAGGGCCGCACCCGTGACCACAGCCATGCGATGCTGTTTGGCCATCGGCCCGCCGAAATCGCTCGGATTTCCCGTCGCACGTCCGAGCTCGCGAACATAGGCGGTCAGCACAGCGAGGGCTGCCGCAGCCCAGCCAAGCCCCGGCGATGCGATACCATAGCCAATCCCGGCGAAGATCAGGATATCGGCAACGCGATCCGGGAATTCGTTCCAGAACGGTCCGTCAGCTTCGCCCTTCCCGCCTTCGACGGCGACCATGCCGTCAAGCAGATTGCAGAGGAGCCGCAACTGGCAGAACAGGGCCGCAAGGATCAGCAGGACCACACGCGTCCCCACACTGCCAGCGCTCCCCGAAAGCCAGAAGGAACCGCCCGCCAGCGCCGCCATCAACATGCTCGCCTGCGATATCTGGTTCGGCGTCACCGACAGTGCGGTCATGCGCCGCGCCAGCGTCCGAGCCCATCGCGTGTTGCGGCTCGCCAGCGGCCGCCTGTCGCCCGTCCCCTCGTTTGTCATGGCCCCTCACCTGTCATGGCTCTTCACCCCTCATGGCTTCGACGCCTCCCGCCTGATATCGAGTAATTGTAGATGGCTGCATAGCTGGAGGAGACCAGCAGCGGCACGGCAATCGTCTTCAAGATCTCCGGCGTGCCGCTCAGCATATGGATGACGATCAGAATGGTTGCCGAGCCCAGGCAGGCGATCAGCGGCGGCGCCCAAAGGGCCGCAAAGCCGCGGAAGCGTCGCGACAGAGCCTCGACTACGGATTTCAAAAACAGCGTCAGGCAGCCCGAAAGTACGCCCTGCACGAAGCCTGATATCAGGGGGCGCGGCATCGGGTGCATGCGATTGGCGAAAACGGCCCAGCCGCCCATGGCAAGGAAGGCAAAAAGCACATGCACGATGCTGCTGCCGGCAAGCGCTTTAAGCTTTTCCCTCATGACAGCGACCACCAGTAGCGCACGAGATGGAAAAAAATCGGCGCGGAGAAGACGACCGAATCCAGGCGGTCGATCAACCCGCCATGCCCCTCGATGAGGTGGCCCCAATCCTTGACGCCGCGATCCCGCTTGATCGCCGACATGACAAGCCCGCCGAAGAAACCCATGAGCGTGATGACGAAGGCGAGCAGTCCGGCCTCCAGCGGCGTGAAGGGCGTCACCCACCAAAGCGCCGCCCCGATCAACGAGGCACTGATGACGCCCCCCACAAACCCTTCCACCGTCTTAGACGGAGACAGCCGCGGCGCGATCTTCGTTTTCCCGAAGAGCTTGCCCCAGACATATTGCAGCACGTCGCTGAGCTGCACGACGATCACCAGGAAGGCGATCAGCAGCACGTTGCGGCCCTCATAGCCCGGAATATGCAAAGTGAGCAGCGCCGGCACATGCGAGGCGCAGAAAACGCAGATCATCAGCGCCCATTGCACCTCGGCGATGCGCACCAGAAACCGCTCGGTATCGCCGCGCAGCACCGCGATGATCGGCATGAAGAGGAAGGCGTAAACCGGAATGAAGATCGAATAGATGCCGTATTGCTCGGCCCAGAGCAGGTAATATTGCACCGGCAACGCTACGAAGAAGGCCGCGGCAAGCGCCCAGTGATCCGCTCGCTTCGTATTGATCAGCGTCACGAATTCGCGTAGCGCCGCAAAAGAACAGAAGGCAAAGAGCAGGATGACGCCGGCCCGCCCGGCGACGAAGGCGATGCCGATCAGCACCACCATCACCCACCAGGCTTTGATGCGGGCATTCAGGTTTTCGATCGCGGCATTCGATCCATCGGGCGACAAGCGCCGTTCCAGCACATAGCCGATGATGGAGGCGACGATCAGCACGCCGAAAATGCCGAGAACGAGGTGGATCAGATCGGCGCTTGCCGCACTCATGCTCAGTCTCCCGCCCGCTTGGGCGCAAGCGCCAGCAGGGCCGCTTCGGCCCTCGCCAGGAAATCCGCCTTCTCCTCTGTCTCGCCAATATGCAGCGCCTCGCCGAAGGTGACGGTGCAGATCAGCGGAATAGGCACGAATTCACCCTTGGGCATGACGCGGTTGAGGTTGTCGATCCAGACGGGAACGAGATCGATATCCGGGCGAGCCCGAGCAAGGTGGAAGAGCCCGCTCTTGAACGGCTGCAGCGGCTGTTCGGTGAGATTGCGGGTGCCCTCCGGAAACAGGATCAGGGAAGAGCCGGCGTCGAGCGCCTGCGTCATCTGCGTGACCGGATCTTCCTTGCGCGCCTCGCGATCGCGCTCGATCAGCACGGCGTTGAACACATCGCGGCCGATGAAGCTGTTCAGCGGCGATTTCAGCCAATAATCGGCGCCGGCCACCGGCTGGACGCGCCGGCGCAACCGCGACGGCAGGACAGTCCATATCAGGATGAAATCGCCATGGCTGGAATGGTTGGCGAAATAGACGCAGCGGCGGGTAGGCATGCCGCTCTCGGGCCATATGGCCCTCACTGCAGTAACGGCCCGGGCAAACAGTACGATGGCCACGGAGACAGGTTTGGCAAGCCATCCGATCGGCGTGCCCATCCCTTCCCCGAGAATGTTCTTCCGCAAAGCCTCCATCACACAAGAAATAGGCGTGTTTGGCCGGCCCCGATAGTCTGCAGGCCGAGCTTATCCACAACCCTCACAACCACGCGGAAAAGCCCGGCGCAACTCGCATCGCGCCGGGCTTTCGGACTGGCTCTTAAGAGGAGCAAACTCTGTGGCTACCGCCCTTCGAAGGCAGGCCAGCTTAGTCGACTGCGAACACCAGCGGCTTCGCCTGACGGATGGCCTGATGCGCAGTCAGCTTGGCAAGCACATCGTCGCCGAGCGGGCCATCGACATAGAGCAGCGCGATGGCATCGCCGCCCTGCCTGTCGCGACCGAGCTGGAAGTTGGCGATGTTGACGCCGGCGGAACCGAGCGTCGTGCCGATGAAACCGATCATGCCGGGAACGTCGGTGTTGGCGATATAGATCATGTGGTTGCCGACGTCGGCGTCGAGATTGATGCCCTTGATCTGGATGAAGCGCGGCTTGCCGTCCGAGAAGACGGTGCCGGCAACGGAGCGCGTCATGCTGTCGGTGGTCACCGTCAGCTTGATGTAGCCGTCATAGACGCCGGTCTTGTCGCGTTTGACTTCGGCAAGCACGATGCCCTTTTCCTTGATCATGATCGGCGCCGAAACCATGTTGACGTCGGCAACCTGATTGCGGATCAGGCCGGCAAGCAATGCGCTCGTCAGAGCCTTCGTGTTCATGCCGGCCGTCACGCCGTCGTAGAGGATCTCGATTTCCTTGATCGGATCTTCCGTGACCTGGCCGACGAAGGCGCCGAGAACATCGGCAAGCTTGATGAACGGCTTCAGGATCGGCGCTTCTTCAGCGGTGATTGAAGGCATGTTGATGGCGTTGGAAACCGCGCCCTTGACGAGATAGTCCGCCATCTGCTCGGCCACTTGCAAAGCTACGTTTTCCTGCGCTTCCGTGGTGGAGGCACCGAGATGCGGCGTGCAGACGACGTTCGGCAGGCCGAACAGCGGGCTTTCCTTGGCGGGCTCGACTTCGAAGACGTCGAAAGCAGCACCGGCGACGTGGCCAGACTTGATGGCGGCAGCAAGAGCAGCCTCGTCGACCAAACCGCCGCGGGCGCAGTTGATGATACGAACGCCTTGCTTCATCTTGGCGATCGCAGTCGCGTCGATGATGTTGCGGGTCTTGTCCGTCAGCGGCACATGCAGCGTGATGAAATCGGCGCGGGCAAAGAGCTCGTCGAGCTCGACCTTGGTGACGCCCATTTCCTCGGCGCGCTCCTTCGACAGGAACGGGTCGTAGGCAACGACATGCATCTTCAGGCCGATGGCGCGAGCAATCACGATGGAGCCGATATTGCCGGCGCCGATGACGCCGAGCGTCTTGCCGGTGATTTCGACACCCATGAACTTCGACTTTTCCCACTTGCCAGCCTGGGTCGAGGCATCGGCAGATGGAAGCTGACGAGCAACCGCAAACATCAGCGCGATCGCGTGCTCGGCGGTCGTGATCGAATTGCCGAACGGCGTGTTCATGACGATGATACCGCGGCGCGAGGCAGCCGGAATATCGACATTGTCGACGCCGATGCCGGCGCGGCCGACGACCTTGAGGTTCTTCGCCGCTTCGATGATCTTCTCGGTCACCTTGGTGGCCGAACGGATGGCGAGACCATCGTAATTGCCGATGATTTCGAACAGCTTATCCTTGTCCTTGCCGAGCTGCGGCTGAAAATCGACTTCAACGCCACGATCGCGGAAGATCTGGACGGCGGTTTCCGACAGTTCGTCGGATACGAGAACGCGAGGTGCCATGGAGGCCTCCTGAAAAAGTCACCTAAGACGAGCAATTCCACGAAAAATGCGAAACGGTTTTCCGGTCGGAATTGCGTGAAAACAACGAGAATTTCGGGATGCTGGGCTCCGCCTCTTCTGGCGGAGCCATAAACGCTTCAAACCTCAGGCAGCAGCCTGGGAGAGCGTCGCCTTCTGCGTTTCGAAGGCCCAGGCAAGCCAGGGCATCAGCTTCTGCATGTCGGCAGCTTCGATGGTCGCACCTGCCCAGATACGCAGGCCCGACGGGGCGTCACGATAGTGGCCGACGTCATAAGCGACGCCTTCCTTCTCAAGCAGCGCGACCAGGCCCTTGGCGAAGTTCGCCTGACCATCGGCATCGAGAGCGACGACATCCTTGTCGACGATCTTCAGGCAGACGGACGTGTTGGATTCCGTCTCGGCCTTGACGGCGAGATTGGCGATCCAGTCGTTGGCGGCGACGAAATCATGGATGACCTTGGCATTGGCATCGGCACGGCCGATCAGCGCCCTCAGGCCGCCGAGGTCCTTGGCCCACAGCAGAGCGTCGATATAGTCCTCGACGCAGAGCATCGAAGGCGTGTTGATCGTCTCACCGGTGAAGATACCTTCGATCAGCTTGCCGCCGCTGGTCATGCGGAAGATCTTCGGCAGCGGCCAGGCCGGTACGTAAGTGGTCAGGCGCTCGACGGCGCGCGGCGACAGGATGATGACGCCATGTGCGCCCTCGCCGCCCAGAACCTTCTGCCAGGAGAAGGTGACGACGTCGAGCTTGGCAAAATCGAGGTTCTGAGCGAAAGCTGCCGAGGTGGCGTCGCAGATCGTCAGGCCCTTGCGATCGGCCGGAATGAAATCGGCATTCGGAACGCGCACGCCGGAGGTGGTGCCGTTCCAGGTGAAGACCACATCGCGGTCGAAATCGACAGCGGAAAGATCGGGCAGCTCGCCGTAGCCGGCTTCAAGCTTGCGCACGTCCTTGAGCTTCAGCTGCTTGACGACATCGGTGACCCAGCCGGCACCGAAGCTTTCCCAGGCAAGCATGTCGACGCCACGGTCGCCGAGCAGCGACCAGAGCGCCATTTCGACGGCGCCGGTGTCGGAAGCCGGAACGATGCCTATGCGATAATCCGCCGGCACCTCAAGAATTTCACGGGTAAGATCGATGGCCTGCTTCAGCTTGGCTTTGCCGACCTTCGCGCGGTGCGAACGGCCAAGGGCCGCGTCGGAAAGAGCGTCAAGCGTCCAACCGGGGCGCTTCGAGCATGGACCAGAAGAGAAATGGGTATTATCCGGACGGATGTCCGGCTTGGCGAGCTTAGTCATGATGCTATCCTCTCAGATAGAAAGCTCCTCGTTGGGGAGGAGTGTCCCGCCGCCGGGTATATTGGAAGCCGCTCGTAAGCGCAATAGCAAAATACACGGGCGCCACCGCTTCACCAATTCATGGAGAAGGCTTGATCAAGGCAACCTACGCGCAATGCAATCAAATTAAGTTTAGCTGCACAAAGCTGGTTTCGGTGACGATCCGTACTCATATCAGATCGACGCCGACCGATTGGCGTCACCGGAAAATGACAAGTGTGCTCGATGTCCATAACTGCACTCGCCAAAGCCCCTCTTCAGCCTGCTCAGCCCATACCAATCTATCTGATCAACATCGACCGAGCGGCGGATAGGCTGGCGGAAATTCAGCGGCAGAGCAGCGAATTCAATTTCCGGTTCGAGCGCATCAATGGCGTCGACGGCGCGCTTGTCCCCCGGTCGCAATGGATCGATGTCGACCACGCGCGCTTTCAACGGCGGCATGGCAGAACCATCCTGCCCGGTGAATACGGCTGCTACCGCAGCCACCTGATGGCCTTGCGCCAATTTCTGGCCAGCAGCGACGAAATAGCCGTCGTCATAGAAGATGATGTGGCTCTGGGCGGGGATTTCCTCGATCGCGCCATGGCAGCCAAAGAGGCCGCACCCACGGCCGATCTGATCAAGCTCGTCAATCATCGCTGGCACGGCTTTCGCACGATGGCGGGCAGCCGGAAGGGGGACGTTGTCGGCCGTTGCCTTTTCGGTCCCCAGGGTTCGACGGCATGCTATCTCGTCACGCGCAGTGGAGCCGAGAGAATCGTGAAGTCGCTGACCGTCATGTCCCTCCCCTGGGATGTCGCCATCGAACGCGGCTGGGATACACAGATCTCCATATTCACCACCCGCACCAATGTCGCCGGCTTCAGCCGGCTGAAGGGACTTACGATGGTCGGCTGGCGCCGCGACTATCGTGCCGCCAAATCCTCGGCGTGGCGGAGGATACCCGCACATCTGTTTCGTGTTTCGGATTTCTTCCGACGGATCGCTTACGTTCTGACGAAGCGGTAGCTGGAGCATTTCCAGGAAAAGTGCGCGGCTGTTTCCCGTCCGGAATACGTAAAGAAACAAGAGGATAGAGCGTTTTCGCGATTCGAAGAAGAGCGGAAATGCTCTAACCGGCCTACCAGGTGGTGATCCGGAGACCGATCCTTATCTCATGACGCGACAGCGCGCCATCGCGCCCCATCATGCCGGCGCCCGCCGCCGAATCAGCAGCGGAAGCACCGAACATGTCGCCGCCCGCGATATGGGAGAAGCGATAGCCGAGATCGACCTTTACGTTCGGCGCAACCTCATAGGCAACGCCAGCCATCAAGGCATAGGTCAAGCGCCAATCGCTGTCCCCGGCATAGCGCGTGCTGACGGAGGCCGCGCCGCCGCAGCCCGAAATGCCGTCGACGCACGAACCGATCGCATTGACGCTGCTCCAGGAAACCCGCGTCGCGCCGAGACCGGCGCCGACATAGGGTGTGAGACCGGCGACCGTGCCAAGATCGACATAGCCGTTCACCATCAGACTGCCCGCCCTGAAGGAAGAGCGCGCCTTGGTGGAGCAACCGGTGCCCCCCGCCCCGCCGGAGCAGGGCATATCGCTCGAGATACGACCATTGAAATCGTCGCTGAAGAAGTCGCCGGTGACGTCTGCACGGAACAGATCGTTGAACTGATAGCCGACACCCAACCCGCCGGAAAAGTCGCCGCCGAAGCGGTTGGAATCGAAGCGACCCGAACTATAGCTGCCGCCGGCCGGATCGTAGGTGCGCAACGTCGTGGCGCTGCGGCTGGCATTGACGGCGTAGCCGAGATCGCCGCGCACGTACCATCCCTTCGCGTCCTTGACGCTCACTTCGGCCATCTTGATCTCAGGCGGCGCATCGCCGGCAAGGGCAGCACCGGCCGATGCGCCTGCGATCGCTGCGGCCAGCGCCAAAGCGTCAAAACGGATCATTACCCCTCGCCTTCCATCCAAGTGCGGATGCCCGCCTATCGAACCGCTGGCCTTTGTTGCTCCGGCAAGGGCTCGAAAGAGAGCCCGTGACCGGGAAGCCGCCATTCTCATTTCATTAACCATAGGGAATTCATGGTTAATGAAGGTTTAAAGCGGGGGAAATTAGCTTAACGAGAAGATGGAAAAGCAAGAGCCGCCCGGAGGGAAACCGGACGGCTTTTCAATATCTTATGCAAAAAGCGCTTACTTGTAGACCGGCTGGACCGGGATATCGGCAGGCGGCATGTAGCTTGCAGTCTGGCAACCGCCGAAGGTGTAGCGGGCACCGATGCGGGCTTCATGCAGGTTGATGCCCTTGTCGTAGCCAGGGCCGCCATTTTCCGCGTAGCCGAACATGTCGCCACCCTGGATATGACGGTAGCGATAGCCGACATCAGCCTTGAGGTTGCAGCTCAGGTCGATGGAGGTACCGGCCATCAGCGCATAAGTGAAGCGCCAGCTGCCGCGGCCATTATGATTGACGGATCCGTCGCAAGAGTCCGGATTGGCGTCCGAGCACGACGTGTTGTTCAGCTTGTCCCATTTGACATAGGTGCCGCCGATACCGGCGCCGACATAGGGCGTAAATACGCTGTAGGTGCCGAGGTCGACATAAGCGTTGGCAAGCAAGCTATAGGCCGTCATCGACGCCAGATCGCGAGAGGTCGCAGGCACAGCCGTGAAACCCGGGCCGCAGGCGCCGCAATCGCCCTTCGTCGAGCCCTTGAAATCGGACTTGAAGAGATAGTCCAGCGTCACGTCGGTCCGGAGATAGTTGTTGATCTGATAACCGACACCGCCGCCGAGCGTGAGGTTACCATCAAGCTTCGCGCTGTCGAAATCCACCAGGCTGGCATTGGACCCCTGGAAATAGTTCGCGCCGCGCAGGTTCGCAAAGGCGTAGCCGACATCGCCGCGCAGATACCAACCGCTGGACTGGGCGACAGCCACCTCCGGCTGCGGCTGCGGCTCTGGCGTATAAAGATCTGCAGAAAAGGCTGACGTGCCGACAAGCAAACTGGCAAGTGCGCCGATCACGGTTTTCATCATGGTTTTGGCTCCAAATTTCTTGCCATTGGCACAGCAGATGCTTGCCAATCGAAAAGACCTGAGCGGAATAATGAGGAAAAGGAGTTAAAACCTGATTAACTACGAATGTTTACCTTGTTTTACTGAAGACTTATACTGTATCAGGCATATTATGTAACGATAAATAATAAGCAAAAATAGAGAGATACGAGAACCCTCCGCGCACTCGCACCGGGCAAAGCATAGGTTCGGGCGGGCGGTCTTACAGAAACCTCTAAACCAATTGGCAAGAATCCGATCGCTACAGTGCAGCCGTGAGTTCACTCAGGAGGAAGTCACTGACCTACCAACGGAATATATGCACCTGCCTGTGCCTGATCTTCGCCTTCCTGGGCTCCATCGCTCAAGCCCATGCGATGCCGGTAAAGCCCGTCGCCGCCACGGCATGGAACAAGGGGCGCGAAACGGGATTGCCCATCCCCCGTTTCGCTTCGCTCAAGGCTCAAAAGGCGCGCATGCGGGTCGGCCCATCGACGATCTATGCGACGAAATGGATCTACATGAAGCCTGGCCTTCCGATGGAAATCATCGACGAGTATGGCCACTGGCGGCAGGTTCGCGACTATACCGGCGTGACCGGATGGATGCACAGCGCCCTCCTCTCCGGAACGCGCATGGCCGTTGTTGCCCCTTGGCTGACGAAAAACGCCATGCTGCGCGCCAATCCGGAACCGACCGGCACGCCGGTTGCCCAGCTGCAGCCGCGCGTTCTGCTGTCGCTGCACTCCTGCACCGGAGCCTGGTGTCGCGTTTCCGCCAGGGAACATTCGGCGCGGGGCTATGTCAGACAGGACAAGCTCTGGGGCGCCTATCCCGGCGAAATGTTCCAATAAACAACCAACCTGCGAAGAGCGACAAAGCAGCGCGGCCGCCCTCGTTAAAGGCGGCCGTCGATCTGATTGACGATGATGTCCGATCTGCCGCTCAGGCGGCCGTGCGCACGCTCGAGATGACGTCGATCAGCCCGCCGACGATACGTTCGATCTGGCTGCGATCGTCGCCCTCCGCCATAACGCGGATCAACGGCTCGGTGCCGGACGGGCGGATCACCAGGCGGCCATTGCGGGCAAGTTCGCTTTCGGCATCGGCAATCGCTTTGCGCACCTGACTGTCTTCCAGCGGCCTGCCACCGGAAATACGCACGTTGCGCAGCAATTGCGGCACCGGCTCGAAACGGCGGCAAACTTCGCTGACCGGCTTGCCGGTGCGCTTCACCGCGGCAAGGATCTGCAGGGCGGCGACGAGGCCGTCGCCCGTCGTCCCATAATCGGAAAGTACGATATGGCCGGATTGCTCGCCGCCGACATTGAAATTGTTCTGGCGCATGTGCTCGACGACATAGCGGTCGCCGACGGCCGTGCGGGCGAGCGACAGGCCGCGCTCGTCCAGGAAGCGTTCCAGACCAAGGTTGGACATGACGGTCGCCACGATGCCATTGCCACGCAACAGCTGGCTCTCGGCCCAGCTTTCGGCGATAACGGCCATCAGTTGATCGCCATCGATGATCGTGCCGGCTTCGTCGACGATGATGACGCGATCGGCATCGCCATCCAGCGCGATGCCGATATCGGCACGCACTTCATCCACCTTCTTCTGCAACGCTACCGGGCTGGTGGAGCCGCAGTTCAGATTGATATTCGTGCCGTTCGGCTCGTTACCGATCGTCACGACCTCGGCACCAAGCTCCCAAAGGGCGGCCGGGGCAACCTTGTAGGCAGCACCATTGGCGCAGTCGATGGCGATGCGCAGCCCTTGCAGCGTGACGTCGCGCGGCAGCGTACGCTTGACGTGTTCGATATAGCGGTCATGGACGCCGTCGACACGCTTTGCACGGCCAATATTCTCGGCCTTGGCAAGATGCTCCGAAATATCTCTATCGAGCATGTCCTCGATCTTCATTTCAAGATCGTCGGACAGCTTGTAGCCATCGGGGCCGAAAAGCTTGATGCCGTTGTCTTCGTACGGATTGTGAGAGGCGGAAATCATGACACCGATATCGGCGCGCAGCGAACGCGTCAGCATCGCGACGGCAGGCGTCGGAATAGGCCCGAGAACGAAGGCATCAACGCCGGCGGCCGTGAAGCCCGCGACCATCGCGTTCTCCAGCATGTAACCGGAAAGGCGCGTGTCCTTGCCGATGACCACTCGGTGACGGTGACTGCCTCGCTGGAAGATCGTGCCTGCAGCGATACCCACGCGCATGGCAAGATCCGGCGTCATCGGATAGGTATTGGATTGACCGCGAATTCCGTCGGTTCCGAAATAGCGACGTTTCATATGCACTCCCGTGATTGCAGCGTCCCTCTGTGGGACTGCGGCATCCCGTTCACCTCCACTGAATTCCGTGGGCGGCGCGAACATCGATGCTTGAGGCTCATGCCATAGATCGCAAAACTCGGCACGTAAATTACCAAGAAAGCGTATTACAACGCGTTACCATTAATAAGCACTAAAAAAGGCTGATCCCCAATGAAACGGAACCAGCCTCCTAGTCTATCGGCGTAAATGCAGTGGCCGTTGGTATGGCAGCGGTTGAAAACGTATACTACCCTCGCACATCCTTAACGGCGTTGCCCTTCCTGCATCTGGACCGGCGGGCAAGGAACGGTTCCGTATGAACAGAACACGCAACAGTCGCCGGGCTTCGGCCGAAGGATGGCACCGCAGCCCTTGCAATCATAGAAATGCTGGCAGGCATCGGTCGGCATGATTTCGGTCGCCGCAAAGCGGCAGATCGGGCAGGTAATGGTTGAGCTGAGGATCACAGATGCGTCACGCACAGAGATATCCGATCTTCAGTAAGGTAGTGTCGGCTTACCGAGTGCAGCACTCGGGTTATTATCGATGGTCGGGCTACCATCGACTGCAACCTCGGCTTCCCTTCGTTACTCTCACTCATCAAAAAGAGGCCAGATCCCTATTCAAAGGAGAACTGGCCTCTTCGTTTGCATAATCAATCGGCTCCGTGCGTCAGCGTGGCTGAGGTTCAAAACCGCCTTCAGCTTCATCGCCCTTGGTGCCGAGCGTGCCATCCTTCTTCGCGCCGGTCTTCGGCACTGCCGAACCGCGGCTCGGCGGCGTGTCGTCGCCGAGATCGCGCGCCGGCTTTTCACCGCGGATCAGCGCCTTGATCTCTTCGCCGGTCAGCGTCTCATATTCGAGGAGGCCTTCGGCAATCGCCACGAAGCCATCATGCTGTTCCGTGAGGATGTCTCTGGCCTGCTTGTAAGCGTGGTCGATCAGGCGGCGCACTTCGTTGTCGATCTTCTGCGCAGTCGCTTCCGAAACATTCTTCGACTGCGAGACGGAATGACCGAGGAACACTTCCTGCTGGTTCTCGCCATAGGCGACCTGTCCGAGCTCGTCGGAGAAGCCCCACTGGGTCACCATCGCGCGGGCAAGCTTGGTCGCCTGCTCGATGTCGGAGGATGCGCCGGAGGTGATGTTTTCCTTGCCGAAGGTCAGCTCTTCGGCGACGCGGCCGCCCATCATGATGCAGAGGCGCGACACCATCCACTTGTAGCTCATCGAGTAGCGATCGCCCTCGGGGAGCTGCATGACCATGCCGAGCGCACGACCGCGCGGAATGATGGTCGCCTTGTGCAGCGGATCAGCGAGATCGACATAGAGCGCCGTGATCGCATGGCCAGCCTCGTGGTAGGCGGTGAGCTTCTTTTCCGCTTCGGTCATCGCCGAAGAACGGCGCTCGGCGCCCATCATGATCTTGTCCTTGGCGTCTTCGAATTCCTGCATCGTCACCAGGCGCTTGTTGCGGCGGGCAGCCATGAGGGCAGCTTCGTTGACAAGGTTCATCAGATCTGCACCTGAGAAACCGGGTGTGCCGCGAGCGAGCGTCTTCAGATCGACATTCGGAGCGAGCGGAACGTTGCGGGCATGGACCTTGAGGATGCGCTCGCGGCCGACGATATCCGGGTTCGGCACCACGACCTGGCGGTCGAAACGGCCCGGACGCAGCAGCGCAGGGTCGAGAACGTCGGGACGGTTGGTGGCCGCGATCAGGATGATGCCTTCATTGGCCTCGAAACCGTCCATTTCGACCAGCAACTGGTTCAGCGTCTGTTCGCGCTCGTCGTTACCGCCGCCGAGACCGGCGCCACGATGGCGACCGACGGCATCGATTTCGTCGATGAAGATGATGCAAGGCGCATTCTTCTTGGCCTGCTCGAACATGTCGCGGACGCGGCTTGCGCCGACGCCGACGAACATTTCAACGAAGTCGGAACCGGAAATGGTGAAGAACGGCACGTTAGCTTCGCCGGCGATGGCGCGCGCCAGAAGCGTCTTACCCGTACCGGGAGGTCCCACAAGCAGAACGCCGCGCGGGATGCGACCGCCGAGACGCTGGAACTTCTGCGGATCGCGCAGGAATTCAACGATTTCCTCCAGATCCTGTTTGGCTTCGTCGACACCTGCGACGTCCTCGAACGTGACGCGGCCATGCGCTTCCGTCAGAAGCTTGGCCTTGGACTTGCCGAAGCCCATCGCACCGCGCGAGCCGCCCTGCATCTGCCGCATGAAGAACAGCCAGACACCGAGGATCAGTAGCATCGGCAGCAGCGTGCCGAGATAGCTCAGGAAGCTCGACGAACCATCCGATTCGGGACGGCCGACAATGTTGACGTTCTTGTTCTGCAGGCGTTCAAGCAAGCTGTCATCCACGACCGGAGCATAGGTCTGGAAGGGTGTTCCATTTTCCACATAGCTGCCGACGACGCGATTGCCGGTGACGGTAACGTCACGGACGCGTCCGGAATCAACTTCCCGAAGGAACTGCGAATAAGGTATTTCCCTGGAGCCTGTTTGTGCCGGCGCGTTCTGAAACATACTGAACAGAGCAATCAACAGCAGAGCTATGATTGCCCACAGAGCGAAATTACGAAAATTAGGGTTCATCGAACTCCCCAGCACTGAAACTTCCGGCGCAAAGCGACGGCATTACTTGATCTCTAACATAGGGTTGCGCCAAGCCGTTGCCAAGGCAAACCGCGTCGGCGCATGCCTTTTTCCGTCTATATGACCGAAAGCGGCAGCCGCCTATAGGCTTGACGGCCAAAAGCGATCGAAAGCCGATCCGCAAAGATGAGGTCGAATCGTGTCAAAAAGCGGTCGAAGGGTGCAAGATAGGGTACGACCGCCACAGTTGGCGCCACGCCGGCCTCCTCCGGTACAATCAGAGGCAGGGCAGCCCGAGCCCGCCGCACTGCCGCCCGCGGCAAATTCGGCGGAAAAATCAGTGCACTATCCGCACCGGCCGCTTGGACGCAGATCGTTGACCGGCCCCGATTGGTCACCTCAAAACGGCGATCCCAAATGCCGCCGGCACCTGGCGCCAGAGCCAGCGGCTTGATGTTGCGGCTTTCCCGCATGAGGCAAAGCGTCTCACGGCGCAGGTCGAAGACCACTCCGCCTGCGGTGCGGCGTCCCGGCAGCCCTTTGTTCACGAAATCGAGAATGCGTTCCATCTGCTGGCGGCCAGGCCCATAGGCGTCCCCACCGAAGGCGGCCGTAAGATAAGAGAGGGCATAGGCGAAAACCTCAGCATCGGCGGATAGGCCAGCCCGGTCGATGACGCAGAGCGCATCGGCATGAATGGTCACATGCTCGTCCAGCCACAACGCCGCCTTGCCGGAAAGCAGGGCGCGATTCGCACCGCCATCTGCGGGAGGAGCAGCAATCGGGTCCTCCGCCAGGCGCATGCGTGTCCGCACGCGTTCGTAGCGGATATCCTCATTGCTGGGGTCGTCGAGCCAGGAGACGCCATGCCTTTCGAGATAAGCCCGAATATCCATGCGCCGGCAGGCCAGAAACGGCCTGACGATCCAGATGCGGCGATCGAACAGCATTGCATCGGCGATGCCTGTGCGGGTTTCATCGCCGCCCCCGCTTCGACGCTGCGCGCGCATGACGATCGTTTCGCGCTGATCGTCGGCCGTGTGGGCGGTGACGATCAGATCGGCCGAAATTTCGCAGGCGAGATCGGCGAGCAGTTCGTAGCGCGCCTCGCGGGCAGCCGCCATGATGCCGCTCTTCGGCTTTTCGCCTTCCCAGCGACGGATGAAATGAGGAATGCCGCGCACGGCGCAGACTGCGGCGACCTCTCGCGCCTCGTCGGCGCCAGCAGCGCGCAAACCATGATCGATGGTCGCGGCGGAAAGGGTAATATCGGGATGGGGAAAGGATTTCAGTTGCTCGGCCAGCGCGATCAGCAGCCCGGTGGAATCGCTGCCGCCGGAAATGGCGACCAGAATATGAGCAGGCTTTGCAAGCGAATGGAGAAACTCGGCTGCGGCGACTTCGGGCGCGAGGGCTGTGGCTGCCCCGGTCACAGCGACGTCAGACATGGCAATCAGCAGGCAAGCCGCTTCTGCTCGCTTGCGACCTTGCTGGTAACGGCCTTGGAGGCCTTCGGATAGCGCTTACCCACTTCGCGAAGCGTGGCGCAGGCGGTGTCCTTATTGTCGAGCGCGGCAAGCGACATGCCGAGCTTCAGAAGCATTTCAGGGGCCTTTTCCGACGTGCTGTACTTCT
Source organism: Rhizobium freirei PRF 81 (assembly GCF_000359745.1). Classification (GTDB taxonomy): domain Bacteria; phylum Pseudomonadota; class Alphaproteobacteria; order Rhizobiales; family Rhizobiaceae; genus Rhizobium; species Rhizobium freirei. Next base: position 127,262 of record NZ_AQHN01000056.1, read on the forward strand.
GATGTGCATTCAGAAAGGTCTTGGCCGCTTCATTATACTTGCCCTGAGAATAGAGCGCTTCGCCGAGCCAGAAATTCGCATCCGCGGACCGCGAGCTGCTTGGGTAGCTGTCGATATACTGGCGGAACTCTCGTTCGGCGACACCATAATCGCCGGACAGGACGTGGCCGTAAGCGGCCTTGTATTGATCGTTTTCGTTGCCGAGCGAGGCCGTCTGCGTCCCCGAGCCTGCGCTCGGCGGCGCGCCGGAACCGTTATCGGTCCCGGTATTCGAACTGCCGACTTGGCCGCCGTTCTGATCGAACTGGATCGAGCCGAGCTGGGACGGCGGCTTGCCGGTGCCGGCACCCCGCGGGGAAGCCGTATTGCCGTTCTGAGAGTCGCTTATGACGTTGGCAACGTCATCCTGCTTGCCGCCGGTGCCCTGAGCCGGCACATCGGCCTCGCTCTTCTTCATCGCGCCGCCGGCCGGCGCACTGCCGCCACGCTTCTCGATCTGCTGGAAGCGGAACTCGTTGTCTTCCTGCGCCTTGCGGATCTGTTCCTGCATTTGCAGCAACTGATAGCTCATTTCCTCGACGCGGCCGTTCAACTGGCGCAGCTGGTCCTCGAGCCGCTGCAGGCGAACCTCGGCATCGCTGCTCTGAACTTTGACGACCGGAGCGCCGCCATACTGGGCTTGTCTCTGATACGCGCTGTTGGGCGCCGACTGCGCGGAGGTGTCGCGGCCTCCCAGGTGGATTCCAAACAGCGACATGGCAGAGGCATCGCGCTCACTACCTGCAAAAGCAGCGAGACAAAGCATGCTCGCCACAACAAGTTTTTTCATATGGATCGTCCTGTCTCATTGATTCTTCGGGCCAGGGGCTCGAACAGGAGATTTTTACAATTGCTCTCAAAAAGCAACGGAGTTCGGCCAAAGTGTGGTCAAAAAAACAAAGGCGACCCTGAGGCCGCCTTTATCATCTGGACTGGCCGTTTGACCGATCAGGAACCGGCGCCGTTCAGCACGGTGACGGCGCGGCGGTTCTGCGACCAGCAGGAAATATCGTCGCAGGTGGCGACCGGACGTTCCTTGCCGTAGGAAATCGTCTTCATGCGCTTGGCCGGAACGCCGCGCGAAGCGAGGTAATCGCGGGTGGCAGCCGCACGACGGGCACCGAGCGCCAGGTTGTATTCGCGCGTGCCGCGTTCGTCTGCATGGCCTTCGACGGTGATTGCATAGTTCGGATAGCGAGCCAGCCACTGGGCCTGGCGATCGAGCGTCTGCGCAGCATCGGTACGGATCGAGGTGCTGTCGGTGTCGAAGAAGATGCGGTCACCAACATTGACCGTGAAGTCCTGCGGCGAACCCGGAGCAGCATTGCCGGCACCATTCAGGCCAAGACCGTTGGCATCGTTCGGCAGACCCTTCTTGGAGGCGCAGCCGGCCAGAGAAAGGCCAACGAAAAGCGCGATCATGATCGGGTTGCGGGCGAGGTTCTGCATATGGCCAACGGCCGGGGTAGCGATGCGGCTCATGGCCGGTCTCTCCTTAAGTCTCTATCAGGGTTGCCAGACTGTAACCGGGTTCGGTTAATCCAATTCCAACGACTATGGTTAATGATGTCCTAAAATTGTCCGGAAAAGGTCCAGTCACAGGACTTTGCGGCGATAAAGTGGCAGTCCCTTCACTACTCGAGAAGCGGCGACCATGCCGGGTCGGAAGCAAAGCCCGGCGTCGGGATTTTCTGCTCGTTATATCCGGTCAGGTCGATGGAGAAGAGCTGCGGGCCACCGGAGCCGGCCGGCTGGCGGAAGAACATGATGACGCGGCCGTTCGGAGCCCAGGTCGGACCTTCGTTGTGGAAGCCGGTCGTCAGCAGGCGCTCGCCGGAACCATCCGTCTTCATCACGCCGATGGAGAAACTGCCACCGGACTGCTTGGTGAAGGCGATGAGATCGCCGCGCGGCGACCAGACCGGCGTGGAATAGGAGCCGTCGCCGAAAGAGACGCGGCGCTGGTTGGAACCATCCGCATTCATCACATAGATCTGCGGCTTGCCGCCACGGTCGCTTTCAAAGGCGATCTGCCGGCCGTCAGGCGAGTAGGACGGCGAAGTATCGATCGCACCCGTCGAGGTCAGACGCGTGGTCGTGCGCGAGCGCAGGTCCATCGTGTAGATATTGGCGTTGCCTTCCTGCTGAAGGCTCATGATCACACGCTGGCCATCCGGCGAGAAGCGCGGCGAGAAGGTCATGCCGGGGAAGTTGCCGACCAGCTCGCGCTGACCCGTCTGCAGCTGCAGCAGATAAACGCGCGGCTGCTGATTGGCGAAGGACATGTAGGTCACTTCCTGCCGGTTCGGCGAGAAGCGCGGCGTCAGCACGAGGTCGCTGCCGTCGGTCAGCATGCGCACATTGGCACCGTCCTGATCCATGATGCCGAGCTGCGTCTTGCGGGCCGTCTTCGGGCCGCTTTCAGCAACGAAGACGACGCGGGTATCGAAGTAGCCCTTCTCGCCGGTGATCTTCTGATAGATCGCATCAGCAATGATATGGGCGACACGGCGCCAGTTATCGGGCTGGGCATAAAACTGCTGGCCGACCATCTGGCTGTTGCCGAACGTATCCCACAGGCGGAATTCGGCGCGAAGACGGCCGCCTTCCTGCGTCACGCGGCCGGTGACCAGCGCCTGCGCGTTGATCGCTGTCCAATCCGGGAAGCGCGGCGTCGAATCCGGATTGCTGATCTTCTCGATGAAGGCCTGCTTGTTGATCGGTGCGAACAGGCCGGAACGCTGGAGGTCGGCGGCGATCACGCTCGAGATCTGCGGGCCGAGGCTGTCATTCGACAGAAGATCGGTGATCGCGATCGGCATGGGCTGAACATTGCCCTTGTTGATGTTGAGCTCGACCACGGCATAGGCCGGAGTGGCGAGGGCTGCCGTCAAGCCTGCCAGCACCAGCAGGAGACGAACGAGGGAGTTTCTGATCATATGTGCCAAGCCTTTCAGCATTAAAGCGCCATGTCGCCGGGTTCGAAGTTCAGGATGACTTCGACCGAACGAGTTTCATTATCGAATTGAGTCTGCGGCAGATCCTTGAAAGGTGCCGCCCGAAGGACGGCGCGAACTGCACTTGCCGCAACAGCAGTCTGCGTCTCTTTGGGGCCGCCCTTTGCGGTGACTTCAGGCTCTCCCGAAATCCGTCCGCCGCGATCAAGTCTGATGCGAATCCGAACGTGAACATTCTTCACGCCAGCCAGACCCGGAGTGAGGTTCCAGTACTTAGCGACTTTCTCGCGAACACTTTCCGCAGCCGCGCGCTCAAGAGGGTGCACGCCTGTTGCGTTCACGGGCCGCGCTGACAAGAAACCGGCCAGCGTAATCCCAAAGGCCATAAGCAAACTCAGGCCGAAGCGGGAACAGTGTTTCGTCGAAAGCTGTACTCCCCGCATCACAACCCAAGGTCCCTAGGATCGAAGTTGAGCACCAATTCGTTCCAGCCATCTGCGCCGTCATACTTGTCCGGTGGCAACAGCCCTCCGCCGTTTACTTCCTTCTGCAAATCGGTTCGGCTTTTCAGCACCGCACGCTCAGCCGCGCCCCTTAGGGCTTCCTGTGTCGTGGCCGGCCCGCCGCTGACGGCGACCTCCGGTGCACCAACAATCTGACCTGACTTGTCAAGACGAACATGAACTTTGATCTTTACATCGCTCGCCCCTTCCATGCCGGGGACGACATTCCAGTTCTTGGCGATCAGATCGCGCAAACCGTCCTTTTGGCTCTGGCTGAGCTTGCCGCCGCCGAGCGATTTCATGCCGCCGCGCGAGGCGACCTGCGTATCAGCGCCGGCGGAGGCCTGCTGGGACGAGCGCTTCGCACCGCCCTTCGACGATGTGTTGTTCAGCATCGCCGAGATTTGATCCTCATTGAAATCGCTCGGAGTCGACTTGGCTCCTTTGGCGGACTCGCGCTTCTTATCTGCGTCTTTTTTACCATCATCAGCGGACTTTTCCTTGCTGATGCTCTGAGTCGCGGTCTTGTCCGTCGGCTTAGCGGCGGCCACTTTGGGCTCCGGCTTCGTCTGGGGCGTGGTCTCTGGCTTTGGCTCAACAACTTTCGGCGGCGTCGGCTGCGGCTTTATGTCCGGTACGGGAACATTGTTCGGCAGCTGGATCTCGGCCTGCTGCGTCGGCTGTTCGGTCGGCGGCGGTGTCGGTGTCGGCGTCGCATCGGCCTTCGGTGTCGGCGGCGTCGGATCAGCCTTCGGCGTCGGAGTGGGCGTCACATCCGGCTTCTGCTGCGGGATGGCCGCCACTTCTTTCGGCGCAGCCTCTGTTTCCTGCTGCTCGATTGTCTTGGCGTCGTTCGGCCGCGGATCGTCCTGCGGAACGGGCGCATCCACCTTCTTCGGCGCCAGGGCCGCTGTGTCGCTCTCCGGTCGTTGAGTCGGCACGACCGGGTTCTTGATATCGACTTTGTTCTCGCCGACATTCTGAGCGTTGGCGACCTGGTCCTGCTTCGTGGTCTGCTTGCGCGAGACGTGATCCGTCACCGGCGCCTTCTTCTCACCCTGCTGGAGCTGGTCTGCCGTGACGATATCGACATCCATCGCCGTGCTTTCCGGCGTCTCCAGAGGCGCCGGCGCGCTCAGCGTCACCATGGCGCCGATCAGCACCAGGATGTGAAAAACCGCAGATGTGGCAAGACTGCGCTTCATGGCGATCCGTCAGTGATCCGTTATCTGCTGCGTGACCAGACCGATATTCTTGTAACCGGCCTCCTGGATGCGCGACATGACGTCGGCGATCACGCCATAGGGCGCCTTGCCGTCACCGCGCACGAAAATGCGCTCGTTGTAGCCAGTGGTCGCGATCGCCTTCAGCTTGGCGGCGATCTCGGTCACGTTGATCTGCGTTTCCTGCAGGAAGACCTGACCGTCGGACTTGATCGAAATGGTGATGGGCTGGGTCTGGGCGTTGAGCGCGCCTGCCTGCGTCTGCGGCAGGTCGATCGGCACGCCCGACGTCATCATCGGCGCCGCGACCATGAAGATGATCAGCAGAACGAGCATGACGTCGACCAGCGGCGTCACGTTGATATCGGCGATCGGGCCGCCTCGGCCTCCGCCACGACGACCGCCCCGGCGGCCGCCGCCACCGCCCTTGCCTCCAACAGACATTGCCATGTGAGCTACTCCGGTTCCGTCCGCTGTTTACTGCGCCGCCTGACGCGGCTGCAGCTTCTCGTCGATCTGGCGCGAAAGAATGGCGGAGAATTCGTCCGCAAAACCTTCCATACGCGCCGAAAGCTTGCCGGCATCGCCAGAGAATTTGTTGTAGGCGATAACGGCGGGAATAGCCGCGACCAGACCGATGGCGGTCGCCAGCAGCGCTTCGGCGATACCCGGCGCGACGACCGCAAGGTTGGTCGACTTCGAACCGGCGATGGCCTGGAACGAGGTCATGATACCGACGACCGTACCGAACAGACCGATGAACGGACCGGCGGAGCCGATGGTCGCGAGCGATGCTAGGCGGGCGGTCAGATGTTCCGACTCACGCGCCAGAGTGACGTCCATGGCGCGATCGATACGCATCTGCAGACCGATCGGCGAACGAGCGCCGCGCTCGAACGACTTCTTCCATTCCCGCATCGCCGAGACGAAAATGGCGCTGAGGCCCGTATTGTTGCGCTCCGAAAGCGTGCGGTAAAGTTCTTCGAGCGACTGGCCGGACCAGAAGACCTGCTCGAATTGATCGAATTGCCGGCGTGCCCGCGCATAGCTCAAATACTTGTCTATGACGATCGCCCAAGTCCATACGGACGCGGCCAAAAGGCCGATCATGACGAGCTTGACCACCAGGCCCGCCTGCATGAAGAGCGACCAGAGCGTGATGTCCGGTGTGGTGGCCGCTGCCAATGCTACTTGTTCCATTGATCCAAAATCCCCGAATCCAAACGCCCGGCGCTAGACCGGGCGGCTAAAAGTGATCTCACAAGAAATGTTTGGCAGCCGCCGCTGAACGCCCTGGTCAAGCCTTCCAAGCTTACAACTGCCTTCTTGCCGTCAAATTTGGTCAAAGGAAGGCGTGCACCGCACAAACTCCGACATAAGCAGTAAGACACTATTATGGTTAAAAGAATGTTAGCGTCAAAACATGAAGGATTTAACGGCGGCGAAGGCTATTCTTGTTCCCGGAAAGAATTGACCGGACGAAGCAGGCGGCAGACGCGGCACATCTTGCACGGCAAATTCCTTCTCATAAAACTCAAGTTTTTGCAAGCATCCGCAAGCTCAGCATTGCGCCGCTCCCGTCCGTCGCTTGCCGCTGAGCCGGCGGGATTGCATGCTAGCCGGCGGTTTCCGAAGCGGCCAGCATCTGCGCAGCCAGCTTCTCGGGTAACCGTCGCGGCCGCCCCTTGGCGTTGATCACGGCGATGATGACTTTGGCGGCGATCAGCAAAGTATCGTCACGACGTATTTCCTGGGAAAGCACCATCTTGGCGCCGCCGGCCTTTTCGGTGACTGTGCTGATCGTCAACACATCATCCATGCGCGCCGGCCCCTTGAAGTCGATCTCCATGCGATGGACGACAAAAACCAGCCCTTCCTCATCAGCGTTCAGGAGCTCGCGCTGTTCCACGCCGAGGCAGCGCAGATAGTCCGTACGCCCTCGTTCGAGGAAATGCAGGTAGCGCGCGTGATAGACGAGCCCAGAAAAATCCGTATCTTCGTAATAGACTCGCTGCACCAGCCGGTGGCTTCCGGCTTCCAGTTCCCCAGCTATCAGAAAGGGGCTGTTCATCGTTGCCGCATCTCCTTGAATGTCCGGCACCTCTTTGGCCGAACTTCTGCCATCAAGCAAGCTTTGAACAATTGTCATAGACTCCGACTATCCGGAATGATGCCGGATGGCGGATCGGCGCAGAAGGAAACATCTCATGAAAATAGCGGTTATGGGCGGCGACGGTTTCATCGGTTGGCCAACCTCGCTCCACCTCTCCGACGCCGGTCATGAGATCCACATCCTCGACAATCTCTCCCGCCGATGGATCGACACGGAACTGGGCGTCCAGTCGCTGACGCCGATGGATTCGATCCAGGAACGCACCCGCATCTGGCACGCCGAAACCGGCCGCCGCATCCATTTCAATCTGATCGATCTCTCCAAGGACTACGAGCTTCTGAAGAAGTGGCTGGCCGAGCATCGCCCCGATGCGATTGTGCATTTCGCCGAACAACGTGCCGCTCCCTACTCGATGAAGACCGACCGCCACAAGAACTACACGGTCAACAACAACGTCAACGCGACCCACAATCTGCTGAACGCGCTCGTCGAGCTCAATCTTGACGCGCATCTGGTGCATCTCGGCACGATGGGCGTCTATGGCTATTCCACGATAGGCGCCGCCATCCCCGAAGGCTACTTGCCGGTCGGCATCGATACGACGGACGGTCGCACCGTCAGCCAGGAAATCCTCTATCCCGCCAATCCCGGCTCGATCTACCACATGACGAAATGCCTCGATCAGCTGCTCTTCCAGTTCTATGCCAAGAACGATGGGCTGAGGATCACCGACCTGCATCAAGGCATCGTCTGGGGCACGCACACCGAGCAGGCGCGCCGGCATCCGCAGCTGATCAACCGTTTCGACTATGACGGCGACTACGGCACGGTGCTCAACCGCTTTCTCATCCAGGCGGCGATCGGCTATCCCTTGACCGTGCACGGCACCGGCGGCCAGACCCGTGCCTTCATCCATATTCAGGACTCGGTGCGCTGCATCGAACTTGCGCTCTTGAACCCGCCGGCCCGTGGTGCCCGCGTCGAAATTTTCAACCAGATGACGGAAACGCACCGCATACGCGATCTCGCCGAGATGATCGCTAGGGTCAGCGGTGCCGAAATCGTCCGCCTGCCGAACCCGCGCAAGGAAGCGCCGGAAAACGAACTGATCGTCAAGAACGACAAATTCCTGGGCCTCGGCCTGGAGCCGATCACGCTCGAAGCCGGCCTGCTCGGCGAGATCGTCGATGTCGCCAAGAAATATGCCTATCGCGTCGACCGATCGCGCGTTCCGGCGGTATCGGCCTGGACGAAGGATCTCGCCGCGACAGTCAACCATGATCCCGAGGGCAAGAGGTTGAAGTCCGTGTCATGATGCTCGGAAGCGAAATGCTGCAGGGGTTGCGCCCGCACACCCGTCCCCGTTCCGGCCAGGCCTTCGTGACGCTGGTCACGAATGCCGATTATGCCATGGGCGCGCTGGCGCTGGCGCGTTCGATCGCTCGCACCGGCACAAGGGCCGATATCGTCGTGCTGCATACTGCCGGCGTGCGCGAAAGCGATCTTGCTCCGCTCGCCGCGCTCGACTGCCGTCTCATCGAAGTCGAACACCTGCCGCTGTCGGATGGCTTCAACGAGCGGCATGCAGGCGGCAACCTCCATGCGGCGGCTCCCTTCACCAAGGGCCGCAAGCCTTCGTTCCACACACCGCTCGACAATTTCTGCAAGCTGCGGCTATGGCAGCTCATCGAATACGACACCTGTGTCTTCATCGATGCCGATGCGCTGGTGCTGCGGAATGTCGACCGGCTTTTCGATTATCCGGAATTTTCCGCCGCGCCGAACGTCTATGAGAGCCTGGCCGATTTTCATCGGCTGAATTCCGGCGTCTTCGTCGCCAAACCGTCGCTTGCGACGTTTCAGGACATGTTGAGACAGCTCGATCGCCCCGATGTTTTCTGGCGGCGGACGGACCAGACCTTTCTCGAGGCCTTTTTCCCGGATTGGCACGGCCTGCCGATCTTCATGAACATGCTGCAATATGTCTGGTTCAGCATGCCCGCCCTCTGGAATTGGAACAGCGTTTCGATCCTGCACTATCAGTATGAAAAGCCCTGGGAGGAAAACCATCCGAAGGCCGAGCAGCTGCGACCGTTGATCGACTTGTGGCATAGCTTTCATACCGGCCAGGATGTACCTGACATCGCGACCCTCGCCAATCCGCGAGCCGCCGCATGAAAGTTCTTCTATCCGGCGGAACGGGTCTCGTCGGCCGATATATCGCCGAGGAGCTGCTTGCCGCCGGATACAAGATCGCGATCGGTGGGCGCAACGCGCCACCTGCGGGTTTCTTTTCCCGGCCCGTCCCCTTCGTGCCGCTTAGCCTCGATCCCGCCGAAACCCAGAGCCATGCTTTCGATGACGCCTATGTCTTCGTGCACGCCGCCCTTAGCCATATCCCCGGCAAATACCGCGGCGGTGAAGGGGAAGACCCTGAGGGATTTCGCCGGCTCAATCTGGATGGCACGGTCAAGCTGTTCGAGACGGCCAGAAAGGCCGGCATCCGCCGCTGCGTCTTCCTTTCCTCCCGCGCCGTTTATGGCGAGGGGATTGCCGGAGAGGAGCTGACCGAAGCGGCCAAACCGATGCCGAACACGCTCTATGGTGAAATAAAGCACGATGCGGAGCATGCCCTCTTTTCCCTGTCTGCACCCGGCTTTGCGACCACGAGCTTGAGAGCGACAGGCGTCTATGGCGACCTGCGGCCCAACAAGTGGGATGATCTGTTCGACGACTATCTGAGCGGCAAGCCGGTTCCTTCTCGTGCGGGAACTGAAGTCCACGGCCGCGATCTTGGCCGCGCCGTGCGCTTGCTGTTAGAAACGGAAGCGGGCCGCATCGACGGCGAGGCCTTCAACCTGTCGGATATGCTGACCGATACCCGTGAAATCCTTGGCTACCTCCAGCAGGCATTAGACTGTCCCCATCCCCTCCCCGCTCAGACCCGCGAGGACGCAGCCGGCATCATGAATACGGCGAAGATTCGCGCGCTCGGATGGCAGGGCGGCGGAAAGGCGCTATTGAAGCAAACGATCGAAACCTTGGCGAGGACGATGCCGAAGCGCCATGCCGGCGTCAGCGCATCAGCTTCGCCTCGTCCCAATTGAGCGCCGCCAATTCAGCACCTCGGAACCGTGCATCGTCGGCAACGATGAACTCGTCGAGCTGTGGCGGCGCAACGCTGGTTCCGGCAAGCATGGCATGCACCTGGCCGCGGTGATGCGTCTGATGCTGGAACAGATGGTTCAGCACATCGTCTGCCCGATCCCGCTGGATGCGGCCGCCACGTTGGATATCGACGATCCTCATGGCGATCGCCGGCGTCAGTCCCTCGCAGAAAGCCACCAATCGCCGGTCGACTTCGGCCTGCCGTGCGGCCAAATCATCCGGCCGATCATACGGCTCCTCGATATCGAAAGCTTTCAGGCCCAGCGTGCCGCCCTCCAGCGCATCGACATAGAACCAATCCACGGTCAGGATGTGATTGAGGGTCGCCTTGATCGATGGAAAGAAGCTGACGCGCGTCGCTTCGAATTCGCCAGGCTGCAGCGCCGCGCAGGCCCGATGCAGCCGGATATTCGCCAAAGCGTTGTTATAGGCAAGCTTGCGAAAGCTGCGAACGGGATCGAAAGCGGACATGGAGCCTCCTGACTGGAGCATTTCCCGGAAAAGTACGCAGCGGTTTTTCGTCCGGAATGCGCAAAGAAACAAGAAGATTGGGCGTTTTCGCGATTCGAAGAAAAGCGAAAATGACCTAGGCCTTGTCGAGATCGCCATCCCGCCAGACGAGATGACGCGGCGCCAAGGGCAAGGTCTCGATTTCCTCAGCAATGAAATAGGGCGGAATATCGAGCGCCACCAGTGCTTCGCGCGTCGCCCGCACCCATTTGAATTCCAGATCGTTATCGCCGTCCTCGACGCGGTGGACGATCTCTTCCGGATGGAAGGGGAAGCTTGCGGGTATTTCCATCAGATAATAGAGCCCGAGCTCATGCCAATCGCGCCGCTCATAATGAAAGAAATTCTCCACCGACCAGAGCAGTCGCTCCACCGTGACATCGATGCCAAGCTCCTCCTGCATTTCCCGTCGCAGGGTCTCCTCGGAGGTCTCGCCGATCTCGGCGCGGCCGCCGGGAAACGTCCAAAAGCTTTCGTGCACGGCGCGATGCACCAGCACATGCCCATCGCGAAAGCCCAGGCCAGCCACACGCATTTGAAAACGTGAGCGACCAGCATTCAATCTGATGAGCTTGCGTTTCGACATGATCGTCACCCTACATCGATCACGACGATCTCAGGCGGAACTCCGAAGCGAACGGGCATGATGGAGCAGCCGAGGCCGCCGGAAACAATGATATGGCGGTCTTCCTCGACGATATGGCCATAAACATACCGGTCGCCGTACCGCGACGGCGAATAAGGCGACCAGCCGAAGATCCTCACCTGCCCGCCATGCGTATGCCCCGACAGGGTCAGTGATACCCGCGATGGAACGGCGGGAAAAACATCCGGCTCATGTGCGAGAAGGATAACCGGCGCATCATCGGTGATCTGCGCCAGGGTCCCGCCGATATCCTCGAGCCCCTGCGTGAACGGCCGCTTCCAGCGGATGCTCCGGCGCAGGGCAAGCTGATCCTCAATACCGGCAAGCCAGAACCCGTGCCCGTCTTTTTCCAGACGCACGGAGCGATTGGAATAGACCTCGATCCCGACGCCGCTTAAGGCGCGATGGCTGAATGTCGGGCCTCGACCGCTTCTTTGAGCGGCCGCATCGTGCCACCAGTCGTGATTACCGACGATGGCATGGACGCCAAGCGGCGCCCTCAGCGTCGCGAGTTGCTCAGCCCACGCGCGATGACCAACCTTGCCAGTAATGAGATCGGTTCCCGAGGTATAATCGCCGAGCAGGACGATGATGTCGCCGCCAAGCCCGTTGGCATGGGCGCAGATCGAGCCTATGCGCTCGGCCGACATCCACGGCTCGCAGGCATGGAAATCGGCAAGCGCCACGATCCGAAGCTTCAGCCCCGGCGTCCATCCAGGCGGCGTCAGCGCATAGCGGGTCACGTCCAGCCGAATGACGGGTTCATATCCAAAGGCATAGCCTCCGAGTGCCATCAAACCGAATAGGCTGCCGCCAAAGAGCTTCAGAAAGGCACGACGGCCGAGCATCAATCCCCCTCCTGGAACAGCCGGAACTGGGCAGCCTCCAGATCCTTGGGCGGCTGCAGGCCGAGATGTTTCCAGGCGATCGCGGTCAAAACGCGGCCGCGGGGCGTGCGCTGAATGAAGCCCTGCTGGATCATATAGGGCTCGATAATGTCTTCGATCGCGTCGCGCGGTTCGGAAAGTCCGGCGGCAATGGTCTCGATGCCCACAGGCCCGCCGCCGAAATTGACCGCGATCATGTTGAGGTAACGCTTGTCGAGCTGATCGAAGCCGACATTGTCGACGAGGAGCCGTGTCAGCGCCTCGTCGGCAATTTCCCGCGTCACCGCCTCGACCTTGGCAACCTCCGCAAAATCGCGCACGCGGCGCAACAGGCGACCGGCGATGCGGGGCGTACCGCGGGCACGGCGCGCAATCTCGCGCGCGCCCTCGTCGGTCATGCCGAGGCCCATCAGCCTTGCGCCGCGCCGAACGATCAGCTCCAGCTCGTCAACAGTGTAGAAACTCAGCCGCACCGGGATGCCGAAACGATCGCGCAACGGCGTCGTCAACAACCCGAGGCGAGTGGTCGCGGCAACCAGCGTAAACTTGGCAAGATCGATCTTCACCGAACGCGCCGCCGGCCCCTCGCCGATGATGAGATCGAGCTGAAAGTCCTCCATGGCCGGATAGAGGATTTCCTCGACAGCTGGATTGAGGCGATGAATTTCATCGATGAAGAGCACGTCGCGCTCCTCGAGATTGGTCAGCAGTGCGGCAAGATCGCCCGCCTTGGCGATAACCGGCCCGGAGGTGGAGCGGAAATTGACGCCGAGCTCCTTGGCCATGATCTGCGCCAGCGTCGTCTTGCCGAGGCCGGGCGGACCGACAAACAGCACGTGATCCAGCGCCTCGCCGCGCCCCTTGGCTGCCTCGATGAAGACCTTCAGATTGGCGCGCGCCTCCGCCTGGCCGGTAAATTCGTCCAGCGACTGCGGCCTGAGCGTCGCATCGATATCTTCGCCCCGCTTTTCCGGCGATATCAGACGTGCGGCTTCACTCATGTCAGCGGTTCCATTCCCGGTATGCGTTGTGCAGCCCCCATACCGAAGGCGGCATCATGTCTTTCGCGCTTAAAATATCGTTCGATGCGACAGCATCGCAAGTCGATCTCTCCACTTGGAAACAATAGTCAGGAACACGGAAGGTGCAAAGCCTCACCGCGAGAGTTCCTTGAGGCCGAGGCGGATCAGCTTGGCGCTGTCGGCGCCTTCCCCGGCCGTCTTCAAGGCTGCGGCCACGGCATTGGCGGCCTGATCGCGGGAATAGCCGAGATTGGTGAGCGCGGAAACGGCATCGGCGACGGGCGCTGCGGCAACCCCATCTCCCAGTTCCTGCTTGAGCCCGATATTGGCCGCATCGCCGGCAAAGACCGGCGCCTTGTTCTTGAGTTCCGTCACGATGCGCATGGCAACCTTTGGACCGACGCCCGGCGCTCGCGAAACAGCGGCACGATCCTGCAAGGCGATCGCATTCGCAAGCTCGGCCGGCGTCAGTGTCGACAGCAGAGCAAGCGCTACCTTGGCGCCAACACCCTGAACCGTCTGCACGATGTTGAACCATTCGCGCTCCAGCACCGTCATGAAGCCGAAAAGACGGATCTGATCCTCGCGCACATAGGTCTCGATGAAGAGAATGCAGGCCTCGCCGACGGAACCGAGCTTCGACAGCGTTCGGGCCGAGCAATAGGCGGCATAGCAGACGCCGTGCACATCCACGAGCACATAGTCTTCGCTGATCTCTTCGATTGTGCCTTTGAGCTTGCCGATCATGGGTGATGTCCGTCAGGGATGCGTTTCAGGAGTGATGAGGTCGATCGAGGGAAAGTAGGAACGATAGCCCTTGGGATCTCGCGTCAGTATGGAATAACCACGCACTGCGGCGTGCGCGCCGATCAGAAAATCGGGAAGAATGCGCTCCCTCCCACCGCCCGCCTGACGATAAATCCTAAAAGCCGCCGCCGCGGCGAATGCTGCCGACCAGGGAAGGCTTTCACGGCGAAATTCGCTTTGCGGCAGCAGCTCGTCCACTCGATCCATGTTGCTGTAACGCACCGAAAATTCCGCATAGATAATTGAATTGATAACGACCGGCCCTTGTTTAAAAGCAGAGAGAACCTGACTGCTGGACCAACCATGCCAAGCTGAACCGGGTATCGCCAAGTCAACCAACACATTCGTGTCGATGATCGTGACCATGATTACCGGTCACGCGTCATCGACATCAGTGCTTCGGCGTCGATATCCTGATCGCCCGTGCCTTCCAAGCGCTTAAGAGTGGCCATGAACCGATCGAGCCGCTGCCTGTCCTCGATTTCCCGCTTACCGTTCTTGGGCGAAACAACCAGTTTTCCATCCTCCACGGAAAATATGACTTCGCTGTTGAGCTCAATGCCAGCCAGCTCACGCAAGTCGCGGGGGATTGTCACCTGTCCTTTGGATGTCACGCGCATTCTTGCTCTCCAAATCTTATGGTAAGAATTATCATTACCACAAGAACAAACTACCCCGCCAACGCCGCCTGCCGCAGCCGGCTCGCCCCGCGGTTATGCGCATGGCAGACGGCAATGGCGAGCGCATCGGCCGCGTCATTGCCCTTGAATTCCACCTTGGGCATCAGGATCTTCAGCATCATGTGGATCTGCTGCTTTTCGCCGTGGCCGACGCCGATGACGGCCTTCTTGACCGCATTCGGCGCATATTCCGAGACTGGCAGGCCGGCACGCGCCGGCACCAACATAACAACGCCGCGTGCCTGACCGAGCTTCAAGGTCGCCACCGCATCCTTGTTGACGAAGGTCTGCTCGACGGCGGCCTCATCCGGCTGATAGCTGTGAACGACTTCGGCAAGCCCGTCGTGAAGCTGACAGAGGCGGGATGCGAGATCCATGTCACCATCCGAGGTCACGGTTCCCGAAGCGACAAAGCGAAGCGAGTTGCCGAGCGTATCGATGATACCCCAGCCGGTGCGGCGCAAGCCCGGATCAATGCCGATGATGCGAATCGTATTCTGCATAAGACAACCTATCTTTCGGGCCGTAGATGTGCCAGCAAAATGTGA
This sequence comes from Rhizobium freirei PRF 81, assembly GCF_000359745.1. Lineage (GTDB taxonomy): Bacteria > Pseudomonadota > Alphaproteobacteria > Rhizobiales > Rhizobiaceae > Rhizobium > Rhizobium freirei. The sequence goes on from NZ_AQHN01000056.1 coordinate 142,365, forward strand.
ACAAAACAAAAACGAGACACAGATTGGACCGCCGGTGCCGCGCTGAAAACATCGTGACGAAATTGCGGCGACGGGGTTTGGAATAGGCGCACAGCACTCCTACATGTGGGTGCGACCCTCCCTTCCACCACGCAGGTTTCTTGCCATGGTTCCCTTTTCCATCCTCGATCTTTCGCCCGTTGCCGAAGGCAGCACCATCCGCCAGTCCTTCGAAAGCTCGAAGCGCATGGCGCAGAAGGCGGAAGAGCTTGGCTACAACAGGTTCTGGCTCGCCGAACATCACGGCATGCCGGGTATTGCCAGCGCCGCGACGTCCGTCGTCATCGGCCATGTCGGCGCTGCGACCTCCCGCATCCGCATCGGTTCGGGCGGCGTCATGCTGCCGAACCATTCGCCGCTCGTCATTGCCGAGCAGTTCGGCACGCTGGAAGCTCTCTTCCCCGGCCGCGTCGATCTCGGGCTCGGCCGCGCGCCAGGCACCGACATGCGCACGGCGCAGGCTTTGCGCCGCAATATCGATGCCGGCGCGCAGAGCTTTCCGCAGGATATCGTCGAGCTGCAGCACCTCTTCAGCCCGGCTGACGACAACCAGATCATCCTCGCCATTCCCGGCCACGGCGCAAACGTGCCGATCTGGCTGCTCGGCTCCAGCCTCTACAGCGCCCATCTCGCCGCCATGCTCGGCCTTCCCTATGCCTTTGCCTCGCATTTTGCGCCGGAAGCCCTGCTGGACGCCATCGCCATCTACCGCGAGCGCTTCACCCCTTCGGCCACGCTCGACAAGCCTTATGTGATGGTCGGCGCCATGGGCGCTGTGGCGGATACGGATGAAGAGGCCCAATACTATTTCACCTCGGCACAGCAGCAATTCGTCAACCTGCGCCGCAACGTGCGCGGCCCCTTCCCCCGCCCGCGCCGCGACATGGACGATTTCTGGACGCCGATGGAAAAACTGAATGTGGAAAATACGCTGCGCTACGCCGTGGTCGGCTCACCGGCGACGGCGGAGGCGAAGCTCTCGCAATTCGTCAAGGACACGGAAGCCGATGAAGTCATCATTTCGATGCCGATCCACGATATCGAGGCGCGCTTGAAGTCGGTGGAACTCTTCGCGACGCTTTCAAGCTTCAAGAAGGTCGCCTGACTTTCGAAGGCGCGCAGTCTATCCGGTGAGCCGATCCTGTATATGCGGCTCACCGGGCGCTCGACAAGCTCAAGCGAGGAGCCTCGTCTTCCAATGACGCCGGATGAGCATGTCCAGAGACAGCTTGCCGGCGCCGGCGACGATCAGCGCGAACATGCCGCCGGAGATCGCCAGATCCTTTTCAAAGTGCAGCAACTCATTGTGGCTGGCGAAGTTCGTGTGAAAGAGCAGCGCCGTCAGCAGGCAGAACAGGCCGAGGCCAAACGCCGCCAAGCGGGTCATCAGCCCGAGCGCAATGGCAAGGCCGGCGCCAAGCTGCAGCACGATGGTTGCGATTGCGACGGGGGCTGACACGCCAAGCCTGGCCATGGCCTCCAGAGCATTGTCGAAATTGCTGGCAAGTTCGATGCCTTCTTCCAGGAAGAGCAGCGACAGCAAGATGCGGCCGAACAGCAATGCCATATCGGCCATATTCACAAGAACGGCACTCTCCTCTTCGAATTCCATGACCTGTCTCCTTCCCGTCGAGATGCGCGCGCTCTCCGATCCTGCCCGGCGGCATTTCCGCGACTTCGTCGAATGGAAATGCCGCCGGATCGGCTGAGGCCGTGCGCTAGTTGGTACTCTTGGCGGCGATCGCCTTCGTCAGATCCTCAAGCTCTTCGCATCCCGCCGGGCAAAGCTTGGTCAGTGCTGCCAGCTGCTCGCGGGCCTTGGGCATATCGCCGGTCTCGGCATAGAGTTCGCCGAGATATTCATGCGCGCCCTTGTGATCCGGCTGCAGTTCCAGGGCCTTGGTATAGTAGGTGAGCGACGTCTTGAAGTCGCCGGTCTTGCGCAGGGTGAAGCCCATCAGATTGTAGACATCGGCCTGCTGGTGCTCCTCGGCGATGTCGCGAAGCTCGGCGAGAGCGCCCGCATAGTCTTTCGCGCCAATCTTGGCGCGCACCGAAGTGAGGTCCGGCGCATCGGTCGATTCCATATTGTCGACGGCAAAGGCGACGCCTGCCGTTGCGGCCGGAAGGATGGTGACGGCACACAGGCTGGCGATCCCGAAAATGGCATGTCTGAACATGGTATTTGCTCCTGTTGTGGCCGCTCAGGCCTGGATGGTGGGGGTGAAGCCGTAGGAATTGCCGTCCTTTACGAAGGTGCCCGAGCCCGGGAATGGGAAATGCGAGCCGCAAATCCTGATCTTGTCGGCAATGACGCGATCGACGAGCCTGCGGCGGGTGGCGACGGCCATCGGGCCGTCCTGGTCGTAAGCGCCTTCCCATTCCGGATGGGGGGCGAGCAGCGCCGGCACGTACATGATGTCGGCCGAAACCATCAGCTGCTCGCTGCCGCCATCGATGAGGAAGACGGAATGGCCCGGCGTATGGCCGTATGCGGCCAGCATATGCACGCCGGGTGCCACTTCGGCATTATCGTCGACTAGCTTCCAGTTCTTCCATGTCGGGAAGACGGAGGCGATGCGCCGGCCGGCCTCCTTGCGGCCCTCCGCCAGCTTGTCGACGCGGCCGGGATCGGTCCACCAGTTGAATTCGGCGGCATTGACGATCAGCTCGGCATTCGGGAAGACGGCGGTGTTCGTTCCCTTTTCCATCAGACCCCAGACATGGTCCGGATGGAAATGTGAGATCATGATCGTATCGATCTTCTTGTAGTCGATGCCGGCGGCGGCCATGTTGGCCGGCAGATGCGTGGCGTTGGTCTGCCACTGCCCGACACCCGAACCGGCATCCATCATGATCTTGCGTCCGCCGATATCGAGAACGACGACAGTCAGCGGAATGGGCATGAAATCGGTCGTGAGCCCCGCCTTGGAAAGCGCCTCCTTGGTATCATCGACGGAGGCGTTCTTGATGAAGGCCGGATCATGCGGCTTGCGCCAGATGCCGTCATAAATGGCGGTCACCTCGATCGAACCGACCTTGTATTTGTAGAAGCCGACCGTCGGCTCCAGCGGCGTGGCAGCAAAGGCTTGCGGGATGAATTCGAGCTTCGACGACAGCCCGAAAGCTGCCGCAGCGGCGGCCGTACCGAGCACGGCGCGGCGGGTCATATCAAACATCGCAATATCTCCTCAGGGTTATGGCTTTCGAGCCAGGCGGAGGACGCTTCAGATCGCGGCCGTCCACTGAGGAAGAAGATCGATGGCGATGAGCGCTTATTCCCAGCCGTACGAAGAATTCTCGCAAGCCATTGAGATATATGGCGTTATTTTTGTGGAACCGGATTGAAGCGGCAGAACGACGGGCGTCCGCATTCAGTATCTGCGATTTTTTGCATCCGATCGGGAATAAAACGCACGTCGTCGCGATCTAGTATCGCAGGCAACATTGCAAGCACCGTATCCGAGGCCTACAGTCGGCATCGGCGTTTTGCGGGGATCATGATGACAGACGCCCGATTTATGACTTCGATGACGCTCGGCGACCAAGTCAACGCATGGACTTGGAATTGGCCGCAAACCACCGCGATACGCAGGCTGGCTGGGCTTTTGGCTCGCTTGCACACTTTCCTAGCGCAACTGAAAACGGCCCATCACGCCATCCTTATGACGGTGGCGGAGCCGACGGCCAATGCCGGGCCGCTGCAGCGCGCAATCGCCTCCCCTGACGAGACCATGCGCCGCTTCCAGCGCACGATCATTCCGCATCTGGACGCCGCCTATAATTTCGCGCGCTTCCTGAGCCGAGACGCCGATGCGGCGCAGGACATCGTGCAGGAGGCATATCTGCGCGCCTATCGCGGCTTTGGCGGCTTTCGCGACGGCGATGCCCGCGCCTGGACCTTCACCATCGTCCGCAACTGTTATCATGCCTGGCTGCAGGAGGGCCGGCGCAAGACCCGTTATGAACAGCCGATGACCGACGAAAGAGACTTGGATGAAGGCTCGCCCTCACCCGATCCCGCTTCCGAGGAGGATACGCCGGAGGCCGCCTTCATCCGCAAGTCGGAAACGCAGCGGGTGCGTGAGGTCATCAACATGTTGCCCGATGCCATGCGCGAAGTCCTGGTCCTGCGTGAGCTCGAGGATCTTTCCTATAAGGAGATCGCCGACATTATCGACGCGCCGATCGGCACCGTCATGTCGCGCCTTGCCCGCGCCCGCCGCGATTTCGGCGAGGCCTGGCGCAGCCTCGACGAAAAGGGGGCGGCACGATGAGCGAGGGGAAACACAATGATCACGGCGAGTGGGCAGACCTGCTGCACGGCTTCATCGACGGCGAATTGGACGCAGCGAATGCGGCGCGTTTCGAGGCACATCTGGCGACTTGCGCCGAATGTGCAAGGGAGATGGAGAATGCCATGATGGTCAAGCGACTTTCCGCACGCGAAGGTGTCAAATGGCAAGCGCCGGATATCGTCCATGCCCGCGTTCAGGCCGCACTTACGCTGGAACAGGCCATGACGAAGCGCGCGATGGCCGCGATCCAAACGGAAAGCCTATGGCGGCGCGCTTGGCGCTTGGTTCGCGAATGGAGCTTCGTGCCGTCGCTCGCCGTTCTGGCCGCAAGCCTCATGCTGGTGCTGAACCTGCCGCAGCAGAGCCAGACGATCGAAGATCAGCTTCTTGCGAGCCATGTACGCTCGATGCTCGCCGATCATCTGACAGATGTGCTGACCTCCGACCAGCACACCGTCAAACCGTGGTTCAACGGCAAGATCGATTTCTCACCGCCCGTGGTCGATCTGGCGGCTCGAGGCTTTCCCCTCGTCGGCGGCAGGGTGGATTACCTCGATGGCCGGGTGGTGGCGGCGCTGATCTATCGCCGGCACGGCCATGTCATCAATCTCTTCATCTGGCCGGCCACTGCGGAAACCCGCAGCAATGCCGAGAAAGATGGCTACAATTTCGTCGAATGGCATGCGGACGGGCTGGTCTTCTGGGCCGTCTCCGATGTCGCCGCACCCGATCTCGCCGCCTTCCGCGACGATTTCACGCGCGCAACAACGCCATAACGCAAAAAGCCGGCCGCATCGCTGCAGCCGGCCTTTTGATGGATCTCGATGGATCAGGCCGAGAGCTTGGCCAGAACTTCTTCCGAAACTTCGAAGTTCGAGTAGACATTCTGAACGTCGTCGTCGTCTTCGAGGCTGTCGATGAGCTTCAGCAGCGACTGGGCCTTTTCTTCGTCGACCGGCACATTGTTCTGCGCGCGCCAGATCGCCTTGACCGTTTCGGCTTCGCCGAGCGTCGCTTCGAGCGCCTTGGCAACTTCACCGAGAGATTCGAAGGCGCAGATGATCCAATGACCTTCCTCGTCGCTTTCGACATCGTCAGCGCCAGCTTCGATCGCCGCTTCCATCACCTTGTCGGCATCGCCAACGGTCGGCTTGTAGGTGATTTCGCCGACGTGGTCGAAGGAGAAGGACACCGAACCGGTTTCGCCAAGCGCGCCGCCGGCCTTTGTAAAGATCGAGCGGACGTTGGAAGCCGTGCGGTTGCGGTTGTCGGTCAGCGCTTCGACGATGATCGCCGTGCCGCCCGGGCCGTAGCCTTCGTAACGGATCGCATCGTAATTCTCGGTGTCGGCACCGGACGCCTTCTTGATAGCGCGATCGATATTGTCCTTCGGCATCGACTGCGCCTTGGCGTTCTGAATCGCCAGGCGCAGGCTCGCGTTCATGGTCGGGTCAGGCAGGCCCGCCTTGGCGGCGACGGTGATTTCACGCGCCAGCTTCGAGAACATTTTGGAACGCACCGAGTCCTGACGACCCTTGCGGTGCATGATGTTTTTAAACTGTGAATGGCCAGCCATGGCACCCCTGTTCACGTCTTTTGTTGGGAATGGCCGCCTTATAAGAGCGAAGCGGCCTTCATTCAAGTAAAAAGCCGGGTAACGGGAGCAGCAGAAGCCTTTCGCCGCCATTCCTATGGCTTGACGGCAAGCCTTCCCGCCTGGATATCCGCAACGGTTTCCATGGCCTTGTTCAATCCTTCGAGCGACGCGCGTTCGTCCTTGATGACGGGTCGTAGATCGGGCGACCAGTCATTGATGGCGCCAACGCGCGCCAGGAAAGTGCCGCCGCTTCTCATCTGGTGAATGATCCGGCTTGCCCGAACGCAACCCTGTGTATCCGTAGCAACCGCCGGGTGGCTATCAATCCTGATCAACGCGGTCGTGCCCGGTGCATCATGCAACAAGGCGCAGACGCGTTGGGGTGATGGTGAACTACCGTAGTCAATGAACAAAGCCCCCGACAAGGACGTAATGCTGCAATTGCGCTTATCGGTCATTGCATCGGTCGGGCACGACACATTCCAATTGCCAGCAGCTAGCGGGTTTGCGCTCCTGCCAACAGAAACCGTTCCCCGACTGAATTTCTCGATGCGGTAGCCATCGGATGTCGTGCTGACCGGATTAGGAGAGACGCAGCCCGATAGTGTCGCAGCTATGATTGCAGTCAAAAGAACCCGGTTCATGCGCTTCCCCCAAATGGTACAGCGCAATCAATCACGACGAGCGGAAGTTGCAAAGATGGCGGAGAGGCATGTCCCAACAAAAATCGTCAGAGCCCCTTGAGCACGTAGATCAGCGGCTTGCGCGGCAGGGTCTTCAGCGACACTGTAACGCTTGCCGTCGGCGCGTAGCCTACATCGAAGTCAGGGCCGAAAAGCGCCAGGAACTGATCGATCGGCGGGCCCCAGCGATGCATGGGCAGGATCAGCGACGAACGCAGCCGCTTGACGACGCGGCTCATGCTGTCGGCGCCCATGGTCAGGCCGCCGTCGACAGGCACCATTACGACATCGAGCCGGCCGATCTCGGCATATTGCTGATCGGTGAGCTCGAAATGCAGATGTCCCAGATGGCCGATGCAGAGACCGGCCACCTCGAAGATGAAGATCGAATTGCCGTTTGCTTCGATACCCCCGCCCCAGGAGCGAATATCGGTCACGACATTGCGGATCAGCGTGTCGCCTACGGTCAGATGGATCTTCGCCGGCTCTCCGGGCACGTCGCTCCATCCATGCAGCACATATTTGATCGCCGGATCGGGCGTCAGCGTATAGTGGCTCGGATGCGCCTTGTTCATCGTCACGACGTCAGCCGTGTAGGGTGGCGGATATGCGCCGCTATAATCCGTGGCGATCGAAACCCCACCGGGTGTCTCAATGAAGAACGTCGCATGTCCGAGGAAGGTGATCTTCACGTCGCCATCGACGAGGTCATTGGCAAGGATGGGGCCGGGAGAAGAGAAGCTGGCGAAGCTCGCCTTGGGCAGGGATTGCGCGATCGCCTGGCACTGGCTCGGCTCCGGGCGTGCCGGCTTTTGCTGGGCGTCAGCCGCGCTCCAGCCGAAAATCATCGATAGGAAGAACGCGGCAAGGACAGGAAATCGCGGCATCATGCCATCCCCTCAAGCCCGATAGTGGCGGAAGGATGCGGCATGGGCGTAGGCGGGTCCAGCTGCAATCAGGCTCGATTGCTCACAATCGCGTCATCGCATGGCGATGATGAAAACCCCGTGCTTCGCTCAGCGCCAGAAGTCCGGAATGGTTTCCGCCAGACGCGGGCCAAGCCGCAGCGGCGCGATCTTCTCAGCCAATCCCGTTGCGTCGGAAATCTCGACGCCGACGCCGCAGATGGTTGCAGGCCCGGAAGCCGCTTCGAACCGTCCCTTCGGCATCTTCGAAATGAAGCGGTTGAGCGGTTCTTCCTTTTCCATGCCGAGCGAGGAATCATAATCGCCGCACATGCCGGCATCCGACATATAGGCCGTGCCGCCATTCAGGATCTGCGCGTCCGCGGTCGGCACATGCGTATGCGTGCCGACGACAAAGCTGGCGCGACCATCGACGAAATGCCCGAAACACTGCTTTTCGCTGGTCGCTTCCGCATGAAAATCGAAGATGATGGCATCGGCCTGTTCCTTCAGCGGGCAGGCATCGAGAATGGCTTCCGCCGCTTTGAAGGGATCGTCCAGCTCCGGATGCATGAAGACGCGGCCCATGATGTTGGCAACGAGGACGCGGGCACCGTTGCGCGCATAGTATATTCCGGAGCCGCGGCCGGGCGTGCCGGCAGGATAGTTGGCGGGGCGCAGGAACTGGTCGTGGCGCTCGCAGAAAACGACGGCTTCCTTCTGGTCCCAGACATGGTTGCCTGTTGTCACGACATCGGCGCCGGCATTGATCGTTTCGAGAAAGATATCCTCGGTAATGCCGAAACCGCCGGCGGCGTTCTCGCCGTTAACGATGACGAAATCGAGCTTCAGATCGGACACCAGCCCCGGAAGGCGGTCCCATACCGCAGTCCGTCCGGTCTTCCCGACCATGTCACCCAGAAAAAGCAGCCGCATTCGCTATCCAATCGCTTCCGAAACGAAATTGAGTCCGCTCTCGGTCAAAATCGCGTCAAGACGGACATCATGCGGCTCAGCCGGTACTGATGGCACTTCTTGGCAATCAAATGCAATGCCGATCAGCCGCGGATTCAGCCCTTTTTCATGCAGACGGGTGATCGCGCGGTCGTAATGTCCGGCTCCGTAGCCGATGCGGTGGCCGGTTCTGTCGAAGGCCGAAAGCGGCACCAGCATGAGGTCTGGGTCGAGCACGGCCGCATCAGGCCCGGGCCCCGACGTGCCGAACCCGCACGGAACGAGCGGTGCGCCGGGCACGAGCTCGCGAAAGACGATCGTGCTTCGATCGAGGATGATGGGCACGCAAAGCCGTGCTCCGCGCTCCCGGAACCGCGCCATCAGCGGTCTTATATCGGCCTCGGAGCGTATCGGCAGGAAGCCGGAAACGACAGTTCCGGGCTCGATGTCGATCGCATCGCCGCCATGCATGGCCATGGCAAGCGCCATTTCGATGCGCTCGTCTGCCGGAATTGCGTCACGTGCAGCCAGACGCTCGTTGCGATATTGGGCTTTCAGCTCTTTGGGGGACATCGGATCTTCGCAAACTTTATGATATCACGAAAACATAATGAGCCGGCAGCTCAATGCAATGCGCGAAAGCGACATGCCGCAATCGTGTGACCGATCCGGCATCATCAGCCGTTGCAGACAACCGACATTTTTCCTTCGCCGTCGACATGCGCATGGACGTTTTCATAGTTCGGCAAGGTCGTGTGCCCGGTTTCCACGGGATGCGAGTGCGTCGCGGTAATGACGAGCACATCGGCGCCGGCCGCTTCGCCCGCCTTGATACCGGCCATGACATCCTCGAACACCAAGCAATCGGAGGTGCGCAGGCCAAGACGTTCTGCCCCAAGAATATAGCATTGCGGATCCGGCTTGCCGACCTTGACGTCCTCGGCAGTCACGATGAAGCGCGGCACCGGGATGCCGGCGGCGTCCAGTCGGGCCATCGCCAGACGGTATGGGGAGGAGGTCACGATCGCCCAGCGCTCCGGCGGCAGGGACGCGAGGAAGTCGATCGCACCCGGCAGCGCAACCACGCCTTCGACATCGGCGATCTCCGCTTCCATGATCAGCGTCGACTCGGCAACCGGATCGACGCCGGGCAGGTTCAGCTGGCCGATCGTATCGATACCGCGCTTGCCATGCATGGTCGGCATGAACTTCTCGACATCGAGACCCTTGCTGCGGGCCCAATTGCCCCAGACGCGTTCGGCAGCGGCGATCGAATTGATGATCGTGCCGTCCATGTCGAACAGGAAGCCGGAATAGGTTTTGGCGAAAGCGGAAGACTGTGCGACGGACAAGGGAGGCCCTTTCTAGGGCAATTCCAGCAAAGCTGCGCAGCGATTTGCGTCCGGAATTGCGTGAAAACAAGGAGACAAAGCATTTCCGCGACTTCGTTTGAAACGGAAATGCTCGAGACGTGGAAACGAGTGGCCGGCGCCAGCCATGCCACTCGCAATTTGTGCCTCTTCGACTAACGGCAGCCGCAGCAAGAAGCAAATGATTGCTGAGCAACGAACGCGGAAAGGTCCGTTCCTTCGTCTCGACCGACGCTATATCGGAAGGCCGCGCTGCTACCGCCAGGGCAAGATATCGAAGTGGAGACGGGCGGCTGTGCAAACAGCCGCCCGCATGATCGATTATTCGCCGAGGCGGCTCTTCAGACCATTGATGATATGGTTCGACAACGCCTCGTAGTCGTCATCAAAGTGATGGCCGCCATTCATGACGATGATTTCCGCACCCGTGTCCTTCAGCAGCGGGCATCCAACATCCTCGTCATCGTCCTTGCCGTAGACGCATTGCACCATCTTCGGGTTGATCGACTTCAGATCCTTGATCGGATCACCGCCCTTGCCTTCGCTCGAAGCTCCAAGCCAACCCATGACGGAAATCACGTAATCGACCTTCTGCGACAGCGACAGCAAGGACATCTGAACGATCTTGTCCTTTTCCGGCTGCTTCAGGCGGTTATAGCTCGCCGGCAGCACGTCGGCGCCGAAGGAATAGCCGATCAGCACCACATGCTTGACCTTGAAGCGCTTGGTGTAGAACTGGATGATCCGGGCGAGATCATCGGCCGTCTGCTGCGGATCCCGCTGCGACCAGAAATAATGCAGGGAATCGACGCCCACGACCGGAATGCCCTGATCCTGCAGATAGCTGCCGACCTCCTTGTCGATATCGCGCCAGCCGCCGTCGCCCGAATAGACGATGGCAAGCGTATCCTCGGTCGGCGTCGCCTCCATGATGTCGAGCGGCAGGCCGAGCGGCGACTTGGCGTCGTCGATCGACTTGATCAGGTCGGCAAGCGAAGCCTCAAGCGTGGCATAGGTGTCGGTGTTGCTGGAATCCGTGGTCTGGACCTCGGGATGGTCCTTCTGGATGTCTGTAACATGGTCACGGCCATCCTTCGGTGCATTCGCCGTGAAGCTCACCACGATCGGATTCGGCAGCGCGCCTTCCTGCAGGCCGAAGGACACGATGTCGCCATCGGTCTTCTTCTCGGCCGGCGTGCAGAGCTCCTGCTTCAGAGCGATGCCGGCCGCCGGATCGACGGCCAGTGTCCCCGCGACCGTGGCATCCGGCGTCTGGGCTGCAATCGTCAGGGCCATGGCGCCGCCGGCGCCGACGCCGGCAATGATCGGCGATTGATAGGTGCTGTCGGCAAACGAACGCTGTACCTGCTGGCTCAGTGATTCCAGATCCGCGACGATGTAGATGCAACCATCGTTCTTGCTGACGTCATATTTGTTGAGCGACGTCAGAAAGGACGGATAGTCGATGCCGATGACGAGCGATCCATTGGCGACAAGCTTGTCGGCAACGGCCTTCTCCTTGTCGCCCCAGCCGGCAAGATCGGAAATCAGGACGACCTCGTTTGAGACCTTGCCCTGCGGGCGCATGATATGCGGTGCAGGGATCATGCCCAGATCGTATTTGGTATCGTCGGCTTCCGCGCGCGCCTGGCCTGACACCAGCAGACCCGCCGACAACATACATGCGAAAGCCAACGACATTGCGTATTTCAAGATCATTTCCTCACGACCCCCTTAAGTCCGCCGCCGATGAGGAATGTGGCATCCATCAACGCAATCATGGGACTTACACCACCCGAAACAGCCAGATAGCGCGGCTGCCATTCGGGATGGAACTTGGATTTGAAGGCACGAAGCCCTTTGAAATTGTAGAAGCGCTCGCCGTGTTCGAACACCGTTCCCCCGACCCTGTCCCAGACCGGCGCCGATTCACGTCTCGACATGCCCGATAGCGGTGCCATGCCGAGATTGAAACGATGAAAGCCTTGGCCCTTGAGGTATTCGAGGATCTGCACGAACAGAAAATCCATCGAGCCTTTTGGGGCATCGGGCAAAAAACGCATCAGGTCGACGGACCCCTCCTCCCTGGTCTCCGTCATCAGAATATTCGCAAAGGCGACGATCTTACCATCCTTTTTCAACACGCCGACGGGCTGTGAGCTCACATAGTCCGGATCGAACGCGCCCAGCGAGAAGCTCTTTTCCTTGGCATTATGATCGGCGAGCCATGTGTCTGAGACTTCGGCGAGCTGATCTATGACATCTGGCACATCTTGAGGCTGGATAACGGCAAATTCTAGTCCGTCGCGAACCGCGCGGCTTGCCGTCTGCCTGAGGTTGGCCCATTTGCCGCCTTTCAGCTCGAAATTCGAAAGGTTGACCACCGCCAGCTCGCCGAGCTTGAACGCACGCAGACCGGCATCGGCGCAATAGGAAAGCAGTGCCGGCGAGATCTGATAGAAGACCGAACGGCAGCCGGCAGCGCGCGCCGCCTCGACAAACCGCCAGATGAGATCCGGCAGCGCCTGACGCGGGCCGACGGGATCGAAAAGCGCGATCCATGAGCGGCCTTGCTTGCTGTACATGATGAAGGCATCGCCCTTTTCCGAGAACATGATGTTCTTGTCACCCATGCGCACCAGATTGGCGTCGGCAATGCCTTGCTTTTGCACGACCTGAACGGCACGCGCCACCAATTCCCCGGTTACCGGCTCCAACCGTTTCGTTGCCGGCCGCAGCAGGCTGAAGATCGCTATCGTGGACGACAGGATGGAAATGCCGAGCGCAGCGCGAAGGCCTCGCGGCGCCTCGTCGGCGAATTCGAACTGCCACCATAGCTGGTTGCTGTATCCGACATCGCGATAGACGAAGAACAGGACCACCACGGCGCCGATGCAGATCACGGCCATGGCTGTCAGCCATCCGGCCGTGAGCGTCTGGCTCAGCAACGATGCCGGCCGCAAGAACAGCCGGCGGCTGACGACGAGGCTGAAGATGAAGAATGCCAGCAATCCGGCTTCGACGATGGCGATGGCTTTCAGCAGCGACAGCAAAAGGGCGAACGCCGCCGAGAAGATCGATACCCACCAGGCGCCGTCGAGACGCTGGCCCAGGCCGCGTGCGGCAACGACGATGGTCAGCCCGAGAAGGCTCGAAAAGAAATGCGCACTTTCGATGATCGGCAGAGGCAGATAGTCGGACAGAACGATCAGGTTCTGGTCCGGCGTCGGCGTCACGCTCGAGAAGATCAGCATCATACCAAGCAGCAGCGCAAAGGCGGACAGCAATTGCGGCATGAGGCGGCCGCCGACGCGGCGCATGCTGGACGCGGCGGGATGATCGACGAAGCGGCGCAGCTCCGCCACCGAAATCGCCGCAATCGCGATGACGAGCGGAATGACGTTGTAGATGACGCGATAGAGGACCAGCGAACTCAGCACGGCATCTTCGTTTACCGAGCTGCCGAGCCAGGCGATGATGATCGTCTCGAAAACGCCGAAGCCGGCGGGGACGTGACTGAGCACGCCGAGAGCGACGGCGATGGCATAGATGGCGAAAAACCCTGGCCAGCCGATCGCAGTTGGCGGCAAAAGCACGTAGAGCACGGAGGCGGACGCGGCGATATCGAAGGCGGTTACCAGGAACTGCCGGGACCAGGTGCGCGAATCCGGCAACCGGACGGCGATGGAACCGAGCCGCACCTCGCGGCCATTGCGGCCGGCAAAGACGACGAAAGCAAGCGCGACAAGGATCGCAACCGCGATCAGGCGCAGCCATAGCCCGTCTATATCGATCAGCGGCCCGATCTCATCGGCGATGACCAAGAGCGCGATGGCGCCCACTGCGGCAAGGCCGAGACCGAAGGAAAGCGTGACGAACGCGATGACGCGCGTGATATCGTCGGGCGATAAACCCATCCGCGTATAGGCACGGTAGCGGATCGCGCCGGCACTCAAGGCACCGAAGCCGGCGGTGTTGCCCACAGCATAGGCGCTGAAAGAGGTCAGCGCCACATGCGGAAACGGCAGGCGCTTACCGATATATTCAAGCGCGTTCTGGTCGTAGAAGACCAGGGAGGTAAAGCTCAGACCGGTGAACAGCAGAGCGAGCAGCACCGAGGAAATCTTCGTCGTCGTCAACGCGTGCACGACGTCGTCGTAGCGAACTTCATTGGTCAGATCGTAGATCGCATAAGCCGCCAAGCAGAAAACGGCGACGGTGAGAACGGCGATGATCAGCGTGCGATAACGATTGAGGAAACCGATGACGCCGCCAATTTCTTCCAGTTCCTCATCGGCTTTTTCCAGATCGATTGGGCTCGACATGCTCTACCTGTTTGTTGACCTTCGTCAGTCCCGATTGCGCGAACAGTCAGTAACGCCGACATTGCGTCTCTGTGTTACCGCCCTGCATTTCTTTCGACGGGACCGTTGTTACGTGCTCCCATCATTCCGAATTTGGGCAATTTTGGCGCGGCTCCCGATTCCGCCAGCAATGAATCCGCGATTATTGAAAGGAATTTGCCAAGCACCCGGCTTTTAAACTTATCTACACATAAAAGTGATCTTCACATTCATCTTGCGCGCAGCTCCCTATCAGGAATTTTCAACTCGGTCACCTGCTGCACAACAGCTTTCGGATGAACATTTCCTGACAGTCAGGCAGGTGACCGCAATGCAGCCGCGACCGGAATTTCCGCGACGATGCCAGCGCGGCGCAATTCCTCCGGCCATCGAGGCCGCGCAACGTTAAATAGATCGGAAAATTGCTCTATCAACCGTTCGTGCGCTGAGAGCTAGGCTGAGGATACCGCGGATGACGATCAGCCTTCGGCTTCCACTTCAGCCCGAAGTTGCGTCAGTATCTCGATCAACTCCGGCGCCATGTCGCGGATTTCGCGCAGATGGATGGTACTTAGCCGCTGCAGCACCTCTTCGGAACGCGCCGTCAGCTGCAGCGTCTGCCGGCGTTTGTCGGCGGGATCGGGATGCCGCGTGACATAGTCTGCATCGATGAGGCGTCCGACGAGTTCGGTCGCCGTATGCGGGGCGATCAGCAGCCGCTCCGCCAGCAGACCGATCGTCATCGCCACCCCCTGCGGATTGCCCTTGATCGCCAGCAACGCCTGGTGCTGCTGCGGCGGCAGGCCGGCCTCCTGCGCCGCTGACGTGCTGAAATCGGTGAACTTGCGCAGGGTGTAGCGCAATGTGGCGAGCGCCTCGTAATCCGCCTGCGAAAGAACTTTATCCAAACGTCGCACCATCAAATCATCCTCTTTGCCGCAATTTGCGGTCCTAGTTGATTTATATCGTATTACGATATATTTGCCATCTTGAAGCGGGGAGCGGCTGAAGGACGGCCGTGCACGCTTAGCACAGAAGGTCGCCGATGCAGGACAGCACACTCCAACAAACCAACAGACATGATTTCTCAGGCGGAGCCTCCCGCAAGGACAATGGCGACTTCACCACCGACAAGCGCGTCCTGCTGCTGATTGCCATGGCGCTCGTGGTCGGCACCGGCGGCGCTTTCGCCGCCGGGGCGCTCATCAACCTCATCGCGCTCGTCAGCAACGCCTTGTGGCTGTTCAAGATCAGCACCGAGCCGCTGTCCTTTACCATGGTGGCACGCTCGCCCTGGATGGTGGCCGCTCCCATTGTCGGCGGCCTCATCATTGGCCTGATGGCGCGCTACGGCTCCGAGAAGATCCGCGGCCACGGCATTCCGGAAGCGATCGAGGCGATCCTGATCGGCGGCAGCCGCATGTCGCCGAAGGTGGCGGTGCTGAAGCCCCTGTCATCTGCCATTTCGATCGGCTCCGGCGGTCCCTTCGGTGCTGAAGGTCCGATCATCATGACCGGCGGCGCCATCGGCTCGCTCTTCGCCCAGCTCTTCCATCTCAGTGCTGCCGAAAGAAAGACGCTGCTTGTCGCAGGCGCTGCGGCCGGCATGACGGCGGTGTTCGGCACGCCGATCGCAGCGGTCATGCTCGCCGTCGAACTGCTGCTGTTCGAATGGAAGCCGCGCAGCTTCATCCCGGTGGCGGTCGCGGCCTGTGTTTCGGTTGTCTGGCGCCCGCTGTTGATCGGCGGCGGTGCGCTGTTTCCCGCCCATTTCGATATGTCGCTCTCTTGGTGGGGCATTCTGCTCGCCGCCGGCCTTGGCATCATCTCGGGCCTGCAATCCGGCCTGCTGACGACCCTGCTCTATAAGATAGAGGATAGTTTCGAGAAGCTGCCGATCCACTGGATGTGGTGGCCCGCACTGGGTGGCCTCGTTGTCGGCCTCGGCGGCTTGATCGAACCCCGCGCCCTCGGGGTCGGTTACGATATCATCGCCGATCTGCTGCACAGCCACATCGCCATCGGCGCCGTGCTGGCGATCCTTCTGGTCAAGGCGGGCATCTGGCTCGTCGCGCTTTCGTCCGGCACATCAGGCGGCGTATTGGCGCCGCTGCTCATCCTTGGTGGTGCGCTCGGCTGGCTGGTGGGCCTCGTTTTGCCAGGCGATCCCGGCTTCTGGGCGATGCTCGGCATGGCGGCGATGATGGGCGGCACCATGCGCGCGCCGCTCACCGGCACCTTCTTTGCCGTCGAGCTGACGGGAGACACGAGCGCTCTCGTGCCACTGCTGGCAGCAACCGTTGCAGCCTATGCCGTTACCGTTCTGCTGCTGCGCCGCTCCATCCTCACGGAAAAGATCGCGCGCCGCGGCCAGCACATCACCCGCGAATATGGCATCGATCCGTTCGAGCTCACTCGCGCCCGCGACATCATGATCGCAAAGGTGGATACACTGCCCGCTTCCATGCGCCTGTCGGAAGCGCTGACTCAAATGACGGAGCGGCCGGATGCGCATCGCTTCTATCCCGTCGTCGAAAATGATGGCAGCCTCGTCGGCATGATCTCGCGCGCCGATGCCCTGCGCTGGCAGAGCGAGCCGGAGCTTATGGATCAATCGCTCTATGATGTCGTATCCGATACGTCTCTTCCGGTCGCCCACGCCGACGATACCGTCGGCCGCGTCGCCGACATCATGATCCATGCCGATACGGGACGCATTCCCGTTGTCGAACCGCAAACGGGCCGCCTCGTCGGCTTGATTGCCCGCAAGGACCTGCTGCGCTTGCGCAGCGCGACCAACCGCGCGGAACTCGAGCGCGGTGCTTATCTCGGGTCGAAAAGTTAAGGGGAGGACTGGTGTCAGCGCGGCACAAAGAAAAGAACTGCGCGACGCCTTCCTTGCCTTAGCGAGGAAAATTTAAGAGCGATCCACGACAGCCGATGGATGTTTACGATCCTGGGTGCCTACAAACGTAGGTGGGCACCGTGTGTCCAGGCCCACGGGCCTGGTCAGGGACAGCTCCCTTTGGATCGAGTATGGCCCCAGGGATTGTGGTTCCTGTCGGGAAGCGCAGACCGCCCGGACTATATAAAGTGGTTTCAGGATTTCTGCCAGAGGGTGATGAGCGCCACCCTCAGAAATAAACTCAGCCCTGCTCAGTGCTCGGCCGGACGAGGAGCTTTTCGGTGATGCCTTGGATGCGCGTCGTCACCTCATCGATGACGCTCGCCAGCGTCTCCTCGGCCCGCGCATTGGCGGCCATGGTCGTATCGCGATTGCTGGTCAGGGATTCCAGCTCGGCTTCGAGCGAAGACACGCGGCGCGTGAGTTCCGCCACCTCGTCGGTGATCATGATGCCGGCCATGACCGTAAGGCGCAGGTCGCCGATCTCTCCGAACTGGCTCTTCAAATGCAGCACATAGCGGTCGAAGCGAGTGGCGAGATCCGTGAGATGATCTTCCTGCCCCTCTTCGCAGGCCATCCGGTAGGCTTTGCCGTCGATCGTTACCGTTACTTGTGCCATTCGACTTTCCGATCATTGCCGTGCCGCGACGGCTGCCCCGAGGGATCAGCGGTCCAGCACGGCTCTTATGGTTTCCATCGCCGTAACAAGCCGGCGCGACACCTCGCGATTGACTTCCTCGAGCCGGTTCGCACGGAACTCGGCCTGGTCCAGCTCCTGAGCAAGACGCGAGCGATCGGCGTGAACCCGCCGAACCTCGCCTTCTATGTCACTATGCGCACGCTCGCGCTCAAACCGCCCGTCAACCGCGCTCTCCAAAGTGGAAAGCGCCTGGCGTAGTTGGGCGAGCGCTGCGTCCACCGTTTTGCCTGAAGGTGTCATGGCCTTCGATACTCCGCGCAAGGCCCGAATCAAAACATCCGGCCACTTGTCTGATTTCGCAACAATATTCAACTCGGCAACAGCACGTCAATAAAGGCCGCCATGTGACACCCCCCCTATTCTGTGGATGAATGCCTCCTTTGCCGGCCATACCGGCCTTGTCGCATGATTGTCGTCTTTTGTAAAAGTAAACGGGCAAATGTCAAAAAATTGCCTCGGGGACCCTGGATTGAACCGTCGATTTATTGACTTGCTCGCCCCAACTGCTATGTCTCAGCCGCCTGAGGCGACGTTGAAAATGGCGTTCGGAAGAGCGTCTCCCTTTATACCCGCCTTTCAACCGATGGCTCTCCCTCCCAGGCGTGCGGCCATCCCCGAACCCGGAACACTGCGGAAAAACCCATGAACTCTCGCGAACAACACGACCGGATGGCAAATGCGATCCGTTTCCTTGCCATGGATGCTGTCGAGAAGGCCAATTCCGGTCACCCCGGTTTGCCGATGGGGATGGCTGATGTTGCCACCGTTCTCTTTGGCAAATATCTGCGCTTCGATCCGAAGAACCCCCATTGGCCGGACCGCGACCGTTTCGTCCTGTCGGCTGGCCACGGTTCGATGCTGCTTTATTCGGTTCTCTATCTCACCGGCTATCCGGATATGACGGTCGAAGAGCTGACGCGCTTCCGCCAGCTCGGCTCCAAGACTGCTGGCCATCCGGAATATGGTCATGCCACCGGCATCGAAACCACCACCGGCCCGCTCGGCCAGGGCATTGCCAATGCCGTCGGCATGGCGATCGCCGAACGCAAGCTGCGCGAAGAGTTCGGCGCCGAGCTTCAGGATCACTACACCTACGCCATGTGCGGGGACGGCTGCCTGATGGAAGGCATCAGCCATGAAGCCATCGCGCTTGCCGGCCACCTCAAGCTCAACAAGCTGATCCTGTTCTGGGACAACAACTCCATCACCATCGACGGCGCCGTCTCGCTTTCGGATTCGACCGACCAGATCATGCGCTTCAAGGCCGTTCACTGGAACACCATTGAAGTCGACGGTCACGATCAGGCCGCCATCAGTGCTGCCATCGAAGCCGCCCATCAGTCCGACCGCCCGACGCTCATCGCCTGCAAGACGGTCATCGGCTTCGGCGCGCCGAACAAGCAGGGCACCCACAAGGTCCACGGCTCGCCGCTCGGCGCCGAGGAAATTGCCGCAACCCGCGTCGCCCTTGAATGGCCTTACGAACCCTTCGTCATCCCGAACGACATCCTCGGTGAATGGCGCGCTGCCGGCGAACGTTCCGTCGGCACCCGCCAGGCCTGGGAAGGCCGCCTTGCCGCCGCCGACGCTGCCAAAAAGGCTGAATTCACCCGCCGCTTCGATCACAAGCTGCCGGCCGGCTTCGACGCCGCCATCAGCGACTACAAGAAGAAGCTCGCTGAAACCAAGCCGACGGTCGCAACCCGCAAGGCATCGGAAGATGCGCTCGAGGTCATCAACGGCTTCATTCCGGAAACGATCGGCGGCTCGGCCGACCTGACGCCGTCGAACAACACCAAGACCAGCCAGATGAAGTCGATCACCCCGACCGATTTCTCCGGCCGCTACATGCACTGGGGTATCCGCGAACACGGCATGGCTGCCGCGATGAACGGCATTTCCCTGCACGGCGGTCTGATCCCCTACAGCGGTGGCTTCCTGATCTTCTCGGACTATTGCCGCCCGCCGCTCCGCCTCGCCGCCCTAATGGGCATCCGCTCCATCCACGTCCTGACGCATGATTCCATCGGCGTCGGCGAAGACGGCCCGACCCACCAGCCAGTCGAGCAGGTCGCAAGCCTGCGCGCCATCCCGAACTTCCAGCTGTTCCGCCCGGCGGACGCGACGGAAACGGCCGAATGCTGGCAGATCGCCATCAAGACGACGAACCGTCCGTCCGGCCTCGCACTGACCCGTCAGAACCTCTTGGCCGCTCGTACGGAATATAGCGAGAAGAACCTCTGCGAACTCGGTGCCTACACGCTGGCCGGTAATGCGGACGCCAAGGTGACGATCTTCGCTTCGGGCTCCGAAGTCGAACTTGCTGTCGCGGCTCGCACGGCTCTCGAAGGCAAGGGCGTCTCCACGCGCGTCGTTTCCGTTCCCTGCACCGAACTCTTCTTCGAGCAGCCGGAAGCCTACCGCAAGGACGTCATCGGCAACTCGCCGGTCAAGGTTGCCGTCGAAGCCGGCGTTCGCGAAGGCTGGGATGCCTTCATCGGACCGGAAGGCGCCTTTATCGGCATGAAGGGCTTCGGCGCTTCAGCTCCTTATAAGGACGTCTACAAGCACTTCGGCATCACCACCGAAGCCGTAGTCGCCGCCGCTGAAGCAAAGCTTTCCTGAGGGCGCTGACAAGCGCTCTCAAATCCAATAGATAGACGTCCTGAATGAACGGGAGTGAATTTCAATGACTGTAAAAGTAGCCATCAACGGCTTTGGCCGCATCGGCCGTAACGTACTGCGCGCAATCGTCGAATCCGGCCGCACCGACATCGAAGTCGTTGCCATCAACGACCTCGGCCCGGTCGAGACCAACGCTCACCTGCTGCGTTACGATTCCATTCACGGCAAGTTCCCGGCGGAAGTGAAGGTCGAAGGCGACACGATCATCGTTGGCGGCGGCAAGCCGATCAAGGTCACGGCGATCAAGGATCCGGCAACGCTGCCGCACAAGGAACTCGGCGTCGACATCGCCATGGAATGCACGGGCATCTTCACGGCCCGCGACAAGGCCGCCGCCCACCTGACGGCCGGTGCTAAGCGCGTCATCGTTTCGGCTCCTGCCGACGGCGCCGACCTGACCGTCGTTTTCGGCGTCAACCACGACCAGCTCACCAGCGAGCACATGGTCATCTCCAACGCTTCCTGCACCACGAACTGCCTGGTGCCGGTCGTGAAGGTTCTCGACGACGCCGTTGGCATCGACCACGGCTTCATGACGACCATCCACTCCTACACCGGCGACCAGCCGACGCTCGACACCATGCACAAGGACCTGTACCGCGCCCGCGCCGCAGCCCTGTCCATGATCCCGACCTCGACGGGCGCCGCTAAGGCCGTTGGTCTCGTTCTGCCGCACCTGAAGGGCAAGCTCGACGGCACGTCGATCCGCGTTCCCACCCCGAACGTCTCGGTTGTCGATTTCAAGTTCGTGTCCAAGAAGGCAACGACGGTCGGCGAAATCAACGAAGCCATCAAGGCTGCATCGAACGGCAAGCTGAAGGGCATCCTCGGCTACACCGACGAGCCGCTGGTTTCCCGCGACTTCAACCATGACAGCCACTCGTCGATCTTCGCGAGCGACCAGACCAAGGTCATGGAAGGCAACTTCGTGCGCGTCCTGTCCTGGTACGACAACGAATGGGGCTTCTCCAGCCGCATGTCCGACACGGCCGTTGCCTTCGCCAAGCTGATCTGATCCAGGGTTTCTCCCCTCTTTGCGACGGCAGCCCACTCGCCGAAGCAATTTGGATGGAAGCCTGCGATCATCATCGCAATCGATAAAGCCGGCGGCGCAGTCATCTGCGCCGCCGGCTTGGTATCAAAGGGCTCGAAAGCCTCTCCTCCAGTGTGCCACCGCCCCTCGACGGCAAAGACGCAAATTTTGCCCGCTCCCGCATCGTCTTAAAAACATTTCGATTTTTTCGGTGCTGCCCTGCTATGGTCCAGATTTACCAATAAATTTTGAAGCTCGAAGTCTCCCAGGGCGTTCCCAGCCGCTTTGCCGTTCTGGCAAAGTGCATCACACAATGACGTTGCAGTCATCGGAAAGAGTTTCAATTCGTAAACTCTCCTCCGAGCGATTTCCGTGTTTGCCAATTTGCCCGGCACGGCGGCATGATGAAAACTGGCGAGATTTCCAAAATTCCGGGCTTTTGGCCCTAACTGCGGCGCACGGAAAGGGAAAGAAAAGGTGGAGGCATTTTACGTCATCGTGCTGATCAGCACGGTCCTCATTCTCATTGCGGCCTTCTCCAGCCTTATCGCCTTCCGTTTCGGCGCTCCCTTGCTACTGCTCTTCCTGATGATCGGACTTGCCGCCGGCACCGACGGGCTCGGTATCGAATTCTCCAACAATTATCTCGCCTATATCCTGGGCTCCCTCGCGCTTGCCATTATCCTCTTCGATTCCGGCTATGGCACGCCGATCCAGGCCTTCAAGCTCGCGGCCGCACCGGCGCTGACCATTGCCTCCGTCGGCGTCATCGTGACGGCGGCACTGTTCGGTCTCGCCGCCACCTGGCTGCTCGGCTTCACCTGGCTGCAAGGCCTGCTGCTCGGCTCCATCGTCGCCTCGACGGATGCGGCCGCCGTCTTCTTCCTGCTGCGCATCGGCGGCATCAATATCCGCGACAAGGTTCGCTCGACGTTGGAGGTCGAATCCGGCACCAACGACCCGATGGCGATCTTCCTGACGCTTGCCTTGGTCGAGCTTCTGGCAAGCGGCGACGGCTATGCGGGCATCAACATCGCCATGCTCGCGACCTTCATCAAGCAGATGGGCCTCGGCGTCATCCTCGGCCTCTTCGGCGGCATGATGATCGTTCTCATCGTCAGCCGGCTGGAAACCGATCGCGGCTTGACACCGATCTTCGTGCTGGCGCTGGCTCTGCTCGTCTTCTCCTTCACTGGCGCCGTCGGCGGCAGCGGCTTCCTGGCGGTCTATGTCGCCGGCATCTATGCCGGCAATCGCAGGATGCCCGCCTCGGCCTCGATCAAGCGCTTCCAGGACGGCATGACATGGCTGGCGCAGATCATCATGTTCCTCGTCCTCGGCCTGCTCGCCACGCCATCGGAATTTCCCGCCATCGCCGTTCCCGCCGTGGCGCTGGCGCTGTTCCTGATCTTCATTGCCCGCCCGATCGCCGTGTGGCTCTGCCTGCTGCCCTTCGACTATACCCAGCGCGAGACCGGCTTCGTCGCCTGGGTCGGTCTGCGCGGCGCAGTCTCCATTCTTCTGGCGATCATGCCGATCCTCGGCAACCTCCAGTCCGGCCAGACCTATTTCAACGTCGCCTTCATCGTCGTGCTGGTGTCGCTGCTCGTGCAGGGCTGGACCATCAAACCCATGGCACGCCGCCTCGGCCTCATCGTTCCCCCCCGCATGGGGGCGATCGACAAGGTGGAGGTCGACCTGCCGGGCACGGTCAATCACGAACTCCTCACCTACCGCGTCGTGAAAGACAGCCCGGTTCTGCGCGGCGAACGCATCCCGCGCTGGGCTATGCCCTCGCTTGTCGTGCGCGACGGCAAATCCATGCGCTATCAATATGCCGGCCGCCTGCGCGAAAACGATATCGTCTATCTCTTCGTCTCGCCCAATTATTCGCGCCTGCTCGACCGGCTCTTCGCCAGCCGCGCGCCGGTCGATCCCGATGACGCCGAATTCTTCGGCGCCTTCTCGATCTCGCCGCTGCGCCCAGCCGCAGATCTCGATGCAGCCTACGGGCCGGGCCTGCTGAGCGAACAGGAAAAGGGCCTCACCATCGCCGAGCTTATGCGCCACCGCCTGGGCGGCAAGGCCGACTATGCGGATCGCATTCGCCTCGGCGAGATCATCCTCATCGTCCGCGATCTCGATGAGAACGACCATATTCAGTCCGTCGGCATGTCGCTCGAAGCGGTGGAACCGCCCGGCCTCCTGCCGATCTTCATCAATCTCCACGATATTTTCAACAGCATCCACGCCTACCTGCAGAAGCGCCGCGAGCGCGCGCACGAAGCCGTTTCAAGCGATTCGACGACGGGCAAAAACGACGCCTGAATGCCTTGCGTCTCCGATCATCCGTAGTATGGTCGGCGCGCTTCACGCCACCAACAACATTGGATCCTCCCCATGGCAGCCTTCAAGACTCTCGACAATCTCACCGACGTCACCGGTAAGCGCGTGCTCGTGCGCGTCGACCTCAACGTGCCGGTCAAGGATGGCAAGGTCACCGATGCGACCCGCATCGAACGTGTCGCCCCGACGATTCTCGAATTGTCCGAAAAGGGCGCCAAGGTCATCCTGCTTGCTCATTTCGGCCGCCCCAAGGATGGCCCCTCCCCGGACCTTTCCCTCGGCCTCATCGTGCCGGCCGTCGAGGAAGTGCTGGATCATGCCGTTCTCTTCGCCTCCGATTGCATTGGTGCTGCGGCCGCCGACGCCGTTGCCAAGATGAATGACGGCGACATCCTGCTGCTTGAAAACACCCGCTTCCACAAGGGAGAAGAGAAGAACGACGCGGCCTTCACCAAGGCGCTCGCCGCCAATGGCGACCTCTACGTCAACGACGCCTTCTCGGCCGCGCACCGCGCCCATTGCTCAACCGAGGGCCTCGCCCAGCTGCTGCCGGCCTATGCCGGCCGCACGATGCAGGCAGAACTCGAAGCCCTGGAAAAGGGCCTTGGCAATCCGGTCCGTCCGGTGGTCGCCATCGTCGGCGGCGCCAAGGTTTCCACCAAGATCGATCTTCTGATGAACCTCGTGAAGAAGGTTGATGCGCTCGTGATCGGCGGCGGCATGGCTAACACCTTCCTCGCCGCCCGCGGCACCAATGTCGGCAAGTCGCTCTGCGAGCATGATCTCGCCGACACAGCTAAGCAGATCATGATCGAGGCCGCCGCCTCCGGCTGCGCGATCGTTCTGCCGGAAGACGGCGTGATCGCCCGCGAATTCAAGGCAGGCGCCGACAACGAAGTCGTTGCAATCGAAGCCATTCCGGCCGATGCCATGGTCCTCGATGTCGGCCCGAAGTCGGTCGAAGCCATCAAGAACTGGATCGGACGCGCCACGACGCTGGTCTGGAACGGCCCGCTCGGCGCCTTCGAAATCACGCCCTTCGATGCTGCCACCGTCGCGGCTGCCAAATATGCCGCCGAATGCACCAAGGCCGGCAAGCTGACGTCGGTCGCCGGCGGCGGCGACACGGTCTCCGCGCTCAACCATGCCGGCGTTGCCGACGACTTCACCTACGTCTCGACGGCAGGTGGCGCGTTCCTTGAATGGATGGAAGGCAAAGTCCTTCCCGGCGTCGCTGTCCTGCAGTCCGGCAAGTAAGAAAACCTCTTCGCAGTGATCGACGGAAGCCGCGGAAGCTGAACCTTTCGCGGCTTTTCCACGAGCGCCGGAATGGTGTCCAAAACATTCAAACGGTTGAAATCATTTCAATCGTTTCAATTAGTTAGCCGGCCGTTTCCCTCCTTCTACACTTCTGTTATCGGCGATCTATGTCGACCTTGTCGCCGACTGAAGTAGCATTGGAGAACCGAAATGAGCGAACGAATTGAAGACATTGCCGTAAAGATGGTTGCTGGTGGCAAGGGCCTCCTGGCGGCGGACGAATCCACCGCCACGATCAAGAAGCGCTTCGACACCATCTCTCTCGTATCAACGCAAGAGAGCCGCCGCGACTATCGCGAAATGCTCTTCCGCTCCGACGAGGCGATGAAAAAATACATCTCCGGCGTCATCCTTTATGAAGAAACCCTCTATCAGAAGGCCGCAAACGGCACGCCCTTCGTCGACATCATCAAGGCGGCGGACAGTATTCCCGGCATCAAGGTCGATGTCGGCGCCAAGCCGATGGCCGGCTTCCCCGGCGAAACCATCACCGAAGGTCTCGACGGCCTCGCCGACCGGCTGGCGAAATATTACGACGCCGGCGCCCGCTTCGCGAAATGGCGCGGCGTGATCGCCATCTCCGACAAGCTGCCGACCTTCGGCGCCGTCAAGGCCAACGCCCACGCGCTCGCCCGTTATGCCGCGCTTTGCCAGCAGGCCAAGATCGTTCCGATCGTCGAGCCGGAAGTGCTGATGGACGGCGAACCCGGCACGCATGACATCGACCGCAGCGAAGAAGTCACCCGCTGGACGCTGCAGATCGTTTTCCAGGAACTCGCAGAAGCCCGCGTCAAGCTCGAAGGCATGATTCTGAAGCCGAGCATGGTCATCGACGGCAAGAAGGTCCGCAAGGCTTCCATAGAGCAGGTTGCCGAACGCACCGTCCGGGTTCTGAAGGAAACCGTCCCTTCCGCCGTTCCGGGCATCGCCTTCCTCTCCGGCGGCCAGTCCACCGACGAAGCAACCGCGCATCTCTCCGCCATCAACTCCGGCCATGATCTGCCCTGGCATGTGACCTTCTCCTACGGCCGCGCCCTGCAGGACAGCGCGCTGAAGGCGTGGGGCGGTAAGCCCGAGAATGTCGCCGCCGGCCAGCGCGCCTTCACCCATCGCGCCGAGATGAACTATCTCGCCGCCAAGGGCAGCTGGACGAAGGACCGCGAACAGGCCGCCTGAATCAGGTAGCGGTTCGAACGAACAAAGCCCCGGCCGCGATGCGGTCGGGGCTTTTTGCTTTCGAGTGGTGGCCATCCGGATGTTCAGGATCGGGCAAGGCATATCTTCCGCAAGGAAAGTATAGATTTGCTACGACATCGGAAAATAACGCTGTCAAACGGGTGTTACGAAAGCGCGGCACTAGGTTGCCCCACTTATAGTAGCGGGGCTTAATTGGGGGGTGCCGTATGCTTGCCTGGCGCGGTTTTGTCGCTGTCCTTGCTGTGATCTTGTTTTCTCAGATCGATGCTGCTCATGCGCAGCAGTTGCAGCCGGCTAACGCCGTCTTTTCCCCGACCGGGCCGGATGCGGAGGCTTACGGTGAGAAGCTCGGTTATCCCGTCGGTGTGCCGCTCAGCGAGCAACGGAACATGATCGGCAACTTCAGTCACGCCGATAGGCTTGCGCCAACACACACGATCGCCGCTGCCGAAGATCCACTGCCGCTGTTGCGCGCCCCATCCGAGATTTCGGTCAAGTTTACGTTCGGCACTGAAACCGCCTCGTTGTCGAAATATCTCGCCACCAATCCCACCACGGGATTGCTGATTGCGCACAACGACACGATCCTGTTCGAACATTATCAATACGGCCGCACCGATCGCGACCGCCTTGTCTCGCAATCCATGGCGAAAACCTTGACCGGCATGCTCATCGGAATTGCGATTTCCGAAGGTGCCATTCACTCCGTTGACGACACCGTGCAGACCTATGTGCCGGAATTGAAGGGCACCGAGATGGGGAGCACGCCGATCCGCGCACTACTGCATATGGCCTCCGGCATTGCCTTCACCGAAAACTTCGGCAACCCCGACGATAACGTCCGTCTCAGCAGCTCACTCCTCGGCCCGGAAAAGCTTGATCCCATCACAGCCGTATCGCGATTCAACAAGCGGGTCGCCCCTCCCGATACGGTTTGGCACTACAGCAATCTCGATACCGAAGGGCTGAGCCTGGTCCTGACCCACGCCACCCATATGACGATGTCGGACTATCTCCAAACCCGGATATGGCAACCCATGGGCGCAGAAGCCAGCGCGAACTGGCAGGTCGACAGCACGGGCCAGGAAGTCGGCTACTGCTGCTTTAGCGCGACGCTTCGAGACTATGCTCGCTTTGGCATGCTGCTCGCCCATGACGGCGCCTTGAATGGCCGTCAAATCATACCGCGCCAATGGCTGCTGGACGCGACGCAGCCGGTCAAGCAGGGCTCGTTCCTCGCAGTCAATCACGAGACGAACCCCTGGGGTTACGGCTATCAAACCTGGCTGATGCCCGGCCCACGCAGAACGTTCTTTCTCGACGGCCGAGCAGGCCAACGCATCCTCATCGATCCGACGACACATCTCGTCCTCGTGCACACAGCCGTTCGTGCGAAGCCGAATGATATGGGCAGCGCCGAACTGGTCGCGCTCTGGTCGAGCGTGCTGAAGCAGTTCCAGGGCAATTGACGCGATCCTCGTGCATGCCGCGGGGCGTTAAGACAGCCCATGGGGGACTGCGAGTGAACTTGTCATGGGCACAAGTTCACGCTTCCCGGTTCAGTCGGGTAGTGGCTACATCCTCGGCGTTCAACAATTGCTCCGGAGATCGCCATGAATACCGTCGCCTACGTCACCGTCGACGTCTTTACCTCGGAGCGTTTCGTTGGCAATCCGCTTGCCGTCATCCCCGATGCCCGCGGCCTCAGCAGCGATGCGATGCAGAAGATCGCGACCGAATTCAATTATTCGGAAACGACCTTCGTGCTGCCGCCGGAAAACCCTGATCATAGCGCCCGCGTTCGCATCTTCACGCCAACGGCGGAAATCCCGTTCGCCGGCCATCCCAACGTCGGCACCGCCTTTGCTCTCGGCCAGCAGCGGGAAATCTTCGGAAAGCCGGTGACCGATAGGCTGACCTTCGAGGAAGAGGCCGGCCTGGTGGAAGTAACGTTGCTGCGCAAAGGCGGCGACATTACGGGCGCGAGCATTCGCGCGCCGGGAAGCCTGACGATCGGGGAGGCAGTTGCCGATGAGCTGATTGCGCGCTGCGTGCAGATCGATCCGCTATCGATCTGCCGGACATCGCATGCCCCGATCTTTGCGTCCGTCGGTCTGCCCTTTGCTTTTGCGGAGCTGGATAGTCTCGAAACGCTCGGGAAAGCATGGCCGAATGCCGCTATCTTTGCCGAAGCGGCCGCGCGGCACGAGGAGGACAAGACGGGCTTTTCGCTCTTTCTCTATGTGCGCTCTACCGAAGACCCCTGGCACATCCGCGCCCGCATGTTCGCACCCCTCGACAATGTGACGGAAGATCCGGCAACCGGCAGCGCCTCTGCCGCACTCGGCGCCTATCTCACCTCGCTGCTGCCGGCGCAGGACGCGGAGGTAAAAATCGCCATCGAGCAGGGTGTAGAGATGGGCAGGCGCAGCGTGATCGGCGTTGAGGTCAGGAAAACTGCCGGCGTGGTAAACGAAGTCCTTCTGAGCGGCAGCAGCGTCCACGTCATGCGCGGGGAAATCCTGCTCTGAAAGAAGGTGCGGCGCCCTGAAAGGGCCGATATCCGGCCCAAAACGCCTTAAAACGTCTCGTTGATGACCAGCGCGATCGCCCAGGCAACGAAGGCGATGATCGCGATCTTCCAGAAATCGCCCCGGCGCTTGAGACCCGGCAGCCCCAAAGGCTTGATCAGCTGCACCGCCATGGCGAGCAGCAGCAGCACCCCGATGGCTTTTGTCACGCTATTTTTCCCCGTTTGCGCAAGAGTGAGCATGGCCGCGACCAAAAACCGCTGCGCAGTTTTCGCGATCATGCTCTAATTGTCATAGGACGGACATTTTTCCGCGCCAACAGACTGTTTCTACACGCCGATAGCGGCAATCCGGGACACAATCAATAGCGAATACGGGCAGGAAGAAATTCCTGTCTTACCGGCTCCTTAAGTGGGGCCGCATGAAGGTGAGGAGCATGAAAAGAAATATTTTGCCCGTATTGGCCTTGCTGTTCGGCACGCTCTTCCTGTTTACGGGAAACGGTCTGCATAGCCTCTTGCTACCGGTGCGCGGCACTGCAGAGGGCTACGCGACCACGACGCTCGGCCTGCTCGGCACGACCTGGGCCACCGGCTTCGTCCTCGGCTGCCTGACGGCTCCGAAACTGGTCAGGCGCATCGGCCATGTCCGTGCCTTTTCGGGCTTCATCTCCGTCATCGCCATCATAGCGCTTTTGACCGGCATCATCGTCGACCCGATCTGGTGGGTGGCGCTGCGCGCCGTGACCGGCTTCTGCACGGCCGGCACCTCGATGATCATCGAGAGCTGGCTGAACGAACGCGCCACCAATGAGAGCCGCGGCGCGATCTTCTCGCTCTATATCGGCATTACCCTCATCGGCGCGGTCGCCGGCCAGATGATGGTGCCCTTCGCCGATATCCACACGCCCATTCTCTTCATGATGTGCGGCATCTGCTACTGCGTCGCCATGCTGCCGACGACGCTCTCGACCGCTGCCTCGCCGCAGCCGCTCAAGGCCGTCAGCCTCGACCTGAAGGCGCTCTACCGCAATTCGCCTGTCGCCTCGATCGGCATCCTGCTCGTGGGCATCGCCAACGGTGCCTACGGTACGCTCGGCGCTGTCTTCGGCGCCAATGCCGGCCTTTCCGAAAGCGACATCGCGCTGATGATGAGCTTGACCATCTTTGCCGGCGCCGTCATGCAGCTGCCGGCCGGCCGCCTTTCGGACCGCATCGACCGCCGCTACGTGCTGGCGGGCATGGCTGCCGTCGCGGCCGTGGATGGCCTGCTGCTCTTCCTGCTGCAGCCCGGCAGCTCCTATTTCCTCATCAGCATGGTGGTGATCTACGGCGCCTTCGCCAACACGCTCTACCCGATCGCCGTCGCTCACGCCAACGACTTCGCCGCGCCGGAGGATTTCGTCAAGGTTTCCGGCGGCCTGCTGCTGCTCTACGGCATCGGCACGATCATCGGCCCAACCATCGGCGGCCCGGTCATGTCTTCGGTCGGCCCCTACTCGCTCTTCTTCCTGACAGCCCTTGCTCACGTGCTGATCACGTCCTATTCGATCTTCCGCAGCCGCCGCCGCGCCGCAAAGCCAGCGGGTGATCGCGATGCCTATACGACCATGCCATCCGCCAATGCGCAGATGATCACACCCGAGAGCATGGCACTTGCGCGAAGCGAGACTTCAAAAAAGGACGATATATCTATAAATTACGGCACCTGATCCCTCTAAGGGAAAGGAGGAGCCGAAATGAGCATATTCGACGACGATCGTCCGCAGCAGCCGTCGGCGCATGAGATCGGCAGCGACCTGTCGCTGCTGTCGGTCGACGAACTGAAAAACCGCATAGCCTTGCTCAAGAGCGAGATCATCAGGCTGGAAGAAGAGGTCACCGCCAAGGCATCGGGCCGCCAGGCAGCGGAAAGCCTCTTCCGCTTTTGAGGGGAACGGCCGGCGCAAAACCTGGGGTGGCAAGCTTAAGATTGAGGCAGGCGCAACTGAATATTAAGCTTTACGACATATTACTATGAGCATCCAGATTCGCTCTGGACTCAGACAATTCCTCCACTTGGCGAATTGGTCTGATTTTTCTCCCTGTTTTACCTTGAGAGCCGCTTTTGCGGCTCTTCTTTTTCGACCTGTATCACGGTCCTTGCCGAAACTGTGGAGATTAACCCTTTCTTAAGAATCGCCTTGCGAATTTCAGTTAAAACAACCATCTTAAAGTCATAAAAGCGGATGCCGAAAGCTCTTAGGGACTTGACCGGCTTTTCCTGAACAAAAGTGTTGCGTGAAGCAGGGATTTATTCGATGTCGGAACTTGGGTTGAACACGATCAGCTTTGCTGGCCATGCCGCATCGTCGGCGCAGTTCAGGGCACTGTATTCTGAAGGCATGTCGCTGGTGGAGGAAACCGCCGGTTATCTCGACGGACAGGGCCGCGCCGCTTCCAAGGTTCTGCCGCGCATGGCCTCTGTGCTTTACGCCGCCGAATCCATGCGGCTGACGACCCGTCTCATGCAGATGGCCTCCTGGCTGCTGCTGCAGCGCGCCGTCAACAATGGCGAAATGTCCCGCGACCAGGTGCTTGCCGAGAAGAACAAGGTTCGCCTCGACGGCTTCAACGTCGACCGTACCGCACCCGGCTGGAACGATCTGCCGGAATCCTTCCGCGACCTCGTTGAACGTTCCCTTCGGCTGCAGAACCGCGTCGCCCTGCTCGACCGCGAAATCTACCGACCGACGGAACCCGCAATCGTTCCGGACAACCAGAACAGCGTCAAGGCGCAGCTCACCCTGCTGCAGACGGCCTTCGGCAACAACTGAGCCGATCGCAACATCGATGACGGATTTGGACCGGCCGTGCCCCGCACGGCCGGTTTTGCGTTGAACCGCTATCGCAGCATTGTTTCAGCGCGGATCAAGCCGTCACGAAAATGCAAAAAAGCCCGGCAAACCGGGCTTTTTTCAAGAGATCGGATCGCGAAGCGATTAGATGCCGAGACCGCCGAAGCGCTTGTTGAACTTCGAAACGCGGCCAGCGCGGTCGAGCATCTGCTGGTTGCCGCCGGTCCAAGCCGGGTGGGACTTGCTGTCGATTTCGAGGTTCATGACAGCGCCTTCAGAACCCCAGGTCGAGCGGGTTTCGTATTCGGTGCCGTCGGTCATGACTACCTTGATGGTGTGGTAGTCGGGATGGATGTTCGCCTTCATAACAATCTTCCTGTCATGGCAGGGTCCATTTGTCGCAAGGCATTGCGGCAACCGAACCGATTGAATAAATGAAGCCGCAGTCCGGTTAGGCCACGGCTTCCAATTAAGATGGCGTGCCTATACATGAAGGCGGCAGGGATAACAAGGGGCGAAAACGTCAAGTCCCTTGCTGAATATGGGGATTGGAGACGACTTGTCGGAAATTGACCAGACAGACGGGAAGAGAAGCAGGTCTATCCGGCCCCTTGGGCGCCTCGCCCCCTACCTCAAGCGATATCGCGGCATGGTGGTCGGTGCAATCGTCGCGCTTGTCGTTGCCGCCGTCACCTCGCTCGCATTGCCGCTCGCCGTACGCCGGATGATCGATCACGGCTTCGATCAGGCCGACCGCGGCCTCATCGACAGCTATTTCATCGCCATCCTGACCATGGCGTTGATACTGGCTGCCGCGAGCGCACTGCGCTATTATTTCGTCATCACCATCGGCGAACGCATCGTCTCCGACATACGCCGCGAAGTTTTCGATCACGTCACGCGGCTCTCGCCTTCCTTCTTCGACGTCAATCAGTCCGGTGAGATCGTTTCGCGCCTGACGGCCGACACGACGCAGATCAAGTCGGCCGTCGGCGCGACAGCCTCGGTGGCGCTGCGCAACCTCATTCTCTGTCTCGGTGCCATGGTGATGATGATCATCACGAGCCCGAAACTGTCGAGCATCGTGCTGGTAGCAATTCCCGTTATCGTGCTGCCGCTGATGAGCTTCGGCCGCTCGGTGCGCAAACGCTCCCGCGCCGCGCAGGACAGGCTGGCCAACGCATCTGCCTATGCCAACGAGACCATTGCCGCCAGCCGCACGATACAGGCCTATAACGGCGAGGAAGCCGCCTCCCGGCATTACGGCACAGCGGTCGAAGACGCCTATCGGGCGGCGCGCGCGGCGATCAAATCCCGCTCGCTGCTGACGGGCTTTGCGATCGCCATGGTCTTCGGCAGCATCGTCGCCGTTCTTTGGGTCGGTGCGCAGAATGTGCTTGCCGGCACCATGTCGGCGGGAACGCTTGGTCAGTTCCTGCTCTACTCCGTCATCGCTGGCTCCTCGCTCGGCTCGCTGTCGGAAGTCTGGGGAGAGCTGTCGCAGGCCGCAGGTGCTGCCGACCGCCTTGGTGAACTCCTTGCGGAGGTATCGCCGATAACAGTGCCGGCCAATCCGGTCGCCTTGCCGAAGCCCGAAGGCCGGGTCGATTTCTCGGACGTCCATTTCTTCTATCCGTCGCGCCCCGGCAGGTCGGCCTTGCACGGGCTTTCCTTCTCGGTCAAACCGGGCGAAACGGTCGCAATCGTCGGTGCCTCGGGCACCGGCAAGAGCACCATCTTCTCGCTGCTGCTGCGTTTCTACGACCCGCAGCAGGGCAGCATCGCCGTCGATGGTGCCGATATCAGCCATGTTCTGCCGGAGGCGCTGCGGGAACGCATCGCCATCGTGCCCCAGGACACCACGATCTTTGCCGCCACGATCCACGACAACATCGCCTTCGGCCGTCCCGGCGCTTCCCGCGACGAAGTGCGCGCCGCCGCAATCGCCGCGCAGGCGGACGAGTTCATTTCCCGCCTGGAGCAGGGCTACGACACGCAGGTGGGCGAGCGCGGCGTGACGCTTTCCGGCGGCCAGCGCCAGCGCATCGCCATTGCCCGCGCTATCCTGAAGAATGCGCCGATCCTGCTGCTCGACGAAGCGACCTCCGCTCTCGATGCCGAGAGCGAAACGCTCGTTCAAAAGGCGCTGGAAGGCTTGATGGAGGCACGCACCACGCTTGTCATCGCTCATCGTCTCGCAACGGTGCTCAAAGCCGATCGCATTCTCGTACTGGATCAGGGCCGCATCGTCGAGGAAGGCACGCACCAGAGCCTGATCCGCCATGGCGGCATCTATGCGAAGCTCGCTCGCCTGCAGTTCGATGCCGGCATCGAGCAGCGGATGCTCATCGCAAAGTAGCGCGAACCGGGTCAAGTCGAGCCGCATACAACCATGTAGAAATGACATCGAAGTTGGGCTAGATTTTCAGCGTTATCCACGCTGACGCGATTCTAGGAGACGAGAACGATGTATAAATTTGAAGTCTACAAGGACAAAGCCGGCGAGTTTCGCTTCCGCTTCAAAGCCTCGAACGGCGAAATCATGTTCGGATCAGAAGGCTACAAGGCGAAGGCTTCGGCCCTGCATGCCATCGAATCGATCAAGGCCCACGTCGGCGGCGCCGCCATCGAAGACCAGACCACGGCTACCGCCTGAGACTTCGCGTCAAGCCTTTATTGCAAAGACCGGCCGGCCGCCCTTTGGTGCGCCGGCCGTTTTGTTTGTCAGGCGACAGATTTAGAGCATTTCCAGGAAAAGTGCGCTGCGGTTTTCCGTCCGGAATGCGTAAAGAAACAAGAAGATCGAGCGTTTTCGCGATTCGATGAAAAGCGGAAATGCTCTGGGAAAATTCCCCCCGCGCCCATCGGCTTTCGTCAACGAGATAGGATCGGAGTTGCAGTCGCGCCGCCGGAGCGCTGACGGATTATTTCTCCGTCAGCTTCAGCTCGATGCGGCGGTTGGTGGCACGGGCCTCCGGCGTATCGCCGGGTGCGATCGGCTGGAACTCGCCGAAGCCGGCGGCAACCAGCCTGTCGGAAGGAACACCCTGCCCGATCAGGAACTTGACGACGGCGATGGCGCGCGCCGACGATAGCGCCCAGTTGTCCGCATAGCGGCCACTGCCGGAGAGCGGCACATTGTCGGTATGACCGTCGACACGCAGCACCCAATTGATCTCCGGCGGGATTTCCTTGGCCAGATCGATCAATGCCGCGGCGAGCTTGGTCATTTCCGCCTGGCCGGCCGGATTGAGATCCGCAGCACCCGACGGGAACAACACTTCGGACTGGAAGACGAAACGGTCACCGACGATGCGGATATTGTCGCGATCCGAAAGAATCTCGCGCAGCCGGCCAAAGAAATCGGAGCGATAGCGGTTCAGTTCCTGCACACGCTGCGCCAGCGCCACGTTCAGCCGCCGCCCGAGATCGGCGATCTTGACCTGCGACGACTGATCCTTGGCCTCGGATGCCTGAAGCGCGGCCTCCACCGCAGCGATCTGGTTGCGCAGTGCGGCAATCTGCTGATTGAGGAGGTCGACCTGGCTGAGCGCCCGGGCACTTGCCTGCTTCTGCTCGTCAAGCTGCTGCGTCAGCGTGCCGACGCGCGTCTCGGCGGCCTGGCTGTTGCCGGAGCCTGCCGCAAGCAAGGCCTGCAGGCGCGATCGCTCGCTCTCGGCTGACGAAAGCGAGGCCTGCAGGTTGGCAACACTATCCTCGAGATCCTGCTTGCCGTTCTTCTCCAGCGCCAGCTGTTCCACCAGATCGTTGATGCGGCTGTTGAGGCGGTTGAGCACCTCGTCACGCCCGGAGATCTCACGGCTGAGAATAAACTGGCCGACGACGAAGACCGTCAGCAGGAACATGATGGCCATCAGCAGCGTCGACAGCGCATCGACAAAGCCAGGCCAATAATCGACGGTTCGCTGGTGACGTCGGTTGCGGGCGAGCCCCATGGATTACTTGCCCCCGGTCTTCTCGGCATGGCCGATGCGGTCGGCAAGGCGGTCGAGCGTCCGGCGCATCGATTTCGCCTCTTCCTGCTGCGCCTCGATCCAGTCGCGCAGCATCTGCTGCTCGTTGCGCATGTTCTTGACCAGCCCCTGAATGCCTTCGGCCAGGTTGGCCATCGCCGTCACCGAACGCTGGCCGCCGCCCTCGTCCGTGATCTTGCGCAGATAGTCCGACAGCGCACGCATGTCCTCCGACGAGGAGCCGGTTGCGGCATCGATGACGGGCGCAATGTCGGAACCGACATCCGTGACGGAGGAAAGCCAATTTTCAAGCTCGGTATAGAAGCGGTTCTGCGCGCGTCCTGCCTGCAGGTCGAGAAAGCCGAGGATCAGCGAGCCGGAAAGGCCGAGCAGCGAGGACGAGAAGGCCGTGCCCATGCCGACGAGCGGGCCTGAGAGGCCGGTTTTCAGTGCGCTCAGAATATCGCCGGTATCGCCGGTGCCGGCATCGAGGCCCTGGATGACGTCGTTGATTGAGCCGATCGTGCCGATCAGGCCCCAGAAAGTACCGAGCAGGCCGAGGAAGACGAGGAGGCCGATGAGATAGCGCGAGGTATCGCGCGATTCGTCGAGACGCGTGGCGATCGAGTCGAGAATGGAGCGTAGCGTCGCCGTGGAGAGCTGCATCGCGCGGCGATTGCCGAGCAGCGCCCGCATCGGCGCCAGCAGCCGCGGATTGCGGCCGACCTTGTCGGCATTGCCGACGGCGCGAAAATGATTGAACCAGCGAACTTCCGGCCGCAGCATCAGCACATGATTGAAAACCAGGAGGATGCCGACGGCGAGCACGCCAAGGATCAGGCCGTTTAGACCGGGATTGTGCAGGAATGCAACCTGAGCCTGCCGGAATAGGATGGCAACGATGAAGCCGACAATGATCAGAAAAAGGACCATCGTCCAGAAGAAAGCCATGGGGCTGGAGAGCTTGTAGGCGTAACCGCCCGACACGTTGTCGGTCGATCCCAGGTCCGCCAAATTCACATTTTCCATCATACGCTCCGCCACCGCATTCTCTGCAGCCGGAGACTAGATCAACATTGTGCCGAATTGAAGAGACGGAAAGCACAAAACCGCCCGTTGGCAACAGGCTGTTTTGTCGCGCAAAAAACTGGCGGAGACTAGCTTACTTCGTCGGGATCGGCCGCTTGACGACCTCGGCAAGCGCCTTCTGAATATGCTCATTGCCGCAAATGATCGAGCCGGTGTCGAGCATGTCGGTGCCGCCGTCGAAATCCGAGGCAAAGCCACCGGCTTCGCGGATGAGCAGAATGCCGGCAGCAATATCCCAGGCGGACAGGCCGGTTTCCCAGAAACCGTCGAAACGGCCGGCAGCGACATAGGCCAGATCGAGCGATGCCGAGCCGAGACGACGGACGCCGGCGACTTCCCCCATGACATGGCGCAGTTCAACGAGGAACTTGCCGTGATTGCCACGCCCGAGATTCGGAACGCCGCAGCCGATGACGCTGTCGGACAGCACGCGGCGCGAGGCGACGCGCAGGCGACGATCGTTGAGGAAGGCGCCGCCGCCGCGCTCTGCCGTGTAGAGTTCATCCGTCGCCGGATTGAAGGTAACGCCGGCAACGATTTCGCCGTTGCGCTCAAGGGCGATCGAGACCGCAAACAAGGGAATGCCGTGCAGGAAGTTGGTGGTGCCGTCGAGCGGATCGACGATCCAGCGATGCGCGCCGTCCGTACCCTTGATCTCCTCGCCCTCTTCGCCAAGGAAACCGTAGGTCGGGCGGGCCTTCATCAGTTCGTCGCGGATGATCTTCTGCGCCTTGATGTCGGCCTGACTGACGAAATCGCCGGGTCCCTTCACCGAAACCTGCAGGTTCTGCACTTCGCCGAAATCGCGGCTGAGCGACTTGCCGGCCTTAAGGGCAGCCTGAACCATAACATTGAGAAGAGCAGAACGGGCCATCGGGTTTCCTTGGGTAATGCAGAAGGTGCTGACCGGGCCCAAAATCGGACCCCGGCGGAGCGGAGCGTCAGCACGAATAAAAGATTGGCGGCCTCAAGACCATAAAATCGGGGGAATTTCAAGTGGCGAGGCGACCGCGCAGGCAAAGTGGCGCCATCAGGCCTATCATAAGGTGGGATTGCGGCCTGCCATCTACCGTACCCGTCGGTATTTGTTGGCAGCCTCGATGGCCGCTTTCTGCTGGAAGTCCTCGATGCCCTGGTAGAAATCCTCAAGCTGCGGATCTTTCAGGCCGGCCCGGCGCGATATGACATACCATGTCGCTGCCGCCACCGGATCCTGCTTCGTGCCGATAGCATTGATATAGAGATGCGCCAGCTTGTTTTGCGCGACGACATTGCCGCGATAAGCTGCGACCCGCATCCAGTTGAAGCCGTTTTCGAGATCTTGCTTGCCGGCCGTGCCGTTGATGAGCCAAAGGCCCATATCGAGTTGCGCTGTATCGAAACCGGCATTTGCGGCGCGCGACAGCCATTCCCGGGCGCGCGCCTTCTTTTCCGCCGGCAGATCCGGAAGATTGACGTAGAGCTGCGAGACCGCATATTGCGCGTCGGCAATGCCCTGCTCCGCGGATTTCTCATAATAAGGAAGCGCTATCTGCAACCCCTTCAATCCGGGGTTTTCGGCGGTGATCATCTGGGCCACGTTGAATTCGGCGGAGGGCTCTCCGGCGTCGGCGGCCTTCCGCATCCATTCATCCGCCTTTTTCTGATCGCGGGGAACGTCACGCCCCTCCATCAGGATCAGCGCGTATTTGAACATGGCGGTCTGATTACCGCCCTCGGCCGCCTTGCTGTACCAGAAAGCGGCGTCCTTGGTATCTCGTTTGACGCCAAGACCCTGCGTCATCAGCTCGGCAATCAGCGTCTGCGCCGCAGCATCGCCAAGCTGCGCTCGCGGCAAGGCTTTTTGAAAGGCGGTCAGATAGTAGCCGCGCTGGAAAGCGCCGAAGGCCTCGTCAATCTTGCCGGTGAAAGGCTTTTCCGGCGGCAGATCGGGCAGCTTCGCACCCATGCGCTCGAACACGCCCACGCCTGCCGAAGGCTTGACGTCGCTTTCGGCTTTGGGTTCGGCGCCTGGCTGGATCCTCTCGTTCTTGAAGCTGCCGGCATCGGCATCCAGCGGCCGCGTGACGATGCTATTGTTCTCTTGCGGCGCGCCCTTGTCCGTTACGGCCGAACCATCATCGGGCTGCGCGTTGTCTTCAGGCTGCGCACCTTTCTCGGCCTGCGTCGTGACGCCAGGCAGAGACGTATCGCCATTTCCCGATTGCGCCACGGCCAGCAACGGAAATGCCGCAAGCCCAATTGCGAGCGCGGCAAGAAAGGATCGATGGCAGAATCGTGGCTTTGGCGACATGAAACGCTATCAATCCTCAAACCGTGGCGCTTTTTCGTCGAGAAGCGCATTCACTTCGGCAACGACGGAAGGCGCGTTTGCGGGCTCGGCGAATACTGCCGCACGCAGCGCCACGAATTCGGCGCCCGTCAAGGCCACCTCCAGCGCCGATTTCACATCCGTCCCGCCCATGACGATGCAGGGGATCTCGATCATCGAGGCCCACCATTCGCCGAGCGCCAGATTCTTCGGATGCGCTTCGGGCTTGATATCGCCATCGAGCTTGCCGAAGAAGATATAGTCGGGCCGCAGCTCGCCAACCTCCAGAGCGCTGTGCCTTTCGGTAGCACCGCCGCCGCCGACGATCAGCTTCGGAACGAATTTCTCCACGGCATCAGCAAGCTCCGCGAGATTGCCAGTGATATGCAGCCCGTCGGCCTTCGCCCGCCCAGCCACGCG
The DNA here is from genome assembly GCF_000359745.1 of Rhizobium freirei PRF 81. Lineage (GTDB taxonomy): Bacteria > Pseudomonadota > Alphaproteobacteria > Rhizobiales > Rhizobiaceae > Rhizobium > Rhizobium freirei. The sequence goes on from NZ_AQHN01000056.1 coordinate 181,901, forward strand.
GCTGTCACCGGAGATAAGCGCTGCAGCACCGGCCGCCTGAACGATCGGCACCAGCTTTTCCGCATGCTTCTGAAACGCGCCGTCATCCAGCCCATACTGGGGAATGATCACCGAGGCGACATCGCCGCCCCTCAGCGCATCGGCAACGGCCTTCGCCTGTTCCTCGATATCGGCGATATCGGGGACGATGAGAACGAGGCGGCAACGATCTTCGGGCACGGTCATGCGAGCTTCCATGGTTTCGGCTTCCATCGTCAGCGACGGCTCACCGGTTCGATAGTCGTGAGTAAATCCGTTAGCCCTCTCTGACAAGGGGCAGCAATCGAAACGGGCACCGATGACGAAGGGTCCGCATGATCGGCGCCGCTGCCGTCGCTACTCCACAATATATCATGCAGCGCACAATTAGCTTGCCGCACCCAGGCGTTTGACGTAGCTTTTCGCCATGTCGACCATGGATCCTTTTGCAGCCATCGCGGACCCGAACCGGCGCTACCTGCTGGAGGAGTTGCGCCGCGCACCCAAGACGGTCAACGAACTGGCGCAGGGCCTGCCGATCAGCCGCCCGGCTGTCTCGCAGCATCTCAAGGCATTGCTCGACAGCAATCTCGTTTCCGTGACCAACGAAGGCACGAAACGCATATACGCGGTCAACAGCCGCGGCTTCGACAAGCTCAATCTATGGCTGGATCAATTCTGGGCCTGAAAGCCGGCCTCTCGCCTTCGTGATCTCTGGAAAATCGCGGAATTCGTTGGCAGATGTCGGCCAAGCTAACGGCGGCGGCATTTGCCGCATAAGATGGGAAAATTGCGCCAACCCCTACCCCTTACGATATGACGTTGGCGCATCCGCTTTTACGGGAGTGCTCACCCATCCTGGTTGCGAAATTGTTGGGATCTTGCGATCTGCCTCTTGCCGCCAATGATCGGTGTTTTTGATCTCTACAGGCGTTGCGTCAGTGAACCGACGAACGCAGACGTTGGATTTCGTCTTTGACCCGTAATTTCCTGCGTTTGATATCAGCAATCGTGATATCATTGATAGAGGGAGACGTCAGTGCCAGATGCAGCTCCTCCTCAAGAGCGACATGTTTCTTTTCGAGCGATTCAAGATGAGCTTGAACAGTCATATGACCCTTCCTTCCTCTTTAAGGGCCCCGACCATCCATTCGCCAGGGCTCTAGGTGTCAACCTTCCCACTGTGCCATAATATCGAGCCCTTGTCGAAGGCGAAAACGTGGCCTATAGGCGGCAAATTCGTGATGAAGGATAACTTCCCGTTATCGCCATTTGGTGATAGGAGCTTGCGGGATTTACAAGGCGGAAGGAATGCGATTCCGCGATATGCTGGGGAAATGAACATGGCCGATCAGGAACAGGCGGAAATCAGGCTGATCGTGGCGCGGCTGCGCCAGGAACACGAGGATTATGACGCCGCAATCAATGCCATGATCCAGACGGGCTGCGAGGCCCTTCGCATCCAGCGCATGAAGAAGAAGAAGCTCGTCATCAAGGACAAGCTCTCCAAGCTGGAAGACCAGATCATTCCCGACATCATAGCCTGAGGAGTATAACGCGACGATGATGACCGAAAGACCGCCCGTCGCCATCATCATGGGAAGCCAGTCCGACTGGGAAACCATGAAGAATGCCGCAGACACTCTGGAAGCCCTGGAGATCACTTATGATGCGCGCATCATCTCAGCGCATCGCACGCCCGACAGGCTCGTGAGTTTCGCCAAGGGCGCAAGGGACGAAGGCTTCAAGGTCATCATTGCCGGCGCCGGCGGCGCGGCCCACCTTCCAGGCATGGCCGCATCCATGACGCCGCTGCCGGTCTTCGGCGTGCCGGTACAATCGCGTGCGCTCTCCGGACAGGACAGCCTGCTCTCCATCGTGCAGATGCCGGCCGGTATCCCCGTCGGAACATTGGCGATCGGCAAGGCCGGCGCGGTGAATGCCGCCCTTCTTGCCGCCGCAGTCCTGGCGCTCAGCGACGAAGAGATTGCCGACCGGCTCGACGAGTGGCGCGCGCGACAGAGCGCCGGCGTTGCCGAATATCCGATGGACGACCTATGACCGAAAAGACGATCGGCATCATCGGCGGCGGCCAGCTCGGCCGCATGCTCGCCATGGCGGCTGCTCGCCTGAATTTCCGCACCATCATCCTCGAACCGCAGGCCGATTGTCCAGCAGCGCAGGTCGCCAGCGAGCAGATCGCCGCCGCCTATGACGATGCGGCCGCCCTTGCCGATCTGGCGAAACGCTGCGATGTCGTGACATACGAATTCGAGAACGTTCCGGTCCATGCTGCCGAGAAGCTCGCCAAGGATGTCGACGTCTATCCGCCGCCAAAAGCGCTCGAGATGGCGCAAGACCGGCTGACCGAGAAGCGCTTCATCAATGATTGCGGCATTCCGACGGCCCGCTTCCGTGCTGTCGACAGTCAAGCCGATCTCGAAGCAGCCCTTGCCGATTTCGGCGGCAAGGGCGTACTGAAGACCCGGCGCCTCGGTTATGACGGCAAGGGCCAGCGCGTCTACCGCTCCGCCGCGGACAGCGCCGATGGCGGCTATGCGGCCTTGGGCAGCGTACCGCTTATTCTCGAAAGCTTCGTATCCTTCGAGCGCGAGATTTCGATTATTGCGGCACGCGGCATCGACGGAACGGTCGCCTGCTATGATCCGGCTGAAAACGTCCATCGCGACGGTATCCTCCATACGTCTACGCTGCCGGCAAGAATTTCGGAGCAGACGACCGCGGCTGCCTTCATGGCCGCGGAAAAGATCCTGACGGCGCTCGGCTATGTCGGGGTGATCGGCATCGAGTTCTTCGTGCTCTCCGACGGTAGCCTGATCGCCAATGAAATGGCGCCGCGCGTGCACAATTCCGGCCACTGGACGGAAGCTGCCTGCATCATCTCGCAATTCGAGCAGCATGTCCGTGCAGTCGCCGGCCTGCCGCTCGGAAATCCTGAGCGCCATTCGGATTGTGTCATGACGAATCTGATCGGAGACGATATTCTGGCATTGCCGGAATGGCTGCGCCTTGACGATGCACTGGTGCACCTTTACGGCAAGAGCGAAGCGCGCCCCGGCCGCAAAATGGGCCATGTTACGCAGCTTCTCCGCTAAGAGCGGTGGGAAAAAGCCCCTGACATGGTTGACAGGGCACAGGCGACAGGGTATTTGCTCCCCACCCTAAAGAGCGCGCCCTGAGCGCGCTTTTGATTGTTAAAGACACGGGCGAATGTGACATTCCCCCTCGAACATCGCGGATCAGAAAAATGAAGATCAAGAATTCGCTCAAGTCGCTCAAGGCGCGCCACCGTGACAACCGTCTCGTCCGCCGCAAGGGCCGCATCTACATCATCAACAAGCTGAACCCGCGCTACAAGGCTCGTCAGGGCTGATATAGCGCGCAGCTCCCGTCTTATGGATAGGGCGCTCAGTTTTAGTTGATCGCATCAAATTTGTTTTTGATCTTCGACATTGGCGGGCTACTATGCCCGCCATGCGCGTTTTAGCTTTGTCATATCTAGCCCTGCCGATTCTGCTTGCTCTGGCTGTCTCCCCACCCCTTGTGGCGCTGGCGGATCAGCCGGCCGATCTGGAAAAGAAGGATCCGGGAGCTCCGGGTGCGTCCTCCGGCAGCCTCTCGCCCAAACAGCAGCTCGACAATCTGTTCACGGCGCTAAAGCGTCAGCGCGATCCCGATCAGGCGGCATTGATCGCAGATCAGATCAATGCCCAGCTCAACGATTCCGGCAGCGCGACGATCAATCTCCTGATGCAATGGGCCGACAAGGCTATCCTGGACAAGCGCAGCGCCGCTGCCATGGACTATCTGGATCAGGTCATCTCGCTAAAACCAGACTACCCCGAAGGCTGGAACAGGCGCGCGACGCTGAATTTCGCGATCGGCGACTACCGCAAGTCGATGGAAGACATCAATCAGGTCCTGCGCATCGAGCCACGCCATTTCGGCGCTCTGGCCGGCATGGCGACGTTGCTGACCGAACGCGGCAACGATGCGCTTGCCCTGAAAGCCTGGGAGCGCTTCCTCGAGATCTATCCGGCGAATCGCTCGGCACAGGAAGAGGCAAGCAAGCTTTCGGAGAAGATTGCCGGCAGCCGTACCTGATCCGATGGCAAGGCGAGATTATCTTTCGTGGCGGAAACCACCTCCCAAGGGATGAAACGCCGCAATGCTGCACTAGATTAGTGGTTTGCGATATTTGATCCGTGCCGCGATGATCGATTCTCTACTCGCCACCGTCATTACGTTTGTCGTCTTTGCTGCGGGCTTTTCCGCCTACAAGACCCGTGCCATAGAGCAGGCCTATCCCAATATCGGCGAGCTGACTGATATCGGCGGCTATCGTCTGAACGCCGTGCATCTGCCGCGCCCGGCAACTGCGGATCTCCCCCCATTGGTCTTCATCCATGGCGCCAGCGGCAATCTGCGCGATCAGTTCGAAGCCTTTGCGGTGCCTTTAAGCGGCCGCGCCGAAATGCTCTTCGTCGACCGTCCCGGTCACGGCTATTCCGAGCGCGGAACGGCTGAAAACGCCCTTCCCTCCGGCCAGGCCGATGCCATCGCCAGACTGATGGACAAGCGCGGCATCAAGAGCGCCATTATTATCGGCCACTCTTTCGGCGGCGCGATTGCCGCCGCTTTCGGCATGCGCCATCCTGAAAAGACCGAGGGGTTGCTGTTTCTGGCGCCTGCCACCCATCCCTGGCCCGGCGGCGTCGATTGGTATTATACGCTCGCCGCCATGCCGGTCCTCGGCTGGCTCTTCACGCATCTATTCGTCATTCCGCTCGGCCTGCGCAGGGTCGAGACCGGCACGCTCAGCATCTTCCGTCCGAATGCGCGGCCCGCAGACTATATCGTGAAGACGGCGCCGGAACTGGTGCTGCGGCCCCACACCTTCCGCAACAACGCCACCGATGTCGTCAACCTGTTTGCCTATGTCTCCGCCCACGCGCCGCGCTACAAGGAGATCAAGGCACCCACCGTCATCATCACCGGCGACAGTGACGATGTCGTGCTGGAGGAATTGCACTCACGCGGCCTGGCTCGGGATATCCCCGGCGCCGAACTCGTCACCATCGGCAATCTCGGCCATAAGCCCGACTACGTGACGACGGATGTGGCGATCGCAGCCGTCGAACGGCTTGCAGGTCAGCCACGCGACCTGCAAATGCTTGCGGTACAGGCCGAAGTCCGCATCGCCAACCTCGGCAGCGACGGTTCCGGGCGGCAATCCTCATCTCAGGCCGTGACGACGTCGTAGTCAGACGCATCCTCGAATATCCGGCTCTGCGGCACGGCCTCGACCGCCTGCCGCACAGCCTGCAGCATGATCGATGCCAATCGCTCCGTCGCCGGGCTCGCCTCCGCCACGGCGCGATGCAATACGAGATCCAGCTTCGGCAAGGCCGGCAGACCTGCCTCGCCCGGCGTCAGCTGCCGCACCTTCTGCGGCAGGCCGAGCGGCGTGCGCAGCGCCAGACCGAGGCCCGCCGCCGTTGCCGCCCAAAGTCCTCCGAGGCTCGGGCTGACGAAGGATATCCGCCAGCCGATACCGGCGCGATCGAGCGTCTTGGTGGCGATGTTTCGCAGCAGGCATGGCGCCTCGAGCGAGGCCAGAGGCATGGCCTCGCCGCTGTCGGCATGCCACTGCACCGCGCCATTTGCCGGACCAACCCAGCAGATCGGCACCTCGGCGATACGATCCGTATACTCGGTACGGAAGCCGTCGCTCCAGGCAAGCGCCAGATCAAGCTTGCCCGACGTCACCCGCTCGACCAGCTCTGTGTTGCGCACGACGCGCGCCTCGATGCGTACCTTTGGATGCGCCCGCGCGAAACGCCCAAGCACGTCGGGCAGCAGCGTTTCGCCAAAATCCTCCTGCAATCCCAGGCGCACCCAACCTTCAAGCTCGGTCCCGTGCAGCGCGGTAGCCGCCTCGTCATTCAAATCAAGCAGACGTCTGGCGTAGCCAAGCATGGTCTCGCCGGCATCGGTGAGCGCCAGCCCTCGGCCCGCCTTGCGGAAGATGGGCGTCCTCGCCTGCTCTTCCAGCTTCTTGAGCTGAGCGCTGATAGCGGAGGTCGAGCGCCCGAGCCGGTCTGCCGCCTTGGCATAGCTGCCGAGATCCATGCCGGTGACGAAGCTGCGCAGCACATCAAGATCGAAGATAATCTTCCGCATGGATAACCATCCATATTTTTAGGATTATAAGTCCAGAATTATCTGGTTTTCGGGATGATTATCTGCTGGCATTCTATGATCGTCAAGAGACACGGAAACAGGAGCATTCCATGCCATTCACCCGCATCACCCTTCTGCGCGGCAAGTCGCCGGAATATCTCAAGGCACTGTCGGACAATTTCCACCACGCTCTGGTCGAGGCTTTCGACGTGCCACCCACCGATCGCTTCCAGGCCATTCATCAGCTGGAGCCGCATGAACTCGTCTTCGACCGGACTTATTTCGCCAGCACCGCACGCTCGGACAATTACGTCTTCTTCGATGTCACCATCGGCAAGCCGCGCAGCACGGAAGTGAAGAAAACCTTTTATCGCCGGGTCGCCGAACTTCTGGGCGACGCTCCTGGCGTCCGCCCAGAAGACATCATGATCACCATCACGACGGCGACCCGCGAGGACTGGTCTTTTGCCGACGGTCGCGCGCAGATGATTGAACAGGTCTGAGAGCGATGCCTCAGACCACAGCAACCCAGTCGCCCGCCATTCACCGTGCCGGCACCAACATGCGTCAATCGCCCGAGGGCATCGCCACTGCCCCTTTCCTGGTGGAGTCACTCGTCGAGAGCAATGAGAACGGCGGCTTGACTGCAATGCGCTGCGCGCTTGAGCCAGGCGTCATGACGCGCTGGCACACGCATCCGCACGGACAGATCCTTTACGTCCTGTCCGGCGTCGGACTTGCCGAACGCTTCGGCAGCCCGGCCGAAGAGCTGCGCGCCGGCGATTGCATCAGCTTCGCACGGAACGAAACCCATCGGCACGGCGCCGGAGAACGCCTTTTCCTATATCAGCATCCAGGCGGCGCAGGATGGAAGCGCCGTCACCTGGCTGGAGGAATGACCAATGATCGCCATGCAATATAACTTCCCCCTTCCGGCGGATTACGACATGGCGATCATCGATCGCCGCATCCGCGAAAAAGGTCCCCTGCTCGACAATCTCCCGGGCTTGAAGTTCAAGGCCTACTTGACGGCGAGAAAGGGCGACGCCGTCACGGGGAGCCGGCAGAACTTCTATTCCCCCTTCTACGTCTGGCAGCAGGAAGAGGGTCTGAGCGACTTCGTCTGCGGTCCCGGCTTCCAGGCTTTGACCGAGAATTTCGGCCGTCCCCAGGTCAATAGCTGGATCGTCTGGCACGCAGATACCTCCAAGGATATTCGCAACACCAAATTTGCCACGCGCGAGGTGATCGCGATCAACGCCGAAACGTCGCTCGCTGAACTCCGCGCAAACGAGACCGAGGCGGCAGCGCAGGCCATATCCGATGGTGAAGCGCTGGCATCGGTGGTCGCCTTCGAGCCGACGCACTGGACCCTGGTGCGCTTCCGCCTGCTGGCTGAACCACCGAAGGACCCGGCAAGATCCAGCCTGCAGATCTATAACGTCGGGCATCTCTCGCTGCCGGGCGTTGGCTGAAGTGTCATGGAGACAATCTCCTTGTTTCAAAGGAGAGGCGGGCGCTCTATGGATCGAAAGTCTTTCTGAATCAGAAGAGTGATCGCTCCATGGTCGATATCGCAATGATCGAAGCCGCCCGCACGCGCCTCGGCGGTCGGGCGCGCCGCACGCCGCTCCTCTCCTCGCCCTTTCTCGATGAAATTGCAGGCCGCCGCCTCTTCGTGAAGGCCGAGTGCCTGCAGCATTCCGGCTCCTTCAAGTTTCGTGGCGGCTGGTCGGCTGTCTCGGCTCTGGAGCCGACCGTACGGGCCAGGGGCGTCATCGCCTTCTCCTCCGGCAATCACGCGCAAGGCGTGGCGCTGGCTGCAAAGCTGCATGGCGTCCCCGCCGTTATCATCATGCCGACGGACGCCCCGAAGCTTAAGATCGCCAATACCCGCGCCTTCGGCGCGGAAGTCGTGCTCTATGATCGCGTCAAGGAAGATCGCGACGAGATCGGCGCACGCATTTCCAAGGAACGTGGCCTGACGCTCATCAGGCCCTTCGACGAGCCGCAAGTGATCGCCGGCCAGGGAACGACGGGGCTCGAAATCGCCGAACAGGCTGCCGAGGAAGGTATCGAGGCCGCAAGCGTGCTCGTTCCCTGCGGCGGCGGTGGCCTGACCTCCGGCATCGCTCTGGCACTCGAATCCCGAGCACCGGGCCTGAAAGTGCATCCATGCGAACCGGAAAATTTCGACGACACCGCCCGTTCGCTGGCCGCCGGCAAAATCGAGCGCAATGCCGCGCTGCAAGGCTCGATCTGCGACGCCATCATCACGCCGCAGCCGGGCAACATCACTTTCCCGATCCTGAAGCGCCTCTGCGGCCCCGGCCTCGTCGTCACCGACGAGGAAGCGCAGAAGGCCATGGCTCTCGCCTTCACCCGCCTGAAGATTGTCGTGGAGCCCGGCGGCGCCGTTGCACTGGCCGCAGCGCTCTTCCACGGCAGGGATATTGGCGGCGATGCGGTGATTGCAGTCACCTCTGGCGGCAATGTCGACCAGGATGTCTTCGAGGCGGCACTGAACCGCCGCTAAATTCTCAGTTCACGGCGCGACGATAAAGCACCAGCGATCCGGCAAGAGCCAAAAGCGCGCCGCCACAGGCGCGCTCGAGCCATTTCGCCCCTTCCGACTTCAGGACACGCACGGCCTGCGAGCCGAACACCGCATAGCCGAACATAATCATGAAATCGAGTGCGGCGAAGACCGCGCCCAGAATGATGTATTGCTGCATCTGCGGCGCTGAAGGATCGATGAACTGCGGCAGGAAGGCCGAGAAGAATAGATAGCCCTTCGGATTGGTGACGGCGACCATGAAGCTCTTCAGGCCGATGGCAAATGCCGTTCCCTTCGGCTGGCTCGCGCTGGCTTGTAGGGCATTGTCGATGCCCCCTTTCGAGCGCAGCATCATGATGCCGAGAAAGGCGAGATAGGCCGCGCCGACCCATTTAAGCGCCGAGAACCAGAATTCGGAAGCCGCAAGCAGAGCGCCGAGACCAATGGTAACGGCGGTAATTAAAACCGCATCGGAAAGGACGGCACCGATCATGCCCGGCAAGGCGCGCCGGACGCCAAAGCGCGAACCATTGGTCAGCGCCAGAAGCACGGTCGGCCCCGGCGTTGCAATACCAATGAAGGAGACGGCGGCAAAGGCGAGCAGCGTGGTCAGATGCATGATGTCCCTCCTCTTTGGTCGAGGAAGGTTGCATGGGGTGCGGTGGTTAGCAAGGGGCTTGAGAGAGGCTTTCGGTATACCAAACCTCTGATACCCCCTCTGTCCCTATCGGGACATCTCCCCCACAAGGGGGGAGATTGGTAACCCGTGGCACCGGCACACCTCAAACCAACTTTATATCCGCAGAGACTGAAGCGCATCGTATCGTTAAGGGCGTCTGCAAACTCCAAACGATCTCCCCCACAAGGGGGGGAGATGTCACGAAGTGACAGAGGGGGTGCATACTCTCCATTAATCCAATCACCGATGGTGGCACTCCCAGCCCACCAATTACTCCACCAACCCCGCATCCTTCGCCGCCAGCGCTCCGACAGCCGACCAGTCCAGCTCCTCGCCGCCATGCGCAAGCAGGGTCAGGAACCGATCACGCAGCAGGCTCGCAAGCGGCAGCGGCACATTAAGCGCCTCGCCAGCAGCCAGTGCCAGCCGAATGTCCTTTTGTCCCAGCGGCGCCGTAAAACCGGCCGGCTTGAACTTGCGGTCTGCGATCAGCCCGCCATAGGTCTTATAGACGGGCGCGTTGAACAGCGTCGAGGTCAGGAGATCGAGATAGGCGTGCCGGTCGACACCGCCCTTCTCGACGAGCGCCATGGCCTCGCCGAGCGACTCGATGACGGAGGCGATGAGGAAATTGCCGCTGAGCTTGACGAGATTGGCGGCCTTTGGTTCTTCGCCGAGTACGAAGGTACGCTGACCGATAGCCTCGAAGAGCGGCGTGACCGTTTGGATGGCATCCGGCGCACCTGCTGCGGCAACGAAGAGCTTTGCCGCGGCAGCGGCTTCCGGACGACCGAAGACGGGTGCCGCCACGAAGCGTTGGCCTGCCGCGGCGTGCTCTTTGGTGAGCCGCTCGGACATCGCCACGCTGATCGTGCTTGCGGAGATATGAACCGCGCCCTTGCCGAGGCTGTCGAGAACCCCGCCATCGCCATGGACGACGGCCGAGAGCGCGTCGTCATGGGCGAGCATGGTAAAGACGGCCTCGCCACCGCACGCTTCCGCCACCGTCGCCGCAACCTTGGCGCCCTCGCCGGCCAGAGCCTCGGCCTTGTCGCGCGAGCGATTGTAGACCGTCACCTCATGCCCGGCCTTGATGAGATTGGTTGCCATGGCGCTGCCCATCTGGCCCAACCCGATAAATCCGACTTTCATGGCATATCTCCTTCTCAATCCGCCTGCTTGGGGTGCCCGCGGGCGTTCGGCTTCAAGAAAAAACCCGCCGTCTTTCGACAGCGGGTTTCGGATGTTTGAGGTGCTGCCGCAATCAGATGTCGGCAATCACACGCCGGACTGGCCGTCCGAACCGATATAGGCGATGCGCAGCATGTTGGTGGCGCCCGGCGTGCCGAGCGGAACACCGGCCGAAATGATGATGCGGTCGCCCGGCTTGCCGAAGCCTTCCTCGGCAACGATGCGGCAGGCATTGTTGACCATGTCGTCGAGGTCGGTCGCATCGTGGGTGACCACACAGTGCATGCCCCAGACGACAGACAGACGACGTGCCGTCTGGATGATCGGCGACAGTGCCAGGATCGGAACCTGCGGACGCTCGCGCGAGGCGCGCAGGCCGGTGGTGCCGGACGAGGTGTAGCAGACGATGGCGGCAAGCTTCAGCGTTTCGGCGATCTGGCGGGCGGCAAGCGAAATCGCGTCGGCGCCGGTTGCTTCCGGAAGGGCGCGCTGGGCATAGATGATGCCCGGATAATGCGGCTCGCGCTCGATCGTGCCGGCAATGGAAGCCATCATGGAAACGGCTTCGACCGGATAGTCGCCGGATGCGGATTCGGCCGAGAGCATGACGGCATCGGCGCCTTCGAACACGGCGGTTGCGACGTCGGAAACTTCGGCGCGGGTCGGGACCGGCGCGGAGATCATCGATTCCAGCATCTGCGTGGCGACGACCACCGGCTTGCCGGAACGGCGGCAAGCGCGGATCAACTGCTTCTGAATGCCTGGAACGGCTTCCAGCGGCATTTCGACGCCGAGGTCGCCACGGGCCACCATCAGCGCGTCGGAGAGCTCGATGATTTCCTCGATGCGCTCGACGGCCTGCGGCTTCTCGATCTTCGACATCAGGCCGACGCGACCGTGGGAGATCTTGCGAACTTCCGTCAAGTCTTCCGGGCGCTGGATGAAGGAGAGCGCCACCCAATCGACTTCGTTGGTGGCGAGAACGGCATCGAGGTCGGTGCGGTCCTTGTCGGTCAGCGCGCCGACGCCGAGCAGGGTGTCGGGCAGGCTGACGCCCTTGCGGTCCGAAATCTTCGTGCCGGAAATAACCGTCGTGACGATGCTCTTGCCATCGCACTTCTCGGCGCGGAGCGCGAGCTTGCCGTCATCGATCAGCAGGCGGTGGCCTGGCTGGACAGCTTCCAGAATTTCCGGATGCGGCAGGAACACGCGGGTGTTGTCGCCGGGTGTATTCTGGTCGTCGAGCGTGAAGGTCTGGCCGGGCTTGAGATCGACCTTGCCTTCGGCAAACTTGCCGACGCGCAGCTTGGGACCCTGCAAGTCAGCGAGAATGCCGATCGGACGGCCGCAGCGGCTTTCGACGGCGCGAATGCGCTGGATCAGCATGCGCATCACGTCATGGCTGGCGTGGCTCATGTTGATGCGGAACAGGTCTGCCCCGGCTTCATGAAGCTTCTGGATCATCTCCTCGGAGGAGGATGCCGGACCAAGCGTTGCGAGGATTTTGACTTTTCGGTTTCGTCTCATCAATTCTGGCTTTCCTGGCTGCCCGGGGTATCGGAGAGCTGAACCATCCAGCTCGCCTGACGCCCCGTGTCGTATTCCTTGAATCCCATCTTCTGGTAGCCGCGAGCGTAGCAATCCTTCACGCCTGGGATTTTAAATTCGTTTTCCGCCACGCACATTTCGACGTCGCCCGTCCAGCGGCCGCCGCGAGCGGCATCTTCTGCGTAGAGATAATAGTAGCGGGACTGGAGCGGCCCCTCGATCAAGGTGGCACAAGTATTCGCTGGAATCTGCCACCAGCCTTCCGTCACCCAGCCGTCCTTTGCGCGATAGCCGATCGCCACACCGACAAGGTTCTGCGTACCGTTGCATGTTCGGAAATCGGCATGAGCCGCATTCGGCATGAAAAAGAAGAACGGCGCTGCTGCGGCGAGAATGAGGAAGGCGATTCGGGCTAGCGGACCTGACCGCTTAACGAAACGTGGCGCGACTTGGCTGGACACGGCTTCCAATTGGCTCCCGGTTATTCGTTGTTGCGTCTTCTTGCGCTGCCATCCCATGAATGTCAACGCAACTCTAATCGATTATATTTTCTTCACGGGATGCTGACGGCATCACGCACCGCTCTTCATCCGATCGAAGCCGCAAACCTTGCACCTTCCATCCGCACATGCAATCAAACAAAGAGTTGAAAATTTCAATAATCGACAATCCGCATGACCGACTTCAGACCGTTTGAAATCATACCCGGCAATCGTGACAAAGGCATGGTCATTCTTGGCGATCACGCCATGCGACATCTGCCGGAGCGCTATGGCAACCTTGGCTTGCCGGAAGCCGCTTTTTCCCGCCATATCGCCTATGACATCGGCATCGAAAGCCTGTGCCGCCATCTCTGCAAGCGACTGGATGTGCCGGGCGTACTCGGCGGCTTTTCCCGCCTGCTGATCGACCCGAACCGCGGCGAGGACGACCCTACGCTGATCATGAAGATCTCGGATGGCGCGATCATATCAGGCAACCATCCGATCACGGATGAAGAATGGAATTACCGCATAGAGACCTTCCACAGGCCCTATCACAAGGCGGTCGACGAGACGATTTCCGCCGTGGCCGAGGCGACGGGCAAGGCACCCCTTGTATTCTCGATGCATTCCTTTACGCCGGCGTGGAAGAGCGTGCCTCGCCCCTGGCACGCAGCCGTGCTTTGGGATAGCGACGAGCGTGCCGTTATGCCGCTTCTTGCAAAGCTCGGCGCCGATACCGATCTGGTGATCGGCGACAATGAGCCTTACGACGGTGCGTTGCGCAACGACACCATGTTCCGCCATTGCATGATGAAAGGCATTCCGCACGCGCTGCTGGAGGTCCGCCAGGATCTGATCGGGGGCGAGGCCGGCATTGCCGAATGGACCGACCGGCTGGCACCGATCTTCGCCGAGATCAACGCCGATCCGGCCCAGCACGAATACAAACGCTATCCTTCGCGCACCGGTCCCTACGAGACATGAGGCGGCGAGCGAACCGAGGAGAATAGAGATGACCCCACTCACCAAGGAACAAGAGACCGAGCTCGAGGCCGCCGCGTTCCGCCGCCTCGTTACGCACTTGCGCGAACGTAGCGACGTCCAGAACATCGAACTGATGAATCTCGCCGGCTTCTGCCGCAACTGTCTTTCCAACTGGTATCGCGAAGCGGCCGAAGAGGCAGGTCTGCCCGTCAGCAAGGACGAGTCGCGCGAGGTGATCTACGGCATGCCCTATGAGGAGTGGAAGAACCTGCACCAGAAAGAAGCCTCGCCTGTGCAAAAAGCCGCTTTCGAGCAGAACAAGCCGAAAGATTAACGCTCCCTTTACCAATCCGGCTTGACCTTGCGCGCCATTCGCGGCACGTCAACTGCCCGATCGAATTCGAAATACCGCGCAGGCCCTGAAGCGAAGTGCAGCATCGGTTGAGCTACCGATCCCATTTGCGACCGGCTTCGAGCGACCCTCTAGGACCCTTTAGGAGAAGTGCATGGAAGAGAATAGCGTCGAGAACGTGGCCGCGGCTGAACTGCGCCAATTCATTGAGCGCATCGAGCGTCTGGAAGAAGAAAAGGCCGCGATCGCCTCCGACATCAAGGACGTCATGGGCGAAGCCAAGGGCCGCGGCTACGACACCAAGGCGATCCGCACGATCATCCGCCTTCGCAAGAAGGACGCGAATGAGCGCCTGGAAGAAGAATCCATCCTGCAGACCTATATGGCTGCCCTCGGCATGGAATAATCGAGGCTCTTGTCAGCCTTGCGGGACGATCGGGAGCCGGCTTGCCGGCTCCTTTCTTTTTGGGCGCATCATTCGGCAAAGAGACGACTGATCAAATCGGCAGCACTGCCCTGCCAAAGTTCGCCCTTGCCTGTTCCCGACCAGAGAGACAGGAAATCCGGCAATCCTTTCGCCGTCGATGCGCCACGCATATCGCGCGTGAACTTGTTTTGCACCGGAAAGGGAAGGATGGCGTCCGGCTTCCCATCCATCTCCTCCATGAAGCGGTTTTCGATGCCGCGGGCAAAACGGCCCGAAAAGACGCGTGTCGTGCGTGTCCTGCGTTCCGGCGCTTCGAGAAGCTTCTTTCGATAGGGTGCCGATGTTCCGGCCTCGGTGCAAGCAAGGAAGGCCGTGCCCATCTGGACGGCCTGCGCGCCCGCTTGCAGCGCCGCCCGAATATCGCTGGCCGTCATGATGCCGCCGGCTGCGATCAGCGGCAGGCGAATGGTGCCGACGCATTGCGCCAAGAGATCGCGAATGCCGATTTCCGGATCGGCCGCCTTGGCACCGAAAATGCCGCGATGGCCGCCAGCTTCGAAACCTTGCAGCGTCACCGCATCCACGCCGCTGTCTTCCAGCGCGCTCGCCTCCTCAAGTGTCGTCGCCGTGCCGATCAGCGGAATACCTGCCTTCTTTGCCTCGCGGACATAATCGGCGGGCAGCAAGCCGAAAACGAAGCTGAAACACGCCGGCTTGAGGCGCAGCACGGCCTCGAATTGCACATCGAAATCCTCCTCATAGGGAGGGTTAAGCTGCGGCGCCGGCAGCTCCAACTCCTGACGGTATCGAGCGGTCGCCTCCACTGCACGCTCGACGCGATCGGCCGCGACCTCCGGGATCGAGTGCGGAATGAAGAGATTGATCGAAAACGGCTTGTCTGTTCGCTGACGCACCTGACTCGCAAAGGTCTCGATCGCCGCAGCACTGGAATAGGCGCCGCCCATCGCGCCGAGAGTCCCCGCAGCCGAGGCGGCCGCCACGAGCTCAGCCGACGAAGGGCCGCCCGCCATCGGTGCGACGATCAACGGATGCTTCAAACCGAGTTGTTGAAAAAGATTGCTGTCCAGGGGAGCAGACATATCCGTTTTCCTTTCAGGAATGTCTGTTTAGATCTCAATCCAACATAGGCATCGCACGGTGGTTTGCCAGAACAATTCCCAGAAAACGCCGAGCGTTTTTCCGCCCGGCATCTCGCAAAACCTAATCGATAGAACGGGTTAGAAATTGCGCCGGGCGCCGAGCCGATCTAGGGGCGACCAAGCGCCGCGGTACGGGCCTCAATGGCGGCAACCACCGACATCATATCGAGCCGGCCATTGCCGAGTTCGACGCTCTCCCCGTAGAGCGTACGGCAGAGGTCGAGAACCGGGGAGGCCATGCCGGCGGCGCGCGCCGCCTGCGCGATCAGATTGGTGCTGTTGAGCGCATCGGCCGTTGCCGCTTGGACTGAAAAATCCCGGTCGATCAGCTTCGGAATTTTCACGCGCGTCAAATCGCTGGCCATCGGACCGGAGTCGATCGCCGCCTGGAACGTCGCAAGGTCGAGCCCGTTCCGCTCGGCGAAATGCGCCGCCTCGGCGAGCCCCGCGAGCATCGTGCAGAGATAGAGATTGACGGTCAGCTTCATCAGCAGCGCATTGCCTACCGGGCCGCACAGGATCGTTTCTCGGCACATGGGCGCAAGCAGCGGCCGCACCTCCGCGACCGTTTCCGCATCGCCGCCAAGCAGTGCGACGAGCTGTGCCGTCTCTGCCGGCTTCCTCGAACCGGAAACCGGAGCCTCGACATAGCGCCCGCCGGCGGCGGCGATCTCGGCGGCAAGCCCGCGCGAATAGTCGGGCGGATTGGACCCCATCGAAACGACGATATGTCCCGCGACCAGCCCGGCAAAGCCCGGTGTCCCACGCTGCAGCACCGAATCCAGCACCGTTTCGTTGACAAGCATCAGGATGACGATGCGCGTGCGCTCGAACACCTCCTCGACACTTGCCGCCACGGCAGCGCCCACCTCACGCAGCGGATCGGCCGCTTCCCGCGACCGGTTCCAAACGACGAGTTTCGTGCCTGCTTTCGCGAGATTGAGAGCCATCGGCTGGCCCATGACGCCGAGACCGACAAAACCGATCTCTTCGCCCGGCTCGACGCCGGGACGTTCGCTGACCTTGGTCATCAAGACAACTCCGATTTTCGGGTGACGATGCTATCTCAGATGTCAGAGCCCGGCGGGAGAGCCATATGCGTTTCCCGCCGGGTATCGATCACGCTCCGGTCAGAGCCCGACGCGGATTGCGTGGCGACCGCTCAGAACAGCCGGTCCAGCCACTCATTCTTGTCCGGTGCACGGCCGAATTGGATATCGGTGAGCGCGGCCTTCAGGCGAAGCGTGGTCGCCCCGGCGTTTCCGTCGCCGATAGTGAAGTTATGCTTGCGGCCCTTCACCTTGCCGATCGGCGTCACGACGGCCGCCGTGCCGCAGGCGAAGGATTCGCGCAGACGCCCGCTCTCCGCATCGGCCTGCCACTGCTCGATCGAATAGGGCTCTTCGCGAACGGTGAGACCCATGTCGCGTCCCAGCTTGATCAGCGAATCGCGGGTGATGCCCGGCAGGATCGTACCGGTCAGCGGCGGCGTCTGCAGCGAGCCGTCGTCGAAGACGAAGAAGATGTTCATGCCGCCAAGCTCTTCGATCCAGCGCTTTTCGACGGCATCGAGGAAAACGACCTGATCGCAGCCTTCACGCTGGCCTTCGGCGAGCGCGGAAAGGCTTGCAGCATAATTGCCGCCGCACTTGGCAGCACCGGTGCCGCCGGGCGCGGCGCGGGTGTAGTTTTCGGAAACCCAGAGCGTGACTGCCGATGCACCGCCCTTGAAATAGGAGGCGACCGGAGAGGCAATGACGCAGAAAAGGTAGTCGGTAGCCGGCCTGGTGCCGAGCGCGGATTCCGAACCGATCATGAACGGGCGGAGATAGAGCGATGCGCCCTCGGCGGTCGGGATCCACTCGCGATCGATCTTGACCAGCTCGCGGACGGACTCGACGAAGAGCTTTTCCGGCAGCGGCGGCATGGCCAGCCGCTCGGCCGAATTGTGGAAGCGTTGCGCGTTGGCGCTCGGGCGGAAGAGCGCCGCGCCGCCGTCGGGCAGGTGGTAGGCCTTCATGCCTTCGAAGATTTCCTGCGCATAATGAAGCACGACGGTCGCCGGATCGAGAGCCAGCGCCTTGCGCGGCTCGATCCTGGCGCCATGCCAGCCGCGATCCTGCGAGTAGCGGATCGTCACCATGTGATCGGTGAATACGCGGCCGAAGCCCGGATTCTGCAGCAGGGCTTCCCGCTCGCTGGCCGTTGCGGGGCTAGAATTCTTTTCGATGTGGAACGTCAGTGCGTCGCCGTTACTCATGGCTCCTCCAATGCTTCATTGTAGCGGCTTTGGCCGCCCGTCTCCCGTAAGAAGGTTTAAACCAAATCGGGTGGTATTTGATTGCGTTTACGCCTGTTGCCGCGCAAGTTTAAGAGCGCTTTACGCAAATTTTCGAGCGGAATCGTTATTTTTCACCTGGAAGCGCGCGGCACTCTCCATCAATTCGGGATCACAGCACCTTCGCAATCGCCTCGGCTGCGACAACCCCGCTTTCATAAGCACCATGCGCCGTCGAATATCGCGACCGCGAGCAAGCCTCTCCGGCGAAGAACAGACGATCGTTGCAGGGCGCGGCCAGCACGCCGCGCAGATCCGAAGCGCCGGGGATCGCATAGGAATAGGAACCGCCGATCAGGGGTTCGCTGGCCCAGGTCGACATGACAAGAGGCGACAGTTTTGCGCCTATGTCGGAGCCAAAGACGCGCTTCAACTGCTCCACGGAGAAATCGAAGGCAGCCTCCATGCCCTGCCGTTCGAGATCGAGCGCAAGATCGCCGGCAAAATAGGCCTCGATGGCGGGCGCGCCGAATGGCCTCAGCTGATAGGCGCCAGTGCGGCGATCCTGCCGAGAGCCCATGACATGCGTATCCTCCGGGAACATGCCGGGCTCGGACGTTTGGATAAAAAGCTTATTCGCCAATCCGAGAGGCAGACGCGAAGCCGCCTCGATCTTTTCCGGCAGCGGCGGCCAGAAGGCAATCCGCTCGCCGGCAAGGACATTGGTGGAGACGGAGACGACAACGGCGCTTGCCCTCAGCTCGCCCTTGCTCGTCGACAGCACGATATGATCGCCGCTGCTATGATCGATCCGGCTGACTTCAGCACCGAGAGCGGTCGGCACCGGCAAACCATAGCTGGCAACAAGCGTGCCGTACCCCTGCCGGACGCGCCAGTCGGGACCTGGCCCGGGATCATAACGGCCGAGATCGATGACCGAAGACTTCGGCAATTCGGCCCCGGTCATGAACGCGCCGACGGCATAAATTCGTTCACGCCACGGCTCGTCCGGAGACAGCATGGCCGACAGATCGGCGTCGCCAACCCCATCATAGGCGTCGACCCGCTCGAAAAATTCAGCCACCGCACCGGCTGCCGCCATTATGCCGGGATCACCGCGCTCGAGCTGCCGCCCGCCATCACTCCAGGGCGCCGGCGTGCGATCGACCGCCAGCCCGATCTCTTCGGTTATTTTTGTCCAGGGATTGGTGCGCGCGCCATGCAGCCAGCCGCAGCCGAGATCAAGCGCGGCCCCATCTGCACCGAAGGGATGGATCGTTCGAGCCCTCCCGCCGACACGATCGGATGCTTCGAGCAGCACGACCGAAAGATCGGGCCGAAGCGATTGCAGCCGCCGGGCAGCTCCCACGCCGGCAGCGCCGGCGCCGATCACGGCGACGTCGACATCGCCGCCCCTCCAGGATTCGATGGGCATTCGATTTCCTTTTCGCTCAAGCGCCTGAAGGCAAAGCGGCGCAGGACGATGAACGACCCAGAGCCCGCCCGAACCATTAGTCCAGACCTTCTGACCAATCTGTAGCTGACCTCCGCGCAGCATGTAAACGGCACTGCAGCAGCCGAACCAAATTGCCGCATTGAGCTGCGGCGGCGAATGTCGTAGTTGCTTTGGACAATAATGGGGAGAAACGTGCGGAAGCGAACCTTTGGGACAACGCAGTGGCTGGTGCGCATTCTTTGCGCCATCGCATTGCTATCCGTCGGCTTTGCCCATCGCCCTGCGGTTTCGAGTGTTGCGGAACCGACCCCCTTCGAGCTTGCCCAGTATCGTCTGCCCGATGGAAGCCTGCCGGTCATCTGCGTCACCGAAAGGACGCCTGACGGCAAGGAGCACAGCAAGGCCAATATGCCGGGATGCGAAGCGTGCCGCATATCAGCAGCCGTCCTGCTCCCTACTCCGCCGACGGAAATTTGCGAACACCTCGCCTTTGTCCGGGACGACATCGTCGTCGCCAAGAACGAGGCATTCCGCCGCCAGCTTTATCCGCCCAATAGCGGCCCACGCGCTCCCCCTGCTCTCAGAAGCTTTGCCTGAACCCTGCGTTACGGCCGATGTCGTGACGCTTGTCGTCAATGGCGGCCGGACCATGCACGAGAGCTGATCGTGCCGGCTGCGGGTAAGGTGCCTCCCTGCCGATGTCTCGAAGCTTAATGGAGCGCTCATAGCGGCTCCGGAGGCGGCATCGGCAGGGGTAGTGACCGGATCGGTCGCGTCTCTCCCGCAGACAGGCAATCCTCTTGCAGATTGGGTCAATCCGCGCCGCCGCATCTTCGGGGAGTCCCCCATGTCCGCCTTCACCGCGACCGAGCCAAGTGCTGTCGCAGCCGATAATATCTCTCTTTATCGCGCGATCTGGCGCTGGCATTTCTTCGCCGGTCTGCTCGTCATTCCCTTCCTGCTCAATCTGGCGATTACCGGGTCCATCTATCTTTTCAAGGATCAGATCGCCGACACCTTTTATGCGCATCGCCACATCGTCGCCGACACCGGCGCGACGCTCCCGCCGCAGAAGATCGTCGATGCGACGCTGGCGGCAATGCCGGGCGCCAAGGCGACATCCTATCGCGAGGCCGCGGCGGGCAATCGGTCCGCCCTGGTCACTGTATCGACGGCGGGGCAATCGACACTGGTCTACGTCAATCCGCACAATGGCGAGGTGCTCGGCTCGGTCGGTTCCAGGCAGGAATTCGGCTGGGTCGTCAAACGCATCCACAGCCTCGAATATTTCGGCACATGGACCAACCGCATCATCGAAATCGTCGGCGGCTTTGCGCTGATGCTGGTCGTGACCGGCATCTATCTCTGGTGGCCACGCCGCCAGACGGGCGGCGTGCTGACGGTTCGCGGCACCCCGTCCCGCCGCGTCTTCTGGCGCGATCTCCATGCCGTGACCGGTGCGATCGCCGGCATCGTCATTTTCTTCCTCGCGTTTACGGGTATGCCTTGGTCGGGCTACTGGGGTGCCAATGTCAATGCGTGGCTGACCTCAAACGATCTCGGCTATCCCGCGGCCCTTTGGGACAAGGTGCCGAAATCCACCAAAGTCACGCAGGATATCGTAAATCGACCCGGCTGGATCGTCGAGAATGCGCCCGTGCCGCTTTCCGATGCGGCAACGACGTCGCAGCCGATCGGGTTGGACAAGGCCGTAGAGATCGCCAGAGGGCTGGGCTTAGCTCCGGGCTTCAGCGTCGCTCTTCCTGCCGGCGAAACGGGCGTCTTCACCGCCTCGATCTTCCCCGCCGATCTCTCGAAGGAACGTACCGTCCATATCGATCAATATTCCGGCAAGCCGCTTATCGATCTCTCCTTCGATCAATATCCGGCGCTGGGCAAGGCGATCGAATGGGGCATCAACGTCCATCAGGGGCAGGAATGGGGCCTCTTCAATCAATTGCTGATGCTGGCGACCTGCATTGCCATCATCCTCAGCTGCATCACCGCCGTCATGATGTGGTGGAAGCGCCGGCCGGCCGGTCGTCTCGGCGTGCCGCCCATGCCGCCGCAGAGGTCCGTCTATATCGGCCTGTGGCTGATCGCGATCGTCTTCGGCGCCGCCTTTCCGCTCACCGGCCTGGCCATCGTCGCCATGCTGCTGATCGACCAAACCATCCTTCGCTTCGTGCCGCCGCTGAAGCGGTTCTTCTCATGAAAGGCTGCGCGGCAGCATCTGCCGCGCGGCACCCAGATCCCCGGAGAAAACCGATCATGAACCGATTTCTCAGCTCTTTTATTGCCGTCAGCCTCTGCACCGCTGTTCCAGGGCTGGCTTTCGCCACCGACGTAACGGTGGGGAAGCTCAAGATTACCGCGCCCTATGCGCGCGCCATGGTGCCAGGCGCCGAAGTCGGCGGCGGCTATCTGACGATCACCAATACCGGCAGGACCGACGATCGGCTGATCGCAGCCAGCTCGTCGAGGGCCCTGAAGGTGGAAGTCCATGAAATGAAAATGGACAACGACGTCATGGTCATGCGTCAGCTCGCCGGCGGCCTGCCGCTCCCCGCCGGCAAGAGTATCCAGCTGAAACCCGGCAGCTACCACCTCATGTTCATGGAGGTCGTCGATCCGTTCAAACAAGGAGAGACGATCAGAGCAAGATTGACCTTCGAAAAGGCCGGCTCGATCGATGTCGATTTCCCTGTGGGTTCGGCCGTCGCCAGCACGGCTGATAATGGAGGCAAACATGCCAACGCAGCTGAATGAACGGCGCAGCGGCAGCCGCGTCTCCCCTCGCGCCAAACAGGAGAAGCCGATGTTCACCAGGGAATGGTCGATCCCCGCGATCCTGACGATCTTCCTGCTCAGCGTCTGCGGCCTGATCGCCTATTTCACCTGGAGCCTCATCCCACAGGCAACGGCGGCCGAAAACCATGTCGGCGGACCATTCAACCTGATCGACGACCACGGCCAGCCCATTACGGAGCAGGCGCTCAAGGGCCATCCGTCGCTGATCTACTTCGGCTACACCCATTGCCCCGACGTGTGCCCGACGACGCTGTTCGAGATGGCCGGCTGGTTCAAGACGCTTGGCCCCGAAGCGGGCAGGCTGAAGGCCTATTTCTTTTCCGTGGATCCCGAACGCGACACGCCTGATGTCATGCACAAATACACCGGCAATTTCACCGATCGCATCACCGGCATTACCGGCGACCCGGCGGAAATGCAAAAGGCCGTCAAAGGCTGGCGCATCTATACCAAGAAGGTGCCTTCACCCGGTGGCGACTACACGATGGATCACACCGCCTCTGTTCTTCTGATCGATGCAGGCGGCAATCTGCGTGGCCTGATCGCCTATGGCGAAGACGAGGGCATCGCGCTGCAAAAGATCCGCAATCTTCTGAAGTGACCGGTCTCCGGTCACCCGCATCTGTCCCTTCGGCCGCAATCCGAACGGATGTCATCGGCGACATCGGCTCGCCAGCAAACCCGCCACAGGCCTCCTGGGGCGCTCAACCCGAAAGGAAAAACGACATGCCCCGGATGAAGAAGCTGCTGCTTGCCACACTCACCGTCAGCCTGGCACTTGCGGGCCAATCCTTTGCGCATGCTCATCTCAAGACTTCCGCACCTGCCGCCGATAGCGCCGTCAAGCAAGCCCCGTTGGAACTCGACCTAACCTTCACCGAAAGCCTCAATCTGAAATTCAGCGGCGTAACCGTTACCGGCCCCGACAAGAAAGTCGTGAAAACCGGCGCTTCCATGCTCATGGATGGCGACAGGATGCTGATGGTGCCTGTGAGCGACAAGCTCGCCCCAGGCAAATATACGGTCGAATGGCACGTGCTCTCGACGGATGGTCATAAGACCAACGGCAGTTACAGCTTCACCGTCGCACCCTGATCGGACAGGTCAGCGGCGGCCGACGGCCGCTCCGGCACTATGCGCCGGATAGAACCGACCGGAGGCAGCCGCCTATCCGGACACGCATTTCCTGACGAAATGCAGCCACGTGTCGTTGCGACGGACGGTCGCCCTCGGTAGGCCGAACGGATCGTCCTGCGGCCGCGCCCTGCCGCGCTGCGTCGTCGTCGCCGCGCTGTAACCGGCCTCATAGGTCAGCTTTCGATCCACTTGCGTTTCATCGCCATAGGGAAAACAGAAAGACGAGACCTCGACACCAAGCAAATCCTCGAGCACGCCGCGGGAATCGGAGATCTGACGGCGCGCCTCCGTCTGCGACAGTTGCGGCAGGTGCACATGGTCGAGGGTATGCGAACCCACCTCGTGCCCAAGACTGCTCCAGTGCCGCAAATGCTCGGCCGACATGCAAGCTGCCGGCGCGACTCCAAGCGGCAGGTCCCAGACGTTGCTCCCGCCGATCTGATTCGCGACCACGAAGTTCGTCGCGGTAAAGCCGAACTCCTGCAGCACGGGCAGCGCATTCTCATAGACGTTGAGATAGCTGTCGTCGAAGGTGATGGCCGCCACTTTTCCGGCCTTCGCTCCCGTGACGAAGGGCATCGCCTCACGCAGCGACAGCCCCTGGATTCCCAGCCTTTTCAGCCACTTCATCTGGCTGCGGAAGGCGTCCGGATGGACGACCATGCTTCTGAATGGTGCCTTGCCGGAAGGCGGTACGGCAATCTGATGATATGCGAGGATGGGAACGGCCAAGTTGAACGTCTCAGATGGTGTTGCGCGAGCGCAGTGCAATTCTTGCACGATATAGCGGCCGCAACACCTCTCTGGAAAGCTTTTCCATCAAAGTTCTGCGACTCTTGATGGTGCTGCCGCCGAGCTGCGAGGAGATTTCGTGCACGCCGCCGGGCAGGACGGAAAGCGGTGAAACCTTTGTGAGCCAGCGCATCTGCACGGTCGTATCGACCGGACGATCAAAGACTTCTGTTGCTTCCAGCAGACGGATGGCGGCATCGCGGCTGACAAGCTGGGCCACCATGCCGAGACCGACGCGCGTCGGCTGGATGACGTCGGTCTTGTCCTGCGTCCATACGCACTTGCCATCTTCCTTGCCCATGCGGAAGGGGAAGCGAATAAAGGCACCGGGCACAAGGCAGGCCTTGGCGGCGGCAAAGGCGGCAGGAAACAAATCGTCGATCTCGACATCGTCTTCGAATATGAGACCAGCATCGATCCCCTGTTCGACAATGGTCGCCCATGCCTTGCGATGCGACAGGAAGCAGGCGATCTCGCCGGTGCTCATTTCGAACGGATAGGACGGCGCATGAAGCCGGCGGCGATACACCCGATCTATCTCGGCCTTGGTCAGGGAACGCCCGTCGACCGCCTCGACGATTTCGCTGGGAACCGGAAGGCTCGCCATTAGTCTTTCGACCTGCGGCAAGCGATCGCGGGCGCGGTCCAGATGGACGACGAAACCACGGATGACGGGCTGGACGGGCTCCGACGCATGATCGAATCCGATCCCCGTATGTGATCTTTCAAGCGGCATCGCCGAAGACAGGTTGGATCCGCGATTCTGCATCAAATAGTGTCCCGATGTTATTAAGGCAGGCTCTAGCAATCGTGAATGAAGGCGGGCTTAGGTAAAAATGAGCCAAAACTGAAAATTGCGATGTCCAGCCATACTACACACAGCAAAAGGCGGACCTATTGACGACGGTCAGGCAAGTATACTGATTCGACCACTCGCCATTTTGTCTTCGACCCAACGGCGTTCGTCCAGTAGAGAATGGCGCTTCCACCCGTCCCAACTGAAACCGCACAATTTCACCTCCCATTCGCAGGCGGAAAGTATCGAAAGCACGTATCGAATGCCGAAGAAGCCGACGCTTGGAGTGGCTGGACGCTTCTGGCATTCGGCAACCCCGAGCTCCGCGCAGCCATCGATATAGAACTGCGGCGGCATGATCCGGATCTCCTTGCCCGTGGCGCCGGCGAGTTTGATCATCCGCATCATCCAATCGCCCTTCCGGCGGCCCTTCAGGCGCTGGAGGACGCGAGACCTGCGGCTATGCCTGCCGAAAATACCGGGGTGATAGGCTAGCACGATCTTCTTGGCGGCCTTGAAGGTGGCGCTGGTCAGGAATGCCGGATCGATCAACCGGCGCGGCATGCGTTTGCTCGAGGCTGCGAGCATAAGGACATCCGTGCGTGAGCCGCTCAAGCCGATAGATGCCTTGGGCTCCTCGAAGCGCATCGCGAATTCCGCATTGTCCACGATCTCGGATAGATCGCGATGCAGTTTTCCGTTGCCGACGATGACTGCCGTTTTACGCATAAATTGAAAACACTCACCTTTCCATCAGGACGTGCAACAGCAGATATGAATCGAAATTGCGTCAATAATAATACCAAATAGATGAAATCGTACGACAGCCCGAAAGATCGAGAGCTATCGGCGGCAGGCAGCCGCCGGAGTGGCCTCCATGGAGAGAAGCCATGCGGGCCGGCGACCGTGCCTCCCTATCGACGCTGCTGAAGCTGAAATCTTGTCTCGAAATGCAAAAGGAGCCCAAATGGGCTCCCCGCAAGCTGGATCATCTGGGATGCGCTCGGCTATTCGACCGAGTTGAACTTCTTCACCTGGAGGAAATTCACGGCCGAGCCGCTGAAGCGTTCCGGGTCGATCGAGGCCGTCTGCATCTTGAAGCCGTCGGTATAAACGGCCGTCGGCTGGGCACGAAGTGCCGGACTTACGAAACGCGGCGCCTTGACCGGACGGTTGACGATCTCGACGCGGGCCTTTGCGATTGCCCACTGGGAAATCATCTTTTCGGTCAGCTTCGGCGCCGTCGTTATCGTGGCATGACCGGCATCGGCGTCAACGGCATCCTGCTTGCTCGGCCGACCACCCTTGGCCGCGATGCCGGCAGCAATCGGGCGCTCCTGCGGCCTTGTCGCATCGAAGCTGTCATTGAAACGGCGGTTGCTTGCCTTGACCTCATTGCGGATCGGCGCCAGTGCAGCCACCTGCATCGGCATCTGCTGCGCCGGTCTCTGCTGCGGCAGAACCGATGCAATCGCCTGCGCAGCATCGTTACCACCAACGGCACCATTGCTGGGCGGCGCAATCTGGTCCTTCGACGCAACATCGTTAAGCGGCGGGTTTACGGGAACTTCAGCACTGGCAACCGATCGATCGGGCCGGCTCTGCTCGAGCGCCGCAACGATCGCGGGCGAAAGCGTATTCGCGTCGGCCTGGTCGTCGAGGGCTTCCTGATCGGCATTGGCAGAGGCCAAAAGATTCTCCGCAATTTCAGGACGCTGTGCCGGCAGAGGCACGGCCGCCAGCTGGCCCCTCATATCAGCCTCGGCCGACGCCACTTCGGCATCGCCAGGCGCACGACGCTCAAGCAGGGACGGCACGGGTACACGATAGGAGCGAAGATCGGCATATTGCGGCTGTTCGCCCGCATCCGGCATGGCTGCAGCAAGCGCGGCCTGCGCATCGTTGCGCGGCGGCGATACGAGAGCGGAAGCAACTTCGCTGCCAGCAGGCTGATTGCCGAAGGCCGGGCGAACCTGCGGAACAGGCGCGTTTATGCTGGCAACCTGAACCTGGGGCTGGGTTTGAGCCTGGACGGGTGCGCTGTCGTCGCCATCATCGCTTGCCGCGGCCGGAGCCGGTTGACTCTTCTGGCTAGCCGAAGCGACAGCCACCGGTGCTGCCGCCGTTCCGCTTTCCGCATTGTCCTCTTCTTCGTCGGCACCGCCGCCAATGCCAAACAGGCGGGCGAAGAAGCCGCGCCGAGGCGAGGAAGAGCTGGCGATCTGGATATTATCAGACGACATGCGGCGTTTGTAATCCGCAACAGCCTCCTGATAGCCCGGCAACGGGCGGCCGTCGGCGGGAATATGCATCGTCTTGCCGTTCGGGAACAGGCGGACGAGTTCCTGGCGATCCATGCGCGGCCAGGCGCGCACGCCACCGACGTCCATGTGCACGAACGGCGAACCGGAGGTCGGATAGTAGCCGACGCCGCCCACCTGCAGCTTCATGCCGATCTCGCGCAGCTTGGAAAGCTTGACGTCCGGAAGATAGAAATCCATCGCATTGCCGAGCATGTGCTGGCTTTTCTTGGCAACGCCGGTATGGGAAGAGCGCGTGCGCAGCATCTCGTTGGTGCCCGGCGACCGGAAGCCGCAGATCACGTAGATGAATTCGTGCGAACCGCTTTCGCGGTAGGCTTCCCAGATGAGGTCGAACAGACGCGGGTTCATCTTGGTCGGCTGGTTCTTGCGCCAGTCGCGCAGGATACGGTTCAGCTTTTCCAGACCGTCCGGATCGAACTTGCCATTGCGCTTGTAAGTGATGACGGCCTTTTCGCCGGTATGGACGTAATAGATCTTCAGGCTGCGGGTTTCACCGCCGGCCTGAGAGGGCGTGCCGACGAATACGGGGGTAGAAACAGCCAAAGCAAGGAGGCCAACGGCTGCAACCTTGGCCACCTTGCGAAATAAGTCCGAGCACGCAGAAAACCCGCTCAAGCTTTTAGGCTTGGTATTTCCACTCAAATTCGGCAATTCGATCCCCGTCCGACAGACAATGTCGCATCGTGTTCCAAATGGCTGTCAATTGCGGTGACACGATGGCAAAAATGCCACACATAGTCGCCCTCTTCATACATGGTGAACGATGCACTAACAAGTGCTTTACGACGGGTAACAAAATATGCTTGCTTAAACGTTAAGCTCTCCTTCATGCGGCGCTTTTTTGCGGGTCATCCGGGTCTATCCCGTAGTCCTTCAACTTGCGATAGAGAGTCGAACGCCCGATCCCGAGTTTTCTTGCGACCTGGCTCATCTGCCCGCGATAGAATTTGAGGGCGAATCGGATCAACTCTTCCTCGACATCCGCCAGTTTTCTTACATCTCCTGATGTATTCGTACTGACGATGACATTGTCCGAACCGGTCGACAAACCATCGCCGACAGGAAGCGGAGAGGTTGCAGTCGCATCGGAGGAGACGACGCGCATGCCGCGTTCCATTCGCTCTCCGGCTGCAGCTTCCGAAGCGTGAGTCTGCGAATTATCCACAACTAAGGTCGGATGCTCGTTGGCGAAATAGCCCGGCAGCTGTGCCGCAATCTGCGGAAAATCGGTATCCAGCAGTTCCGATCCTTCGGACAGGACGACCGCCCGGAAGACCGCATTTTCGAGCTGACGGATATTGCCCGGCCAGTCATAGGCCGTCAGCAAAGCAAGTGCGCTGTTGCTGATCGCAAGCGGATGGTCGAGCTTCTGCTCGATTGCAAAACGATCGGCGAAGGCACGCGCCAGATGCGGAATATCTTCCTTGCGGCGGCGCAGCGCCGGCATGGTGATCGGGAAGACATTGAGCCGATAGTAGAGATCCTCGCGGAACCGACCGGCCTTCACCTCTTCGATGAGATCCTTGTTGGTCGCCGAAATCAGCCGGACGTTGACCTTCTGCGCGACGCGCGCGCCGACAGTCTCGATTTCGCCCTGCTGCACGGCGCGCAGCAGCTTGACCTGGACTTCCAGCGGCAGATCGCCGATTTCGTCGAGGAACAGCGTACCGCCGTCCGCTTCCATGAACTTGCCGACATGCCGCTCGGCCGCGCCGGTGAAGGCGCCCTTCTCATGCCCGAACAGGATGCTTTCGACCAGATTATGCGGGATGGCACCGCAGTTGACGGTGACGAACGGCTTGCCGGCGCGGTCGCTGGCGGCCTGGATGGCACGCGCGACGAGCTCCTTGCCGACGCCGGATTCGCCTTCGAGCACAACGGGGATATTCGATTGCGCCGCCCGATGCGCAAGATCGATCACGCGCATCATCGCCGGGCTTGCCGAGACGATGTCATCGAAGGTGATGGCGCTGGAACGCGACTTGCGCCCGGCGCGGGCCTTTGCTTCACGCTGGTCGAGCTTCAAAGCATTGGCGATCGACGCCGCAATGCGCTCCGGCGACACTGGCTTGACGACGAAATCGAAGGCGCCGGCCCGCATGGCCTGCACGACCGTGTCTATGCCGCCTTGCCCCGTCTGCACGATGACGGGCAGGTCGATCCCCATATCGTTCAATGCGCCCAGAAACTCGATACCGTTCATTTCCGGCATCATCAGATCGAGCACGATGACGTTGATCTGATCGCTGCTGCGCTTCAGAACCTCAAGGCCGAAACGGCCATTCTCCGCCAGATGGGCAACGTGTCCGTGCCGCTCGATGGCATTTTTCAGCAGACGACGTTGAATCGGATCATCCTCGACAACGAGAATCTGCGCGCCACCCTTGGCGCTGTTATAAACGGTCATTGGTGCCTCACTTCATGCGAAACCTGACAGGAACATTCGCAGAAAGGCTTGAACATGAAGTTTTGCCAAATCATCGCATTTTAATCATTATGACGAATGTAACAGCGCCTGTGATTCAACCCGCCGGTGTAGGAAAATCAGGCCTTGCAGCAGGCTTTCCGGCCGAATAGACACGATCGGACCGGACGTTTCAAAATAATAAAGCAGAGGAAATATCGCCCATGAGCCCGACCTCGCTCCGTCAATCCCTTAATTTCTCCACAGGCCAGGCCGCCGCGAGCAGCGCTCTTGGAGATCTGCCCGCCTGGAAGCTCGGCGACCTCTATCCCTCCTCTACCTCCCCGGCCTTCGTCGGCGACATGGAGAGAGCCGGCACGATGTCGATCGCCTTCGAGGAAAAGTGGAAGGGAAAGCTCACCGATGCGGCGGGCAAGACCGGCGACGCCGGCATCGGCGCCGCCATCCGGGAATATGAGGCGCTGGACGATATTATGGGCCGTCTCGGCTCGTTTGCCGGGCTTACCTATTTTTCCGACACGGTCGATCCGGCCAACGGCAAGCTCTACGGCGACGTTCAGGCAAAGCTGACGGATTACGCCGCTCACCTGCTGTTCTTCCCGCTCGAGCTGAACCGCATCGATGATGCTGTCATGGATGCCTGCATGGCGAACGACCCCGCCGCCGGCCACTATCGCCCCTGGATCGTCGATCTGCGCAAGGACAAGCCGCATCAGCTCGACGACAGACTGGAGCAGCTGTTCCTTGAAAAATCCATGACGAGCGCCGCTGCGTTCAATCGCTTGTTCGACGAGACGATGGCGGAACTGCGCTTCGAGATCGACGGCGAGAAGCATGCGCTGGAAGTCGCCTTGAACATGCTGCAGGAGCAGGATCCGGAAATGCGCCGCAAGGCGGCCATGGCGCTTGCCGAAACCTTCAAGGCCAACCTGCGCACCTTCACGCTCATCACCAACACGCTCGCAAAGGACAAGGAAATCTCCGACCGCTGGCGCGGCTTCGAAGACATCGCCGACAGCAGGCATCTGGCCAACCGCGTCGAGCGCGAAGTGGTGGACGCATTGGCCGCCGCCGTTCGCGACGCCTACCCCCGCCTTTCGCATCGCTATTACAAGATGAAGGCCAAGTGGCTCGGCATGGACCAGATGAACTTCTGGGACCGCAACGCGCCGCTGCCGGAAACGCCCAATGCGCTGATCCCCTGGAGCGAGGCGAAGGATACGGTGCTATCTGCCTATGGCAATTTCGCCCCCGAGATGGCCGATATCGCCAAGCGCTTCTTCGACGAGGAATGGATCGACGCGCCGGTGCGCCCCGGCAAGGCACCGGGTGCCTTCGCGCATCCGACCGTCCCCTCGGCGCATCCTTACGTGCTGGTCAACTATATGGGCAAGCCGCGCGATGTGATGACGCTGGCACACGAGCTCGGCCACGGCGTGCATCAGGTGCTGGCCGGCGGCCAGGGCGCGCTGATGTGCCAGACGCCGCTGACTCTGGCCGAAACGGCTTCCGTCTTCGGCGAGATGCTGACCTTCCGCGCCCTGCTCGACAAGACCACCGACAAGCGCGAGCGCAAGGCGATGCTCGCCCAGAAGGTCGAGGACATGATCAATACGGTCGTGCGCCAGATCGCCTTCTACGAATTCGAGCGCAAGCTGCATACCGCCCGCAAGAATGGCGAGCTGACATCGGACGACGTCGGCAAGCTGTGGCTCTCCGTGCAGGAGGAAAGCCTGGGACCGGCCATCAAGATATCCGAGGGCTACGAGACCTATTGGGCCTATATCCCCCATTTCATCCACTCGCCCTTCTACGTCTACGCCTATGCCTTCGGCGATTGCCTGGTGAACTCGCTCTATGCCGTCTACCGCAATGCCGAGAAGGGCTTCCAGGAGAAGTATTTCGAGCTCCTGAAGGCCGGCGGCACCAAGCATCACTCCGAACTCCTGAAACCCTTCGGCCTCGACGCGACCGATCCGTCGTTCTGGAGCAAGGGCCTGTCGATGATCGAAGGGCTGATCGACGAGCTGGAAGCGTTAGATAAGGACTGAGCTGAAGACAAGCAGGACAGGCACGTCCGCCATTGCCGCAACTTCCGTGCCTGGCCCCTCACCCTAGCCCTCTCCCCGCTTGCGGGGAGAGGGGACTGGCTCAGCATCCACCGCACCGTTCTTTGCAAACGACGGTGTAGCGGCTGCGGTAACTCCCTCTCCCCGCATTGGCGGGGAGAGGGTTGGGGTGAGGGGCCAGACACGGAAGTTGCTTCAATGACGGACGTGCCTGACAAACGACATAACAACGACCCGATAGACACCCGCGCATGGCCGATGCCATACCCTACGTCCTCTTCAGGGACGACAGCACAGGACAGGTGATGATCTTCGCCGAACCGGCAGAGATCATCACGGCTCACACGCGCGCGCAATTCTTCGATGCGCTCGATCGAATGGAAGAAGCCAAGCGGCAGGGAAAATGGCTTGCCGGCTATATGGCCTACGAAGCCGGCCATCTCTTCGAAGAAAAACTCGCATCGTTCGCCGAAGAGAACAGGGAAATACCGCTCGTCTGCTTCGGCGCCTTCGATGCCCCCGCCACCGATGGCCATCCGCTCGGCCAGCCGGCGCAACGCCTCGAAAACCGGGAATTCCTGACGGAGCCGAAGGCGGCCTGGAATTTTGAAGCGTATCAGGAGCGCTTCGACAGGCTGCACCAGCATCTGCGCCTGGGCGACTGTTATCAGGCGAACCTCACCATGCCGATCCACGCCCGCTGGAGCGGCGATCCCCGCGCTGGCTTCTGGTCGCTGATTGACCGGCAACCGGTGAAATACGGTACGCTCGTCGATCTCGGCGGCCCGATCATCCTGTCGCGCTCGCCGGAGCTTTTCTTCCGCACCGACGAAGACGGCTGGATCGAGACGCATCCGATGAAGGGCACGGCCAAGCGCGGTAGAGATGCCGCCGAGGACGATGAGATCATCGCCGCCATGCTCGCCGACGAAAAGACGCAGGCCGAAAACCGCATGATCGTCGACCTGCTGCGCAACGATATCTCGCGCATCACGCAAGTCGGCACGCTCGATGTGCCCAAGCTCTTCGAAATCGAGAGCTATCCGACCCTGCACCAGATGGTCAGCCATGTGCAGGCCAGGTTGCTGCCGGGCATATCTATCCGCGATATCCTTGCCGCGCTCTTCCCCTGCGGCTCGATCACCGGCGCGCCGAAAATGCGGGCGATGGAAATCCTGCATGAGCTCGAAGACGGGCCGCGCGACGCCTATTGCGGCGCGATCGGCATGATCTCGCCCACGGGCGCCATGCGTTTTTCGGTGGCGATCCGCACGATCACGCTTTTCGAAGACGGCCGCGCGGTGTTCAATGTCGGCGGAGGCATCGTCTTCGATTCGACGGCGGAAGCGGAATATGAGGAATGCCTCCTCAAGGCGCGCTTCGCCGTGGGGGACCGATGGATCGACCGGTAGAGGATTTTTCCCTGATCGAGACGCTGCGCTACGAGCCGAAAACCGGCTTTGTCCGTCTGCGCCTGCATCTCGCCCGGCTGCAGCGCTCCGCCCGCCGCCTTGGCTTCCAGGCGCCGCAAAACGTGCTTGGAAAATTGGAGCATGCCGTCGCCGGTGCTAACGCGCCCCTGCGAGTTCGGCTGACGCTGGATCGTGAAGGGCAAACGAAGGTGATGACGGCCCCCTTTACCCCGCTGCCGCCCGATACCGTCTGGCGCGTCCGCATCGCAGCCACCCGGCTCTCTTCCGCCGACAAGCTGCTGCGCGTCAAGACGACCCGCCGTGCTGTCTATGAGGCGGCACGCGCCGAATATCGTCCCGATGAGGCAGACGAGGTGCTGCTGCTGAACGAGAAGGACGAGGTTTGCGAGGGAACGATCACGTCCGTTTTCCTCGAGGATGGCCCGGGCGCGCTCCGCACTCCGCCCATTTCTTCCGGCCTGCTTGCCGGCGTCTTGCGCACCGAACTCATCTGCCAGCGCAAGGCGCGTGTCGGACGCATCCGGCTCGACGAGCTGAAAGATCGCACTCTTTATATCGGCAACTCCCTGCGCGGCCTGATCCGCGCACAACTTATATGGAATTGATTGCATGTTCATTCTGTCGCTCACCTACCTCAAGGGCAATGACGAAGCCGACAAGCACATGGAGCCGCACATGGCCTGGGTGAAGGAGGGATATGCCAAGGGCTGGTTCCTCGCCTCCGGCCGCAAGGTGCCGCGCACCGGCGGCGTCATCTTCGCCCGCGGCGAGCGCGCGGAACTGGAAGCCTATGTCGCTGCCGATCCCTTTGCCATCCATGGCGTCGCCGCCTACGAGGTTCAGGAAATCGCCCTCACGACCGTCATCGACGGGTTGGAAACCTTGAAAGCCTGATTGACGGGAGGCGCCTCAAACCCTATTCCGCTTTGGTCAGCGAAAACCAACCTAGTAGGCAACAAACTCGTCGCATATGGCGTGTATGTTGGCCGCACTTGACTTTGCCCGGCTAACCCTGAACAGCTCTTTATTGTGACATCAAATTATGATTAGAGCCGCTCACCCCGCGTTTTCGCGCAAACTCTGATTGAATTTCGTGAACCGAACGGCGTCCCGCCTTTCGAAGGAGAAAAGAATGACGAAACACAACTATCCGGTATATGCCGAAATTACCGGTCCGATCGTAATGATCGGCTTTGGCTCTATCGGTCGCGGCACCCTGCCCCTGATCGAGCGCCATTTTAAATTCGACAAGAGCCGGATGGTCGTGATCGACCCGCAGATGGACGCCGAACACCTGGCGATCCTGGAAAAGCATGGTGTCCGTCATATCCAGGAGTATGTCACCAAGGACAATTACAAGGATCTCTTGAAGCCGCTCCTGACGGAAGGCGGCGGTCAGGGCTTCTGCGTCAACCTCTCGGTCGATACCGGTTCGCTCGACCTGGTCAAGCTGTGCCGCAAGCTCGACGTGCTCTACATCGACACCGTTGTCGAACCCTGGCTCGGCTTCTATTTCGACAAAAACCTGAACAATGCCGACCGTACCAACTATGCACTGCGCGAAACCATGCGCAAGGAAAAGGAAAAGAACCCTGGCGGCACGACGGCGGTTTCGACCTGCGGCGCCAATCCGGGCATGGTCTCCTGGTTCGTCAAGCAGGCGCTCGTCAATCTCGCCAAGGATATCGGCCTGAAGTTCGAAGAACCGGATCAGCATGACCGCGAAGGCTGGGCCAAGCTGATGAAAAAGGTCGGCGTCAAGGGCGTCCACATCGCCGAGCGCGACACGCAGCGCACCAAGCATCCGAAGCCGCTCAACGTCTTCTGGAACACCTGGTCGGTCGAAGGCTTCATCTCCGAAGGTCTGCAGCCGGCCGAACTCGGCTGGGGCACCCATGAAAATTGGATGCCGAAGAACGCCAAGAAGCACAAGAAGGGCAACAAGGCGGCTATCTACCTGGAACAGCCGGGCGCCAACACCCGCGTTCGCACCTGGTGCCCGACGCCTGGTCCGCAGTATGGCTTCTTGGTCACGCACAACGAATCGATCTCGATCGCCGACTATTTCACCGTCCGTGACAAGGACGGCGAAGTCACCTTCCGCCCGACCTGCCACTATGCCTATCATCCGGCCAACGACGCCGTGCTCTCGCTGCACGAAATGTTCGGCAATGGCGGCACTCCGCAGCCGGTTCACCACGTTCTCGACGAAGACGAACTGGAAGACGGCATCGACGAACTCGGCGTGCTGCTCTATGGCCACGACAAGAACGCCTACTGGTACGGCTCGCGCCTGTCGCTCGAAGAGACCCGCCGCATCGCTCCCTACCAGAACGCCACCGGCCTGCAGGTGACGTCTGCCGTTCTTGCCGGCATGGTCTGGGCGCTTGAAAACCCGACCGCCGGCATCGTCGAAGCCGACGAGATCGACTACAAGCGCTGCCTCGAAGTGCAGCTGCCCTATCTCGGCCCGGTTGAAGGTCATTACACCGACTGGACCCCGCTCGACGGCCGCCCGGGCCTGTTCCCGGAAGACATCGACACGAAGGATCCCTGGCAGTTCAAGAACATCCTCGTTCGCTAAGAGGAATAGCATTCGCGAAACGCGATGATCGAATGCCCGCACAGGTCGTGCGGGCATTTTTGTTACGCAAGCGGGATAAATCAAGCAGTTGCCTTCTGAAGCCTTGCTTTAACCCAATAGCCGCGCCATCTTTCTCGCAACCGATACGACGCCACTCCGCCCTTCATCGCGGGAGACCTTTATGAAGCTCAGAACTACCCTTTCTCTCGTTGCTGCCGCAGCAGCCCTGTCCGCCTGCGTCGATTTCGGCGGATCGAGACCCCCGCCGATGACGATGAACTCAGGTGCACAGCCGCGCGCAAACTCGGTGGAAGGCAGCTGGGCCGATTCAAACGGCCTGAATTCGACGTTCAATGCCGGTCGGTTCGAGACGCACACGACCGACGGCACCAACCAGCAGATGGCTTCGGGAACCTACACGACCGACCCCTCCGGCGTGATCCAGATCAATCTCTATTCGAACATCAAGCGCACCAGTTCCAAGGTGAATTGCTTCATGGCAAACCCCAGTCAGCTGAACTGCACGTCCGAGACGGGCGGACACTTCTCTCTCAATCGCCAGGGCTGAACGGCCAGCGCGGACGGATAGGGCGCCATGCGCGGGATGATGGCTCTCTATCTGACCCTCATCGCCGCGCTGCCCCTCGCGCTTCTGGCGATGATCCTTCCCGTCAATACCTATCGGGCACAGGGCATCGAAGCGCTCGATTGCGACGGGCCGATAAGCGTTCTCCTGTATGCCCTGCCTGCACTGCTAATCTATGGCGCCGGCGCGATCCTGCTCTACCGCGATCGCCGCAGGCGCTTTCATACCGCCGCCGCTTTTCTCTGCCTGCTGATCCTCTGCTCCGTCGGCTGGAATGCCGTCTCGGCACTGCGGGCATCTTATGGAAGCGCCTCCATCGAGGCATGCGCCTGATCTGATGATCGCACTTCGTCGCTTTGTAAAATCCTAATGAAGCCAACAGCTTTTGCTTGCACTCGCTTCGCCATGATGAAAACATTCGGGTGGGGGACCGTTGCGGGGTTTGCGCGGGCCGGATTACAACGACGAACAGGAGAGACAGATGAAGCAGCCCTTCGGAGCGTGTCTTTTGGCCGCTACGCTATTGGCGCTCAGCAGCAGCGCCGCCTTCGCGGACTATCAGCTCAATATCCTGCACTTCAACGATTTCCATTCGCGCGTGGAGTCGATCAACAAGTTCGATGCGACCTGCTCTGCAGCCGAGGAAGCCAAGAACGAATGCTTCGGCGGCGCCGCGCGGCTGAAAGCGGCCATCGACCAGAGGCGCGCTGCTCTTGCCGGCCAGAACGTGTTGGTGCTCGACGCCGGCGACAATTTCCAGGGCTCCCTGTTCTACACGACCTACAAAGGGGCGGCCGAGGTCGAATTCCTGAACGGCATGAAGATCGACGCCATGACCGTCGGCAATCATGAATTCGATGATGGCGAGGGCCCGCTTGCCGCCTTTCTCGACAAGGCGCAGTTCCCGGTCGTGACAGCCAATCTCGTGATCGACGACCAGTCGAAGCTCGGCAACCGCATCAAGAAGTCGATCGTCCTCAATATCGGTGGGCAAAAGATCGGTATCGTCGGCGCCGTGACGACCGAAACGCCGGAGCTCGCCTCCCCCGGCCCACATGTCAAGGTCACCGACGATGCCGCCGCCATCAGCGCCGAGGTGGATGCGCTTAAGTCGCAGGGCATCAACAAGATCATCGCGCTCACCCATGTCGGCTATCCGCGCGATGTCGACAAGATCGCCAAGATCGCCGGCGTCAGCATCGTCGTCGGCGGCCACTCGCATACGCTGCTATCGAATACGGACCCGAAGGCCGCCGGCCCCTATCCGACCATGGTCGACAATCCGGCAGGCTACAAGGTGCCGGTGGTTCAGGCCGCCTCCTACAGCAAATATCTCGGCGATTTTGTCGTCACTTTCGACGACAATGGCGTCGTCAAGGACGCCAAGGGCGACCCGATCCTGCTCGATTCCTCCGTCAAGCCAGATCCCGCCATTGCCGCGCGCGTGCAAGAGATGGCCAAGCCGATCGAAGAGCTGCGCAAGAAGGTCATCGGTAACTCGCAAGGCCCGATCGAAGGCGCACGCGAAATCTGCCGCGTCCAGGAATGCTCGATGGGCAATCTGGTGGCCGACGCGATGCTGGACCGTACCAGGGCACAGGGCATTTCCATCGCCATTCAGAACGGCGGCGGCCTGCGCGCCTCCATCGGCGCCGGCGATGTCAGCATGGGCGACGTGCTGACCGTACTGCCTTTCCAGAACACGGTCGCGACCTTCCAGCTGACCGGCGCCGATGTGAAAGCAGCGCTCGAAAATGGCCTCAGCCAGATCGACGACGGTGCCGGCCGCTTCCCGCAGGTTGCCGGTCTTAAATACAGCTTCGATAAGTCGAAGCCCGCAGGCAGCCGTCTGATCTCGGTTGACGTCCAGGAAGGCAAGGAATTCAAGCCGCTCGACCCCGAAAAGACCTATGGCGTCGTCAGCAACAACTACATGCGCGCCGGCGGCGACGGCTATGCGGTTTTTGCCAAAAATGCCAAGAATGCCTATGATTTCGGCCCCAACCTGGAAGCGGTGGTCGCCGACTATCTTGGCGCACACAATCCCTACAAGCCCTATACGGATGGCCGCGTAACCCAGGTCGCTCCAGTAGCCCAAGTCGCTCCGGCAGCCCAGGCCGCCCCTGCCCAGGCAGCCGCACAGCCGGAGCCGGCAAAGCCCGCCGATGCCAAGCCGCTGGCCGCGCCGGAGCAGAAACCGGCACCTGCAGCTGCCGAGGGCACCGCCGCCTCGCCCGCGGCGACGGCGCCCGCCTCTTCGGCTCCCAGCGTGACCACGCCCAGCACGTCCATGCCGGCAAACCCGACGCCGGCCCCGCCCGTTCCGGCAAAATCGGACCCGACAAAGTCGACGTCTGCAACGTCAGCCCCCGCTGCTGAAACGCCGGCCACCCCCGCGGCCGCGGCCACGGCTCCGGCAGCAGCCGCGCCGCAAGCTGCGGCAAGCGAACCGCCGAAGACACCGACGACTCATGTCGTCGTCGCCGGCGACACGCTGTGGGGTCTCGCCAAGACCTACTATGGCAGCGCCAACCAATGGCGCAAACTTCTGGCCGCCAATCGCAATATCAAGCCGCGCCATCTGCCGGTCGGCGAAAAGTTGAGGATTCCAGCCAAGTAAGGACGATTTGTCTCGCCTATCCGAGCCGGTCCGGGCTTCCCCGGGCCGGCTTTTGTTCCTATGTGAGGTGCTTGGTATCTTGAGAGGAATTCAACCGATGACAGCAGACCCGACCGCGCTTCCGTCCGATCAC
This sequence comes from Rhizobium freirei PRF 81, assembly GCF_000359745.1. Classification (GTDB taxonomy): domain Bacteria; phylum Pseudomonadota; class Alphaproteobacteria; order Rhizobiales; family Rhizobiaceae; genus Rhizobium; species Rhizobium freirei. The sequence goes on from NZ_AQHN01000056.1 coordinate 220,950, forward strand.
CCAAGCGTGACATACGGCAAGGTCGGCGTGCTGCTCGTCAACTTGGGAACACCCGACGGCACCGATTATTCCTCGATGCGCCGTTACCTGCGGGAATTCCTGAGCGACCGCCGTGTCATCGAATGGTCGCGCTGGAAATGGTATCCGATCCTGTTCGGCATCGTGCTCAACACCCGGCCGCAGAAGGTCGGCAAAGCCTATGAGACGATCTGGAACAAGGAAAAGAACGAAAGCTATCTGCGCACCTATACGCGCAACCAGTCCGACCTGATGGCTGGGCGCCTGGGCGACCTGCCCAATGTCCGGGTGGATTGGGCGATGCGTTACGGCCAGCCCTCGATTGCCGACCGTATCCAGGCCCTGAAGGACGAAGGCTGCGAACGCATCGTGCTCTTCCCGCTCTATCCGCAATATGCGGCAGCAACGACGGCAACGGTCAACGACAAGGCGTTCGAAAAACTCCAGAAGATGCGCTGGCAGCCGGCGGTCCGCACCGTGCCGCAATATCACGACGACGAGACTTATATCGAGGCGCTTGCCAACTCCGTGACACGGCACCTCTCGACGCTGGACTGGCAGCCCGAAAAGATCCTCGCCTCCTTCCACGGCATACCGATGTCCTACTTCAAACTGGGCGATCCCTATTACTGTTTCTGTCAGAAGACCGGCCGCCTGCTGCGCGAGAGGCTTGGCCTTTCCGAGGACCAGTTCATGGTCACCTTCCAGTCCCGCTTCGGGCCGGAGGAGTGGCTGCAGCCCTACACCGACAAGACGGTGGAAGAGCTGGCCAAAAACGGCACGAAACGCATCGCCGTTCTCAATCCGGGCTTCGTCTCGGACTGTCTGGAGACGCTGGAGGAGATCGCCGAACAGGCGGCCGAATCCTTCCATCACAATGGCGGCGACAAGTTCACCCATATTCCCTGCCTTAACGACAGCGACGACGGCATGAACGTGCTGGAGAAGGTCGTGCGGCGGGAGCTGCTCGGCTGGGCTTGAGACCTGCCGGCAGCGGGGCCGGCGATGCAGGCCTATTGCAGCTGCGGCTTTTTGAGGAAGCTGCCGCGATCTGCCGATTTGACGCGCAGCCAGGCCTCACGGCCGTCGCGCAGCACGCGCATGGGGATCTCCGCGCCCGCGGGTCCGCTCTGCCATATCTTGCGGTAGAAGTCGGCGAGCCCGTCGACCTCCCCGTCGCGGATCTCGGAAATGACGTCTCCCCGGCGCAACCCCGCCTTGGCGGCGGGACCACCTTCGGTCACGCTCATGACAACGACCTCGCCGTTGCTTTCCGCGGAAAAGGCGCCGAGCCAGGGTCGCGGTGGCTTATCGACCCGGCCGCGCTTGATCAGGTCGTCCAAGATCGGAATCAGCAGGTTGATCGGCACGATCATGTTGATATCGGCACTGTCACCATTCTGGGTCGCCATCTGCAGGTGCAGCGAACCGATGCCGAGGAGCTTGCCATCCTCGTCGAGTAGCGCAGCTCCGCCCCAGGAGGGATGGGCGGGTGCCGTGAAGATCGCCTCGTCGAGCAGATATTCCCAATAGCCGGCGAATTCCTGCTTGGCGACGATCTTTGCCTCGACGAACTGGCCAATCCCGTCGGCGACGACAACTTCATCGCCGATCTCCGCCTTGTTGGCATCGCCGAATTCGAGGGCGGGCACGTCGAGCGGGCCGAGCGCCTGCACCAGACCGAACCCGGTTTCCTGATCGTAAGCCAACGCGTGGCCCGGCACGACGCGACCGCTATTGGTCGTCAGCCAGACCTCGTCCGCTTCGGTGATCAGATAGCCGATCGTCAAAACCAGGCCGTTTCCCCGGATGACCACGCCGCTGCCTTCCCTGCGGATACCGAGCGTTGTCGCAGTAAAAGCATCTTCCGGAATTGACGCGTGCACGGCCACGACCGACCGCAAGGTCCTATCTATGTTCATAGCCTCACCCCGATGATGCGCAATAGCCTGGCTCGAAAGGTTGCCTGGCAGCGGAGCCGGAAATTCACCTGATAAGGTATGAAGATCAATCGTCCGGCGCAAGACCTTGATCGCGATAGATTGATCGAACCACGCCGCCGCGGCAGGCTTGAACACCCGTCGCGCCCCCATTCCTCACTTGCCGAGAACATGCTAACCCACCACATCTGATTGAGCTGCCGCCTCTTATGCTCGACCGAGCGGTTAGGGGCAGAACGGTGGCGATTTACGCGACGCGCCCCCGCTGCAGGCGGGCGCGTCCATGGAGGAGTTCGATGGTGGTCGGTGGTTTCAGCATTGTTGTGATTGCCCTGGTGGTCTTGGTCATCCTGGTGCTGTTTGCGGGCATCAAGACCGTGCCGCAGGGCTATCGGTACACGGTCCAGCGCTTTGGCCGCTATATCCGCACGCTGGAGCCGGGGCTCAACCTGATCGTGCCCTTCATCGAAACGATCGGCGCACGCATGAACGTGATGGAACAGGTTCTCGCCGTGCCGACCCAGGAAGTCATCACCAAGGACAATGCCAGCATTTCCGCCGATGCGGTGGCCTTCTTCCAAGTGCTGAATGCGGCTCAGGCGGCTTATCAGATCACCAATCTCGAAACCGCGATCCTCAATCTTACCAAGACCAACATCCGTACCGTCATGGGTTCGATGGATCTGGATGAGCTTTTGTCCAACCGCGACGCCATCAACGAGCGATTGCTACGCGTGGTCGACGAGGCGGTGGAGCCCTGGGGCATCAAGGTGACGCGCGTCGAAATCAAGGACATCCAGCCGCCGAAAGACCTGGTCGACGCCATGGGCCGGCAGATGAAGGCCGAGCGTGAAAAGCGCGCACAGGTTCTCGAGGCCGAAGGTCTGCGCAATGCGCAGATCCTGCGTGCAGAAGGCGCCAAGCAGGCCGCCGTCCTGCAGGCCGAAGGCCAGCGCGAAGCGGCCTTCCGCAATGCCGAGGCTCGCGAACGCCTGGCCGAGGCCGAAGCGAAGGCGACGCGCGTAGTGTCCGAGGCCATCGCCGAGGGCAACGTGCAGGCGATCAACTACTTCATCGCACAGAAGTACACGGAGGCCTTGACCGCGATCGGCTCCGCCGGCAATTCGAAGATCGTGCTCATGCCGATGGAGGCCAGCGCCATCATCGGCTCGCTTGGCGGCATCGGCGCCATCGCCCGCGAAGTTTTCGGCGACAATGGTGATGGCGACGGCGCGCCGCAGCCACCTCGCCCACGCACCGGCCCCGCACGCACCACGCCGTCGATCAATCCGCAGACATCAAAGGAGAGCTGAGATGTTCGACAATCTCGTCGTCGAACTCGGCCCCTGGAGTTGGTGGCTGGTGGGTCTGGTGCTGCTTGCCGCCGAGTTGATCCTGCCGGGCTTCTTCCTCGTCTGGATCGGGCTTGCCGGCATCATCGTCGGGGCCTTGTCGCTGCTCTTCTGGACAAGTGCCTTCTGGGTCTGGCAGGTGCAGTGGCTCGTCTTTGCGGCCACCGCCGTGATCACCGCCCTGCTTGGCCGCCGCTATCTCTATAACGAGAACCAGGTCACGGATGAACCGTTCCTGAACCAGCGCGGGGCAAGCTTGGTCGGACGCACGGCAACGCTCGACCAACCGATCACCGAAGGCCGGGGACGCATTCGCCTGAACGATACCTATTGGACGGTCAGGGGGCCTGATCTGCCCGTCGGCACCCGCGTCAAGATCATCGCCAGCAACGGCCGCGACCTCACGGTCGAGCCGGCCTGACAGGAGCAACTCGGGGAAGAGTGCACAGCGGTTTTCCGTCCGGAATGCTGAAAGGAACCCTCTAGGCCACGCCGATCCGCAGCAGATCGTGGAAATGCACGACGCCGATCGGCCGACGTGCATCGTCGACGACTATCAGCGCCGAGATATTGTGACGATTGAGCACGGCCATGGCGCCCGTCGCCAGCGTCGTTTCCTTCACCGTCTTCGGGTTACGGGTCATCACCTCGTCCACGCGCATATCGGCAAGGCTGGTGCCGAGATTGCGGGCGATATCGCCATCGGTGACGATGCCGCACAGGCAGCCGTCATCATCGATCACACCGACACAGCCGAAACGCATTTTCGACAGCGTCATCGCCGCTTCCGGCATGCCGGTGCCAAGGCGAACCAGGGGCACGCGGTCACCCTTATGCATGATGTCGGCGACATGCGAAAGGCTGGCGCCGAGCTTGCCGCCGGGATGGAAGGTACGGAAATCTTCGGCCGTGAAGCCGCGTGCCTCGAGCAGAGCCACGGTCAGCGCATCGCCGATGGCCAGCTGCAGCAGCGTCGATGTCGTCGGGGCCAGTCCGTGGGGACAGGCTTCCTGCTCCTTGGGCAGCAGCAATACCACGTCCGACTCGCGGGCGAGCGTCGAGGTCTCGCCTGCGGTGATGGCGATCATCGGGATCGAGAAGCGGCGGGAATAACTGATGATGCCGCGCAGCTCCGCGCTTTCGCCACCCCAGGATATGGCGATGATGACGTCGTCCTGCGTGATCATGCCGAGATCGCCGTGATTGGCCTCGACCGGATGGACGAAGAAAGCCGGCGTGCCCGTGGAGGCCAGACTTGCGGCAAGCTTGTTGCCGATATGGCCGCTCTTGCCGACACCGGTGATAACGACGCGGCCGCTGATGTCGCCGATGACCTCCACCGCGCGGCTGAAGGGCTCGGCCAGACCGTCGCTCAGCGCGCGTTCCAGCGCCTCCATGCCCCGTCTTTCGGTCTCGATCGTTCGCATGGCGGATTCGATCGCACCGTTCTCGATGAGTTTTACAGCTCTCTTATTCATGAGGGAGGCCTAACGCTTTTCCATAAATCTGTCCACCGAAGATCGGTCAGTGCCAACAGCCGCGGTGCGCTGCTCTACCCCGATAATATTACCGCCGCGATCCTCACAACTGCCCCTTAGCAACCAAGCGTTAACCACACGGCTTTACACTTGGGTAAGGATTTAGCGCATTTCCAGTAAGGTCAGATATAAACAACATGAACATCGGCAAGAACAAGGCGGGTAAAAGTGCCCTCCGGCTGACAGCATGGGCAACATCTGCCGTGCTGGGCTGGGGTGTCGTATTCGCCGTACCGATGTCGGCCAATGCCCAGGCGCTCACACCTGACCAGAGCGTCGACGATCCGTTGGCACTACCGACCTCCGGCGCCGCGCCTGACCGGACGGCGGCATCTGCAGCCGATGCGCAGGCGACATCGCCAGTGAACCAGGCCTCCAGCAGCAATGCGGACACGCCACCGAACATGCGCCTCCGCCTCGACAATGTCGATCCGACCACGACGAGCTCCACGCTCAGCGACGATCTGCGCCGCGTCAATTCACGCGAACCCGCCATCGATGGGCTGAGGACACGAGCGCATCCCGATCGCGCCGATGCGCAAGGCATACCGCTCGGCACCTTCACCCTGCGCCCCTCGGTCAATCAGTCCATCAATATGGAGCGGAACAAGACCGGTTCCACCGAGAACAACCGCACCTTCCTGCAAACGGATTTGCGCAGCACGCTGACATCCGATTGGGATCGACACGCCCTGACCATCACCGGTGAAGGTGTCTGGCAGAAGAACCTCAGCGGCACAGGCGCGGAACAGCCTGTGGTCACGATCAATGCCGACCTGCGCCTTGACCTTCCCGCCAACACCACCGCCCACGTCACCGCCGGCTACCAATTTTATAGGGAAGACACCAACGACCCGAATGCAATTGCCGGCGCGTCGAAACAATCCGCCGTCAATCAGTTCTCCACCGGGCTTTCGCTGGAACGCGACTTCGGCCTGCTGCGCGGCACGACCGCTGTTGCGCTGACGCGAACGGTTTATTCCGACGCCGTGCTCTCTGACGGAACCCAGATCACCCTCAGCGATCGCGACCAGACGGCCGGCACATGGCGCGGCCGCATCGGCTATGAGCTCTCGCCGGTGATCATTCCCTTCGTGGAAGCCGACCTTGGCCTCGCGATCTACGACCAGACGCGCGACAGCAACGGCTATGCGCGCTCGAACCAGAGCTATGGCGGCAAGGCAGGCGTCGAAATCGATCTCGGCGAGAAATTGAAGGGCGAACTCGGCTTCGGCTACCAGCATACGGAATTCGACGATGCGCGCCTTGCCTCGATCGACTCGCCGACGATCGACGGCAGTCTTGCCTGGTCGCCGCAGCGCGGCACCGATGTGAGCATCGGCCTTTCGAGCACGGTTCAACCGTCGACGACCCCGGGCCTGGGCGGCTACACCGCTTACCGCCTCACCAGCACCGTGAGCCATCAGCTGCGCGACGATCTCACTGCCAAGGTAACGGGCGGAACGATCTGGCGTGATTATCCTTCCGGCAGCGCAGCCAACGAAACCGAATATGACGCAGCGCTCGGTCTGACCTGGGGGATCAACCGCTATCTCGATCTGACCGGCAATATCGGCTACCAGCTGACCACCAGAAAAGCCGGCGACGACACGCGCCAGCTCCAGGCCGGCGTCGGGTTGACAGTAAAGCGCTGATCGCGCTTTCGCATAGCGCTATGATCTTGATTGAAAACCATCTGCTTCCGCAATGAAAAAGGCCCGGCATAACCGGGCCTCAGTCTTCAGTCTCGATGAATCGGCAGCCTACTTCAAGGCAGCGATCAGCCCCTTCAATTCATCTTCGATGGTCGGACGGATATCTGCGCGCGAAAGTGCAAACGCGACGTTGGCGAGAATGAATCCATCCTTTGCGCCGCAGTCGAAGGTCTGGCCCCGGAAGTGGTAGCCGGCAAAATCCTGGGACTGCGCAAGCTTCAGCATGCCGTCGGTCAGCTGGATCTCGTTGCCGGCACCCCGCTCCTGGCTTTCCAGGATGCGGAAGATTTCCGGCTGCAGGATGTAGCGGCCGTTGATGAAGAAGTTGGACGGAGCGGTGCCCCTGGCCGGCTTCTCGACCATTTCGGTGATGCGGAAACCGCTGCCGATCGTATCGCCGACGCCGACGATGCCGTATTTATGTGTCTGATCGGGAGCGCATTCCTCGACGGCGATGACGTTGCCGCCGCTCTGCTCGTAAAGCTCGATCATGCCCTTCATGCAGCCCTTTTCGGCGCGCATGACCATGTCGGGCAGCAGCAGCGCGAAAGGCTCGTCGCCGACGATCTCGCGGGCGCACCAGACGGCGTGGCCGAGGCCGAGCGGCTCCTGCTGGCGCGTGAAGCTCGCCGTACCCGCCTTCGGCAGCAGGCCGCTCAGCAGCGACAGCTCGGCATTCTTGTTGCGCTGGCGCAGCGTATGCTCGAGTTCGAACTGAATGTCGAAATAATCTTCGATGACGTGCTTGCTGCGGCCCGTCACGAATACGAAATGCTCGATCCCGGCTTCCATCGCCTCGTCGACGACGTATTGAATCACCGGCTTATCGACGACGGTCAGCATTTCCTTCGGCACCGCCTTGGTCGCCGGCAAGAACCGCGTCCCTAGTCCTGCGACCGGAAATACTGCCTTACGAACCTTCTTATGCTGTCCCACTCATACCTCCTGGGCATTAAATCAGTTGGCGCCAAGCCATTCTAAAGGTCAGTAGATTAAATTTGCTACTGTTTTGCAAATAATGACTGAACCCCGCTTCCATGGTAAAGAATTTGTTGACTTCGTTCGTTTAGTGTCAAGCTTGGGCCGATGCTACGCGCATCGCCGCACCGAAATCCAACGATTGATGGACAAGGCTGTCGATGACCGTAAACCGCAAAAACTCCCTTCTTGGTCTCGCTCTGGCGCTCGCGCTCGGCGCCTTGGCGGGATTCCTTCCCGTTAACGCCAATGCCGACCCAGGGTTCCAAAAATGGATCGCGGGCTTCTATGCGACCGCCGCAAAGAGCGGCATTACGCAATCGACCTATCGCAATGCATTTGCCGGCGTGACGGACCCCGACCCCACAGTCCTCGAAAAGGCGCAGTACCAACCGGAATTCAAGTCCCAGATCTGGGATTACCTCGATTCCCGTGTCAATCCGTATACCGTCGATATTGGCCGGAAGATGGCGGTCAAATACGCATCCACATTACGCACGCTCGAGCAGCATTTCGGTGTGGATCGAAACATTATTCTGGCCATCTGGTCGATGGAGTCGAACTACGGCGCCGTTCTGGCCAAGAACGACCGGCTGCATTATGTGCCCCGGGCACTCGCGACACTTGCCTATGCCGATCCGAAGCGGGCCGGCTACGCCAAAAAGCAGCTCATCGCCGCGCTGAAGATCCTGCAGAAGGGCGATATATCGCGCAAGGATCTGAATGGTTCCTGGGCCGGCGCGATGGGTCACACCCAGTTCATCCCGACCAGCTATCTGCTTTACGCCGTCGATGCCGATGGCAGCGGCCATGCCGATATCTGGAACTCCATTCCGGACGCCTTGGCGACGACGGCCAATCTTCTCGCCAAGAACGGCTGGAGCACCGGCCGTACCTGGGGCTACGAAGTCATCGTGCCCGCCGGCAGCCACGCTCAGGCCGGCAAGACGCACACCATCGCTCAATGGGCGGCCCTCGGCTTCGTGCGCCCCAACGGCAAAGGCTTCCGCCAGACCTCCGACCGCGCGCAGCTGAAAATGCCGGGCGGCCCGAACGGCCCCGGCTTCCTGATGACCGGCAACTTCTTCACCGTAAAGCGTTACAATGCATCCGACAGCTATGCGCTCGCCGTCGGCCTGCTGGCCGATCAAATCGCCGGCTATGGCGGCATGCAGCAATCCTGGCCACGTCCGAGCGGCACGCTGAACGTGCAGCAGAAGTTCGAGCTGCAGACGCGATTGAAGCAGCTCGGCTATTATGACGGCGTCGTCGACGGCAATTTCGGTTCCGGCTCGAAGGCCGCGATCGCTGCAGTTCAGCAGCGCATCGGCATGGACGCGGACGGCGAGCCCTCGATGAACCTGTTGAACGCGCTGCGCAAATAGGCCGTCGCATCTGTCGAATCCGGGATCGCTGGACGAGGGAGCCGCCCTCATGCCACCATGGGCCGTGAGCGGAAAGAAATGATGATAGAGCGACCTGCCCGCGCAACCATGGCAAGCCTGAGAATCATCTTCGCGGCATTCATTGCGGCTGTCATCGCGTTCGGCTGTCTTTCTCCGGCGGCCGAGGCGCAGGAGCGGCCACGCAGAAACTTGCTCGACATGCTGTTCGGCACCCGCGAGCCAGACTATCCCGACCAGCCCGCCGAGCAGCCGCCGCCACGAAGAAAAAGCCAGCCGCGCAAGCGGCCAACGCCGCCACCGCGCCAGCCGGTGGTGGTACAGCCGGAGACGCCGCCAGCAGCGGAAAAGCTTCAGGACGCAAAGACGATTCTCGTCGTCGGCGATTTTCTGGCAAGCGGCCTTGGAACCGGATTGGAAGACGCCTTTTCCACCTCGCCAGGCGTCGTCATCCAGGCGCGCGGCAATGTCGCCTCCGGCCTCGTCCGCCAGGATTATTACAACTGGCCGCAGCAATTGTCCGGAATGATGGATCAGATGAAACCGGCGATGGTCGTCGTCATGCTCGGCGCCAACGACCGCCAGCCCATCATCGGCTCAGGCCTTAACGAGAAATACGGTACGGACCCATGGTTTCTCGCCTATGAGGAGCGCGTACAGCAGTTCGCCAAGCTGATAACGAACCGCCGCATACCCCTTCTCTGGGTCGGCCTGCCGCCTTTCGGTTCGGACCAGCTGACCGCGAGTGCAGTCAAGCTCAACCACCTCTATCAAAGCCAGATGGCAGCCGTCGGCGGCGAATATGTCGACATCTGGGACGGTTTCACCGATCAGAGCGGCGAGTTCGTCGTCACTGGCTCCGACATTAACGGCCAGCAGGTGCGTCTCAGAACCGCCGACGGCGTCAACATGACCGCGGCAGGCAAGCGCAAGATCGCCTTCTATGTCGAAAAGCCGGCGCGCCGGCTGCTGGGCAATCAGGCAAGCCCCGACATCACCCGCCTCGATACCGGCAGTCCGCTGCCGGCACAGCAGACGAGCCTACCGGGCACGGAACCGGAGAAAGTCACCAGCATTCCGCCGATGAATCTTTCCGATCCTGAGCTCGATGGCGGCGCGCAGCTCCTGGGGAGCGTGCCCGCGCCCACCTCCCCGGCAGCATCACCGCGGGATCTTCTGGTCGACAAGGGCCAGATGGCGCCTGCCCCTGCAGGTCGCGTGGACGATTACCGCCTACAGGGATCGGTGGCGCGGTAGGCACCCCGGATGCCGTTTGACAACACTACAACCTACCAATAGAAAAGCGCCATGAGCACCGATAGCGCAGATCAGATCGATCGTCACCGCACCTGCCCGCAGGCTGTGGTTTTCCGCGCTTTCTCCGGCCGAGGTCTCCGCGTCCAGTCGTGACGACCGGAGGCATCGTGCGTCCGGCCATTGCTGGACGTAAAGCCCCTGCCCCAAAATATCAACGTTGCCCATGGAGAATGGCACGTGCTCAATATCTACAACGTCAATTCGCTCGTTCACTGGGAAGAGCGAGACATCCGTCTGCGTAACGACCTCATCCGCTTCTTTTCCGACGAAGTCTCGAGCTTCCTGCGCTCCGCAAACCCCGCCTGGGATATCCGAAGGGTCGAGGCCCCTACCCTGATGCCGAGAAACCTGGTCTCCGAAGCCTATTCCAATTCGGATATATGGGTGCAGGAACGACTATCGGAAACCGAGGCCGAACTTCTGCTTCGCCCGGAAACGACACCATCCACCTATGTCTACATGCAGCATCTCCTCGGCAATCATTCGAGGACACGGCTGCCTCTCTGCATCTGGCAGGCAGGCAAATCCTACCGCCGCGAACAGGACCAGCCCGGCAAAAATGTGCGGCTCAAGGAATTCTGGCAGCTCGAATTCCAATGCGCCTTCACCGCCGACAGTGGCAACGACTATCACGCAGCGAGCCTGGAGCCGGTTCGCCGCATGATCGGATCGGTCATCCATTTGCCGACGAGGATCGTTCCGTCCGATCGCCTGCCGGCCTACTCGCAGGTCACGATGGATATCGAAGTGGATAACGGCGACAAATGGATGGAGGTCTGCTCCATCTCCAAGCGCACGGATTTCCCGCAGCGCTATCGCAACCAGGCCAAGAAGGGCCTGGCGACCGACCATGACGTCACGGTGCTGGAGATCGCCATCGGGCTCGACCGCTGCGTCTACAATTGGAACATAGCGGCAAGCAGATAAGACAGAAGGCCGGGTTCATTGCGAACCCGGCCTTTCTCATAACTGACAGGCGATATCGGTGAGGCTTACCGCGGCAGAACCGTCGAGCCCATCAGGGCCTCGTCGATCGCACGCGCTGCCTGACGGCCCTCGCGGATCGCCCAGACCACCAGCGACTGGCCGCGGCGAACGTCGCCGGCGGTCCAGAGCTTGTCGACCGAAGTCTTGTAGTCCTTGTCGTTGGCAACAACGTTGGTCGAGCCGCGGCGGTCGGTGTTGAGCGTCAGCTTGCCGTCGAGTTCCTGGAGCACGCTGTCGGTGAAGGGGCCGCGGAAGCCGATGGCGATGAAGGCGAGATCGGCGCGGATGACGAATTCCGTTCCGGCGATCGGCTTGCGGCGCTCATCGACTTCGCAGCACTTTACACCGGTCAGCACGCCGTCTTCGCCGATGAACTCCAGCGTCGCGACCTGGAATTCGCGAACTGCGCCCTCGGCCTGCGAGGAAGACGTGCGCATCTTCGTCGCCCAGAACGGCCAGACGGCAAGCTTGTCTTCCTTTTCCGGCGGCTGCGGGCGGATGTCGAGCTGCGTCACCTTCACGGCGCCCTGGCGGAATGCGGTGCCGACGCAATCGGATGCGGTATCGCCGCCGCCGACGACGACGATATGCTTGCCGCCTGCCAGGATCGGGTCGGCAGGCCAGCCGGCGCTGTCGATGTTCTCACGGCCGACACGGCGGTTCTGCTGCACGAGATAGGGCATGGCGTCATGGACGCCGGCCAGCTCGACGCCGGGAATGCCGGCTTCGCGCGGGGTTTCCGAGCCGCCGCAATAGAGCACGGCATCATGATCGGCCAGAAGCTGCTCGACCTTGACGTCGACGCCGACGTTGACGCCGCAATGGAAGGTGACGCCCTCGCCCGTCATCTGCTCGACACGGCGGTCGATGAAGTTCTTCTCCATCTTGAAGTCAGGAATGCCATAGCGCAGCAGGCCGCCGGGCTTGCTCTCGCGCTCGTAGAGATGAACCTCGTGGCCGGCGCGGCCGAGCTGCTGGGCAGCCGCCATGCCGGCGGGGCCGGAACCGATGATGGCGACCTTCTTGCCCGTATGCACCGTTGCCGGCTGCGGACGAATGAAGCCAAGCTCATAGGCCTTGTCGGCAATCGCCTGCTCGACGGTCTTGATGGCGACCGGCGCATCTTCCAGGTTCAGCGTGCAGGCCTCCTCGCAGGGTGCGGGGCAGACGCGACCGGTGAATTCCGGAAAGTTGTTGGTCGAATGCAGGTTGCGGATCGCCTCTTCCCAGTTGTTGTTGTAGACGAGGTCGTTCCAATCCGGAATCTGGTTGTGCACCGGGCAGCCGGTCGGGCCGTGGCAATAGGGAATGCCACAGTCCATGCAGCGCGCTGCCTGTTTTTGCACTTCCTGGTCCGACATGGGGATCGTGAATTCGCGGAAATGCCGGATGCGATCCGATGCCGGCTGATACTTGCCGACCTGACGGTCGATCTCCAAGAAGCCTGTTACCTTGCCCATGCTTTCGTTTCCTCACTCAAAAAGAGGAGCCGAGGCTCCCGTGCCTGAGGGCAAATCCCGTTGCCCTGTCCGGCACTTTAATTCAAATCCGATTCCGCTATTCGACAGTTGCCATCGCCGTGATCAGCGACCGCAATGCGAGGCGAAGTCCTCGACTGGCTTGGTGAGCCGGGGCGGATTACTCCGCCGCCACGCTCATCCGGCTGCGCTCCATTTCAACGAGGGCACGACGGTATTCGACCGGCATGACCTTGCGGAATTTCGGGCGGTAGTCGGCCCAGCGATCGAGAATTTCCTTGGCTCGCGTCGAGCCCGTATAGTGGAAATGGTTCGAAATCAGCTGGTAGAGACGCTCCTCATCATGGCGTGTCATGTCATCCGAGACGTCGACGCGTCCCTTGTGCATGATGTCGCCGCCGTGATGATGCAGCTTCTCCAACAGTTCGTCCTCTTCGGGAACCGGCTCCAGTTCGACCATGGCCATGTTGCAGCGGCTGGCGAAATCGCCCTTCTCGTCGAGCACGTAGGCGACACCGCCCGACATGCCCGCTGCGAAGTTGCGCCCGGTCTCGCCGAGCACGACGACGACGCCGCCGGTCATGTATTCGCAGCCGTGGTCACCCACGCCTTCGACGATGGCGACCGCACCGGAGTTTCTGACTGCGAAGCGCTCGCCCGCGACACCGCGGAAGTAGCACTCGCCTTCGGTCGCACCGTAGAGCACGGTGTTGCCGACGATGATCGAGTGTTCGGCCTTAATCTTCGAATTCTCCGGCGGACGGACGATGATGCGGCCGCCCGAAAGGCCCTTGCCGACATAGTCGTTGCCGTCGCCGATGAGGTTGAAGGTCACGCCGCGCGCCAGGAATGCGCCGAACGACTGGCCGGCTGTGCCCTTGAGCGTGACGTTGATCGTATCATCCTTCAGGCCGCGATGGCCGTAGCGCTTGGCAACCGCGCCCGACAGCATGGCGCCGGCCGAACGGTCGACGTTCTTGATGTCGACTTCGAAGGCGACCGGTGTCTTGGAAGACAGCGCCGGTTCGGCCTTCTCGATCAGCTTGCGGTCGAGAACGTCGTCGATCGGGTGCTTCTGCACTGATGTCCAGTAGGTCTCTTCCTTCGGCGCATCGACCTTGTGGAAGATGCGGCTGAAGTCGAGGCCCTTGGCCTTCCAGTGGGCGAGCATGTCGTCCTTTTCCAGAAGCTCGGAAGCGCCGATGATGTCGTCCAGCTTGGTCACGCCAAGCGAGGCGAGGATCTCGCGCACTTCTTCGGCAACGAAGAAGAAGTAGTTGATGACATGTTCCGGCGCGCCCTTGAAGCGCTTGCGCAGCACCGGATCCTGGGTGGCGACGCCAACCGGACAGGTGTTCAGGTGGCACTTGCGCATCATGATGCAGCCGGCCGCGATCAGCGGCGCGGTGGCAAAGCCGAATTCGTCGGCACCGAGCAGCGCGCCGATGATGACGTCGCGGCCGGTCTTGAGACCACCGTCCACCTGCAGGGCGATGCGCGAGCGCAGCCCATTCAGCACCAGCGTCTGCTGGGTCTCGGCAAGGCCGATTTCCCAAGGAGAGCCAGCATGCTTCAGCGAGGTCAGCGGCGAAGCGCCGGTGCCGCCGTCATAGCCTGAGACGGTGATATGATCGGCGCGCGCCTTGGCGACGCCGGCGGCAACCGTGCCGACGCCGACTTCCGAGACGAGCTTGACCGACACATCCGAGGTCGGGTTGACGTTCTTCAGGTCGAAGATCAGCTGCGCCAGATCCTCGATCGAATAGATGTCATGGTGCGGCGGCGGCGAGATCAGGCCGACACCCGGCGTCGAATGCCGGGTCTTGGCAACCGTGGCATCGACCTTGTGGCCGGGCAGCTGGCCGCCTTCGCCGGGCTTGGCGCCCTGCGCGACCTTGATCTGCAGCACGTCGGCATTGACCAGATATTCGGTGGTCACGCCGAAACGGCCAGACGCAATCTGCTTGATGGCGGAACGTTCCGGGTTCGGCGAGCCGTCGACGAGCGGCATGTAACGGTCCGCTTCTTCGCCGCCTTCGCCGGTGTTCGACTTGCCGCCGATGCGGTTCATGGCGATCGCCAGCGTCGTGTGCGCCTCGCGACTGATCGAGCCAAAGGACATGGCGCCCGTCGAGAAGCGCTTGACGATATCGACCGCCGGCTCGACCTGATCGATCGAGATCGGCTTACGGCCGAGCGCTTCTGCACCCTTGATCTTGAAGAGGCCGCGGATGGTGTTCATCCGAAGCGCCGAATCGTTGACCATTTCCGAGAATTCGCGATAGCGATCCTCGGCATTGCCGCGCACGGCATGCTGGAGCGCGGCCACCGCATCCGGCGTCCAGGCATGGCTTTCGCCGCGCATGCGGAAGGCATACTCGCCGCCGATATCGAGCGTGCTTGCCAGCAGCGGATCGCGGCCGAAAGCCGAGTTGTGACGCGCGACGGTTTCCTCGGCGATTGTATCGAGACCGATGCCTTCGATCATCGTTGCCGTGCCGAAGAAGTATTTTTCGACCAGCTCCTGCTGCAAGCCCACAGCATCGAAGATCTGCGCGCCGCAATAGGACTGATAGGTCGAAATGCCCATCTTCGACATGACCTTGAGGATGCCCTTACCGACCGCCTTGATGTAGCGGTAGACGACTTCCGAGGCGTCCACTTCTTTCGGGAATTCGCCGCGCTGATGCATGTCGAGCAGCGTGTCGAAGGCGAGATAAGGGTTGATCGCCTCCGCACCGTAGCCGGCGAGCAGGCAGAAATGATGCACTTCGCGCGGCTCGCCGGTTTCGACGACGAGACCGACCGAGGTGCGCAGGCCCTTGCGGATCAGGTGATGATGCACGGCGGCCGTCGCCAGCAGCGCCGGGATCGCGATGCGATCCGGTCCGATCTGACGGTCGGAGAGCACGATGATATTGTAGCCGCCGCGAACGGCCGCTTCCGCCCGCTCGCAGAGCCGGTCGAGCATCTCGGGCATGCCTTCGGCGCCACGTTCGACATCATAGGTAAAGTCGAGCGTCTTGGTGTCGAAGCGATCCTCCGTATGACCAATGGAGCGGATCTTTTCGAGATCGCCGTTGGTCAGGATCGGCTGGCGCACTTCCAGGCGCTTGGCGTTGGCCATGCCGGTATGATCGAGCAGGTTCGGGCGCGGACCGATGAACGAGACGAGGCTCATGACGAGCTCCTCGCGGATCGGATCGATCGGCGGGTTCGTCACCTGCGCGAAGTTCTGCTTGAAGTAGGTGTAAAGCAGCTTCGGCTTGTCGGACATGGCCGAGATCGGCGTATCCGTGCCCATGGAGCCGACGGCTTCCTGCCCGGTCGTCGCCATCGGCGACATCAGGAGCTTGGTATCCTCGGTGGTGTAGCCAAAGGCCTGCTGGCGGTCGAGCAGCGACACGTCACGGCGCAGCGCCCGGGGCTCCACCGGCTTCAGATCTTCGAGGATCAGCTGCGTACGGTTAAGCCAGCTGCGATAGGGATGCTTGCCTGACAGTTCCGACTTCACCTCGTCGTCGGAGATGATGCGGCCCTTTTCCATGTCGATCAACAGCATCTTGCCCGGCTGCAGGCGCCACTTCTGGATGATCTTCTCTTCCTCGACCGGCAGAACGCCGGCCTCGGACGCCATGATGATGCGATCGTCGTTGGTGACGAGATAGCGAGCCGGGCGCAGGCCGTTACGGTCGAGCGTCGCGCCAATCTGCTTGCCGTCGGTGAATGCGACGGCGGCCGGGCCATCCCACGGTTCCATCAGGGCGGCGTGATACTCGTAGAATGCCTTGCGCTCGGCCGCCATCAGCTGGTTGCCGGCCCATGCTTCCGGAATGAGCATCATCATGGCATGCGCCATGGAATATCCGCCGCGCACGAGGAATTCGAGCGCGTTGTCGAAGCAGGCCGTATCCGACTGCCCCTCGTACGAGATCGGCCACAGCTTGGAGATATCTTCGCCGAAGAGCGGCGAGGATACCGACGCCTGACGGGCGGCCATCCAGTTGACGTTGCCGCGCAGCGTGTTGATTTCGCCATTGTGAGCGACCATGCGATACGGATGCGCCAGCTTCCAGGACGGGAAGGTGTTGGTCGAGAACCGCTGGTGCACGAGGGCAACCGCCGTTTCGAAACGCGGGTCGGACAAGTCCTTATAATAAGCGCCCACCTGGTAGGCGAGGAACATGCCCTTGTAGACGATGGTCGAGCTCGACAGCGAGACAGGATAGAAGCTGCTCTCCTCGCCCTCATATTCCGCATAGATGCGGTTGGAGATCACCTTGCGCAGGGTGAAGAGGCGGCGCTCGAATTCCTCGTTCGTGCCGGCATCGCGGCCGGCGCCGATGAAGACCTGTACATGATGCGGCTCGGTGGCGGCAATGTCAGGCGCCTTCGACAGCGAGGAATTATCGACCGGCACGTCGCGGAAGCCGAGCAGCACCTGGCCTTCTTCGGCAACGACCTGCTTGATCGCGGTCTTGAAATGCTCGATCAGCGCCTCGTCGCGCGGCAGGAAGAAATGGCCGACGCCATATTCGCCCGCCTTCGGCAGGATGACGCCCTGCTTGGCCATCTCCTCGCGGAAGAAACGGTCCGGGATCTGCACGAGAATGCCCGCGCCGTCGCCCATCAGCGGATCGGCACCAACGGCACCACGATGCGTCAGGTTCTCGAGAATGAACAGGCCGTCGCGCACGATCTGATGCGACTTGCGGCCCTTCATGTGCGCAACAAAGCCGACGCCGCAGGCATCGTGTTCGTTGCGCGGATCGTAGAGGCCTTGCTTCGGCGGGAGACCGCCCGATGTCGGACGATTGGCACGTTTCGACGTTTTGGCCGTCGCGGCAGCATTGGCTGCAGCGGTCTGGTCAAAACTCGTGAACGTCTTCCTGTTCGTCATCGTCTTCCCTCCGGTAAGGCCCGCCTCGCGGGCGCTCCTTCGTCCCGCGCGGTCCGTTTCCGGCGCCGACGCGCGACAGCTCTGTTGCATTGTGAAGATCCGGCCGCGAACCATGGCCCCGCTATGGAGCCTGTCGTCAGCGTTCCGCGCCTTGCTATTCCACCGTCGCCCTGCCCGGCGCCTCGAAGGCGTCAAGGACTTGCTCTCGGTAATTATAGCCCGAAATCCCGACATCGTCAGGACCCTCCGGCGCATCTTCGGCCTCAGCGGCCAAAATAGGACAGCAACCCTGTCCTAATTCATCAGCTCTATGCCAGAAAGTGTCCCCCTTCGCAAGAGCAAAACGGCAAAAATTCGTCAATGAAAGACGGAAGATTGCCTATGTCGCATAAATCGAGCAATAAAGTTTCGCTGCGGCGCATCATTTTATTTGTTGATTGCGTAGATCAATTTCTGTGATGGGTTCTTCAAGTTCTTGCTCTTGATAGGTTTTTGCATTGGCGTAATGTCCCGCCGACCCTATTTATCACGCTGCAACTCACTCTCGTTCATTGGTGCATCTCCATGTTCTTTGCCTCCGATAATTGGGCCGGCGCCCACTCCAAGATCGCCGAACGTCTCCTTGCCGAGTCAGGAGGCTTTGCCACCGCCTATGGCCTGAGCGATCTGGATCAAAAGGTAGAAGCCAAGTTCAGCGAAATCTTCGAGCGTGAGGTTGCAGTCTTCTTCGTCGCGACAGGTTCGGCCGCCAATTCATTGTCGCTCGCCAGCGTCCAGAAGCCGGGCGGCATCACCTTTTGCCATAGCGAGGCACATGTGGCCGAGGACGAATGCGGCTCGCCGGATTTCTTCAGCTCCGCGCGGCTGGCGACGGTCAAGGGCGCAGCCGGCAAGATCGACCCCCAAGCGCTTGCCGCGAAGATCGCCCGTTTCCCGCAGGATGCGGTGCATCACGGTCGCGCCGCTGCCGTGACGATCACGCAGGCGACGGAAATCGGCACCGTCTACTCGCTCGACGAGATCGACGCTGTGGCCTCCGTCGCCAAGGCCAATGGCCTGCCGCTGCACATGGACGGCGCGCGTTTCGCCAACGCCCTGGTCGCGCTCGCCGCCAGCCCGGCTGAGATGACCTGGAAGCGCGGCGTCGACATTCTTTCCTTCGGCGGCACCAAGAACGGCTGCTGGTGCGCCGAGGCGATCGTCTTCTTCGATCCGGAGAAGGCAAAGGAGATGCATTTCATCCGCAAGCGCGCCGCCCAGCTCTTCTCCAAATCGCGCTTCATCGCCGCCCAGTTCGACGGCTATTTCCAGGATGGACTCTGGCTCGATCTGGCCCGCCATTCCAATGGCATGGCCGATCGTCTGCGCGCCGGCATCGAAAAGACCCGTGGCGCCCGCCTTGCCTGGCCGACGATCTCGAATGAGGTTTTCGCGATCATACCGAAATCCGCTTCCAAGGCCGCCGAGGACAAGGGTGCCAAATTCTACGAATGGCCGATCCCGGAATCGCAGCCGGATCTGGTCGGCGATGATGAAACGCTGATCCGTCTCGTGACCAGCTTCGCCACAACGGAAGCCGATGTGGCGAACTTCCTCGCCTGCCTGGGCTGATATCGCGAATAAACGGAGCGCTGCGTCGGCCTGTCAGGGCAGATGCAGCGTCTCGGACCGCGGCCCCCTCACCTTGGCGAGAATGTCCTCCGACAAGGCTTTGACAAGCAGCTGATCCGCTCCTTTGCGCGGCACCAGCACGAATTCGACGTCTTCCAGAGCCGGCAGCCAGCCCGGCGCAATCTCCATCAATCCGGCCGGCGCCATGCTCCTGGGCTGAACGAGAACGCCCATGCCGGCGCGCGCCGCGGCCGTCAGCCCGCTGAGGCTGCCGCAGGTGCAGACGATCCGCCACGGCATCTGCTGCCGGCGCAGCGCCTCCAGCGCAATGGCGCGGGTGACGCTCGGCACGGGAAAGGCGATCAATGGCAGCGGTGATTCGAGCCTGCGAATACGCTCCGGATCGCGCGCCAGCCAGACCAGCGGCTCGCGATAGACGAGCGTTCCCCTGACATCGCCGAGCCGGCGCTTGGCAAGCACCAGATCGAGATCGCCATTGTCCTGCATTTCATAAAGCGTGCCGCTGAGCGCGACCGTCAACTCGAGATCGACCGACGGATGTGAGCGAACGAATTCCTCCAGCACGTCAGGGAGCTGGCTGGTGACGAAATCCTCCGAGACGCCGAGCCGAAGGCTGCCGCGCAGGCTGTTGCCGGCGAAGAGCTGGCGCACGTCTCCCTCGATCGACAATATCTGCCGCGCATGCCCGAGCAGCGCCTCGCCGTCGGCGGTCAGGACGACGCGGTGGGTGTCGCGCGCCAAAAGCTTCCGGCCGAGCTCCGCTTCCAGCCGCTGTATGTGCTGGCTGACTGTGGATTGCCCGAGCCCGAGCCGTTCTGCCGCCAGCGTGAAGCTGCCCATCTGCTCGACGGCGACGAAACTGCGCAATTGTGTGAGGTCTAGCATCACGCTTATCCCATTTTACGATAACTGTTATTCCTTGCATCGTGGATCGCGATAGGTCTATCTGCAAGACCTAATTCATCAAGACTTGCAAATGCGATTGGGGTTGGCACGATGCGCCGCTTTCTTCCAGACACCTTCACTATGCTGCTGGTGCTCACCGTTGTGACGGCATCCTTCTTTCCCGTGCATGGCGCGAGCGCCCACTATTTCGGCATCGCCACGAACTTCGCCATCGGCCTGCTGTTCTTCCTGCATGGGGCGCGTCTCTCACGCGACGTCGTCATCGCCGGCCTGCTGCACTGGCGGCTGCATCTCGTCATCCTGCTGACGACATTCGGCATCTTCCCGCTGCTCGTCCTGGCCCTGGGTCAGATCGTTCCCAACAGCGTCCTGCCCGTGTCGCTCTATACGGGCCTGCTGTTCCTCAGCGTGCTGCCCTCGACCGTACAGTCCTCCATCGCCTTCACCTCGATTGCCGGCGGCAACGTGCCGGCCGCCATCTGCTCGGCGTCTGCCTCGAACATCTTCGGCATGTTTCTGACGCCGCTGCTCGTCGGCATCCTGTTTTCGGTCGGCGGCCAAGGCGGCTTTTCCTGGGATGTCCTGTGGCAGATCATGCTGCAGCTGCTCGCCCCCTTCATCGCCGGCCAATTGCTGCAGCCGTGGATTGGCGACTGGATCCGCTCGAAGAAGAAGATCCTGATGCCGGTCGATCGCGGCTCGATCCTCATGGTCGTCTATTCGGCCTTCAGCGAAGCGGTGGTCGAGGGTCTGTGGCACACCTTCTC
Organism: Rhizobium freirei PRF 81; assembly: GCF_000359745.1. Classification (GTDB taxonomy): domain Bacteria; phylum Pseudomonadota; class Alphaproteobacteria; order Rhizobiales; family Rhizobiaceae; genus Rhizobium; species Rhizobium freirei. The sequence goes on from NZ_AQHN01000056.1 coordinate 241,881, forward strand.
GGTTGTCGATATCGCCACGGTGATCGTCGCCAACATGGTTCTTCTGGCGACGGTGCTCTGCATCACCATGTTCGGCAGCCGTGCTCTCGGTTTCTCCAAGGCCGACGAGATCACCATCACCTTCTGCGGCTCGAAGAAATCGCTGGCAAGCGGCGTGCCGATGGCCAATGTCATCTTCGCCGGCCAAGGCATCGGCGCCATCGTGCTGCCGCTCATGCTGTTCCATCAGATCCAGCTGATGACATGCGCTGTCCTTGCCCAGAAATATGCCGATGCCGCCAAGCGGCGCGAGGCTACGAAGACGCAGGCAGGCGCAAAATCAGGCGAGGCAACCAACGCCGCCTGAGCCTTCGATATCCGGTAAGACAAAAGCGGCGCCCGATTCGGGGCGCCGCTTCTTTTTGATCTTGGGAGGATCAGGGGTACGACGGCTTAAGTCCGTCAGCCCTGGCACAACGATCAAAGACCGTCATGCCTGGGTCTTAGTTGATATGGGCCTCGATGGCCTTCGGGGCTTCCACGGGCTCAGCCGCAATGGAGATACGACGGGGCTTCATGGCTTCCGGAATGTTGCGCAGCAGATCGATGTGCAGCAAACCATTCTTCAGCGAAGCCGCCTGGACCTCGACATGATCGGCGAGCTGGAAACGGCGCTCGAAGGCGCGCTTGGCGATGCCGCGATAGAGGTATTCGCTGGTTTCAGCCGGCTCTTCGCTCTTTTCGCCCTTGACCTGAAGGACATGAGCGTGAGCTTCGATGCTCAGTTCCTTTTCATCGAAACCGGCAACGGCCATCGTGATGCGATAGGTGTTTTCACCCGTGCGCTCGATGTTGTAGGGCGGATAGGTCTGGGCCTGATCCGGCTGGCCAAGGCTGTCGAGCATGGTGAACAGACGGTCGAAACCGACGGTGGAACGATAGAGGGGAGAGAAGTCTACGTGACGCATGGAGTCCTCCTGTGAGCGACAATTGCGATTTCATTTTCTGTCCCATGACCCCACTCCTGGCGGTCTCGGGACGGTTCCGCGAGCCCGTTTGGCACCCGCGAAAAAGAGATGGGGATCGTTTTTCACGAGTTCAAGCCCCCTGTGCCGCCGCTCGCATTTCGCGGTAGAGCACCGCGTGAACCGCAGATGAACGCGTGGTTCGGAACCCGTTCAGGCGGCCCGGCCTATCAATAGACCATCGGAACACCATCATCCGATGACTGAAGTGTATCGTCCCTTCTTCTTCAGTCTTGCTCGGCCGGCGAAGCGGATCTCTCTATCCCGCGAGCCGGCCCTTTTCTTTCCGGTGCCCAAGCAATTCCACGACGGGGCAATTCCAGGAAAAGTATGACGCGGTTTTCCGTCCGGAATTGCGTCAAGGCAGACAACTACCGCAGCAGCTTCAACGAGCCTGTCAGCGATTTCACCCATTTCGACGGACCCGCTATTCCCAGACCATCGATCGCTTCCGCCGCGAGGTCGCGATCGGGAAACCTTGTCTCATACTCCCTGTAGTCGTGCAGCGAACGGGCGAAAGCCGGAAAAGCGACGACAGCCCGTTCGCTCTGTTGCTGCAATGCCTTCAGCAGCAGCGACCGGATGGTATCGGCATCCGCCTGCAGCATCGGAACCGGCGTGTTCGAGCTGATGTCGACGGTCCGGCCTTCGCTATCGACCAGTTGCCGCGCTGCAAGCGCGGGAAATCGCGCGCCGAGCCCGATCGCGATGGCACCGGCGGTATTGGCGATCAGCCCGAGCGGCAGATCAGGATTGATGACGATGGCGAGACGAAAATCGGGAAGCATGGGAAGCCTGTAGCTGGTGTGGACGTTCCCGAGCAGATTATCTCCGACACCGTGAAGGATCTTACCTTTCATTGCCAATATTTGATCATATGTGGTAGATCTTACCTGAATTGACCGATATCGAGGCCACATATGCCCGCCGCACTGGAACAGATCGACTTAAGAATTCTCGGAGCGCTTCAGAAGGACGGACGCCTGACCAACCAGGCGCTTTCGTCCGAAGTCGGGCTCTCGACCTCCCCATGCTGGCGGCGCGTGCGCCAACTGGAAGAAACCGGAGTCATCCAGGGCTATACGGCAACCCTCGACAGGCGCCAGATCGGCCTCGGCGTCCTGGCATTCATCAGGGTGAAGATCGACAGTCACAGCGAGGCCGAAGCGGAAGAATTTTCGCGCGACGTGCTGAAGCTCAGCGAAGTCGTGGCATGCTACAGCATCGCCGGAGATGCGGATTTCCTGCTGCAGGTCGTGGCAGCAGACCTCGACAGCTACGCGGATTTCGCCATGGCGGTCGTTCGCCGCTTGCCGCGCATCAAGGAGATGCAGACGACTTTCGTGCTCAAGGAAATCAAGCCCTTCAAGGGCTTTCCGCTGAGTGTCAGCCGGCGATAACGACGCAGGACCTGGATTGCCGGACATGGCCCGCCAGCCCTTTACGTCTGGACCGAAGCCATCCTATTCTACGAAGAGTGGCAGCCCACACCGGGGTATTGAATGTCGGCGTTCCGTTTCTCGAAAATTTCCGCATCGCTGAACGCGCTGCTCGCTGCAATTGGTCTGCTGACGGTGGCTGCACTTACGACGCCTGACATAACCGGGCAGACGAGGCACTTGTTGGAAGTCCTGCTCGCCAGCGTCTGGGCCGCCTACGTCCTGCAATTGATCGAGACGCTGATCTTGCAGCGGACGAGAGACGTTCACGGCAGGGCACTGGAAATCACCGTCGACGTGCTGGCCGTTTTAGCCCCCGTGGCCGCATTCTTTTTCGTGAGCGGGCGCGACCAAAGCCTCTATTGCGCCATCTGGTTGCTGAAGCCGCTGCGAGGCTCGACCTTCTTCCGGCTGCTGGGCAGGGTCCTGAGCAAGGAAGCGCGCAACCTGCTCGGCGTCACCTCGATCTTCGGCATCGTGCTGTTCGGCGCGGCGCTCGTAGCCTATATCATCGAGCGCGACATCCAGCCTGACAAGTTCGGCAGCATTCCCCTGGCGATGTGGTGGGCGGTGGTCACGCTGTCGACGACGGGCTACGGCGACGAGATTCCGCAAAGTTTCGCCGGTCGCATCCTTGCCGGGCTGGTGATGATGAGCGGAATCGGCATCTTCGCGCTGTGGGCCGGTATCCTCGCCACCGGCTTCTACGAGGAAGTTCGTCGCCAGGACTTCGTGCGCAATTGGCAGCTGGTGGCCGCAGTGCCGCTGTTCCAGAAGCTTGGTTCGGCCGCACTCATCGAGATCGTGCGGGCGCTGAGATCCCGCGTTGTGCCCGCCGGCGGCATCATCTGCCGCAAGGGCGAGGCCGGCGACCAGATGTTCTTCATCGTCGAAGGCCGCGTCAGCGTCGCCACACCGAACCCTGTGGAGCTCGGCTCCGGCAGTTTCTTCGGCGAGATGGCGCTGATCAGCGGCGAGCCCCGCTCGGCAACCGTCAGCGCCGCAACTGAGGTCTCGCTGCTGTCGCTCTATTCCTCGGATTTCCAGATGCTGTCGAGCAGCAGCCCGGAGATTGCCGACATCATCCGCAAAACCGCACTTGAGCGGCGCGGCACGACACCGAAGACCTGATGGAGACGGAGGAGCACCGGCACGAGGGATTCGCGCCGCAGGGACCGCCAACAAACCATTTGCAATTCCCCCAAGCTGCGCTATCCCCTTGAAAAGGACCATCCCGTCAGCGAGGCACGACACCGCCATGGATTCGATCCTCTACTCCACAGCAGACAATCCGGTGCCGGAGAACCGCACCGAAGGGTTCTTCGAGAGCTTCGACGGGCGCAAGCTGCGCTACGCCATCTTCCGTTGCGAGCAGCAGGTTGCCAGGGGAACCGTCGTGCTCCTGCAGGGCCGCAACGAGTTTATGGAGAAATATTTCGAGACGATCCGCGACCTCACGGCCAAGGGTCTTTGGGTCGCGACCTTCGATCTTCGCGGCCAAGGCGGATCGCAGCGGCTGCTGAAGGATCCGTTGCGCGGCCATGTCCGCCGGTTTTCGGATTACGAACGCGACCTGACGGCTTTCCTTGACAAGATCGTCCTGCCAGACACGCGCCTGCCGTTCTTTCTCCTTGCGCATTCGACCGGTGCCTTGATTGCCATGTCGGCCGCGCCAAGGCTTGGGAGCCGCATTGAGCGCATGGTGCTGTCGGCACCCTTTATCGGCCTGACGGGTCACGGCGCCTCCCCCCGCTTCATCCGCTTTGTCTCCAGCACGGTCAGCAACCTCGGGCTCGGTCGGATGCAATTCAGCAAGAAACTCAGGGAGACGTCATTTGCTGAGAATCCGCTGACGACGGACGAGCAGCGCTACCGGCGCAACATCGGCATTGGCAAGGCCTATCCGCAACTTTGCCTGGGGCCGCCGACGGCACGTTGGCTGTCGCAGGCATTCCGGACGATCGAGCGCGTCAACAGGCCTGAACACCTGTTCTCCATTCCCATTCCGACCATTTTGATCGCGCCGACGCGAGACGGCGTCGTGCCCTATGTCGATCAGGAGCGGCTGGCGCGCTATTTCCGCGCCGCGCAACTCGTACCCATTCACGGTGCCAAGCATGAAATCCTGCAGGAGCGGGACATCTATCGCAACCAGGCGCTTGCCGCCATCCACGCCTTCATCCCCGGCAGTGATGCGATGGCGAATGCTTACGAAGTCGAAGCCGGGGCCTGAGCGATCCGCCTTTCACGGATCGCTTGAGACGCGACGGATGACGTCAGGCTCTAGCGAGCCAGAATGGCGCGGGCTTGCTCATAGACGGCACGGCTGCCTGCCGCGATGATCGACCCGCCCATCTCAGGACGGCCGCCGTCCCAGGTGGTGATGATGCCGCCGGCCTGCTCGATAACGGGGATGATACCGCCGACATCATAGGGCTTCAGCGAATTCTCGATAACGAGATCGACATGACCGGCCGCAAGCAGCGCGTAAGCGTAGCAATCCGTGCCATAGCGGAAGAGCCGAACCTGGCTCTCGATTTCGCGATACCGGGAAAGCTCCTCGCCGACGAAGAGATGTGGCGACGTGGTAAAGAGAATGGCATTCGAAATGCTGCCGCAATCACGGACTTGCAACCGTCTTTCGCCATCCGGGCCGGAATAGGTGGAACCATTGCCATCGGCAAAATAGCGCTCGCCGGTAAAGGGCTGGTCGATCATGCCCATGATGGCGCGGCCGTTCTTCTGCAGGCCGATCAAGGTTCCCCAGACAGGGACACCGGAGATGAAGGCACGCGTACCGTCGATCGGATCGATCACCCAGACATGCTCGCGATCGAGACCGACACTGCCATGCTCTTCACCGAGAATGCCGTGATCGGGAAACTCGGCCTCGATCAGGGACCGTATCGCCACTTCGGCGGCGCGATCCCCCTCCGTCACCGGATCGAAGCCCTTGGCTTCCTTGTTGACCACGTCGACGCCGGCTCGGAAGCGCGGCAGGGTTTCGGCCTTGGCCGCCTCGGCCAGACGATAGAAGAACGAGCGATCGGGAAGCATGGTCAATCCGGGTAAGTGACAGGACGGCGAAGTCATAGCGCATATGGACCGCGAAGCAAACCGGATGATGACGCCATGGGCGGAATGCCTGCCGATCGGGCAAAATTTCCCAATCTGCCTAAATATTTTGCATAGCAAAATATTGCTTGACATTTGTGCAGCGCAGCAACATGATCCAGCTACAGTCTTCTGACTGTAAATGCCCTTCCTGGGTGTTTCCTCCCTAGACTTAACCGCGCCACGAGCGCGGTTCTTTTTGTCGGGATATCTCGAAAAGCAGGCACCAGGCCGCAAGGACCGGATACCGCCGGTCAGCCGCCATACCAACGTCGATTGAATTGCCTGCCGGGCGAAACGCTCCGGAAGATCAGACGCAAATGGGAATGCTTCTATTCAGCAGCCAGCGCCGGGTCGCCGGTGTAGGATTCCACATGCTCGGCAATGCGCTTCATGAAAAGCGTAATGGCGGATGCGACCTGATCGAAATCCGAACGCTTCTCCAGCGTCGTCTCGTCGACATAGAGAGCGCGATTGACCTCGATCTGCAGTGCGTGCAGCCCGCGAGAGGGACGGCCGTAATGCTCGGTGATGAAGCCCCCGGCATAGGGCTTGTTGCGCACGGCGTTGAAGCCGAGTTCCTCGAGGATTTGCATGGCCGCGCGGGATAGCTCAGCCGAGGCGCTGGTGCCGTAGCGATCGCCGAGGATGAAATCCGGGCGCAAGTTGCTGCCGGCAATGCGGATGTTGCCCGGCATCGAATGGCAATCCACAAGGACGCCGAAGCCGAATTTGACATGGGTTCGCGCAATCAGCCGCCGAAGCGTGGCATGATAGGGCTTGTAAATGGTGTCGATGCGTCTCAGCGCATCCTCGACCGGAACGCGGCGCGCATAGATCTCCATATTCTCGGCGACGATTCGCGGGATGGTTCCGAGACCGCCGGCGACCCTTAGCGAATTGATATTGGCATAGGACGGCAGCGCCCCGTCGAACATGCGCGGATCGAGCTCATAGGGCTCACGATTCACATCGATATAGGCGCGCGGAAAATTGGCAAACAGCAGCGGCGCACCAAGGGAGCTTGCCGCCGAAAAAAGCTCTTCGACGTAATGATCTTCCGAGCGGCGGATGGCGATACCCTGCAGGCGGGATTGGGCGATGAAATCGGGGGGATAGATGCGCCCGCTATGCGGGGAGCTGTAGACAAACGGTATCGTCTGGGAGGCGGGCTCCAATACCTCGAAAATCTCGAAACTACGCATTTCCGCGGACATCAACGTCTTTACCATGTCAACAACTTGTCGCAACAGTCATGTTGCCAGTTGCATGACAGCAAGTCCATAGTAACTTGAACGAAATGGCCTTAATCCAAAGCGCCGTAGTTGAATTCTCCGGGTGCGTGATCAGCGGAAACCTAAGGGGTTTTCGCCGGATTTGCTTGCGCCTCGAACAAATGCCAAATTGGTGCGTTATGCGCCATCATTCACGGCTTGTTTACGGCGGAGCGCTAACCTAAACCCTCGACGTGCCCAACCAGACAAGATTGATTAGCGATAGAGATGATGACCCAGAAGATACTTCTTGCCGAAGATGACAACGACATGCGTCGCTTCCTTGTGAAGGCGCTCGAAAAAGCCGGCTACAAGGTCTTGTCCTTTGACAATGGAGCAAGCGCTTATGACCGGTTGCGCGAAGAGCCGTTCTCGTTGCTTTTGACTGACATCGTCATGCCGGAAATGGACGGCATCGAGCTGGCGCGCCGCGCCACCGAACTCGATCCCGACCTGAAAGTGATGTTCATCACCGGTTTTGCCGCCGTCGCATTGAACCCTGATTCGAAGGCGCCGAAGGATGCCAAGGTCCTTTCCAAGCCTTTCCACCTTCGCGAACTCGTTGACGAAGTCAACAAACTCCTTGCCGCGTAAGGCTTTTGGCGGCCACGTCACAAAACCGAAAAAAAGCCTATTGACGGCGACCAAGGTTTTGTGATCTATGCGCCGCCATCGGATGGGCGTGTAGCTCAGCGGGAGAGCACTACGTTGACATCGTAGGGGTCACAGGTTCAATCCCTGTCACGCCCACCATCCTAATTCGCTGAAAAGCAAGGCCTTTCGAGAAATCGAAAGGCCTTTTTAGTTTCAGGTCGCTCGATAGAGCGCCAACGTCGTCAAAGCGAAACCGGCCGAAGAACAGCCCAACGGTCCGACGATTTGCAGACGCTCAGCGGTCCAGGAAATTCCGGAAGACTTCCGTCGTCGGATAGGCGTAGGCGCCACGGTCGATAAAACCCTGGCGGTAGAGGCAAGCTCGCAGAGCCAGCCAGTAAAGCGTGCTGTTCGGGTCGGGCGACCCACGCCGCCAGGAATAGGCCTCGGGCTCGCAATGATTGAGCGCCCTGTCATATCTTGCCAGCACCACCGGATCGCTGTCGGCACGAATGCCCTGGTGGATCTGATAGTTCGAAGGCGCCTCACCTGCGGAGACGCATGCCAGGCTCAAAATCGCTCCCAGCGCTAACATCATTCTCATGTGCTTCGATCTCCAACTTACCGCGTCCCGAAAAATTCGAGCGCAAGTGGAGAATAATCGCCTTTTGAAAGTTAGCCAATCACATGCTTTGGTCGGCTGCGATTGCGGCTTGCACGCAGCCTGCGACACAAGTTCCCGCGACAAGCCGCTTGACTTCCGGCCGGACCGTCATCCTACTGTCATATCAGCGCATCGATCATACGGGAGGATGAGATGACGGTGATGAAGCGGCAGTTCTACAAGAACCACAAGCCCAATGGTGACGAATATATGTTCCACCTCGCCCGCGACACCGAAAGCGGCGAGGTCTTCGTCATTCGCCAGGCGGATTTTGTCGTCGACGGTGGCAGCGAGAAAGCCATGACCCTCTACGAATTCCTGGCCGGCGGCGGCAATCGCCAGAACGCCCTGCTGCAGCTGATCGGCTCACTCGTCCCGGAAGCAGCGCAGCACTGAGGCCGTCTCCCAGAGACGCTGTCGTCCAGAAGCAACGGCTTGCGCAAGGTCAGCATCCTGAAGCGCAAAGAGCGATCATGAAACATCGCCATGCGCTTCGGGCGGGCTTGGCTTGAGCTTCGGGTTGACTGCCACATTTTGATCGGCGAATCTGCACGGGCTTGAAAGGAGCCCCTCTTATGCGATTCGCAGGCATTGCTTTTGGATTGACGGCGCTGGTCGCCACATCGGCCACGGCCGCGACAGTGGAGAATTTTCCGACGCAGGGCGTCACCGTCGTCAGTGGAAAATGCTCCAAACTCGTGGTCGGCAAACTCGATGCCTCCAAGGGCTGCACGGGCGAACTCGCCAGCGTGACGGGGCCGGATGGCTCAGTGACCTTCATTTTCACGTCCGGCGGTAAAATGCTCGGCTTCCAGGGCGACGGCAGAGGCATCAAGCCAGGCAGCCAGAAGGGCACGGCACAGCTGCCGATCGACGTTATTTCGACCGGCGCCGGCAACAAGATGTCTGGCGTCGAAGCAAAGGGCACTTGCACCTTCGCAAACCCCTATGCCGGCAAGCCGGTCGCCATCGAATGCTCGGCCAAATCGCCCAAAATGAGTTTCAACGGCAGCTTCACCTCCGACGGCAAGACGCCCCGACACAAGTAGCCGTCACTTATCGAATGGCCTGCGATGGGCTTAGTGTCGCGAGCCGGCTTTCGGCTTATGGCCGTGATTGGCATCGGCCGGCGCCTCGCGCGACAGGTCGGCGCCATTGATATGAGCGGGAACGTGAACGTCTTCATGCGTCACGGGATGCAAGGTCAGATCGACCTGATGTGGTGGCAAGACCTGCGCCTGGCGAAGCGTATTCGGTCGTGCCTTCTTCTGCCGCTCGGTCAGTTCCGGTTTCTGCTTTTGCTCTTTGCGATGAATGGGATTGGGGCTCATGGAAGCTTCTCCTATCAGTCATTGTCGCCAGAGTGCACGGACGGTACAAACAAGCCTGATGGGCAAACGCGACCTTTCCCGTTTGGTTCCTCAATTTCTCAATTTGGAAGCAGAACTGCGAAGGGAGATTTCAACCCTAGACACTTGACGTGCGTCGTGACTTCACTAACTTATAGCTTATCTCCGCGCCCCCTGACATCGGCGGCGGATTGAACTTTGGTGCCGGGCCCCTCTGGCGAGAGTTTTTACGGCGCTCTCGCGATGTCGGTACCGCCTGCAGATGAGCCGGCGGACTTCTTTCCATGAATAGCTTGACCATGCCTCACCCGCATGCCGTCTACGGCATGTGGCTGCGCGCTTTAATGGGCTTCACCACCTTCCTCCGCGGGGTGCGCCCATGACATCGCCCACCGCTTCCAAATCCGTGCTCAGCTATTTCAGCTGGGCTTTTGCCGTTACCGTGGGTGGCCTGGCCCTCGGAGCCTTTTTGGGCTGGAACACGACCGGCACGTTCGGCGGCCTCGCCACCGCTTTCTTCATCTGCGCGGTCCTGGCCGTGCTGGAGATTTCGCTTTCCTTCGACAATGCCATCGTCAATGCCAACAAGTTGAAGGAAATGACACCGGTCTGGCAGCATCGCTTCCTGACCTGGGGCATCATCATTGCCGTCTTCGGCATGCGCATCATCTTTCCGCTGGCAATCGTCGCCATTGCCGCCTGGATCGACCCCTGGGAGGCACTGAAACTCGCCGCCACCAAGCCCGAGCAATATGCGGAAATCATGCACGCCGCACATCTGCCCATCGCCGCCTTCGGCGGCACCTTCCTGATGATGGTAGGCCTGACTTACTTCTTCAACTACGAGAAGGATGTTCATTGGATCGGCTTCATCGAGAAGCGGATGGCGCATTTCGCCACCGTCAAGGGCATCGAAATCGCCTTCGTGCTGATTCTCGTCCTCATCTTCACCTCGGTGCTCGACGGTGACGACGCCACGGCCTTCCTTCACGCCTCGATCTATGGCCTGCTGACCTTCCTGCTTGTCGAGGTTCTTGCGGGCTTCCTGGACGCCTCGCAAAGGACGATGAGCGCGGCAGCAAGAGGCGGCTTCGGTGCGTTTCTCTACCTCGAAATTCTCGACGCCAGCTTCTCCTTCGACGGCGTCATCGGCGCCTTCGCCCTCACACAGAACCTGTTCATCATTGCCATCGGCCTCGGCATCGGCGCGATGTATGTCCGCTCGATGACGATCATGCTGGTGGAGAAAGGCACGCTCGCCCATTACCGCTACCTGGAGCATGGCGCCTTCTACGCCATCCTGATCCTCTCGGTGATCATGTATATCCAGACATTGACGCACATCCCGGAAGTCATCACCGGCCTTGGCGGCGCGGCCCTGATCGGTATCTCGCTCTGGTCGTCGATCCGTTACAATAAGCGCAACGCCCTCGCCCAGGCGCCAGTGCAAGACGAAGAGAGAGATCGGGCGGAAGCCTGAACAACCCTGCCGCGATCGCCGCCGCCCGAGGACGGGCGGCGGCGTCTTCCATGACGAAGACCCTTTTTACCTCTCCGCATTTTCCTTCAGGAAGCGCGTCCAGCAGGCATTCGCTGGACTTTCCAGACGGAGGTTGCCTATTGTTTACGATCTCGACGCATTAGTGCTGGCGCGTTACGAAAAAATATAGCAATGGCGATAGAAGTTGTCGGAGGAGTGAGAGCGAAAAAGCGCAATGGTTGCGCATCGCCGAGATATCTCCCGAATGAAATGTCTAGGAGAGGCAGAGCATGGCAGCAAAAATCGTTCCCGTGATCATGGCAGGAGGCAAGGGGACGCGGTTGTGGCCGCTATCGCGTGCTTCGGCCCCGAAGCAGTTCATTCAATTCATCGGCGACAGCACACTGTTTCAGAACACGCTGAAGCGCGTTGCGGATCGGGAGCTCTACGAAGCGCCGATCGTTCTGACCAATGAGGAGTTCCGCTTCCTCGTCGCCGAACAGGCGCGCGAGCTCGATCTGAAGCTGGCGGCCATATTGCTGGAGCCGGTCGCCCGCAACACCGCCGCCGCCGTTGCTGCCGCAGCTGTGCTGGTCAGCGAGCTTTTCGGCGAGGACGCGATCATGCACGTCCTGGGTTCCGACTACGAGATCGACGCCAGCAAGACCTATTACGACTGCGTGCGCCTGGCGCGCGATACCGCGCTTCAAGGCAAGCTCGTCACCTTCGGTATCAAGCCGACCGAGCCCGCCACCGGCTATGGCTACATCGAAAGCGGCAAGGCGCTGCCATCAGGCGCGCATGCCGTCAAGCGCTTCGTCGAGAAGCCTGCCCTGGAGAAGGCAGAGGAGATGGTTGCCAGCGGCCATTTCTACTGGAACTCGGGCATGTTCATGTTCTCGGCCGCTCAGCTTCTCGCCGAGATGAAGGAATTTGCGCCCGACGTCGAAAAGGCTGCCGCCAAGGCCGTTTCCAAATCGACCCGCGACCTCGATTTCACCCGCCTCGACGCCGACACCTTCTCCAAGAGCCCGGACATCTCGATCGACTATGCCCTGATGGAAAAGACGGCCAATGCCGCCGTCGTCCCGTCGCCCTTCACCTGGTCCGATCTCGGCAGCTGGGATGCGGTCTGGAAGGTGGGCAAGCGCGACGAGAGCGGCAACGTCTCCACCGGCGCTACGACGCTGGTCAACACGAAGAATTCGCTTGTCATGTCGCACAGCCTCCATGTGGCCGTGCAGGGCCTTGAAGACGTCGCCGTCATCGCCAGCGAAGATGCCGTCTATGTCGGGCCTCTCAAGGACAGCCAGGAAGTCGGCAAGCTCGTCAAATTGCTGGCAAGCGAGAAGAAGACCGCCAAGCTCACCGAGACGCACCCGACCTCTTATCGCCCCTGGGGCGGCTATACGTCGGTGCTGAACGGCGACCGCTTCCAGGTCAAGCGCATCTTCGTGCTACCCGGCAAGAAATTGTCTCTGCAAAAGCATCATCATCGTTCCGAGCACTGGGTCGTCGTCAAGGGTACGGCGGAAGTGACGGTCGGCGAAAACGTGCAGATGCTGCGCGAAAACGAATCGGTCTATATCCCGCTCGGCGAAGTGCATCGCCTGTCCAATCCCGGCAAGATCCTGCTGGAGCTCATCGAAGTACAAACCGGCTCCTACCTCGGCGAAGACGATATCATCCGCCTCGTCGACGAATTCGGCAGAAGCTGATCGAAACAACGAAATCGAGATTTCAGAACGGCGGGCGAAAGCTCGCCGTCTTTGCTTTTGGCTTTGCACGGCGAGACCTTGATGAAACGCCGACACGACTTGCTTTCTTTCGCTGCATTGCACACACTGCCTGTGGGAACAGCAATCACCGCACAACGATGCGGGCTAGGCGAAGAGACATATGGCGATCAAGGCAAGCATCTATCATCTCACCCATTACAAGTACGACAATCCGGTCCGCCTCGGCCCCCAGATCATCCGCCTGAAACCCGCCTCGCATTCCAAGACCCGCGTGCTGAGCCACTCGCTGAAGGTCACACCCTCCAATCATTTCGTGAACCTGCAGCAGGATCCGTATGGCAACTATCTCGCCCGGTTCGTCTTCCCCGATCCGGTGACCGAGCTGAAGATCGAGGTCGATCTCGTCGCCGATATGACGGTCTACAACCCCTTCGACTTCTTCGTCGAAGAGGAAGCCACCAAATGGCCCTTCGACTATCCCGAGACCATCCGCGAGGATCTGTCCATCTATATGAAGCCGGAGGAGCCAAGCCCCAGGGTGAAAGCCTTCCTCGCCACGCTCGACCGCTCGGAACAAAAAACCGTCGACATGATCGTCGGCCTTAACACGCGTCTGCAGAAGGAAATCGGCTACGTCATCCGCATGGAAGCCGGCGTACAGACGCCCGAGGAGACGCTGGAGACGGCCAGGGGCTCCTGCCGCGACACGAGCTGGCTGCTGGTGCAGGTGCTGCGCCATCTCGGCCTCGCCGCCCGTTTCGTCTCCGGCTATCTCATCCAGCTCACGCCCGACCTGAAGGCGCTCGACGGCCCTTCCGGCACCGAGGTCGATTTCACCGATCTGCATGCCTGGGCGGAAGTCTACCTTCCCGGTGCCGGCTGGGTCGGCCTCGACCCAACCTCGGGCCTTCTGACGGGCGAGAGCCATGTCCCGCTTGCCGCCACGCCGCATTACCGCAATGCCGCACCGATCTCCGGCGGCTATGTCGGCGAAGCCAGGACCGAATTCGATTTCGACATGAAGGTCACCCGCGTCGCCGAGCACCCGCGCATCACCAAGCCCTTCTCCGACGAAAGCTGGGAGGAGCTGGACGAACTCGGCGAAAAGGTCGATACCATCCTCAGAGAAGACGATGTGCGCCTCACCATGGGCGGCGAACCGACCTTCGTATCGATCGACGATTTCCAGTCCGAGGAATGGAACACCGCCGCCGTCGGCCCAACCAAGCGTGAAAAGGCCGATACACTGATCCGCCGCCTGCGCGAGCGCTTCGCGCCGAACGGCTTCCTGCATTATGGCCAGGGCAAATGGTATCCCGGCGAAAGCCTGCCGCGCTGGACCTTCTCGCTCTACTGGCGGCGCGACGGCCTGCCGATCTGGTCGAACCCCGACCTGATCGCCAATGAGGGCCGCAACTATAGCGTCACTGAGGACGATGCCGGCCGCCTGCTGACGGCCATCGCCGGTGAGCTCGACATCGAACCGGACAACGTGGTCCCCGCCTTCGAAGATCCAGCGGAATGGCTGGTGAAGGAAGCGAACCTGCCCGACAATGTCGATCCGTCCAACTCGAAGCTGAAGGACCCGGAGGAACGCTCGCGCATGGCCCGCGTCTTCGAACGCGGCCTGACGCGCCCCACGGGCTATATTCTCCCGATACAAGCATGGAACGCGCGCGCCAGCGGCCGTCGCTGGACGAGCGAGAAATGGCGCACACGCCGCGGCCGCATCTTCCTGACGCCAGGCGACAGCCCGGTCGGCTATCGCCTGCCGCTGAATTCACTCGGCTGGATACCGGCGTCGCAATATCCCTACATCAACCCGATGGACCCGACGATCCCGCGCGAGGCACTGCCCGATTACGGCGAAGACAAGGGCCGGCCACTCCAAGCGGCCCATTTCCAGCCTTTTACCGGCCAGCAGCCGGTCATGCCGCAATCCGTCGGTGAGATCGGCGGCTATGTCCGCACCGCCATCAGCGTCGAGCCGCGTGACGGGCGGCTTTGCATCTTCATGCCGCCGACGGTCAATGTCGAGGACTACCTTGACCTCGTCGCCTCCGCCGAGCGCGCGGCCGCGGCTCTGAACCTGCCGGTTCATATCGAAGGCTATCCGCCGCCGCAGGATGAGCGCATCAACGTCATCCGCGTCGCGCCCGATCCCGGCGTCATCGAGGTGAACATTCATCCGGCATCGAGCTGGAAGGAAACGGTCGACATCACCACGGCTGTTTATGACGAGGCTCGCGCCAGCCGGCTCGGCACCGACAAGTTCATGATCGACGGCCGCCACACCGGCACGGGCGGCGGCAACCATGTCGTCGTCGGCGGCCGCAGCACCATGGACAGCCCCTTCCTGCGCCGTCCCGACCTGTTGAAGAGCCTGGTGCTGCACTGGCAGCGGCATCCCTCGCTCTCCTATCTTTTCTCCGGCATGTTCATCGGCCCGACCAGCCAGGCGCCGCGCATCGACGAAGCCCGTCATGACAGTCTCTATGAGCTGGAAATTGCGCTGGCTCAGGTGCCAGCACCCGGCCGCGGCTTGCCGCCGCTTCCATGGCTGGTAGATCGCCTCTTCCGCAATCTCCTCACGGACGTCACCGGCAACACCCACCGCTCGGAAATCTGCATCGACAAGCTTTTTTCGCCGGATGGCCCGACCGGACGGCTTGGCCTCGTCGAATTCCGCGGCTTCGAAATGCCGCCGAATGCCCGCATGAGCCTCGCCCAGCAATTGCTGGTACGCGCGCTGATCGCCCGCTTCTGGCGTAACCCGATCGACGGCCGGTTCGTGCGCTGGGGCACGACGCTGCACGACCGCTTCATGCTGCCGCACTATATCTGGCAGGATTTTCTCGACGTGCTTTCCGACCTCCGCGAAAACGGTTTCGACCTCAGGCCCGAATGGTTTCAAGCGCAGCTTGAATTCCGCTTCCCCTTCTGCGGCGAAGTCGAATATGAGGGCAACAAGCTGGAACTGCGGCAAGCGCTGGAGCCGTGGCATGTGATGGGCGAAGAAGGTGCGATCGGCGGCACGGTGCGTTATGTCGATTCGTCGGTGGAACGCCTGCAAGTTCGACTTGAGACATCCAATCCCTCCCGCTATACGGTGACCTGCAACGGCCGCCACGTGCCGCTGACACCAACGAGAATGGCGGGCGTTTCGGTCGCCGGCGTACGCTACAAGGCGTGGCATCCGGCCTCGGGCCTGCATCCCGTCCTGCCCATCGACACGCCGCTGACCTTCGATATCTATGACACATGGTCGCGCCGTTCGATCGGCGGCTGCATCTATCATGTTGCTCATCCGGGCGGCCGCAACTATGACACCTTCCCGGTCAACGGCAACGAGGCGGAAGCGCGACGTCTTGCGCGATTCGAACCTTGGGGGCATACAGCAGGTGGCTATGCCCTGAGACCGGAGGCTGCATCGGTGGAATTCCCGCTGACGCTAGACCTCAGGCGGCCGGCAGGAATTTGAGACGGAACTATGCATGAGTAGAAAACCGGCGACGGAACGGCGGGACGAGGGAAAGACCGGCATCGGCAAGGAGCCGGCCTTTGCCTATCGTCCCCTGCCTGGCGTCGCCGATGAAATGGTCGACAACAAAGGCGCTGTCCGTCCCGTCTGGCAAAATCTCCTGTCGGCGCTGTCGCGCATGTCGGAGCAGGAACTGACGGAGCGCTTCGCCCGCGCAGACCGCTATCTGCGCGATGCAGGCGTTTTCTATCGGGCCTATGGGACGACTGGAGTCAGCGAACGCGGCTGGCCGATCTCGCATATTCCGGTACTCATCGATGAGCGCGAATGGCAAACTCTGTCGGAAGGCCTGCGCCAGCGCGCCGATCTGCTCGAAGAGATCATCGCTGACATCTATGGCGACAGCCGGCTGGTCGGCGAAGGGCTGTTGCCTCCGGCCCTGATCGCCGCCAACCCGGAATTCCTGCGCCCGCTCGTCGGCGTCAAGCCCGCAAGCGGCCACTATCTGCATTTCCTGGCGTTCGAGGTCGGCCGCGGCCCGGACGGCAACTGGTGGGTGCTGGCCGACCGCGCGCAGGCGCCATCGGGTGCGGGCTTCGCGCTGGAAACCCGCGTCGCCACCACCCGCGCCTTCTCCGATATCTATGCCGAAACCAAGGTTCATCGCCTGGCCTCTTTCTTCGGCGCCTTTCGCGATGCTTTGCTCGGCGGCAAGCGCGGCGAGGGACGCGTCGCCGTTCTGACGCCGGGACCTGCCAACGAGACCTACTACGAGCACGCCTATATCGCCCGTTATCTCGGCTTCATGCTGCTGGAAGGCGAGGACATCACCGTCGTCAACGATCAGCTGATGGTGCGCACGGTCGCAGGGTTGCGGCCGATCAGCGTGCTCTGGCGCCGTCTCGATGCCGCCTATGCCGATCCGCTGGAGCTCAATCAGCAATCCCATATCGGCACGCCGGGCATGATCGAGGCGCTGCGGGCACAGACGGTGACTATCGTCAACGCGCTCGGCTCCGGCATTCTCGAGACGCGCGCCCTGCTCGCCTTCATGCCGACCATCTGCCGGCATCTGCGCAGTGAGGAATTGAAGCTTCCGTCGATCGCGACCTGGTGGTGCGGCCAGAAGAGCGAGCGCGAGCATGTCGCCGGCAATATCGAGAAGATGGTCATCGGCCCTGCCTATTCCCGCATGCCCTTCTTCGATGACAACGGCCAGTCGGTGCTGGGCTCGACACTGCGCAGCACCGCCCGCGATTCGATCGCAGACTGGCTGGCAACCGAAGGCCAGAAGCTGGTCGGCCAGGAAGTGGTGACGCTTTCGACCACGCCGGCCTGGGTCAACGGCAAGCTGACGCCGCGGCCGATGAGCTTGCGCGTCTTCGCCGCCCGCACGGACAACGGCTGGCAGATCATGCCCGGCGGCTTTGCCCGCATCGGCAGCGGCGACGACGTGGCGGCTATCGCCATGCAGGCCGGCGGCTCGGCGGCCGATGTCTGGATCGTCTCCGACAAGCCCGTCGAAGCCCATACGCTGCTGCCGACCGAAGAGACCTTCACCCGCAATATGCCGGGCAGCCTGCCGAGCCGTGCCGCCGACAACCTCTTCTGGCTTGGGCGCTATATCGAGCGTGCTGAAGGTGCCTTGCGCATTCTGCGCGCCTGGCACGGACGTTTTGCCGAAGCGGCCGATCCGGAGCAGCCGCTGCTAGCGGATGTCAGCGCCTATCTCGCCACCACCGACATCGATACCAAGCAAGCAGTGCCGGAAAACCTGCTGCGCAACATCGATAGCGCCGTCTATTCGGCGAGCAACATCCGCGATCGCTTCTCCCCGGATGGCTGGCTGGCGCTGAACGACCTCGCCAAGACCGCACGCCGCTTCAAGGAAGGCGTGAAGCACGGCGACGACGCCAGCCATGCCATGACGATCCTGTTGCGCAAGCTCGCGGGCTTTGCCGGTCTCGTGCATGAAAACATGTACCGCTTCACCGGCTGGCGCTTCCTGTCGCTCGGTCGCTACATCGAGCGCGGCCTGCACATGACGCGGCTGCTCGGCCACATGTCCGGCCCGGATGCGCCGGATGGCGCGCTCGACATGCTTTTGGAAATCGGCGACAGCGTCATGACCCATCGCCGCCGCTACAACGTCAATACGGCCCGCCTGACGGTGACGGACCTGCTGGCACTCGACCCGCTCAACCCGCGCTCGATCCTTTTCCAGATGAACGAGATCCACCGCGAGGTCGAGCAATTGCCGAATGCCTTCGTCAACGGCCAGATGTCGCCCTTCTACCGGGAAGCCATGCGGCTGCATTCGGGCCTGGCCGTGATGACGCCCGAAACGATGACCGTCGAAGTCTACCAGCAGCTGGCACGCGAACTGGAGCGGCTTTCCGACCTGCTGGCGCGCACCTATCTCGGATGACGTAATGCTCTACGACCTGTCGCTTCACATGGGCTATATCTACGACGTGCCGGCAAGCGGCGCGCGGCACATTCTGCGCGTCATGCCACTATCCCTGCCCCATCGGCAACGGCTGATCGCCGGCTCGGTGAAAATAACCCCGAGCCCGGACGAGCAATCGAACTTCACGGATTTCTTCCAGCATCCGGCGACCTCGATCCTGTTGCGCGATCCGCATGAAAGGCTCGACATCCGCATGCAGGCGCGCGTCCAGGTGGAAAGCCAGCCTGTCACGGCCGACTTTTCCCCCCTTCTCGCCAAGTTGCCGGAAGAGATCGACGATTGCTGGTCGATCGATCCTTCTTCGCCCCACCATTTCCTCGGCAGCAGCCCGCGTCTGCCTGAAGCAAGCGTGATCGCCGATTACAGCAGGCAGTGGAAGACCGCCAATCTGACGACCCTGCAGATTGCTCACGCGGTCTGCGCGCAGATACACAAGGATTTCACCTACGATCCCAAAGCGACGACGGTGGATACCACGCCCAAGGAGGCTTTCCGTCTCAAGCGCGGCGTCTGCCAGGATTTTTCGCATGTGATGATCAGCGCGCTCCGCAGCCTCGGCATTCCCGCCGGCTATGTCAGCGGCTTCCTGCGCACGATCCCGCCACCGGGCAAGGAAAGGCTCGAAGGCGCCGACGCCATGCATGCCTGGGTGCGCGTCTGGTGCGGCGAGACGGCAGGCTGGATCGAACTCGACCCGACCAACAATATCCCGGCCGGCACCGATCACATCGTCGTCGCCTATGGCCGCGATTATTCCGATGTGGCACCGGTCATCGGCGTGCTCAAAGGTTACGGTAACCAAAAAACGGTTCAGGCCGTAGATGTAATTCCGCTAATATAATATAGAGCCAATTCAAAATGGGACCAATCTGGCGTTTTGTTCAAATTCGAACTGCCACCTAAACGATTGACTCATATTTATCATCGATAGTCCCGCGCATTCTCGAGGCATTTAATTCCCTCCAGCAGGCGGACGTGATGATCACCGGTTCGAATATACTTGGTATACTTAAAAAATTTCTCGGCGATAGAGCCGGAAACTTTGGCATCCTGACTGCAATTTCCATGCCTGTGCTGGTTGCTGCCGGCGGCGTCGCGATCGATGTCACGAACATGACGCTATCACACAGCCAGCTCCAGGAGGCAACGGATGCCGCGGCGCTCGCCGCCGCAACGGCGCTCGCCAATGGCACAGCGACCACGACGACTGTCAAGGATCTCGGCAACAATTTCGTCCTGGGACAAATGTCGAACTACCTGTCGGGAGATGGCGCGACAGCGGATGCACTGAGAGCGGGAACGTCGACTTCGGTAACGTCGAGCAGCAATTCATCTGGTGGCACAAGCTATTCGGTCACGGTCAACGCTTCCTATAGCATGCCGGTCAACAGCATGAGCCGCTTGCTCGGCATGCAATCGGTATCCATCGCGGCATCCAGCTCGACAACGAGTGGAACGGCTATTCAAAAAACTGCCCTGTCGATGGAAATCGCACTCGATAAGTCCGGATCGATGCTGCTCAACACGAATGTCATCGACAAGTCACAAAGCAGCTGCACGCAATATTACACTAATGGGAACTACCTCTATCAGTATCCAAACCCAATAAGCCCCTGCTATGTCAAAAAGATAGATGCACTGAAGACCGCAGTTGGCAATCTTCTTGACCAATTGGATGCTGCCGATCCCAAGTCACAATATGTTCGCACTGCAGCCATTGCGTGGAGCAGTCAGGTCGACAGCTCCAGCAACCTCGATTGGGGAACGAAGACGACCCGCACCAATG
Source organism: Rhizobium freirei PRF 81 (assembly GCF_000359745.1). Lineage (GTDB taxonomy): Bacteria > Pseudomonadota > Alphaproteobacteria > Rhizobiales > Rhizobiaceae > Rhizobium > Rhizobium freirei. The sequence goes on from NZ_AQHN01000056.1 coordinate 262,275, forward strand.
TCCTTGGCGGACTGAATGCGTCCGGTGGCACCGAGTCGAGCGCCCCGATGAAAAAGGCCTACAACACCGTCGCATCTACGGCTGAAGCAACTGCGCAGAACAATCAAGGCAATAAAAACTTCCAGAAATATATCGTTCTGATGACAGATGGCGAAAATAACGATCCAAGCTCGGATCAAAAAACGCTCGCGACTTGCAAAGCTGCAAAGGATGCCGGCGTGCAGATTTACACCGTCGCCTTCATGGCCCCGACGCGTGGACAGACTTTGCTCTCCTCCTGCGCATCAAGCCCATCCAATTATTTCGACGCGCAGCAAATGTCCGATCTGGTCACCGCCTTCAAAACCATCGGCGCTCAGGCGGCAAAGCAGATGACGCTCCTGACCAATTGATCTTGCAGGCGCCTCGCGCGAAGCAATCACAGGCCGATATAAAAGAAAAAACCGCGCGATACGTGTATCGCGCGGTTTTTCATTTCAACGATCCGCGAATAAGAGCCGGAAACATTATCGGAATCAAGTCTTTTCCCGCCGAAAGCAAGCAATTGGCGGCTATTTTGGCATCTGCCCAACTCCCTTGTTGCAACTGCTTTACATCAGTGCGTAAACTGATAGTGAAGAGGAGAGGAAATTTGGTTTAATCGGGCATAACACCCTGAATATAAAACACAAATGGCGAGAGTTGATAGCATGAATAATTTGACGAAGGCCGATCTCCCCGTTCCGGCCCCACGCAGTTCCCGCCCCGAAATCCTTGCGGAAGAGATTATCGAACGCCTGACCTACCGCATCGGCAAGGATGCGAAAGTGGCCAAGCCGCACGATTGGCTGACGGCGACGATCCTTGTCATCCGCGACCGCGTCATCGACAAATGGATGGAATCGACCCGTCGTGTCTACGAGACCGGCGCCAAACGCGTATACTATCTATCCTTGGAATTCCTGATCGGGCGCCTCATGCGCGACGCGGTTTCCAACCTCGGCCTGATGGAGGAGATCACCAACGCGCTCTCTTCGCTCGGCGTCGATATTCGCGTCATCGCCGGCCTCGAACCCGACGCAGCGCTCGGCAATGGCGGCCTTGGCCGTCTCGCCGCCTGCTTCATGGAATCCATGGCAACTGTCGATGTGCCGGCCTATGGCTATGGCATTCGTTATGTGCACGGCCTGTTCCGCCAGCAGATGGCCGACGGCTGGCAGGTGGAACTGCCGGAAACCTGGCTTGCCCATGGCAACCCATGGGAATTCGAGCGCCAGGAAAGCTCCTATGAAATCGGCTTTGGCGGTGGCGTCGAAACTGTCGGTGGCCATGATGATCAGCCCCGCTATGTCTGGAAGCCGGCCGAGCGCGTCATCGCCACGGCATTCGACACGCCCGTCGTCGGCTGGAGGGCCAAGCGCGTCAACACCCTCCGCCTCTGGTCGGCACAGCCGATCGATCCGATCCTGCTCGATGCATTCAACGCTGGCGACCATATCGGCGCGCTGCGTGAAAGCAACAAGGCCGAAAGCCTGACGCGCGTCCTCTATCCGGCCGATGCGACGCCCGCCGGCCAGGAACTGCGCCTGCGCCAGGAATTCTTCTTCTCGTCGGCCTCGCTGCAGGACATCCTGCGCCGCCATCTGCAGCAGTATGACGATCTGACCAATCTGGCCGACAAGGTCGCAATCCAGCTGAACGACACGCATCCAGCCGTCTCCGTCACGGAAATGATGCGCCTCCTGGTCGATGTCCATGGCTTCGAATTCGACAAAGCCTGGGATATCACCCGCAACACCTTCGGCTACACCAACCATACGCTGCTGCCCGAAGCGCTCGAAAGCTGGCCGGTGCCGCTGTTCGAGCGGCTCCTGCCGCGACACATGCAGATCATCTACGCCATCAATGCGAAGATTCTTGTCGAAGCCCGCAAGGCCCGCAATTTCAGCGACACCGAAATCCGCTCCATCTCTCTGATCGACGAGAACGGCGATCGCCGCGTGCGCATGGGCAATCTCGCCTTCGTCGGCTCGCATTCGATCAACGGCGTTTCCGCGCTGCATACCGACCTGATGAAGGTCACCGTCTTTGCCGACCTGCACAAACTCTATCCGGATCGCATCAACAACAAGACGAACGGCATCACGCCGCGCCGCTGGCTGATGCAGTGCAATCCCGGCCTGACCAGCCTCGTCCGCGAGACCATCGGCGACGCTTTCCTCGACGATGCCGAGCAGCTGAAACCCCTGGATCAGTTCGCCCGCGACAGCGCCTTCCAGCAGAAGTTCGCTGCCGTCAAGCGCGCCAACAAGGTGCAATTGTCCAATCTGGTCGCGAGCCGCATGGGCATCAAGCTCGATCCGAACGCGATGTTCGACATCCAGATCAAGCGCATTCACGAATACAAGCGTCAGCTTCTCAACATCATCGAAACAGTCGCTCTTTACGACCAGATCCGCTCGCATCCCGAGCTGGACTGGCAGCCGCGCGTCAAGCTCTTCGCCGGCAAGGCGGCGCCGAGCTATCACAACGCCAAGCTCATCATCAAGCTGATCAACGATGTCGCCCGCGTCATCAACAACGACCCCTCGGTGCGCGGCCTGCTGAAGGTGGTCTTCGTGCCGAACTACAACGTCTCTCTCGCCGAAGTCATGGTTCCGGCCGCCGATCTCTCCGAGCAGATATCGACCGCCGGCATGGAAGCGTCCGGCACGGGCAATATGAAGTTCGGCCTCAACGGTGCCTTGACCATCGGCACGCTCGACGGCGCCAATGTCGAGATGCGCGACAATGTCGGCGAAGACAATATCATCATCTTCGGGCTCAAAGCCGACGAGGTGGCCAACCTGCGCGGCGATGGTCACGATCCCCGCGCCGTCATCGAACGCTCGCGCGAGCTGGCACAGGCGCTTTCGGCCATCGCGTCCGGCGTCTTCTCACCGGATGATCGCAACCGCTACACCGCTCTGATCGAAGGCATTTACAGTCACGACTGGTTCATGGTCGCTGCCGATTTCGATGCCTACGCCTCAGCGCAGCGCGAAGTCGACATTCTCTGGGCCAATCCGTCCGAGTGGTACGCCAAGACGATCAACAACACCGCGCGCATGGGTTGGTTCTCCTCCGACAGGACGATCCGTCAATATGCCAAGGAAATCTGGAGAGCTGGATGAAAAAGCCGAAGAGACCCGCTGACGGCACAGGCTTGAGGGACATTTCGGCAGAGGATATTGCTGCAATTCTCGCAGGCACGCATTCCGACCCATTCGCTGTTCTCGGCGTACATCGGATGGACGACGGATTTGTGGCGCGCTGTTTCATCCTTGGCGCAGAGGCGGTGACCGCTACTTCGCTGGACGGCGCCATCATCGGCGAGCTGGATTGTCTCGATCCGGCAGGCTTCTTCTCCGGCGACGTGAAACTCTCCAAGCAGCAGCCGGTGCGCTATCGCGCCAGACGCGGCGACGCCGAATGGGCGGTCACCGACCCCTACAGCTTCGGCCCGGTTCTCGGGCCGATGGATGATTACTTTGCCCGCCAAGGCACGCATTTGCGCCTCTTCGACAAGATGGGCGCCCATCCCATGAAACATGAGGGCGTTCAGGGCTTTCACTTCGCGGTCTGGGCGCCGAACGCCCAGCGCGTCTCGGTGGTCGGCGATTTCAACGGCTGGGATGGCCGCCGGCATGTCATGCGCTTCCGCTCCGACAGCGGCATCTGGGAGATTTTTGCTCCGGATGTTCCGGCGGGTGTCGCCTATAAGTTCGAGATTCGCGGTCAGGACGGCGTGCTGCTGCCTCTGAAGGCCGATCCTTTCGCCCGCCGCAGCGAACTGCGCCCGAAGACGGCGTCCGTCACGGCCAACGGCCTCAGTCAGGTCTGGGAAGATGCGGCCCATCGCGAGCATTGGGCAAGCGTCGACCAGCGCCGCCAGCCCATCAGCATCTATGAGGTTCACGCCGGCTCCTGGCAGCGCCGCGATGATGGATCGATGCTGTCGTGGGATGAACTCGCCTCACGGCTGATCCCTTATTGCGTCGATATGGGCTTTACCCATATCGAATTCCTGCCGATCACCGAGCACCCCTACGATCCGTCCTGGGGTTACCAGACGACGGGCCTTTATGCGCCGACCGCCCGTTTTGGCGAGCCCGAAGGCTTTGCCCGCTTCGTCAACGGCTGCCACAAGGTCGGCATCGGCATCATTCTCGATTGGGTGCCGGCGCATTTCCCGACCGACGAACATGGCCTGCGCTGGTTCGACGGCACGGCGCTCTACGAGCATGAAGACCCACGCAAGGGCTTTCATCCCGATTGGAATACGGCGATCTACAATTTCGGCCGCACCGAGGTCCTTGCCTATCTGCAGAACAATGCCCTCTTCTGGGCGGAGAAGTACCATCTGGACGGTTTACGCGTCGATGCCGTCGCCTCCATGCTTTACCTCGACTATTCCCGCAAGCACGGCGAATGGATTCCGAATGAGTATGGTGGCAACGAGAACCTCGAGGCAGTCCGCTTCCTGCAGTCGATGAACACCCGGCTTTACGGCGCCCATCCGGGCGTCATGACCATCGCCGAGGAATCGACCTCCTGGCCGAAAGTATCCCAGCCTGTTCATGAAGGCGGCCTCGGCTTCGGCTTCAAGTGGAACATGGGCTTCATGCACGACACGCTGAGCTATCTCGCCCGCGAGCCCGTGCATCGTAAATATCACCACAACGAGCTGACCTTCGGCCTGATCTACGCCTTCTCGGAAAACTTCGTGCTGCCGCTCTCCCATGATGAGGTGGTGCACGGCAAGGGATCGCTGATCGCCAAGATGGCCGGCGACGACTGGCAGAAATTCGCCAATCTGCGCGCCTACTACGCTTTCATGTGGGGCTATCCCGGCAAGAAGCTGCTGTTCATGGGGCAGGAATTCGCGCAGTGGAGCGAGTGGAGCGAAGAGCGCGCGCTCGACTGGAACCTGCTGCAATATCGTATGCATGAAGGCATGCGGCGCCTCGTCCGCGATCTCAATTTCACCTATCGCAGCAAGCCGGCATTGCATGCCCGCGACTGCGAGGGCGATGGTTTCGAATGGCTGGTTGTCGATGATTTCGAGAATTCGGTGTTCGCCTGGCTGCGCAAGGCGCCGGGTGAAAAACCGGTTGCAGTCATCACCAATTTCACGCCAGTCTATCGCGAGAATTATACTTTGCGTCTGCCAGCGGAGGGGCGGTGGCGCGAAATATTGAATACCGATGCCGACATCTATGGCGGCAGCGGCAAGGGCAACGGCGGGCGTGTACAGGCCGTTAATGCCGGCGGTGGCATACAAGCGACAATAACGCTGCCTCCACTGGCGACCATCATGCTCGAACCGGAATTTTGAGATCATTACCGACAGGGAGGAATAAAATGGTAGAAAAACGTTTCCAGCCGCTGGCACGCGACGCCATGGCCTACGTTCTTGCCGGGGGTCGAGGCAGCCGGTTGAAGGAACTCACCGATCGCCGCGCCAAGCCGGCCGTCTACTTCGGCGGCAAGACCCGCATCATCGATTTCGCTCTCTCCAACGCGCTCAACTCCGGTATCCGCCGCATCGGCGTCGCCACGCAGTACAAGGCGCACTCGCTGATCCGCCACATGCAGCGCGGCTGGAACTTCTTCCGCCCGGAGCGAAACGAGAGCTTCGACATCCTGCCGGCCTCACAGCGCGTCTCGGAGACGCAGTGGTATGAAGGCACGGCTGACGCCGTCTATCAGAACATCGACATCATCGAGCCATATGGCCCCGAATACATGGTCATCCTCGCCGGCGACCACATCTACAAGATGGACTATGAATGGATGCTGCAGCAGCACGTCGATTCCGGCGCCGAGGTTACCATCGGTTGCCTCGAAGTGCCGCGCATGGAAGCCGTGGGCTTCGGCGTCATGCATGTCAACGAGAAGGATGAGATCATCGATTTCGTCGAGAAGCCGGCCGATCCGCCCGGCATTCCGGGCAATCCCGATTTCGCGCTCGCCTCGATGGGCATCTACGTCTTCCACACGAAATTCCTGATCGAATGCCTGAAGCGCGATGCGGCCGATCCGAATTCCAGCCGTGACTTCGGCAAGGACATCATTCCCTACATCGTCAAGAACGGTAAAGCCGTCGCCCATCGCTTCACGCAATCCTGCGTCCGCTCCGATTTCGAGCGCGAAGCCTATTGGCGCGACGTCGGCACGATCGATGCCTACTGGCAGGCCAATATCGATCTCACCGCCGTGGTGCCGGAACTCGACATCTACGACAAGTCCTGGCCGATCTGGACCTATGCCGAAATCAGCCCGCCGGCCAAATTCGTTCATGATGACGAGGACCGCCGCGGTTCGGCAGTTTCCTCCGTGGTCGCCGGCGATTGCATCATTTCCGGCGCCAGCCTCTACAACAGTCTGCTGTTCACCGGCGTACGTGCCAATTCCTACTCCAAATTGGAGGGAGCCGTCGTACTGCCGAGCGTAAAGGTTGGCCGCCGCGCGCAGCTCAAGAATGTCGTCATCGACCACGGTGTCACCATTCCGGAAGGCCTGATCGTCGGTGAGGATCCGGACCTGGATGCCAAGCGTTTCCGCCGTACGGAAAGCGGCATCTGCCTGATCACCCAAACGATGATCGACAAGCTGGATTTGTAACTTATGAAGGTTCTCTCGGTCTCGTCCGAAGTCTTCCCCTTGATCAAGACAGGGGGGCTGGCCGATGTGGCCGGCGCCCTGCCTATCGCACTGAAGCCCTATGGCATCGAAACCAAGACTCTGATCCCGGGCTATCCCGCGGTCATGAAGGTCATTCGCGATCCGGTCGTGCGCCTTGAGTTTGCCGACCTGCTCGGCGAAAAGGCGACCGTACTGGACGTCGAGCACGCCGGCATTTCTTTCCTCGTGCTGGATGCGCCGGCCTATTACAATCGCACCGGTGGCCCTTATGTCGACGCCACTGGCAAGGATTATCCCGACAACTGGCGGCGTTTCGCCGCTCTGTCGCTGGCCGGCGCGGAAATAGCCGCTGGCCGATTGCCCGGCTGGCAGCCGGATCTGGTGCATGTGCATGACTGGCAGTCCGCCATGGTGCCGGTCTATATGCGCTACTATGCGACGCCGGAGCTTCCGAGCGTGCTGACCATCCATAACATTGCCTTTCAGGGCCAGTTCGGCCCGGACATCTTCCCCGGCCTGCGCCTGCCGGCGCATGCCTTTTCCATGGAAGGCGTCGAGTATTATGGCGATGTGGGCTTTCTGAAAGGCGGCCTGCAGACGGCCCATGCGCTGACCACGGTCAGCCCGTCTTATGCGGAGGAAATCCTGACCCCGCAGTTCGGCATGGGCCTGGAGGGCGTCATCGCCAGCAGGGCCAACAGCCTGCACGGCATCGTCAACGGCATAGACGACGACATCTGGAATCCGGCGACCGATCCGATGATCGCTCAGACCTATAGCGCCGCGACGCTCAAGGACCGCGCCGCGAACCGCCTGCGCGTTGTCGAGCATTTCGGCCTTGATGCCGATGACGGTCCGATCTTCTGCGTCGTCAGCCGTCTGACCTGGCAGAAAGGCATGGACCTTCTTGCCAGTATTGCCGGCGAAATCATCCAAATGGGCGGCAAGCTTGCGATCCTGGGCGCCGGCGACGCGGCGCTGGAAGGCGCGCTATTTGCCGCAGCCGGCCGCTATCGCGGTCGCGTCGGCGTTTCGGCCGGCTACAACGAACCGATGTCGCATCTGATGCAGGCCGGCTGCGACGCCATTATCATCCCCTCGCGCTTCGAACCCTGTGGCCTCACGCAGCTTTATGGCTTACGCTATGGCTGCCTGCCGATCGTTGCGCGTACGGGCGGCCTCAATGATACCGTTATCGACGCGAACCACGCCGCGCTGCAGGCGAAAGTCGCGACCGGTATTCAATTTTCGCCCGTCACCGCCGAAGGACTGCTGCAAGCCGTGCGCCGTGCCATGCATCTTTTTCAGGATCGAAAGGTCTGGACGCAGATGCAAAAGCAGGGCATGAAATCCGACGTATCCTGGGGCAGGAGCGCAGAACGCTATGCCGCTCTCTACTCCAGTCTAGTCTCGAGAGGCGCTTAACCCGATGATTAAAACTGTATCCACCACCCCCTATGCGGATCAGAAGCCCGGTACTTCGGGCCTGCGAAAGAAGGTCCCCGAATTCCAGCAGCCGAATTACGCGGAAAACTTCATCCAGTCGATTTTCGATTCGCTCGAGGGCTATCAGGGCAAGACTCTGGTCATCGGCGGTGACGGCCGCTACTACAATCGCGAGGTCATCCAGAAGGCCATCAAGATGGCTGCCGCGAACGGCTTCGGCAAGGTGATGGTCGGCAAGGGCGGCATCCTCTCGACGCCCGCAGCCTCGAACATCATCCGCAAATACAAGGCCTTCGGCGGCATCATCCTGTCGGCCAGCCACAATCCCGGCGGACCGACCGAAGACTTCGGCATCAAGTACAATATCGGCAATGGCGGCCCGGCGCCCGAAAAGATCACCGACGCCATCTATGAGCGCTCGAAGGTGATCGACAGCTACAAGATATCGGATTTCCCCGACATCAACCTCGACCGCATCGCCCGCGAAGATGTCGGCGGCATGATCGTTTCGGTCATCGACCCGGTCGAAGACTATGCGGCTCTGATGGAAGAGCTGTTCGATTTCGGCGCCATCCGCAACCTGATCAGCCTCGGCTTCCGCCTTAACTTCGACGCGATGAGCGCCGTGACCGGCCCTTACGCGAAGGAAATCTTCGAGATCCGCCTCGGCGCGCCCGACGGCTCGGTGCGCAATTTCCTGCCGCTGCCGGATTTCGGCGGTCATCACCCGGATCCGAATCTCGTCCACTGCAAAGAGCTTTACGACGAGATGATGAGCGACGATGCGCCCGATTTCGGCGCGGCATCGGACGGCGACGGCGATCGCAACCTGATCATCGGCAAGGGCATCTACGTCACTCCGTCCGACAGCCTGGCAATCCTGGCGGCCAACGCCAATCTCGCTCCCGGCTATTCGCATGGCATCGCCGGCATTGCGCGCTCCATGCCGACGAGCGGCGCTGCCGACCGCGTTGCCGAAAAGCGCGGCGTCGGCATCTACGAGACGCCGACCGGCTGGAAATTCTTCGGTAATCTGCTCGACGCCGGCATGGCGACGATCTGTGGCGAAGAAAGCTCCGGCACCGGCTCGAACCACGTTCGCGAAAAGGACGGCCTCTGGGCCGTATTGCTCTGGCTGAACATCCTGGCCGTTCGCGGCGAGAGCGTCATCGATATCGTCACCCAGCATTGGGCCACCTACGGCCGCAACTATTACTCCCGCCACGATTATGAAGGCGTCGATACCAATGCGGCAAACGGCCTGATCACGGCTCTGCGCGAAAAGCTGCCGACGCTGCCCGGCACGAAGTATGGCGATCTCACCGTTGCCGCCGCCGACGACTTTGCCTATCACGATCCGGTCGACAAATCGGTCAGCCAGCATCAGGGCATCCGCATCATGTTCGAGGGCGGCTCCCGCGTGGTCTTCCGCCTCTCCGGCACCGGCACGACGGGCGCGACGCTGCGCGTCTATATCGAGCGTTATGAGCCCGATTCCACTCGTCACAATATCGAGACGCAGGAAGCGCTGGCCGACCTGATCGCCGCCGCCCAAGCCGTCGCCGATATCAAGGGCCACACCGGCCGCGACGCGCCGACGGTCATCACCTGATGATAGCGTGAGCCTAAGCCCCTTCGCCCCGCAAAAGCGGGGAGAAGGCGGCCAGGAGCCGCCGAACGAAGCGAGGTGGCGACTGGCCGGATGAGGGGCCCTCTCAAAATTTACCGCGACTGCACAATTCGCCGAGCGCTCTGCCCCTCACCCTAGCCCTCCCCCCGCAGCGGGGAGAGGGAACACCTTGAGCCATCCGGAAAGTCTTCCTCAATGTCAGAGTCCGCCACCCGCTCGCTTGGCGCCACCCTCACCGATCACGGGGTCGAATTCGCCGTCTGGTCCAGGAATGCCGAGCGGATCGAGCTTTGTGTGTTCGATGCGGAGGGCAATAGAGAGCTCGTACGCCTGCCATTGACCCGCGATGGCGACGAGCACCGCCTGTTCGTCGAGAACGCCAAGCAAGGCATGCGCTACGGCTTGCGAGCCCATGGCGCATACGATCCCGATCATGGCCTGTGGTTCGACCCGTCCAAACTGCTGATCGATCCCTATGCCCAAGAAATCGACCGGCCGTTCCGATACGATCCGCGCCTTGCGGCTTTCGGCGAGGACACGCAGGACCTTATGCCGAAGGCGATCGTCTCGCGCAACGTTCCCGTCACTGCGGCCAAGCCGCTTTTCCAGCCCGGCGGCCTCGTCTACGAGATCGCGGTAAGGCCCTTTACCATACTGCATCCCGATGTGCCGGCGAAGCAGCGCGGCACGCTCGGCGCCCTCGCTCACCCCTCCGTCATCGCGCATCTCAAAAGGCTGCAGGTCGATGCCGTCGAGCTGATGCCGATCACCGCATGGATCGACGAACGGCACCTGCCGCCGCTCGGCCTCACCAATGGCTGGGGCTACAATCCGGTTGGCTTCATGGCACTCGACCCGCGCCTCGTGCCCGGCGGCATGAAGGAGTTGCGGGAGACAGTCGCCGCTCTTCACGCTGAAGGGATCGCCGTGATCCTCGATCTCGTCTTCAATCACACGGGCGAAAGCGACCGCCAGGGTCCGACGCTGTCATTGCGCGGTCTCGACAGCCTCACCTATTTCCGCCATCTGCCGGATCAACCCGGCACGCTCGTCAACGATACCGGGACGGGCAATACCGTCGCCTGCGACCAGCCGGCAACGCGCAGGCTGATCATCGACAGCCTGCGCCATTTCGTCCAGCATGCCGGCATCGACGGTTTCCGCTTCGATCTCGCCACGGTGGTTGGGCGCGGCAGCAAGGGCTTCGATCCGGAAAGCATGACCCTGCGCATCATGCTGGCGGACGACGTACTCAGAGATCGGATCATGATCGCCGAGCCTTGGGATATCGGCCCGGGCGGCTATCAGCTGGGGAAATTCCCCGCACCCTTCCTCGAGTGGAACGACCGAGCCCGCGATGATCTGCGCCGCTTCTGGCGAGGCAATGCCGGCATCGGCGATCTGGCAACGGTGCTTGCAGGCTCTTCTTCCGTCTTCGGCCGCGACGGCCGCAGGCAGACGCGCAGCGTCAATTTCCTCGCCGCCCATGACGGCTTCACGCTGATGGACTTGGTTTCCTACGAGCATAAGCACAATGAGGCCAATGGCGAGCGCAATCGCGACGGCCACAACGAGAATTTCTCCTGGAACAACGGCGTCGAAGGCAAGACGGACGACCAGCAGGTCCAGCGCAGGCGCCGCAACGATATCGAAGCCATGCTGTCGACGCTCTTTGCCACGCGCGGCACGATCATGCTCACCGCCGGCGATGAAGGCGGACGCAGCCAGCAGGGCAACAACAACGCCTATTGCCAGGACAACGCCATCACCTGGACGGACTGGACAACGCTCGACGAGGAACTGATCGGCCATACCGCCTGGCTCGCCGGCCTGCGCCGCCGCTTCTCCGTATTCGCCGACATGGACTTCTTCAATGGCGACGGCGATGTGCTGTGGTTCTCGGCGACTGGCAAGCCGATGTCCGTGCCGGATTGGGAAGCGCCGAACGCTGCCGCACTCGGCATGGCGCTCCCGACGCAGGATCGCATCTCTGGTCGGTCGACGCGGCTTGCCATATTGTTCAACCGCGCCGCCGAAGAACTTCCCATAGCACTGCCGATCTCGCAAAATGGCGGCTGGTCGCTGCTGACTGCCGCGGGCGACACGACGGCCGGTGAGAGCATCATCCTTCGCGCCCGCTCCGTCGTGTTCCTTCTGGAAGACTGATCGCAGTTGCACTTTCATTCCCGATTCGCCAAAAGGGGTGCTGACCACACAGACTGACGAGGTTGGAATGCCTGGCGAAATTTCGCTTGCTGAGATCATAAGACTTGGAGGAACGGAGATCGGCGTCTCCGACTGGATCGCCGTTGACCAGACCATGATCGACACCTTTGCCGATGCCACGCTCGATCACCAGTTCATCCACGTCGATCCGGAGCGCGCCAGGGCGGAAACACCCTATGGCGGCACCATCGCCCACGGCTTCCTGACGCTCTCGCTGCTCTCGGCGATGAACTATAGCGGCTTGCCCAAGATCCGCGAACAGACCATGGGCATCAATTATGGCTTCGAAAAGATCCGCTTCATGTCGCCGGTCAAATGCGGCGCGCGCGTGCGCGGCCGCTTCATGCTTGCCGAAACCCGGCTACGTGGCGCCAATATGCTGATGCTGACCTATGATGTGACCGTGGAAATCGAAAATGAGCGCAAGCCGGCGCTGACTGCGACATGGACGACCATATCGCAGTTCGACCCGAAGGATCGGCCGGAAGAGGCTTGAGTCAAGCCGGCATCGGCCTCTTAGAGACCAGCATCCTCCGCACCTTCGGCCAAAAGGCCGAAAGCGTAGTCGGAGAAGGAGCGCCAGACTTCGACTCGGAACGTTTCCTCATCAAGCCGCAAGATCACGACTTCCGCCTTGCCGAGCAGCGTGCGCGAGCAAGCGCCGACGGGGAATGCGCCCAACGAAACGTCCTGCGAGCAGCCGGCGGCAAGCGTCGCTTCGGCACCGGGGCCGGACACGATCACAGCGGTATTGCGATGCGAGACATTGGTCGCCGAGTGCAACGCACCAGCCGATGCAGCCACATCGACGAGGTCTGCACCATTCTCGTCGATGACGAGCCATTCATCCGGGCCGAGCCACAGAGCGTGACGACCATTATTGCTGGCCGAGGTCTTCGGCCGGGTCGGCACTTGCAGGCCAAGCGCATGCGAAAGACCGTCAACGGAATCGGCAGGCGCGCGCAGCGAAATGCGGCTTGCGGGTGCCGCGGGTGTCAGCCGAACGGTGGCCGAGCCGCCGTGACGGCCGGAAAGCGGCAATTTGCGGGTAGCGAGATCAGCCATTGATCCGGCCTCCTTCCTTGTCAAAGAACACCAGATCCGTCACCTCGACGGCAATCGTCTTGTCGGGCATCGGCACATAGAGCGTCTTACCCATGCGCTCGCGCCCGCCGGCAACCAGCGCGAAGGCGATGGAGCGGCCGAGATTTTCGGACCAATAGGCCGAGGTGACATGGCCGAGCATGGTCATCGGCTTCGGCTCGTTCGGATCGGCGACGATCTGCGCGCCCTCCTCCAGCACCACCTTCGGATCGCGGGTGACGAGACCGACGAGCTGCTTGCGCCCTTCCTTGACGAGATCCGGGCGCTTCAGGCCGCGAATGCCGACGAAATCGGTCTTTTTCTTGGAAACGGCCCAGGCAAGCCCGGCATCGTCGGGCGTCACCGTGCCGTCCGTATCCTGGCCGACGATGATGTAGCCCTTCTCGGCGCGAAGGACGTGCATGGTCTCGGTGCCATAGGCGCAAGCGCCCAGCGGCTCGGCGCGAGCCCAGACGGCTTCCAGAACCGACTGGCCGTAATCGGCCGGCACGTTGATTTCATAGCCGACTTCACCGGTGAAGGAGACGCGGAACAGCCGTGCCGGCACGCCGCAAACCTTGCACTCGGCCACGCTCATATGCGGGAAGGCCTCGTTGGACAGATCCTGACCCTCGACGAGCGGCTCGATCATCTCGCGCGCCTTAGGCCCCTGGACGGCGATGACAGCCCATTGCTCGGTGGTCGAGGTCAGCCACACCTTCAGATGCGGGAACTCGGTCTGCAGATAGTCTTCCATATGATGCAGCACGCGCGGCGCGCCGCCAGTCGTGGTGGTCACGTGGAAGCGGTCCTCGGCCAGTCGTCCGACGACACCGTCGTCATAGACGAAGCCGTCCTCGCGGGTCATGATGCCATAGCGGCAGCGGCCAGGCTTCAGCGTATCCCAGGCATTGGTGTAGATCAGGTTCAGGAACTCGGCCGCGTCCGGCCCGACCACTTCGATCTTGCCGAGCGTCGAGGCATCGAACACGCCGGCCACTTCGCGCGCCGTGCGGCATTCGCGATCGACGGCCTGATGCATGGTCTCGCCGGCGCGAGGATAGAACCAGGCGCGCTTCCAGTTGCCGACATCTTCGAAGATCGCGCCGTGCGCTTCTTCCCAGCCATGCATCGGCGTCTTGCGGGCGGGGTCGAAGAGCGGGCCGCGCGAATGGCTGATGAGCGTGCCGTAGGTCACAGGCGTATAGGGCGCACGGAAGGTGGTGAGGCCGACCTGCGGAATATCCTTGCCGAGCATTTCGGCTGCGATCGCCAGCCCGTGCATGTTGGAAAGCTTGCCCTGGTCGGATGCCATGCCGTTGGTGGTGAAGCGCTTGATATGCTCGATGGAATGCATGCCCTCGCGCACGGCAAGGCGAATATCCTTGGCGCAGACGTCGTGCTGGAAATCGACGAAAGCCTTCGCATTCGTGTCCGGCCCTGCCCCTTCGGCAGCACCGATCATGCCGCCGGTCCATTCGAAAGCCTGCTCGGCATGGAGCTGGATCTTCTCGCCGCCATTAGTCGCTCCGGTGGCACGCGCCATCAGCTCACCGGCGGCAAGCGATTCCTCGATCGCCGCCTGCAGCCCGTCCGTGCCGTTGCAGGCACCGACGGAAAGGCAATCCTGAACATAGGTGCCTGGCAGGAAGCGCTGCTTCTCGGCCTCGAACTTCAGCTTGCCGCGCGATTGCGAGAACATATGGACCGATGGCGTCCATCCGGCCGAGACCAGCAGAGCGTCAATCGCGATCTTGCGCTTGGCGGAGCTGCCGTTGCGCGAAACCGTCATGGAGGAGACGCGCAGCTTGCCGGCCGTGTCGACGACGGCGTAGTCGGTCATCACCTCGATGCCGAGCCGCTTTGCCTCGGCCAGGACGGCTTCGCCCGGACGAGCGCGGCTGTCGACGATGGCAACGACCGAGACACCGGCACGCTTTAGATCGAATGCAGCCTCGTAGGCGGAATCATGCGCCGTATAGACGCCGATCTTCGCGCCGACGGCGACGCCGTAATGGTTGAGATAGGCGCGTGCGGCCGATGCGAGCATGATGCCCGGCCGGTCGTTGTTCGGAAACACCATGTGGCGTTCGATGGCGCCGGTCGCCAGGATGACGCGCTTGGTGCGGACCTGCCACAGTCGCTCGCGCGGCAGGTTGCGGCCGGGCTTCGCCAGATGGTCGGTCACCCGCTCGGCAAGGCCGAGGAAATTGTGATTGTAATAGCCGAAAGCGGTCGTGCGGGTCAGCACCTGAACATTCGGCATCGCCTTGAGCTTGGCGAGGATAGCCTGCGCCCAGTCATAGCCCTCGACACCGTCGATCTTGACGCCTGTGTCGAAACGCAGCGCCCCGCCGACTTCCGGCTGCTCGTCGCAGAGGATGACCTTGGCACCGGTTTCGGCAGCGGCGAGCGCCGCGGAAAGACCGGCGACACCGGCACCGACGACGAGAACGTCGCAATGGGCATAGCGGCTGGCGTAGTGATCCGGATCCTCTTCCGTGGGCGCGACACCAAGGCCGGCGGCGCGACGGATGAAGGGCTCATAGATGTGCTTCCAGGCCGACTTCGGCCACATGAAGGTCTTGTAGTAGAAACCGGCCGCAAAGAACGGCGACATCAGATTGTTGACGCCGCCGATATCGAAGGCGAGCGACGGCCAGCGGTTCTGCGACTGCGCCTTCATGCCGTCGAAGACTTCCTGGACGCTTGCGCGCACGTTCGGCTGCCTGCGCGCCGCATCGCGGGAGATGTCGAGCAGCGCATTCGGCTCTTCGGCCCCGGCTGACAGAATGCCACGCGGACGGTGATACTTGAAGGACCGGCCGACGAGATGGACGCCGTTGGCAAGCAGCGCGGAGGCGACGGTGTCGCCTTCGAGCGCTGTATAGGTCTTGCCGTCAAAAGTGAAGCGAGCGGTTCTGGCCGGCGTCAGACGTCCCTTGCCCGCGATACGATTGGCGCCGCTCATTCAGCTAATCCCTCTGTTTGTGCCGTCTGTTCTTGTTCGTTCTGATGCTGCGCTGCCGGCTCGGAAGTGCGCGGCAGCAGCGTCGCCGGATCCGGCTTCGGCTCGCCGGCCTTGTAGGTCCGGTAGAAATGATCGCTCACCGTGTCGCGCGCCGCATTGAAGAAGCGGCCGCAGCCATGGATGTGCCGCCAGCGCTCGAAGATCAGGCCCTTCGGATTGTCGCGCAGGAAGAAATATTCCTCGAACTCTTCATCCGAGATCCCGGCAATATTGGCCGGCCGCACGATATGCGCATCGCCGGCGTTGCGGAATTCGAGTTCCGAACGCTCTTCCTCGCAATAGGGGCAGTAAATCAGCAGCATCGTTTTCTACCTGTGTTAAAGCTCGGAGCCCGAAAGGCTTGTGCCGGGAGGCTGGGCGCAGAGCCGCCGTCCCATGGTGACGAAAGGTGTTACGCGCTTCAAAAGCGCCTCCAGCGATCCATAGGGTTTCAGCACGTTGGTCATTCCCAGATTGACCATGCTCATGCCCAGCAGATCCGTATCCAGTACGAAAGCCCTTGATGCTTCCGGCGTCTGCTTCGGCACGAAATAAACTTCCGGCTTGTTCAGCACTTTGGCACAGAGAAGCGTTCCGCTTTCGGCCACGAAAGGCCAATCCGTTTCGTTCTGCGCTTTATGGATCACCTGCATGCGAAAATCCTTGACCCCTGGCAAGAGATCGCTGACCTCGGTCGCGACCCTTCCCGCTGGCAGCAAAAGCCCTGCCGCAAGAACGATCCCGACCGCCGTCGGCATCAGTGCGCCACGGCAGCAGCTGCCGCTTCATCGATCAGACGGCCGGTGCGGAAACGATCCAGATTAAGTCCGGCATTGAACCGATGCGGCTCGTCGCGGGCGATGAGATGCGCAAACAGATTGGCCGAACCCGGCGTCGCCTTGAAACCGCCCGTGCCCCAGCCGCAATTGACATAGAGACCCGGCACCGGCGTCTTCGACTGGATCGCCGAACGGTCCGGCGTGTTGTCGACGATGCCACCCCAGGAGCGCATCATCTTGACGCGGCGGAACATCGGGAAGAGCTCGCAGATCGCATCCAGCGTATGCGTGATGATCTGCAGACCGCCGGTCTGGCTATAGGAGTTGTACTGGTCCGTGCCAGCGCCGATGACGAGCTCACCCTTGTCGGACTGCGAGATATAGGCATGCACCGTGTTCGACATCACGACACAAGGGAAGATCGGCTTCAGCGGCTCGGAGACGAGCGCCTGCAGCGGGCTCGACTGCAGCGGCACGCGCACGCCCGCCATCTGCATGACGACGGTGGTATGGCCGGCCGCGGAAACGCCGACCTTCTTGGCGCCGATGAAGCCCTTGCTCGTTTCGACGCCCGTCACACGGCCATCCGGGCCGCGGCGAATACCGGTCACTTCGCAATTCTGGATGATGTGCACACCGCGATCGGAAGCGGCGCGGGCAAAGCCCCAGGCAACCGCATCGTGCCGCGCCGTCCCGCCACGACGCTGCAGGGCCGCGCCGTTGATCGGATAGCGCGCCGTCTTGGAAATATCGAGCGGCGGACAATAAGCCTTGGCCTGCTCCGGCGTCAGCCATTCATTGTCGATGCCGTAGAGGCGGTTGGCATGGATATGCCGCTTGAAGGACTGCTGGTCGTGCACATTGTGCGACAGCATCATCACGCCGCGCGGGGAGTACATGACATTGTAGTTGAGATCCTGAGACAGCCCCTCCCAGAGCTTCATCGAATGCTCGTAGATGTGCATGCTCTCTTCATAGAGATAGTTCGAGCGGATGATGGTCGTGTTGCGGCCGGTATTGCCGCCGCCGAGCCAGCCCTTTTCGATCACGGCGACATTGGTGATGCCATGCTCCTTGGCGAGGTAGTAGGCCGCGCCCAGGCCGTGACCGCCGGCGCCGACGATAATGACGTCATACTCCTTGCGCGGCTCCGGCGAGGTCCATTGAGCCTCCCAGCCCTTGTGAGCCCGCATCGCTTCCCGTGCCACGGCAAAAACCGAGTATTTACGCATTCGCCCTCAACTCCTTCAGGCAAGACGCCAATTTTATGGGTCATACAAATCGCAAATCAGAAACCGACACAACGGCTCTTTTGCGACGCATTAGGGACCAGCTTTCGACACGGCTAAAAAGAATGAGCGGGTGGCGAGACTGAACCCTCCAGCTGAGCGCCCGCTGATATGGCCGAATTCATACTTGCCGAGAAATAAACCACGTTGTTGCATCACGTGCAAAAGATGTGAGTTCTTGCCGAAGCGCACCTTGCCCGCGACGACAGGCCGAAGCATGGCAGCGAGAACGGCAAAGGCAAGCGCGGGCGCGATGGGCAGCCTGACGACGGCGGCGAGATCGAAGACGCCATAGAGCATCTCCCCCTCATCATCTGGCAACTGCGAGAATCAGGCTGTTGCCATTGCCCGAATGACAGGGATCGGGAATTTCCCATAGGCATGCCAGTCTGCAAAGACGGAAAATCAAGCCCGCATCCCATAGCCGCAACAGCGCAGACACGGCATCAATAGCCAAAGTCGGTACTCGACAAACCGCTTTTTCCTCTGCAAACTCACGATCTGGCTAGACTTTGACAAACCGATCTGCTATCTCGCCTAACCAATCGCAAGGCTGCGGCTGCGCGAACGTTATATTTTTGCCTCCTGGCGCTGCCGTCGCCGCTGGCATCAACCAAACCAAAGGAACGTGATTCTCGTGCAGGTACTTGTCCGCGATAACAATGTCGACCAGGCTCTCCGCGCTCTCAAGAAGAAGATGCAGCGCGAAGGTATTTTCCGCGAAATGAAGATGCGCGACTACTATGAAAAGCCGTCGCAGAAGCGTGCTCGCGAGAAGGCTGAAGCTGTTCGTCGCGTTCGCAAGCTTGCTCGCAAGCGCGCTCAGCGCGAAGGCCTGGTTGCCAAGTAATCGCCGTTTTTTCGACGTTTTCAGATGCATGTGTGGCGGGGGCGAGTCGTTCGCCGCCGCCTTTTTGATTTATTCTCTGCGCAAATCGGATTAAATCAGAACCGCCTGATATGACGCATGGGGAAAGCGAACCCGATAATGGCAATGACGACTTTCGAAAAGTACCGCACTTCGAACCTCTCCTCCCGTGTTTCGAAGCGCGTTGCGGCCCTGCCAGCCTTGGCGATTCTTGCCGCAATCAGCCTTTCCGGCTGCCAGACAGCGTCCACCGATAGCGTGATCCGCATCGACAAGGCGCAAGGCTCTTCGGAAAATATCGCTTCGCTGACCTCGGTCATCAATGCCAATCCACAGGATCCGGAAGGCTACAACGTACGCGGCACGGCCTATGGCCGCGGCGGCGATTTCAGCCGCTCGCTCGGTGACTTCAACCAGGCCATCCAGCTCAATCCAAAATTCTACCAGGCTTACGCCAACCGCGCGCTCATCTACCGCAATATGGGCAAGCTGCCGGAGGCGATCGCAGACTACAATGCCGCGCTGCAGATCAACGGCAATTACGACGTCGCCTATATCGGCCGCGGCAATCTCTACCGCCAGGCCGGCCGCGACAACGATGCCTTCAACGACTATTCGAAGGCGATCAGCCTGGGAACAACGGATGGCCGCGCCTATAACGGCCGCGGCGTGATCTTCCAGAAGCGCAATCAGCAGGATAAGGCGATCGACGATTTCTCCAAGGCGATCTCGCTGTCGCCGAATTCGCCGGAGCCCTACAACAGCCGCGGCATCTCCTATCTCGCGCAGAATGACGATGACAACGCCTTCGCAGACTTCAATCACGCCATCGATCTGAACAACAAGGTCGCCGAATCCTGGGCAAACCAGGCCTTCGTCTATGAGCGCAAGGGCGACAAGGTGAAGGCCCGCCGTTCTTATCAGCACGCGGTCAATCTCGACCAGAACTATCAGCCGGCCAGGGATGGCCTGGCGCGCGTCGGCGTCGGCTCGTGAGATAACGGCATAGCGATAAGAGACGTTCGGCCGCCGGCAACCTCTGCCCGGCGGCTTTTCTTTGCGCCATCGAGCGCTTAATCTCGCGACACGCCCATCCGAACGAGACAGCGACATGCCCTCTCCACAGAAAATCATCGTCATCGGCGCTGGAATCATCGGCACGTCCATCGCCTGGCATCTCCAGCGCAAAGGTGCAGACGTTACGGTGGTCGCGCAGACGATCGGTGGTGTCGCAACGCCGAATTCCTTCTCCTGGATCAACGCCAGCTGGGGAAATCCTGAATTCTATTTCCGTTTCCGTCACCGCTCGATGGCCGAATGGTCGCGGCTTGCGCCGGAACTGCCGGGCTTGCCGCTGTCATGGTGCGGAGGATTGTGCTGGGATCTTCCTGAAACCGAACTGGATACCTATGCCGCAAGACACCACGGCTGGGGCTACGGCATACAGCCGGTCAATCGGGCGACCAGCGCGATGATCGAACCGAACCTCGCAGACCCGCCGGATTATGCGCTGCATGTCGCCGAGGAAGGTGCCGTCGAGCCCGTGGCAGCCGCCGAGCTGCTACTGAAGGATGCGGCGCATCGTGGCGCTGCATTGTTATCCGGCATCGAGGTCAAGCGTCTGCTCGTGAAGCGCAACCGGATTGTCGGCATCGAAACACACGACGGGGCGATGTACGCCGATCATGTCGTTCTTGCCGCCGGCGCCGGCACGGCGGCGCTTGCGGCATCGGCCGATATCCTGGTGCCGCTCGAAACACCGCCGGGGCTCATCGTCCATTCCCGCCCCGTGCACAAAATGCTGAACGGTCTGGTGATGGCGCCGGAATTGCATATGCGCCAGACACGGGAGGGGCGGATCATTGCCGGCGGCGACTTCGGCGGCACCGATCCCGGCGACGATCCGCAGGCGGCTGCCCGCGAACTTTTCGCCAAAACCAAAGCAGCCTTGAAAGGCGGCGAAGCGCTGGAACTCGATTTCCACAGCATAGGCCATCGTCCGACGCCGAAGGACGGCTTCCCCATCCTGGGCCGCGTCGATGCAGTACCGGGCCTCTATCTCGCGGTCCTGCATTCCGGTGTCACCCTGGCGCCGCTGGTCGGCTTGCTTGCAGCAGAAGAACTCATCGACGAGAGGGACGATCAACAACTGACCCCATTCCGCCTGTCCCGCTTTGCCTGACCCGGCAAAGAAAGCCGTCAGCGCAACCCAAGGGACGTATCGCCATCGTCGTAAATATCGGGGATCGCTTACGATTTCGCGGCAATGACTTTTCAGATGTTGCAAGGCAATTTACCGGGCCCTAACATGGGCGTTCCAAGAGCATGTAGCTCAAGTCTAAGCATGGGGGCGCTTGGCATGATGACCAAAACCATTCTTCCCGCATTTGCCAACACTTTCGCTCGTCATGGAGATACGATCGGTTGATCGCCCCATGAGGAAGCCGCATTTCCCGAAAGCATCGATTGGGGCCTATCTGATCGCCATAGCCTTGGCGATCGCTTTGCCGATCCTGGCTTTCGTCGCGTTGCTTCTCGTTCAGCTCGAAAACAATGAGCGCGATGTGTTGAAGGGCGATACCGTTCAGGCCGCTCAGGCCCTGGCGCGCGTCATCGACCGGCAATTGCAGGACATGGCAACGACGTTGCGGCTGCTGTCTTCCTCGCCGGAGCTCGAGCACAATGACATCGCCACCTTCTTCGCACGGACAGAGACGGTGCTGCGCACCGACTCACTCTTCGTGCTGCTTATGGAAAAGGATGGCCAGATCCGGCTGAATACCCGCTGGCCACTCGGCAAGGCGCTCGGCAAGACCGGCAACATGGCGGCACTGCAATCAGCATTGGACTCCGGACGCATCGAAACCTCCGATGTCTTTATGGGCTCAACTGTCCGCCGCTGGGTCTATAACGTCACGCTGCCCTTGGAGCACTCTCCGGCAGGCGCTGCACTGGCCATAACTCAGGATGCCGACGATCTTGCCAAGCTTATAACGACGGAAGCATTGCCGCCGGGCTGGTCAGCCGCCGTCATCGATAAATCCGGCCACATCGTTGCCGCCGGCGGCCCGACCACCCATGCGCCGGGCGACGCATTCAACAAGGAGATCCTGTCGAAGCTGATCGCATCCAGCGGCGTCTATCAGGATGACAAAATCCTGCCCCACTCGCTGCTCGGATATGCGCAGATCTCCGGCTGGTCGTGGAAGGCAATCGTCTGGGGGCCGGTCACCTCGGCACAATCCTCGCTGATGAGCACCTGGCGCTTTCTTATCTATGGCGGCGTCACGCTGCTGCTGGTTGCGCTGATCGCCGTCTACGCGCTGGCGCGGCAGGTGCGCATCACCATACAGAGCATCGCCGACATGGCCGATCGCATGGGCCGCGGCGAGATCGTGGCGCCGATCGACACCAGCGTTATCGAGGCCAACCAGGTGGCCGTTGCGCTCTCCAATGCCTCCTTCGACCGCAGCGTCACGGAAGACCGTCTGCATTTCGTCATGCATGAACTGGTTCATCGCACCAAGAACCTGCTGGCGCTCGCCCAGGCGATGACCCGTCAGCTCGCGCGTCAGGCGGATAGCGTCGATACGTTCCAGCGGGCGGTCGCCGACCGCTTGGAGGGATTGGCCCGTTCGATCGAGGTGCTGACGAGCGAGCAATGGTCCGGCGTCTCGTTGCGGCGGGTGATCGACATCCATCTCGCGACTTTCCTGCAAGCGCCGCAACAGCTCGACGTTCGCGGCAATGATTTCCTGCTGAAGCCGGAAGCCGTTCAAAATCTCGGCCTGATCCTGCATGAGCTGGCGACCAATTCGGTAAAATATGGCGCGCTCTCCGCTCCCGAAGGCAGGATCGCCATCGAATGGACGAATGAGGTTGGCGAGAACGGATCGATGATTCACTTCGTCTGGACCGAAAGCGGCGGCCCCGAGGTCAAGCCGCCGACCGAAACCGGGTTCGGCACCACCGTCACGAAGGTCCATGCCGCTGCATCCTTCGGCGGGCATGTCGAGGTCGATTTCCGCCCTGCCGGCCTCGTCTGGACGCTGATCGCGCCGCGTAACATGATGGAACGCGAGCGGACTTGATACCTAGAGCATTTCCAGGAGAAGTGCGCGGCGGTTTTCCGTCCGGAATGCGTAAGAAAACAAGAAGATAGAGCGGAAACGCTCTATGGTTGGCTGACGGGAGCCTCGGCGCGGGCCAGCAGCAGGGCGCGCTCTTTTTCATTGCCGGTCAATTCGGCAGCACGGCGGAACTCGGCGCTAGCCTCTGCAACGCGGCCCAGCTTCGCTAGAAGATCGCCCCGCACGGTCGGCAGCAAATGCGACCCCTTCAAGCGCGGCTCGCCTGCCAGCGTGTCAGCGACAGCGAGACCCTGCGCGGCGCCAAACGCCATGCCGACGGCCACAGCCCGGTTGATTTCGGCGATCGGCGACGGCGCTGCCACGATGAGCGCCTGATAGCAAGCGGCGATGGCGATCCAGTCGGTATCGGCGGCGGTCACTGCCCGGGAATGGCAGGCCGCGATCATCGCCTGCAGCAAATAAGGACCGGGCATCGGCGTCAGAAGCATGGCGCGGGCCAGACCATCGAGGCCGCTGCGGATCAGCGACCAGTTCCACCGGCTACGGTCCTGATCGAGCAGCAGGGTCGGATTGCCCGCCCCATCGACCCTGGCGGCAAAGCGTGAGGCGTGCAGCTCCATGAGAGCCAGCAAACCCAGCACCTCCGGCTCTTGCGGCATCAGCGCCGCCAGCGAGCGCCCCAACCGCAAGGCTTCGCCGCAAAGATCGGTACGCAGCCAATGCGGCCCTTCCGTTGCGACATACCCCTCATTGAAGATCAGATAGACCACCTCCAGCACCACAGCGAGACGCTCCCGCCTCTCCTCGCCGCGTGGCGTCTCGAAAGCGATTTCGGCATCGCGGAGCGTCCGCTTGGCGCGGACGATGCGCTGGGCAATGGTGGTTTCGGGCAACAGGAACGCACGACCGATCTCTTGCGTGGACAGCCCGCCCAGCAACCGCAAGGCAAGGGCTGCGCGTTGCTCGGCGGGCAGCACCGGATGGCAGGCAGTGAAGATCAGCCGCAGCAGATCGTCGTCCATATCTTCATCCAGCATCGACTCGATATCGGGCGTCTCGCGTTCCAGTGCTGCGAAGTCGATGGCCAGTTCGCGATGCTTGCCGTCGATCAGCGTGGTGCGGCGCAGCCGGTCAAGCGCGCGGTTCTTGGCAATCCGGGTCAGCCAAGCTGCCGGGTTGCGCGGAATACCATCGCGGGGCCAGCGTTCGAGTGCGAGCACGAAGGCGTCCTGCGCGATCTCCTCGGCCAGACCGATATCCCGCAGCAAGCGGTTCAGCCTGGCGGCGAGCTTAGGCTGCTCGATCCGCCAGACCGCTTCGATGGCACCTGCCGTGGTCATCCCTTCAGGTCGCGAAAGCCTTCGGCCGCCTTCTGCACATCCTCAGGGAACTCGCTCATCTCGTGGATGCGGCGGACTTCGATGATGTCGTTTTCCGACGCGGGGCAACGACGCGCCCATTCAATGGCCTCGTCGCGCGAGCGCACGTCGAGGATCCAATATCCGCCGAGCACCTCCCTGACTTCGGCAAACGGGCCGTCGACGACGGCGGGTTTTCCGCCCTTGAAGCTCACGCGAGCTCCTGAAGCCGGCGGATGCAGCCCTTCGAGCGCCAGAAGCACGCCAGCCTTCTTCAGCTCTTCGTTATATTTCATCATCGCTTCGATCGCCTCCGGGCTGGGCATGGCGTCGGGCGCAGCAGAAGCATAGCCGCCGGGGATCATCAGCATCATGAATCGCATGAGTTCTTTCTCCTTGGTTGGTTAGAACATACCACACGACGAGCGAGCCACGGCAGAATCGACGAGACCTCGAAAATAAATCGGATTTCCGGCGAAGAGGTGTCAGGCAGGGCGAGCACGCGCACGCATTGGCATCCGTCCCGATTGTCCTCTCACAGGAGGGCTGCTGTTCCGGTCGCAATCCAGGCCCTTAACCGCTCGGCGGTGTCCCGCCCCTGGGCGCTGGAGCGGGGCGCTCCACCCTACCCGTTCATCGCCTTGACGATTTCCTCGGTCACCTTCTTGGCGTCGCCCAAGAGCATCATCGTGCCATCCTTGTAGAACAGCGTGTTGTCGATGCCGGCATAGCCGGAGCCGAGCGAGCGCTTGACGAAAAGGCAGGTCTTGGCCTTGTCGACATCGAGGATGGGCATGCCGTAGATCGGCGAGGTCTTGTCGTCACGTGCCGCCGGATTGGTGACATCATTGGCGCCGATGACATAGGCGACATCGGCCTGGGCGAATTCCGAATTGATGTCCTCGAGCTCGAAGACTTCATCATAGGGCACATTGGCTTCGGCGAGCAGCACGTTCATATGACCGGGCATGCGGCCGGCAACGGGGTGGATCGCATATTTCACATCGACGCCATGCGCCTTCAGCCTGTCTGCCATTTCGCGCAGCGCATGCTGGGCCTGCGCGACCGCCATGCCGTAACCGGGGACGATGACAACCTTGGAGGCATTGGCCATCAGATAGGCGGCATCCTCTGCCGAGCCGAGCTTCACAGTCTTGTCGGAATTGTCGGCCCCACCCGATGCGGTCTCACCACCGAAGCCGCCGAGGATGACCGAGATGAAGGAGCGGTTCATGCCCTTGCACATGATGTAGGACAGGATCGCGCCCGAAGAGCCGACAAGCGCGCCGGTGATGATGAGCGCGAGATTGCCGAGCGTGAAACCGATGCCGGCGGCGGCCCAGCCGGAATAGGAATTCAGCATCGAAACGACGACCGGCATGTCGGCGCCGCCGATCGGCACGATCAGCAGCACGCCGAGCGCCAGCGACAGCAGCACGACGGCCCAGAAGGCGAAATGGCTCTCGCCTGCCGCCAGGCTGATGATGAAGAAGACGATCAGGACGAGCAGAGCGGCGTTGATGATATGCCGGTTCGGCAGCAGGATCGGTTTGCCGGACATGCGCCCGTCGAGCTTCAGGAAGGCGATGATCGAGCCGGTGAAGGTTAGCGCGCCGATGGCGACGCCGATCGCCATTTCGATGCGCGCTTCCGTATGGATATGGCCGATTTCGCCAATCCCGAAGGACGACGGCGTATAGAGCGCTGAAGCGGCCACGAGGACCGCCGCAAGGCCGACGAGCGAATGGAAGCCGGCCACAAGCTGCGGCATCGAGGTCATCGGGATGATGCGGGCGATATAGGCACCTGCCCCGCCGCCGATAGCGAGGCCGAGAACGATCAGCACGAAGCCGCCGAAAGACGGCGTCGCCAGCACCAGCGTCGTGGCGATGGCGATGCCCATGCCGATCATGCCGTAGAGATTGCCGCGCCGGCTGGTGGCCGGGTGGGACAGGCCGCGCAGCGCCAGGACGAACAGCACGCCGGAGACGAGATAGAGGAAAGCCGCGATATTGCTCAGCATGCCGCCCTCACTTGTCCTTCTTCTTGTACATCGCCAGCATGCGCTGGGTGACAAGGAAGCCGCCGACGATATTGACCGAGACAAGCACGAGTGCAACGAAGCCGAAGCCGGTGGCCAGCCCGCTCGCCGAAATGCCGACAGCCAGCAATGCGCCGACGACGATGACCGAGGAGATGGCGTTCGTCACCGCCATCAGCGGCGTGTGCAGGGCCGGCGTGACCGACCAAACGACGTAATAGCCGACGAAGATCGCCAGCACGAAGATGGCAAGCTGGAAGACGAAGGGATCGATCGCTCCGCCCGTTGCGGCGCTCGCAGCTTCGGGCGCTTGCGCAGCGGCGGTCCTGACGGCGGTGACGGCATCGTTCAGTTGCTGCAGTGCCTGGTCCATTGCTTGGCTGGCCATCTCAGAGATCTCCCTTGTTGACCGTCGGCTGGTCGGGATCGACGAAATTCGGGTGTACGACTTCGCCGTCATCCGTCAGCATCGTCGCCTTGATCAGTTCGTCGGTACGATTGAGGCCGAGGCTCTTGCTGTCCTTGTCGACCATCGTTTCCAGGAAGGTGACGAGATTCTTGGCGTAAAGGGCCGAGGCGCTCGCCGCGATCCGGCCGGCCATGTTGGGATAGCCGACCACTCTGACGCCCTCGACCTCGGTGATCCTGCCGTATTCCGCGCCCTCGATATTGCCGCCGCGCTCGACAGCGAGATCGACGGCGACGGCACCGGGGCGCATCGCCTTCAGCATGTCGCGGCTGACGAGGCGCGGCGCAGGCCGGCCGGGGATCAGCGCAGTGGTGATGATGATGTCCTGCTTGGCGATATGATCGGCGACGAGAGCATCCTGCTTGGCCTGATACTCCCTGGACATTTCCTTGGCATAGCCGCCGGCAGTCTCGGCAGCCCTGAATTCCTCGTCCTCGACGGCGATGAATTTCGCGCCGAGCGAAGCGACCTGTTCCTTGGCAGCCGGGCGTACATCCGTTGCGGAAACCAGCGCGCCGAGACGCCGCGCGGTAGCAATCGCCTGCAGACCGGCAACGCCGGCACCCATGACGAACACCTTCGCCGCCGGCACCGTGCCCGCCGCGGTCATCATCATCGGCAGTGCCCGATCATAGACGGCAGCGGCCTCGATGACGGCCTGATAGCCGGCGAGGTTTGCCTGCGACGACAGAACGTCCATCGACTGCGCCCGAGTGATGCGCGGCATCAGCTCCATGGCAAAACTCGTGAGTCCAGCGCGTGCCATCTCGGCAAGCGCGGCCTCGTTGCCATACGGATCCATAATGGCAATGACGACCGCGCCGCTCTTGTAGCCGGCGATCTCCTTACTCGTCGGGCGCCTGACTTTGAGAATGACATCCGCGCGCTCGGCATCCTTTGCCGTGCCAAGGTGCGCACCGATGGCTTCGTACTCACCATCCGGAATGCGCGACGAGGCGCCCGCGCCAGCTTCAACGATAACGTCGAAGCCGAGGCTCCTCATCTTCTTCACGCTCTCGACGGAAGCCGCAACGCGCGTTTCCTCCGCCAGGCTTTCCTTGGCCACGAAAACCAGATTGCTCAACGACAACACCTCGCATCAAACGGCGGCGCGTCCGGCAAGGCGGCGCTGCAGACTCACGGGAAGGCTTGGACCAGAAAGGCCCAGCGTCGATCAGCGCTGGAACGTCAGCGCAGCAGAATGATGCTGGCGATGGAAAGAACGATGAAAATGAGCAGGCCGCCGAGGAACCCGGCATGACCGAAGAAACCGGCTGCCATGGCGATCATCAATGCTGCAACGATCGCAGACCCGACCCGAGCACCCGTGATGAACAGACCATAGGTCTTCTCATGCTCCTTGTAATCCATGGGAGCACCAGTTTCAGCGGGTCCAGTGTGATGTTCAGCCATTCAAAATCTCCCCTCGATGCACTCAGCCCCATAGGGCCAATAACCGGCCAGGAGCTGGAGTTCGTCCTCAAAAGCGGCGGCACCTAGCACTAAGGTGCCGCCGCCAAATTTCCTCTACCGAGGGGTTACACAAAGCGACGAGAAATGCAATGCACGAGAAGGTCGCATCCGTGCACAGGTCAGCCGAATTGTCCGCGAATCTCGCGCCGCCCGCCACTTGCCAGCCGCGCGGTCGGCAGGATGGTCAGAGGCGGTGAGCCGTTGTCCTCGTTGCGGCCGAACATCATGCGCCGTTCGTAGGGCTCCGAATCGAAGAACGGATATCGCGTCATCAGCTTCCCGCGGATCTCCTTCGACCGCGATGCCAGCAGCGTCAGTTCGAAGCCGTAGGTCTTGGTCATGCGTGGCGGCACGACCGTATCGGCATAGAAAACACGCTTGTAGAACGCCGCATGGGCCGGTCGGACATGCTGCATCACGCGATCCGTGTTGAAATAGATGGCACCAACAATCGCCGGCCTCAACGTCAGATAGGGCAGAGCCGGCAGTTCCAGCTCGAAATCGGGATCCACGGCAAAGCGCGCGGGATCGATGAGCGTCATGCCGGCATCGAGGAAGGCATGAATCTCGTCCGGGAAGATGCCGGTCGACTGGCATACCCGATGATCCGGCGTGACGTGGTGTATTCGCACCGTGCTCACCAGCTCTTCGTAATAGTAGACACCGAAGACATAGGCGTGATCGTCGAAATCGATGTCATCGATCAGGTTTTTGGCGGCCACCGGCAGGACGTCGCGTGCCTTGTAAGCCTTGTAGCGTAGCCGCGCGACATCCTCCATGTCCTCGCTGCTTTCGATCCGGCGGTACTCCACGTGATCGAGCACCTCCATCAGCTTGCCGGCGAAGCTGTTTTTCAAAGTACTCATATGAGTCATAGTTAATGTTCCGTGATGGTTAACGGAATATCTTTGGTATTAATAGAAAACTTGATCAATATTTGTTTTAAATTTTATTAACTATTCGTTCATTAAGGTTAATTTTCTTGGCAAATACCGGCAAAGGTTGAGGCTTCGAAAGCAGTTCTAGCTTCCATTGCTACAAGGCCGCGCTCTCGCAGCTTCGGCTCTCCATTTTAATATGGGGAAATCAGCCTGCGCCAATCACGCCATCCCGTCCGATGGCTTTCAAAGAGGCGAGCGATCGCTGCGAACGGCCTCAATGGCGGAGGATGACCCGGAGGGCCGCCGAGGGATCAGGCGACGTGATCGTGCCGCAGCCCCGACTGCCGGCGGGCGAGGCTCTCCACCATTCCGATAACCTGCTCTTGAGGCACGGGCGTGGAGAATACGTATCCCTGGATGATATCGGCGAGATTGCTCTCAACGATCAGCGCCAGTTGCTCCAGCGTCTCGACACCCTCGATCACGATGTGGAGGCTAAGAGCGCGGGAAAGATCGACAATGCCGCACAGAAGCTTGAAACGGCGGCTGTCCGTCGTAATGTCGCGAACGAAGGAGCGGTCGATCTTGACGACGTCCACCGGCAGGGAATCGAGATAGCTGAGGCTTGAAAAACCCGTGCCGAAATCGTCGATGGCGATCGTGATGCCCTTGGCGCGCAGATCGGCAAGAATGGAACGAACCGTCGCCATCTCGTCCATCAAGCAGCTTTCCGTCACTTCGAGATGCAGCCGCGTGGGCTCCAGCCCCGATGCGTCGAGCGCTTCCGCGACAATATGGACGATATCGTTGCTGCGCAGATCCTGCGCCGAGAGATTGACCGATACCGCGACCTGCCCCGGCCACGAAGCACAATCCCGGCAGGCCCGATTGATCATGAAGCGGGTGATGCCGCCGACAATGCCCATCTCTTCGGCGATCTGCACGAAGATGTTTGGCGGGATCGAACCCTTTTCCGGATGAGTCCAGCGCGCCAAAGCCTCGCAGCAATCGATGCGGGCGCCGTCCGGCGTGAACATGGGTTGATACATAGCCAGCAGATTGCCGGCCTCCACCGCCTCGCGCAGATCGTCCTTCAGCTTTTGCCGCTCGACATAGCGCGCATCCATCTCCTGCTCGAAGGCGCTGCAACTTCCCTTCATCCGCAGCTTGGCATCGAACAGTGCCAGATCGGCCTTGATCTGCCATTCCTCCGGCCGAAACTCGCGGCTCGACATTGTGACATAACCGCCGCTGAATGATATCCGGAAGCTGTTGTCATCGACATCGTACGTACCGGTCATCGCGGCGTGCAATGCGCGCACGCGCGAATCGATATCGGACTCATTGCTCTCATTTGGAAAGAACAGCACGAATTGATCGCCCACAAGACGGGCCGGAAGTACCGCGGAGCCCGCAAGCTGTTTCAAGCGCTCGCCGATAGCGACCAGCAGACGATCCCCGGTCACATGTCCCTTGGTGTCGTTGACATGCTTGAAGTCGTCCACGTCGAGCACGAGAATGCTGACCTGACTTTCGCCGCTGCGCGCAGCGAGCTTTTCTTTGACGAGCTCGACGAAATATTCGCGGTTTGGCAGCCCCGTCAGAGGATCGTAGCGCACCATGTGCAGGATCTTGCGCTCCGCTCGGATGCGCACCGTCACATCTTCGAAAATCAGGATGACGACGCCATCGGCGCGGCGGCTCGCCGAAAACTCCAGAAACTGATCTTCATTGAACTGGATCAGGGTGCGCGACAGCGTGCCGCTGACGAGCTGCGCCATCTGCCGCTGAATGAGCCCCGGCAGCGACCCGTCGATGAAGGCATGACGCGCGCCGTAACGCAGCACCACGTCGAATTCGCAATCCTTGAGCTGTTCCTGATGCGAGAAATTCAGGAGCTCGCATGCCTTGCGATTGACCACGAGGATGCGGTTATGCGCGTCGAGCATGAACAGGCCATGCGTCATATTGTTGAGTGCGGTGTCGAACCGATCGGCGATCTGCGATATCTCGCGCGAGGCGATGACGTTCTTGTAGAGAAATTCGCGCACGCCGTTCGCCATAGCGCGCGTCGTCAGTCCGAACGGGACGAGCATGATGGAAACGATCGCCTTATAGAGCTGCTCCGACATCAGACAGGCGATGATGATGGGCAGGCAGCAGGCAAGGGTCTGGAGATCGATCGCCTTCTGCGAACCGTAGTTGCGGCCGACGATCGATACCATCGACGCCATGGTTACGGCGATGCAGATGAATTCCGCCAGAGGATCCTGCACGATCAGAATGGCATAGCCACTGCCGACGCCGAGTATGGATGCGGTCGCCGCAGCCCCAATGACATAGCGTGTTTCCCAACTCGCAATATCGGCGCGCGTAAAATTATGCTTGTCGGCCGCGTCGAAGAGCCGGAACGAATACATCCGCAGCACGAAGACGGCTGCAAAAGCCAGGCAAAGAACGAGATAGATGCTGGCGCGCGTGCTCATGAACACGACGACATAGGTGAGGATATGAACGGCCACGCCCGTAAACAGCGTTTTACGGTTTCCGAAAAGCGAACTGACGAACGACAGATAAACATCCGTCGGTACGGTGTCCGGGCTTGGAGGCTTCATTCAGAGTTCCCCTGATGCGGCGGACACCCTAGTGGAAACTTTTTAAAATTTGATTGCCCAAATAGCACGTATATGGACAGATTTTCCAATTATGTCGGCAACTTAGGTTGAATTTAGGTCACGATACGCATCGTATTCGTGCAATCGTCCCAAGTGAACTCGAACGCCGGGACAATATTTAAATGGCTAATAAAGAAAATAAAACATCATGGGACACTTGCGCAATACGTATCAGAGCTTGCCCGCCCGCTGCTGGATCATCATGAATGTATCGAACGTATATTCTGAAAGCTGCATCCACAGATACGCATCCTTCTTGTAGGCGACCTGATCCGCATAGATGCGCTTGAAGGAATCATTGGATTTGGACAGATCGGCATAAAGCCCGTTGGCTGCCTGGAAACAGGCTTCCATGATCTCCTGGCTGAAGGGGCGCAGCGTCACGCCCTGCTGCACGATGTCCTTCAGCGCCTGGGGATTTTTCACATCATATTTCGCCAGCATGTTGGTATTGGCGAAAGCACAGGCGCCGGTGAGGATGGCCTGATAGTTCTTCGGCAGCCCGCTCCATTTTTCCAGATTGAAGAAGGCGTGCACCAAGGCACCGCCCTCCCACCATCCTGGATAATAGTAGAATTTGGCGATCTTCTGCAGCCCGAGCTTCAGGTCGTCATAGGGGCCGACCCATTCGACGGCGTCGACTGTGCCCTTGTCCAATGCGCCATAGACGTCATTGGCAGCAATATCCTGCAGCGGCGCGACGCCGATTTTCTGCATCACCTTGCCAGCCAGGCCGGCAATGCGCATCTTCAGGCCCTTGAGATCGTCGAGCGTGTTGATTTCCTTGCGGAACCAGCCGCCCATCTGCGCACCGGTATTGCCGGCGGGAAGCCCCAACATGCCTTGCGTGGCATAGAACTCGTTCATCAGCTTGTTGCCGTTGCCCTGGTAGAACCAGGCATTGGTCAGCCGGGCATTGAGGCCGAACGGCAGCGTCGTGCCGATGGCGTAGGTCGGATCCTTGTCCGCGAAATAATAGGAGCAGGTATGCGCGGCATCGACGGTTCCCGCGCTTACCGCGTCGGCGGCCTGCGCAGCGGGCACGATTTCGCCGGCCTCATAGACCTGAATGGTGAAATTGCCGTTCGTCGCGTCGGAAACATGAGCGGCGATATCCTCGGCGCCGCCGTAGATCGTGTCCAGGCTTTTTGGAAAGGACGACGTCATCTTCCAGGTGATCTTTGGATATTCCTGAGCCAGAGCCGGGCTTGCAAGCGTGGAGGCGGCAGCACCTGCGCCAACTGCTCCTGCCCGCCTTATGAAGGAACGGCGATCCATCGAAATCTCCCATACGGACGGCTATGCTGGAGAGCGGAACGCTCCCCGATCTGGCGCAAGCGATGGAGCTAACCACGCCGCACACGGTCTTTCAAGTTTGCTCTCGCATCGCATTATGGCGATTCCTGTACATCCTTGTGACGAATGAAGGCAAAGCCTTAGTGAAACCACTCCGCGTTGCCGACAGGCCTATATGCGCGTAGATTGAAAGCAAGGATAATCCGCCCTCGGATTGACATCTTCGTCTTCCAGGGATCGCAGCGAATAGCCGTTTTGCACCTTCCGGAGCTCTGAATGTCCAAACCAATCATCGCCATCCCCGCCGACATCCGCGAGTTCGACGGAGCGACCTGGCATGCGGTGCAGCAGCAATATGTCCGCGCTGCCGTCAAGGCAGCTGGACTGATGCCGCTGATCGTGCCGGCTTTGGAAGACGGCAACGATGCCGACGCCATTCTGGACCGGGTTGACGGCCTGCTCGTCTCCGGTTCTGCCAGCAACGTGCATCCGTCGCTTTATGGAAAAGAAGCGCGAGAAGGCGACGGCCCCTTCGATCCGGCGCGCGACGCGACATCGCTGCCGCTTATCCGCCGCGCCATCGAGCGCGCCATTCCGATGCTCGCCATCTGCCGCGGCATTCAGGAATTGAACGTCGCGCTCGGCGGCACGCTGGCAAGCGAGATCCAGGAGCAGCCCGGCATCTGGGACCATCGCAAGCCGCAGAATGTCGACCGGGACACGATGTATTCGATCCGCCAGAGCGTCTTCGTCAAGGAGGGCTCGTGCATCGCCCGTATCGTCGGCCCGGGCGAAGTGCGCGTCAACTCGCTGCATCGCCAGGCGATCGCCGAGACGGCGCCGAGACTGCAGGTGGAGGCCCTGGCCGAAGACGGCACCATCGAAGCCGTCTCCGTCATCGGCGCCAAGGCCTTTGCTGTCGGCGTGCAATGGCATCCGGAATATTGGGCCGAGACGGATTCGCCGTCGCGCAAGCTCTTCGTCGCCTTCGGCGATGCCGTGCGCGACTATGCGGCCAGCAAGGAGCGGCTCGCCGCCGCTCAATAAAGCAAAGCTCTTCCGCATTCCTTCGAATGCGCGAAAAAGCTCCATCTTCCCATTTCCCAACGCATTCCGGACGCGGAAACCGCTGCGCAGTTTTCCTGGAAATGTTCTATCCGCAGAAAGCGGCGTGATCAGCCGCGCAGCTTGATCGGCGTTTCCGGGACCGGCGTCACCGGCTGGCCCTTGGCGAACCATTCGATGACATTGTCGACCACGAGATCGGCCATGGCGTCGCGCGTCGGCACCGAGGCGGACGCCACGTGCGGCAGCAGCGAGACATTCGGCAGCGAGAGGTAGCCGGCCGGTACATTGGGCTCGTCGTAGAACACATCGAGGCCCGCAGCTCCCAGCGTGCCGTTGCCGAGCGCAGCAATCAGCGCGTCATCATCGACCGACCAGCCACGGCCGACATTGATGAACACGCCTTGCGGCCCGAGCGCCGACAGGATCTCGGCGTTGATGACCTTGTGCGTTTCCGGCGTCTTCGGCACGATGGAGATCAGCGTATCCACCGACTGCGCCATTTCCTTCAGGGTCGGGTAGTAGTCGTAGGGCAGCGAGTCCCGCGGTGAGCGCGTGTGATAGCCGATCTTCACCTTGAACGGTTCCAGCCGCCTGGCAATTTCCAAGCCGATACGGCCGAGACCGTTTATGCCGACGCGACGCCCCTTCATGGAGAAGGGCGAGAGCGGAAACGCCCCTTCCTTAACCCAGCGTCCCTCTCGCAGCCAATTTTCCGCCTTCGGAAGCTGCCGTAGCGTGTTCAGCAGCAGCGCGATCGCCGTATCGGCGACCTCATCATTCAGGACGTCAGGCGTATTCGTGACGACGATCCCTTTGGAAGCGGCATGTTTGACGTCGATACCATCATAGCCGACGCCGAAATTGGCGATGACTTCGACATTCGGAAAGGCATCGATCCAGGTAGCATCGAAGCCGCCCGAAACAGCGACGCCGCGGATACGGGCTGCAGTCTCCGCATCGACCTTCGGGCCACCATCACGCTCGACGGACACGATAGCGAACTGCTTTCCAAGCCTTTCGAGAACACGCGGGTGTATCTTCCCCGGAACGAGGACGGCGATGCGGTTATCGGACATGAATCTTTCCTCTTGCGGTACGGTTCGGCGCGACGGCAGCAATTCCAAGAAAACACGCGGCGGCTTCCCGCCCGGAATTGCATGGACACAATGAGATGGAGCGGTTCAGAGATTCCGTGAAGGGCTGGACTGCTACTGGCGAGCCTTGTAAGGCGCCGTCGATTGGCGAATGCGCATTTCCGGCTTGATGAGATGGATACCATCCGGCTCATGGCTTCCCGCCAGTCTATCCAAAAGCGCCCGTGCCGCAAGCCTTCCGACCTCGGCCTGACCGTTCCAGACCGTAGTCAGCGCCGGCGTCGCAATCGCCGCCTCTTCGAGATCGTCATAGCCGGTAACCGAAATGTCTCTCCCCGGAACAAGGCCGGCGCGAGAAATGCCGTTCATCAGACCGATGGCGACGAGATCGTTCCAGCAGACCGCTGCCGACGGCTTTTGCGGCAGCGACAGGAAATGCACCGCCGCCTCGAAGCCGCCCTGCTTGGAACGCGCGCCGGGAATGCGCAGATTGGGATCGACTTCGATGCCCGCCTTGCGCAGCGCATTGACATAGCCCTGATAGCGGTCCCGCCCGGTCGACGTCTGGTCGGTGCCGCCGATCATCGCAATGGTGCGGTGGCCGAGGCTGATGAGGTGGTTGGTGGCAAGCGAGATGCCGTAGCTATCGTCGCCGCGATAGGTCGGCAGGTCGAGCGCGTCGATCTGGCGCGCGACGAGGATGGCCGGCATGCCGTTTTCTTCCGCCAGCTCGAAGTCTTCCGGCGGCGTTCCGATCGCCGGCGACATGATGACGCCGTCGCCGCCGAGCTGCAGCAGCGTCTCGATGAAGGTTCGCTGCTTCTCGACCGAGTCATAGTGGTTGGAGAGAATGAAGGTGTGCCGGCTGCGATCGAGTTCGCTTTCGATCGCCTTCAGGATTTCCCCGTAAAACGGGTTCATGATGTCGTGAACGACGACGCCGATGATCCCCGATCGCGATGTCCTGAGGCTGGCTGCGCGGCGGTTGTAGATATAGCCGAGCGCACGGGCCTGGTCCTTGATCTTCTCGCGTGTATTGACCGCGACCAACGGGCTATCGCGTAAGGCCAGAGATACCGTTGCTGTTGAAATGCCGAGCGTTTCCGCAATCGTAGAAAGCTTTATCTTTTGCGCCACGCGCTCCCTCCCCGTGAAACGCAGCCGTAAACATATTCCGTTCGTCTTTTTGATTCCGGAATTTAAAATCTTTAATTAAAAGCTTTAATCGCGTCGCGCAACCCGAATTCTCGGGGATTGTCAGAATTCGTCTTCATCCTCGTCGTCATCGCCGGCCTGGAGATTGTTCTCGATCGCCTTCAACAATCGCACGAGCGAACGGACGTCCTTTTCGGAGAAGCCGCGCGTTGCCAGTTCATCGCAGCTCGCCGCCGAACTTTCGATCTCGCTAACGCTGTTTCGCCCGGCTTCGGTCAGATAGACTTTGGTCAGACGGGCATCCTCGGCATCAGGCCGGCGCTCGACGAAGCCCTGCGCCTCCATGCGGCCGATCGTGCGCGTCATCGTCGGCGCCTTGACGCCGAGCTTCTGCGCCAGCGAACCGGCCGGAAGACCGTCGCTTGCCGCCAGGGCGAGGATGACGCCGTCCTGCCCGGCATAGAGCCCGCTTGCCGTCAGGCTGCGGGTCATCACCGTTCGCATGGACCGCGCCGCCTGCGTCAATGCCGGCGACAGATCGGCAAGCGTGTAGTCCCGGTGATCCTTCTTCTTACCTGACTTACTTTTCTTCCCGACCTTGTTCTTCTTACCCATCGTGATTCCGTTGACCTTTTCGCCGATGCGCCATCACGCTATGACATTGCGCAGGTTATTGACATAAACAAGAGGCGCACCCTCAGATGGCGCATCCTTTGCCATGTTTCGACGACAATGATGCTACATTGGCCCGTGAAGAACGGGCAAAATGGATCGCGGTGCTGCCACTTGGCGCCTATGAGCAACACGGTCCGCATCTGCCCTTCGAAACCGATGCGTTGATTGCCGACGGCATCGTTTCCCGCATCAAGGGCGCCCTGCCCGCCAGACTGCCCGTCACTTTCCTGGCGACGGAGCCTGTCGGCTACTCCATCGAGCACATCGATGTCACCGGGACCAAAACCTTGGCTTTCGACGAGGCGGTGGAACGCTGGCTCAGCATCGCCGAACGGATGAACAATCTCGGCATCCGCAAATTCGTCATGCTGAATGCTCATGGCGGCAACTCGCCGCTGATGACCATCGTCGCAACGGAAGCGCGCGTGCGCTTCAACATGCTGGCGGTCACGACCAGCTGGACCCGTTTCGGCGTGCCTGACGGGCTGATCACGCCCGACGACAAGGCCATCGACATTCACGGCGGCGAAATCGAAACCTCCGTCATGCTCGCTCTCCATCCGGAGAAGGTCGACATGTCGAAGGCGGAAAACTTTCCGTCCCGTCAATCCGATTTCATCCGTAACTTCCACCATCTTCGTGCCTACGGCCCCCATGCCTTCGGCTGGAAGATGTCCGATCTGAGCGAGCGCGGCGTAGCCGGCAATGCGAGCGTCGCGACCGCGGAAACGGGCGAAAGATTGATCGCCCATTCCGTCAAAGGTCTCGTCGAACTGCTTGAGGATGTCGACCGTTTCGACATGTCGACGCTGGCCTGATCGAACGGCCCAGCCGCGGCTCCGCCACCCAATGTGATCTTATAACATATAAAAGCCTTTGAACTGACGTCTCCAACTCCTTATATGGAACCCGACCAATGTCTGCTCCCCGGGGCAACCTTCCATATTTCGAGGCTCCAATGACCGAAACAGCCACGCAAAAGCCCGTTCCCGTCACCGTTCTCACCGGCTATCTCGGTGCCGGAAAGACGACGCTGCTCAACCGTATCCTTTCCGAAAACCATGGCAAGAAATACGCCGTCATCGTCAACGAATTCGGCGAGATCGGCATCGACAACGACCTCATCGTCGAGTCGGACGAAGAAATCTACGAAATGAACAATGGCTGCGTCTGCTGCACGGTTCGCGGCGACCTCATCCGCGTGGTCGAGGGCCTGATGCGCCGTCCCGGCCGCTTTGACGGCATCATCGTCGAAACGACGGGCCTTGCCGATCCGGTTCCCGTCGCCCAGACCTTCTTCATGGACGACGATGTCCGCGCCAAGACCGAACTTGATGCCGTCGTCGCACTCGTCGACGCCAAGCACCTGCCGCTGCGCCTGAAGGACAGCCGCGAAGCCGAAGACCAGATCGCCTTTGCCGACGTCGTCGTCATCAACAAGTCCGATCTCGTATCGCCGGAAGAGCTGGCCCAGATCGAGGACGTCGTTCGCGCCATCAACCCGGCCGCCCGCGTCTACAAGACGACCCGTTCCGGCGTCGATCTCGCCCGCGTGCTGAACCAGGGCGCCTTCAACCTCGAACGCGCCCTCGAGAACGATCCGCACTTCCTCGAGCACGATCACGAGGATCACGTTTGCGGCCCCGATTGCGATCATGACCATCATGATCACGATCACCACCATCATCATGACCACGATCATGATCATCATCACCACGATCACGACCATCATCACCACGCTCCGTCGCCGATCCACGACGTCACCGTACAGTCGGTTTCGCTGCGCGGCGGCGAGATGAATGCCGAACGCTTCTTCCCCTGGATCCAGAAGATCACGCAGACGCAGGGCCCGAACATCCTGCGCCTCAAGGGCATCATCGCCTTCAAGGACGACCCGGAGCGC
Source organism: Rhizobium freirei PRF 81 (assembly GCF_000359745.1). Classification (GTDB taxonomy): domain Bacteria; phylum Pseudomonadota; class Alphaproteobacteria; order Rhizobiales; family Rhizobiaceae; genus Rhizobium; species Rhizobium freirei. Next base: position 301,451 of record NZ_AQHN01000056.1, read on the forward strand.
TACGTCGTTCAGGGCGTACACATGATCATCGAAGGCGATCATCAGCGTCCCTGGAAGGACGGCGAGAAGCATGAAAGCCGTCTCGTCTTCATCGGTCGCGAACTCGACCGTGAAAAGCTGGAAGCAAGCTTCAAGGCCTGCGAGGCATCCGCCTGATGCCGACTGTTGCTCCGCTTGATATCGACGGCCATGTTCTGGCCGTCGAATTTTTAGGTGACACCCCTGTCTTCGCCAGCGCCGCCGGCGCCATCCACCGCCTCGAAGGCGGGGAGAAGGTCACCGAAGCCCATCGGGGGATGTTGACCTGCATCCGCGATCCCCATAGCGAGAGCCTGATTTCCGGCGGCGAGGACGGCAAGGTCCTGCGGATTGCCGCCGACGGCTCCGTAACGCTGCTGGCCGAAGCGCCGCGCAAATGGATCGGCCAGATCGCCGCCGGCCCGCAGGGTGCGGTCGCCTATTCCTATGGCAAGAGCACGTTCGTGCGCCTGTCCGACGGGACGACGAAGGAGTTTCCCGAGGAGCGCACGGTCGAAGGCATCGCCTTTGCGCCCAAGGGCCTGCGCATCGCCGTCGCCCGCTATAACGGCGTGTCGCTGCATTGGGTCGGCATGAGCGCGCAGCCGGTCAGCCTCGAATGGAAAGGCGCTCATACGGGCGTCACCTTCTCGCCCGATGGCCAGTTCATCGTCACCACCATGCAGGAGAACGCCCTGCACGGCTGGAAGCTGGATGCCAAGCCGGGCGCCGAAGCCCGTCATATGCGCATGACCGGCTATCCCGCCAAGGTGAAGTCGCTCTCCTGGTCCAACAAGGGCAAGTGGCTTGCGTCTTCAGGCGCTCCGGCCGCCATCGTCTGGCCCTTCCAGGGCAAGGACGGCCCGATGGGCAAGGCGCCGCTTGAGCTCGGCAGCCGCGCCAATATCATGGCGACCTGCGTGAAGTTCCATCCGGCCGAAGATATCCTCGCCATCGGCTTCATCGACGGCATGATCCTTGCAGTGCGACTTGGCGACGCCAAGGAGGCGCTTCTGCGCCGGCCCGGCAAGGGCGCGATCACGTCGATGAGCTGGAGCAAATCCGGCAAGCTGCTCGCCTTCGCCTCGGAAGCCGGCGACTGCGGCGTCGTCGACGTTTCGGCCTGAACGGAGAGACAGGATCATGCCCCAGTCAGGAACGGCACCAGCCGGAAATACCCCTGCCCCAGCCGAAGACGTCTGGAATGTGATCGGTTGCGAGGCCGCCGAACTTGCGGGCCGTGAGCCGACGCTCGCCCCGCTGCTGCAGGCGCAATTGCTTGCCAGCGGCTCCAATGCCGAAAGCCTTGCCAATGTGCTGGCCGCCCGCCTCTGCGTCGTCAGGATCGAGCATGGCGACCTGCTTTCGCTGCTGTTCGGCGTGCTGACGCGATATCCCGCCATCCTGCAGGCGACCGAAGCCGATCTCATTGCCGTGCGCACGCGCGACCCGGCCTGCACCACCTATCTGCATGCGCTCCTGAATCTGAAGGGTTTCCACGCCCTGCAGACGCATCGTATCGCCCATGCGCTCTGGACGGAGGGCCGCACGGAAATTGCCAGTTGGCTTTCCAATCTCGTCTCGCTCGTCTTCGGTCCCGATATCCATCCGGCGGCGAAGATCGGCACGTCGATCATGCTCGACCACGGCTCCGGCATCGTTATCGGCGAAACCGCCGTCATCGAGGATGAGGTTTCCATCCTGCAGAATGTTACCCTGGGGGGCACCGGCAAGGAGAGCGGCGACCGGCATCCGAAGATCCGCCATGGCGTCATGATCGGCGCCGGCGCCAAGATCCTCGGCAATATTGAAGTCGGAGCCTTCAGCAAGGTTGCGGCCGGCAGCGTCGTCGTGAAGCCGGTTCCTGCGCACTGCACCACCGCCGGCGTGCCGGCTTTGGTCGTGCGCATCCATCGCGCCGACGAAATCCCGGCCGAGACGATGGATCAGAACATCTAGTTCCGATCCATCGAGCCGACGGCACGGCACGTGACATAAGGTAGCAGCACGCTCGCATCCGGCGGGCGTGTGTGCGACCCAGATCTTCCTCACAGCAGAATCAAGTGTTTGACGAACAGAGGATTGCGGCGGTTTAAACTGATCACCGCATCCTTCATGGAACTGTCATGCTCCGTTGATAGCTCGAAAGAGTTCTCTGTGCCCGGCGCGGCGCAACATGCGCCGGGGCAATGCCCCCACTCGAAGAGGATATGACGATGACCAGTCTTTCACGTCGCGCCGCCCTTGCAGCCGGCAGCGCGCTTACCCTTGTTTTGCTCTGTTCCACTGTCGGTGCCGCTGACGTAAGCCCGGCGCCAAATACCGCGACACCGATCAAGCATCTTGTCGTGATCTTCCAGGAAAACGTCTCCTTCGACCATTATTTCGCGACCTACCCCAAGGCTGCGAATATCGATGGCGAACCGGCATTCAAGGCCGCCGATAACACGCCGAGCGATATCAATACGCTTGCCCATGCCGGTCTTCTCGACACCAATCCGAACAAGACCAACACAGCGAACGGCGCCGATGCCGCAGCCCCCTTCCGGCTCGACCGCACGCAGGCCGCCACCCAGTCGCAGAACCATGGCTATACCGCCGAACAGGCCGCCTATAACAATTTCGCCATGGACCTTTTTCCGGCCAATACCGGCAAGGGCACCAAGGGTGCCGCCGGCGCCTTCGGCACCAAGGGACAGGTCATGGGCTATTACGACGGCAACACCGTCACGGCCTATTGGAACTACGCCCAGCACTATGCGCTGAACGACAATTCCTTCTCCACCAACTTCGGCCCCTCGACCCCCGGCGCGCTGAACCTGATCTCGGGCCAGACCAACGGCGCCATCCTGCCGCCCGGCTACACGCTGGAAAGCGACGGCACCTATTCCAAGGGCCGCATCGTGCCCGACGGCAATGGCGGCTGGACCGCCATCAGCGACTTCGATCCCACGGGCGACGTCTGCTCGGTCGGCCAGACGGCGCTGATGTACGGCAGGAACATCGGTGACATGCTGAACGATCACAAGATCACCTGGGGCTTCTTCGAAGGCGGTTTCGACCTCTCGCTGACCAACCCGGACGGCACGACGGGCTGCAAACGCGCAACCACTTCAACCGTCACCAAGGTCAACTTCGTCGACTACATTCCGCATCACCAGCCGTTCCAGTATTATGCCTCGACCGCCAACCCGACGCATGCTCGCCCGTCTTCCGTGGCGGCGATCGGCACGACCGATGCGGCAAACCACCAGTACGACATGACCGACTTCTATGCGGCCCTGAAGAACGGCAACATGCCCACGATCAGCTTCCTGAAGGCACCCGCCTATCAGGACGGCCATGCCGGCTATTCCGATCCGCTCGACGAGCAGGAATTCGTGACGCAGGTGGTCAACACCGTGCAGAATTCGCCGGATTGGAAGGACACTGCCATCATCGTCCTCTACGACGACTCCGACGGCTGGTATGACCATGCCCACGCGGTCGTCAATCCATCGAAGCTCCCCGTCAAGGGCTATGACGTGCTGAGCGGCGACAGCTGCTCCACCGGCACGCCGCTGCCCGGCGTCAACGGCCAGCCCGCGCAGGGGCGCTGCGGCTACGGCACGCGCCAGCCGCTGATCGTCATCTCGCCTTACGCAAAGGTCAACTTCGTCGACCATACGCTGACCGACCAGACCTCCGTCATGCGCTTCATCGAGGATAACTGGATGGCCGGCGCGCGCCTTGGCGGCGGTTCGTTCGATGTGATCTCGGGCTCGCTGAACACCATGTTCGACTGGTCCAAGGGCGATGCGCCGAAGCTGATCCTCGATCCGAAGACCGGCAATCAGGCTTCGTAAAGCCACAAGGGAGATGGAGAATGCCCTTGCAGATCAACCACCGTCTCCTGCCGCTCATCGCGCTCGCGGGCCTCTCGCTCCCGGGTGCGGCTGTCGGCATGGCGAGCGAGCCGGCCACGAATAGTGCTGCCACGGACGGCTATGACGACCAGCCGACGTTGAGCGCGGTTGCCCAGCTCGGCAAGAAGCTGTTCTTCGATCCCTCGCTCTCGGGCGGCGGCCAGATGTCCTGCGCAACCTGCCACGACCCGGCCAACCACTATGCGCCTGCCAATGACCATACCATCCAGCTCGGCGGCTTGCATCTCGATCAACCTGGCATCCGCGCGGTGCCGAGCCTCGCCTACAAGATGTCGACGCCTTCCTTCTCGATCGGAGACGAGAGTACAGCCGACGAGGCTGCGGAAGCATCTCCGATGACGGAAGCATCGGGCGCAGCTCTCGCCAATGCTTCCGCCGCCGTTGTCGGCCCGCTGACCGCCCAGGCCATCGTCAAGGCCGATGCGCCAGCCGCAAACCTCGTGCCGAAGGGCGGCATGTTCTGGGACGGGCGCGTCGATTCGCTGGAAGAGCAGGCCTTGCAGCCGATGATCTCGCCCTTCGAAATGGCGAATGCCGATACGGCGACCGTCTACGCCAAGCTGAAGAAGGGGTATGGCAAGGACATTTCGGCGCTCTTCGGCGACAATATCCTCAACGATCAGGACATGATGATTTCGGAGATCGGCTTTGCGCTTGCCCGCTATCAGGTCGAGGAACGCTCTTTCCATCCCTATACCAGCAAGTACGATTACTACCTGCGCGGCAAGGCAGTGCTGACGGATGCGGAAGCGCGGGGATTGAAGCTGTTCGACGATGCGAACAAGGGCAATTGCGCTTCGTGCCATCTGGACAAAATGACCGGCGACGGGCAGATGCCGAACCTCACCGATTTCGAGTTCGAAGCCTTGGGCGCGCCACGCAATCCTGCCATTCCGGCCAATGCCGATGCCCGCTATTATGACACCGGCATTTGCGGCCCGCTGCGCAGTGACATCTATTCCGCCCAGCCACAGAATTGCGGGCTGTTCAAGACGCCGACGCTGCGCAACGTCGGCGCCCGCCACGTCTTCTTCCACAACGGCGTTTACCGCACCCTTGAGGATGTGACGCGCTTCTACGTCAAGCGCGATACCAATCCAGAGGAGATCTATCCGAAGGATGCGAGCGGCAAGGTGCTGAAATATGATGACCTGCCGGCGCAGTATCAGATCAATATCGACGTCATTGACGCGCCGATGAACCGCAAGCTCGGCGATACCCCTGCCCTCAACGACGCCGAGATCGCCGACGTCGTCGCCTTCCTGAAAACGCTCACGGACGGCTACGACCCGGCGAAGGACGGTATCAAGGCGGCCAAATAGAAACGCCTTCGCCCGCTCGGGCGAAGGGGACCTGGGATTTCAGGCAGTTTTGGCGATCGGCGGCTGGGCAAGCTTGCGGCCGCTGGCGACGATGATGCCGACGGCGCTGTCGAGCCAGCCATCCTTGAGCTCCAGAGCCAGGAAACGATCACGCTGGAACGGGCCTGGCATGACAAGGTGGCGGGTCTTTGTAGCGAAGAAGCCGAAACGCTCGTAGTAGGGTGCATCGCCGACGAGCAGGATTGCGCCATGCTCGCGCTTCTTGGCTTCCAGGATGGCGGCGCGCATGAGCGCCGAACCGACACCCTTGCCTTCATAGGCGGGATCGACGGCCAGCGGGCCGAGCAGCAGTGCATCGACCGGGCGCGTCTCGCGGTCGACGCCGGCTTCGACGTTCCAGAGGCGGACGGTGCCGATGACGTGGCCGCTACGATCACGCGCGACCAGTGCCAGGCCCTCGGCCGGAACGCGGCCCTGGCGCAGCTTTTCCGACGACTTTTTGCGGCGGTCGGGACCCATGGCGCGATCCAGCAGGTTTTCGCGCGCAACGACATCGCCTGCATTTTCCAGGTCGAGAGTGAAAGTGGACGGCGCAAAGAATGCGCGGACAGAATCAAGAACAGCGGCCATCTTGGCCTCCCGTGCCCAATACCGTTATCAGCGGTGGTGACGAACTATTGTGAGGGTGCCGCCCCGATTGATTACGGGGGCGGCGATATCAAACTCAGATGATGTAAGCCTTCAGCGGGTCGAAACCGTTGAACGCCACAGCCGAGTAGGTCGTGGTGTAGGCACCGGTGCCTTCGATCAGGACCTCGTCGCCGATGGTGAGCGTCACCGGCAGCGGATAGAGGTTCTTCTCGTAGAGCACGTCGGCCGAATCGCAGGTCGGACCGGCAATGACGCAGGGCTCCATCTCGTCGCCGTCGCGCACCGTGCGGATCGGGTAGCGGATCGCCTCGTCCATGGTTTCGGCGAGACCGCCGAACTTGCCGATGTCGAGGAAGACCCAGCGAGCGGCGTCGTTGTCCGATTTCTTGGAAATCAGGACGACTTCGGCCTTGATCACGCCGGCATTGCCGACCATGCCGCGGCCCGGCTCGATGATCGTGTGCGGGATCTGGTTGCCGAAATGGGCGCGCAGAGACGCAAAGATCGCCTTACCATAGGCTTCGGCCGAGGGAACATCACGCAGATACTTGGTTGGGAAACCGCCGCCCATGTTGACCATCTGCAGGTGGATGCCCTGTTTGGCGAGCGAAACGAAGACGCGCTTGGCATCGGCAAGCGCATCGTCCCAGGCGTCGACCTTGGTCATCTGCGAGCCGACGTGAAAAGACACGCCGTAGGATTCCAGACCCAGCTGATGGGCGTAGACGAGCACGTCGACAGCCATCTGCGGAACGCAGCCGAACTTGCGCGACAGCGGCCATTCGGCGCCTTCGCCATCCGTCAGCACGCGGCAGAACACACGAGCGCCGGGAGCGGCACGGGAAATCTTCTCGACTTCCTCGTGGCTGTCGACGGCGAAGAGGCTGATACCGAGTGCATGCGCACGGGCGATATCGCGCTCCTTCTTGATCGTGTTGCCGAAGGAGATGCGGGCAGCGGTCGCCCCGGCATCGAGCGCCATTTCGATTTCAGCGACGGACGCGCAATCGAAATTGGAGCCGAGGCTGGCGAGCAGGCGCAGCACTTCCGGAGCGGGGTTGGCCTTGACGGCATAGTAGATGGCGCTGTCCGGCATGGCATGACGGAAGGCGTGGAAGTTGTCGCGGACGACATCGAGATCGACCACCAAGCAAGGACCGTCCGGACGTCGGGTAGCGAGAAAGTCGCGAATACGCTGCGTGGTCATGTCAATTCCCTTTCAATTCCAAAGGCTCCGGGGAAACCCCAGAGGACAAAGGGCGACGCTCATTCGCTTAGGAACCAGCCGGTGGAGACCCCGGTACCATGCAAATGCGCGAAGCGCGGATGATGAACGAGTGCCGCAAGCGGCGCTAATTCGCTTTGTCTGCCATGGATTGGAGGGAATATCCCAACCGCACTTCCGGCAATGAAGGTGTGCCTCTTCAGTAACCCCGGCTGTTGGAAAGCCGGGAGAGAACAAAAAGGCCCGCACCGTCGTTGCTTCAGATGTCCTCGCATTTTTCGGTTGGCCGAAATAGCGACTGGAGGGGTTAGTTCCAGGTACCTTACCGATTTTCTCACCACATCGAGGATCGGCGGACACCCACGGGCACGTGCGACTTTGGGCTGATCGGGAAATAGGAACATTCGCGGTAATAATCAAGAAATTTTTTTGCCTATGCCCTAAAAAAATAATTGAACAAATCGACGCATTTTGTTCAACATCTCGAAACAGTTAGCGGGGGGCTTTGCCATGGATACATTAACCCGGATTCGCGCCTTTATAGATGTGGTGGAAGCCGAAGGATTTTCGGCGGCCGCGCGCAGGACAGGACGCTCCAAGGCGCTGCTTTCGAAATATGTTCGCGAGCTCGAAGACGAACTCGGCGCGCTGCTGCTCAACCGCACCACCCGCCAGTTCTCCATGACGGAGGCCGGCCATACCTATTATCGCACAGCCTCCGACATATTGAAGGAAATCGATAATCTCGCCGACCTCGTGCGCGAGAACAATCAGCAGCTCAAGGGGCGGCTGCGCATTTCCGTACCGCGCACTTTCGTCGATGCCGAGGTCGGGCAATCGCTGATCGACTTCGCCAAGGAGAATCCTGACCTCGCGCTGGAGATCGCTGCCGACGATCGCTTCGTCGACCTGATCGAGGAAGGCTTCGACGTTGCCGTGCGCATCACCAAGCTCGAAGATTCCGGCATGATCGCCCGCAAGATTTCGGACTTCCGCGTCCACCTCTGCGCAACGCAGGAGTTTCTCGACCGCTATCCGGCGCTGGAGCACCCGAGCGACCTGACGCGCGTGCCTTTCATCATCGACACTAACACGCGCTCGCAGGGCAGTATTCGCTTTGTGGATGCCGACAGCACCATCTTCAATGTCGCCATCAACGGCACGCTGGAGGTCAACAGTCCGCATGCGACGCTGCGCGCCGCGCTTGCTGACCTCGGCATTGCCGTCGTCCCGGATTTCATCGGCCGCAAGGCGATCGAAAGCGGGAAATTGCTGACCTTGTTCAACGATTATCTCCCGACCGACCGCGGCATTTATGCCGTCTATCCGCATCGCCGCTACCTGCCTGCCAAGGTGCGCATCTTTGTGGACTACCTGCACAACTGGTTCCGCAAGAACGGCTGAGAGCCGGCCGGTCCCAATTCCGTCTCATTTCCTGACCAGAAGTCGAAGTGAATCAATGCTCGCGAAACACATCGGACGCATGAGAAAATCCACGATTGTCCACGCCGTCGCGCTCGCCGGCGGCCTGCTGCTTGCACCGGCCATCGTGTCGGCGCATCCGCATATTTTCGTGGAAGCGCGGCTTGAAGTGTTGGCAGGACCAGATGGGAACGTGCAGGAACTGCGCAATGTCTGGCGCTTCGACGAGGTGTTCTCCTCCTCCGTGCTGATGGACTTCGACAAGAACACCAATCTGAAGCTCGATCCGGACGAACTGAAGGAAGTCGGCAAAACAGTACGCGAATCCCTCGCCGAATACGACTACTACGCCAACCTGACGCTCAACGGCAAAACGATCAAGGTGGACAAGCCCGACATCATCAATGTCGACTTTCGCGACGGCCAGCTTCTGATGTTCTTCGCCGTCAAGCCGGCCGAGCCGATGCCGCTGGCCAAGGGCAACAAGCTCAGCTTCGGCATCTACGACCCCACGCTCTATACGTCGATCGATTTCCCGAACGACAAGGAGCTGGTTACGGAAGGGGAAGCCTTCAAAAGCTGCACACCGAAGGTCGTGCGCCCAAACCCGGATGAAGTCATCGCCGAAAACAAGACGACATTGACGGATGCCTTCTACAACGATCCGACGGGAACGACGATGTCGAAACTCTTTGCAACGCGGATAGACGTTCAATGCTGATTTCGAGAGTAGGAAAGCTCGCTCCGGCTGCAGCGCTCGCCTTTCTGGCGGTTGCCAGTCTCGCACATGCCGCGGGCTCGCCGCTCGGCATCGGCACGGCAGAGCCGAGCTTCCAGCCGACCGGCGGCCCGCTTGCGCCGATCTTCCTCTATGTGAATTACGAGCAGCAAGCCTTCTACCGCGCGCTCACCAAATCGATCGAAGCCATGCGCCAGGACCCATGGCAGCTCTGGACCCTGATCGGCCTCTCGTTTGCTTACGGCATTTTCCACGCAGCCGGTCCCGGCCACGGCAAGGCAGTCATTTCCTCCTACATGGTCGCCAACGAGATCGAGCTGAAACGCGGCATCGGCATTTCCTTCATCTCGGCGCTCATCCAGGGTCTTGTCGCCGTCCTCGTCGTCGGCGCCGCCTATTTCGTCCTGCGCGGCTCAGGCATCACCATGACCATGGCGACCAACGCCATGGAGCTTGCCAGCTTCGTCATGGTCATCCTGTTCGGTTGCTGGCTTCTGTTCCGCAAAGTGCGGGCGATGCTTCAGAGCCGCGCGCAACGCCGCGAGATTCAGCTCGTGACATCGGCTGGTCCGATCAGCCTGTCGCTTTTCGAAGGTGCCGCAACCGGCACGGATTCGGTGCGGGGCTTCCAGCGCAGCGCCGCCGCCGGCGGCTATCAATGCTACGACCCCGCCCATGCGACAGGCGAAGGCGCCTATTGCGAAACCTGCGGCCATGCCCATCTGCCCGATCCGAAAATGCTGTCGAACGAGAAATTCAGCATCCGCGAAGCCTGGTCGGCCATCATCGCCGTCGGTCTGCGCCCCTGCTCCGGCGCACTGCTGGTCATGACCTTCTCGATGCTGAACGGGCTCTATCTCGGCGGGCTGCTGTCGGTGCTCGCCATGTCGATCGGCACGGCGCTGACCGTTTCGCTGCTCGCCATCATCGCGGTTTTCGCCAAGGGCACCGCCATGCGCTTCACCGGCAGGGGTTCGAGGCTTTCGGCATGGGTCGGCAACAGCATCGAGATTCTCGGCGCGCTGCTGGTCGTCTGCACGGGCGTCGTTCTGCTCGGAGCCTCGCTCCAGAGCTGACGGCGGCTTAGGGCTCCTTACGGCGCTGATAGCGCGCCCTCAACCAGAACACGAAGAAGAAAGCCAGGATGACCAGCACGCCGAAACCGGTGCCGAGCCAAGGCGAAATCGTTCCGAGCCAGACGATGACGTTCGGCATCAGATAGAGCACGGCGGTTGCCACCAGCAAAATAACCCCTGCCGCAATCGCTGCCGAGCGCGTGTCGCTTTTCTTGTCCGTCAAATCGCCGCCCCCCAGAGCAATTCCAGGAAAAGTGCATAACGGTTTTCCGTCCGGAATTGCGTAAAAACAAAGAGATAGAGCATTTTCGTGATTCGAGGAAAAGCGGAAAGGCTCTAGCACGCCATGAAATGTTTCGGCGAAGGCTTAGGCTAGCCGCCGCCGAAAGGCAACCGGCCGCAACCGATCAGGCTCAGACTCTACAGCGCCGCGCGGCGCTGTAGCACTTTAGATCTGCGGCATAATTTTATCCTTAAATCAATTCCGATTTAAGGAATTATGCAGTAGCGCCTGCAACCGTCGCCTCGATGTGATCGACCAGCGCATCGGGCAGGCCGAGCCGGCCGGCGAGCAGATCCAGATAGCCACGCTCAGCCCTGGAGTCCGGTTCGATCGTCAGCCGCGATGCCGTATAGACCTGCACTCGCTGTTCCTCGGTCTTCGCCGAGGCAACGATGGCATCGAGATCAACGGGATTGGCAAGTTCGCGCTGGAAGAAGGCTTCCGCCTCTGACCCGAGGCCGGCCTCCTGCACCTTGCCGAGAATGCGCTGACGCTCGGTATCGTCGATATGCCCGTCGGCGCGGGCAGCCGCGATCATTGCGCGGACGAGCGAGAGCGTGAAATCATCGCTGGCGATGGCCGGCGCCGTGCTGAAGCCGGAATCGGAGGGCGGCGGCAGGAATTGCGGCTCGGCCCGCGGGGCGGCCCGGGAGTCCGACTGCGGTGCAGGCTGCGGCTGATTGCCGTCGCGATAATTCTTGTAGGCCTGATAGCCAAGCCCGGCGATAGCGGCGAGGCCACCGAGTGTCAGGACATTGCCGGCAACCTGACGTCCGGTCTTCGTTCCGAGCAGCACACCGGCGATCGCGCTCGTTGCCATTGGATTGTCGCGGGCAAGATTGATGACCTCGGTCGCCTTGTCCTTGACGCTTCCCTGCATTCCGGGAACCTGAGATCCCAAAAACTGGTCCAGCAGCTTGCGGGCATCGATCATGTGGTGCTCCTTCCGTCCTTTTGATGGTGAAAGGGAGATAGGAAGCGCAACCGCAAATACCAATCCGCTGAATAGAAAAAGGCGCGCATGGAGCCACGCGCGCCTTCGAAATCGAACGGAAGCGAGGTCTCAGCCCTTGAGCGCGGCGGCCTCGGCGGCAAGCTTGGTGATCCCGGCCCAGTCGCCGGCCGCAACCAACTCCTTCGGCGCGACCCAGGAACCGCCGATGCAGACGACGTTCGGCAGCGACAGATAGTCATGAGCGTTCTTCAGCGAGATGCCGCCCGTCGGGCAGAAGATCGTGCCGGCAAGCGGCGAGGACAGTGCCTTGAGATAGGCCGCGCCGCCGGCCTGCTCGGCCGGGAAGAACTTCAGCACCGTATAGCCTTCTTCCCGCAGCGCCATGACTTCGCTCGCCGTGGCCGCGCCCGGCAGCAGCGGCACATGCGAAGAGCGGGCGGCATCGAGAAGCTCCTGCGTCGTGCCGGGGCTGACGATGAATTTCGAGCCGGCTTCGACGGCCGCGTCCCATTGGCTGACGTTCAGGATCGTGCCGGCGCCGACTTCGGCCCCTTCCACCTCCTCGGCCACGGCGCGGATGGCATCGAGCGCACCGGCGGTACGCAGCGTGATCTCGATCGCCTTCAAGCCGCCGGCGACGAGCGCCCGGGCCAGAGGAACAGCCGATTTCGCATCCTCGACGATCAGCACGGGCACGACCGGCTGCAATTTCAGAATGGAAAGAAGCTTCGCGGTTTTCTCACCCATGATCGGTACGCTCCCTTAAAACGATTGAAATCCGGCCTTCGAATAGCCTTCCCGGAGGTGCTTGTCGAGACAAAAGCTCACTCTCGCTGCGATGGGTAGGAATTCGTCGTGACTTGCTATAGGCTAGCTCAATCTGTGCCGGTGGAGCATGTCAAACGCATGGCAAAAGAGATCGAGCGAAAGTTTCTGGTGCGCGGCGATCATTGGCGGAATTTCGTGTCGGAGAGACTCGTTCTGCGACAAGGATACATCGCTTCCATGGATGACCGTTCAGTGCGGATCAGGCTGACGAATGAGAGCAATGCCACCTTGACGATAAAGATCGGCAAGGCGATGACGCGTGACGAGTTCGAATACGAGATTCCTGTCGAGGACGCGGAAGAGCTGCTGGGGACGGCCATCGGTCTCGTCATCGAAAAGACCCGCCACAAGGTGCCCTTCAAGGGATTCGTCTGGGAGATCGACGTGTTCCGCGGCGCTCATCGCGGCCTCGTGATCGCCGAGGTGGAGATGGAAGACGAAAACGACAATCCGGAGCTGCCGGACTGGATTGGCCGTGAAGTGACCGGCGAACACCGCTATTCCAACCAGGCGCTCGCGACCCAGTTCGAGCAGGAGTACGATGAGTTATCGCATACGGCCTGACCGGGCCTTCGATGGCGAGATGCATAAGGTCGCCGTGCATCAACTCGGCAAGGCGATAACCGTACTCAAAGATCGCCCGCAAGGTCTGCACGAAGCGGTCCATGCCGCTCGCAAGAGCATCAAGCGCGTACGCGCCCTCTATCGATTGATCGCTCCCGTCGCCGGGGAATTTCAGCGTCAGGAAAATGACCGGCTTCGAGACATGGCGCGCACGCTCTCCAGCGTGCGTGACGCGACTGCGATGATCGAGGTCAGCCTCTATCTTCAGGAAACGGCGACGGCACCTGACGAGCGGCAGGCATTATCCCGCGTCAACGAAGTGCTGACGGCCCGGCGCGACCGCTTGTCCGAGGCGGAGAGCGATCTTGAAGACAAGGCCCAGGCGGCGATCGACACTTGCCTCGAAGCGATCGAGGCAGTGAAGAGTGTTTCGGTCGAATGCGGCAGGCGCGATGCGGCACGGCTGCTCCAGAAGAGCTGGCGCAAGAACGGTCGCAAGGCGATGGAGGCATTCTGCGAATGCGGCGACACGGATGCTCATGTGGAGAGCTTTCATAACCTGCGCAAACGCAGCCAGGACTGTTGGATGAACCATCTGCTGCTGCGGGACATCTGGCCGACCGCCATGCATGCCAAGCAGCTTGAGGCCAAGGCACTGGTCGATGTGCTCGGCCGCTATCTCGACCTGTCGATCCTGTCCGGTGTTGCGGACCGCGAGCCGCATCTCTTCGACAGCAATGACGACCGCGCACGGCTGCTGGAGGCGATCATCTCGCGCCAGCAGGTTGCCCGCAAAGAGGCACTGAGCCGAGCCCATCGGGTCTTCGGCGACAAGCCCGAGCGCGAGGCGCGAACCATCAAACAGCTCTGGCTGGAAGCGGCGGATTGAAGCAGCCGATCTCCGGGCAACGACGGCCAAATCGGCCTTCCAGCCCGTTTTCTCGGCGGTTTATGCGGCCTGGACCAGCATATTGCGCCGGCGATGCCGGGCTTCGACGCAAATCCCGATTGCCTGCAAGCCAACAAAATTGTATTTCCCCGCCATGACCGACATTCTTTCCGACCCACGGCGCGAGGCGACCGGCGCATTTCTTGTTGCCGCGCTCTATCATTTCATTTCCTTCCCGCGCTTCGAAAGCCTGCGCGAGCCTCTGTTTGCGCTCTGCGAGGCAAACGGCGTCAAAGGCACCCTGCTGCTCGCGCATGAGGGCATCAACGGCACGATTGCCGGAACGGATGCGGCCATCGGCACCGTGCTCTCTTTCCTGCGCGCCCAGCCGGAATTTGCCGGCCTCGAGCACAAGGAAAGCCGCGCGTCGAAAATGCCGTTCGTGCGCATGAAGGTGAAGCTCAAGAAAGAGATCGTTACCATGGGCGTCGAGGATATCGACCCCACTCAGGTCGTCGGCACCTATGTCGCGCCGAAGGACTGGAACGCATTGATCTCCGATCCCGACACCATCGTCATCGACACCCGCAACGACTACGAGACCGCCATCGGCGTCTTCAAGGGCGCGGTCGACCCGAAGACCAAGACCTTCCGCGAATTCCCCGAATGGGTGCGTGAGAATACCGGCCTGCACAACAAGCCGAAGATCGCCATGTATTGCACCGGCGGCATCCGCTGCGAAAAGGCGACGGCCTTCATGAAGCAGCAGGGCTTCGACGAGGTCTATCATCTCAAGGGCGGCATCCTGAAATATCTCGAGGAAGTGCCGGCAGAGGAAAGCTTGTGGGAAGGCGCATGCTTCGTCTTCGACGAGCGCGTCTCGGTCGAGCATGGGCTGAAGGAAGGCAACCACAAGCTCTGTCACGCCTGCCGCAACCCGATCACCGCCGAAGAAGTGACATCGCCCTTCTACGAGGCGGGCGTTTCCTGCAGCCATTGCTATCACGAGCGCAGCGAGGAAGACCGCGAACGCTACCGCGAAAGGCAGCGCCAGATCGCGCTCGCCCGCAAGCGCGGCCATCAGCATATCGGCTGAGAAACTTAAAGCATGTCGCGCAAAAGCGTGCGGCGGTTTTGCGATAACGACATGCGAAACACCAAAAGCTTGAAGCGCACAGAGCGAGCCTGAAAGATCGCGAGTAGCTTTAAGCCGCGGCGCCGCGCTCTTCGTCGAGCGCCGCAGCATTCTGAACGGCAAGCCGCTTGCTGATCTCGGCTTCCGGCATCGGCTTTCCGTAGAAATAGCCCTGCAGCTCGTCGCAGCCGAAATTCTGCAGCGCCCGTCCCTGCTCTTCGATCTCGATACCTTCCGCTGTCACAGGAATGTCGAGCGAGCGGGCGAGCGCCACCGTTGCCCGCAGCATTTCGCGGGCGCGGCCGTCCTCCAACACGTTCATAGTCAGCGAGCGGTCGATCTTGATACGATCGAAGCCGAATTGGCGCAGATAGCCGATCGAGGAGAAGCCCGAGCCGAAATCGTCCAGCGCCACCTTGACGCCAAGCGCCTTCAGCCGCTCGATCGACTGGCGCGTGCGTTCCGGATTTTGAATGATATAGCCTTCGGTGATTTCCAGCGTCACGCGCCCGGCCTCGATCTCCGTGCTGTTCAGCACATTGCGAACGTAATCGGCGAAAGCGGGATTGCGGAATTGACCGGGCGAGACGTTGACGGCAACCCGCAGATCGGGCCATTGCCGCGCAGCTTCACACGCCTTGCGCAGGACGAACAGCCCGAGCGCCTCGATGAGCCCGGAGGTCTCGGCAACGGGAATGAAGGTCTCCGGCGAAATCGGTCCATGGCCCGGGCGGTTCCATCGCACGAGCGCCTCGACGCCAGTCATTTCGCAGCTCGAAGCATCGACCAGCGGCTGGTAGACAACCACCAGCTCTTCCATCTCGATCGCGCGACGCAGATCGAGCTCCAGCGCATTGCGCTCCTCGCGATGCGCATCCATGGCCGTCTCATAGCAGGTCATGCGGGCGCGGCCGGCCTCCTTGGCCTTGTACATGGCGAGGTCGGCGCGCCGCACCAGTTCTTCGCGGTCTATGCGACCTTCCGGCGAGCTTGCGATACCGATGCTGGCGCCGACGACGACCACACGACGGCCGATCTCCAATGGTTCGGACAGAAAATCCAGAACCTGTTCGGCGAGCCGCAGGGCCGGCGCGTCATTGAGCTCCTTGGTCGGAAAGACGATGGCGAATTCATCGCCTCCAAGACGTGCCAGGGATGCCTGCGGTGAAACGAGCACGCTGAGCCCTGCGGCAACGGCGCGAATGAGCTGATCGCCAGTGCCGTGCCCATAGGCATCGTTGATTTCCTTGAACCCATCGAGATCGAGATAGAGAAGCAGAACATTGCTGCCGTCGCCGCGCGCCCGTTCGACCAGCCGATCCACATCGAGCCGCAGCCCCTCGCGATTGAGAAGGCCGCTCAGCCGGTCGCGCAGGGAGCCCTGACGCGCCTGAACCTCCTCTGCCCGCAGCCGGCGCCCGGCCAGCGATCCCAGGATCAGCAGCACGACAAAGAACAGGCCGACCAAGCCAAGCGCACCAAGCACGAGTGGGCGAACTTGCTGATAGCTCAGATCTCCGGGTTCGCGTGAATTCCAGACCAGCCGTCCCAGAGACTTGCCTAGCGGATCGACGATCGATACGGCGTATCGAGCGACGGTCTCCGGCGGCACCAGCTTGAGACCGCTTATGACATAGATGTTGGAAAGCACCTTGATCCGTTCGGCATCGAGATAGCGCACGAGAATGAGGTAGCGCCGCTGGCCCTCGGGCACCGGAATGCGTCCAGATCTCTCCCGGATCGTCGCGGCGCCGACAGCCGCGATGCCCTTGCTGGTCATGATGTAGCCGCTCGCCTCGGGGACTCCGGTGATGCGCGTGGTGCGCGCCTGATCGACCAGGGCCCAAACGGCGGTTCCGAGAACGTCCTCGACATTCTCGGTCATTGGCTCGCCGTCATGATAGGCAACGATCGGCTTATTGTTGTCATCGACAATGACGGCCGTGTCGAACAGGGCACCGTTGGAGGATATATCGCCGTAATTGCCGGCGACCCAGCCGCGGTCATCCCGCCCGTAGACGCTGCGCGCGGCATCGTTGCGCGCGGAATGATCGTGCAGCGTCGCCTCGAGCTGCCCTTGAAAGGTTTTGAGCGCGCCGACCGTCGTCTCCCAGGAGCGCTCGTCGTCCAGCTTGTTGGAATAATCGGCCACACGACCGATCGCGGTGAGCACCATCAAAGTCACCACGGCAACGACCACCGCGAAAGTAATCAAAACGGCCGTCACGATAGAATGACGACCGACCTGCGTACTATGCCGCAATGACTCGATACCTGCTCCCAAGGTCTTTTCTCCTTGGTGCGAAAGTCTGCCGTCAGGACTTCAATAAACGGTTAAGGCGAATTCGAGATTCCTACAGGAAAGAGTTGTATATTTGCCCATACTGGGAAAATTCACCCTTCGGCGGAAATCGCGTCCGCGAAACGGCTGAGGCTGGCAGACAACAGGCCGTCGTCGCGTGCTCCCGAGAGAATTTCCGCCTGCAGTTCATCGCTCTTGCCCGCAATCGGCAGGCGCAGAAAGGCCTCCGATACGATGCGCAGCGACATGGTGCGCAGCACCTCGGCAAGCTGCTCCAGAACAAGGTCGCCGCGATGCGAGGCATGCGCGAACATCAGCGGCTTGAACGGTATCTCGTCGCGCGACACCAGCCAGTCCAGGGCATTCTTGAATCCGCCCGGTATGCCATGCGCATATTCCGGACAGGAAACGATCAAGCCATCCGCCTTTCGGATATTTCCCGCGAATTCTTCGACGATGGCAGGCGTCCGCTCGCCCTCATTGTCGGGATTGAAGATCGGCAGGTCGCCGATCAGATCACAGATCTCGATGGTAATGTCTTCAGGGCATCCAAGCCGCAGGGCTTCCAGCAGCTTGCGGCTGGTCGAAACCTGCCGCAGGCTGCCGCAAAGTGCATAAAGGAAAAGCGGGCGCAGGGTCATGCGCAAAGCCTAACAGGCCCCATCGATTCGGGCGATAGCTACCCTCCCCTTGAAGGGGAGGGTCGGACCAGAGGTCCGGGTGGGGTGACGATTGCGGACACTGCAGGTCACCCCTACCCGCGCGTTCCGGGTGACCTCCGCCTTCAAGGGGGAGGTAAGACTGCGTCAATCCGCCTTATGATTGCCCTTCGGGAACTGGGCCGCGAGCTCCCGATACCACTTGCCGCTCTTCTTGATCGTGCGCGCCTGCGTTTCATAATCGACATGCACGAGGCCGAAGCGCATGCGATAGCCTTCCGCCCATTCGAAATTGTCCATCAGGCTCCAGGCGAAATAGCCACGCATCGGATAACCGTCCTTGATGAGATCAGCGACGACACCGAGATGCTCGTTGTAATAGTCGAGGCGCGGCTGGTCGTCGACCTCGCCGTTGACGACGCCCATATTGTAGCAGGCACCATTTTCGGTGATGTAGCACTCCGGCAGGTCGTAGCGCTTGTTGAGATCCTCGACGACGTGCCTCAGGCCAGGTGAATAGACCTCCCAACCGATATCCGTCTTAACGTCGCTGACCGGCGGCGCATCCTTCGTCCAGGGGAAATCGCCGCTTTTGGAAGCGTCGTCGAGGACGCGCATCGGCATATAATAGTTCAGGCCCCACCAATCGAGCTTCTGATTGATGGTCTTGAGATCGCCGTCTTCGATGACAGGCATGCGATCGCCAAGCGCTTCGACGAATTCCTTCGGATATTCGCCCTTGAAGATCGGATCGAAGAAGGCGCCATTGTGGAACTGATGGGCACGCTCGACGGCCGCCAGATCTTTCGGGCGATCCGAGCCCGGCAGGATCGAAGCCGCGTTCAGCACGATACCGACCGGCACCTTCGGCGCCACAGCGCGGATCGCCTCGACGCCGAGACCGTGGGCCAGGTTCATGGTGTGCATGGCATAGAGCGCCGCCTGCATGTTGCGCTCGCCCGGCGCATGGATGCCATAGAGGTGGCTCAGCCAGACGATGCACCAGGGCTCGTTGAAGGTGGCAACCGAATCCAGACGGTCGCCGAGGCGGGCCATGACGGTCTTGGCATAACGCTGGAAGGCATGTGCCGTCGAGCGCGCCGTCCAGCCGCCGTCACCGGCAAGCGTCAGCGGCAGGTCCCAATGGTAGAGCGTAGCAAAGGTCTTGATCCCACGCGCCTTGCAGCCATCGACAAGGCGATCGTAGAAATCGAGGCCGGCTTCGTTCACCGGGCCGGTGCCGTCGGGAATGATGCGCGGCCAGGCGATCGAGAAGCGATAGGCTTCGACGCCCATCTCCTTGATCAGATCGAGATCCTGTTCCAGACGGTTATAATGGTCGCAGGCGACATCGCCATTGTTGCGCTGATAGACCCGGCCGGGCATGTTGGCGAAAGCATCCCATATCGAGGGCTTGCGGCCATCCGCCTTTGTGGCACCTTCGATCTGGAAGGCGGCGGTGGCAACGCCGAATGTGAAATCGCCGGGGAAGCGATCGGCAAGAAGCTTCGGATCGATCATGATGAAAATCCCGTCTGTTATGGCTTCGTTGGCTGCGGTTTAACCAAGCAGCGCGACAAAGTACAGTGCCGATACCAGAAAACTGCAACGTTGCAGGTGCCGATAAATCAAGCCGGCTAAGGGCGCCCAGGAAATTTCACCAGCTATGGCAGCAACCTTCGCACAGCTAGATAACATCAATGTCAACAGTCGTGACTTGTCTTTCGGCCAAGGATCAATTGAGGGTAGCATTCAAACCTGACAACGAAAGGATACGAATGCTCCCTGCGCTCCACGCTTTTCAACCTCATCTGCTGAGCCTCCTGCGCATCGTCGCCTCGCTCGTGCTGTTCAGCTATGGAACGCAGAAGGTGCTGCATTTCCCGGCGGCCGAAACCGTGCCGCCCGCCGGATCGCTGCCCTGGATCGCCGGCCTGCTTGAGCTGACCCTCGGCTTCCTCGTCCTGATCGGCTTCAAGACACGGATCGCCGCCTTCGTGCTGTCGGGCCTGATGGCGTTTGCCTATTTCCTGCGCCATGCACCGCAGAGCTTCTATCCCGCGCAGAACGGCGGCACCGCTGCCATCCTCTTCTGCTTCATCTTCCTGTTTCTCGTTGCAGCCGGCGGCGGCCCGTTCAGCGTCGATGCGCTGACGAAGCGCAAGCAGGAAGTCGCGGCCTGAACAAGCAGGTTCGAGGCGGTGTCGCCGCCTCGAACCCTATCCGAAGCTTAGAGCTTGACCCAGGCACCGTTGCGCTTCGAGGAAGCGACGCACGCCTCGACGAAAGCCACGCCCTTCACGCCATCATCGACGGTCGGGTAGATCACGGCCGGATCGACCGCCACGCCCTTCTTGCGGGCGTTGATGGCGCGCGCAGCCTCGGTATAGATCGTGGCAAACGCTTCGAGATAGCCTTCCGGATGGCCCGATGGGATGCGCGAGACGCGCGCCGCGGCAGCGCCGGAGCCGGCACCGTTGCGGGTAATCAGCCGCTTCTGATCGCCGAACGGCGTGTACCAGAGATAGTTCGGATCGGCCTGCGTCCACTCGATGCCGCCCTTGGTGCCGTAGACGCGCAGCTTCAGACCGTTCTCATGGCCGGGCGCCACCTGGCTGCACCAAAGCATGCCCTTTGCCGGCTTTTCCTTGCCCTTCGCCTTGAAGCGCAGCAGCACGTGACCGTTGTCATCGAGTCGGCGCCCCTCGACAAAGCTGTCGAGGTCGGCGGCAAGGCTGTCGAGTTCCAAGCCCGTCACGAAGGAAGCGAGGTTATAGGCATGCGTGCCGATATCCCCTGTCGAGCCGCCGGCGCCGGACTGGGCCGGATCGGTGCGCCATGCCGCCTGCTTCTGGCCGGACTGCTCGATATTTTCCGTCAGCCAGTCCTGCGGATATTCCACCTGCACGATGCGGATATCACCGAGTTCGCCATTCTCGACCATCTCGCGCGCCTGACGGACCATCGGATAGCCGGTATAGTTATGCGTGAGGATGAAGAGCGCGCCGCTCTCGTCGGCCACTTTCTTCAGCTTCTTGGCATCGGCAAGGTTGGAGGTCAGCGGCTTGTCGCAGATGACGTGGATGCCGCGGCGCAAGAATTCCTTGGCGGCGTCATAATGGACATGGTTCGGCGTGACGATCGAGACGGCTTCAATGCCGTTCTTCAGCTTGGCTTCCCGGATCGCCATGTCGCGATAGCTGGAATAGGTGCGCGAGGGATCGAGACCAAGATCGCGGCCCGAAGCCGCAGCCTTTTCCGGCGAAGACGAGAGCGCGCCGGCGATAAGATCGAACTGATCGTCAATGCGTGCCGCGATGCGATGCACTGCGCCGATGAATGCGCCGGCACCGCCGCCCACCATGCCAAGCCGAATGCGCGGCTCCCGCGTCTGTTCCGATGATCCTTCGATTGCCATTTTTGTCCTCCTGAGAGTTGAATTGTTTGAACGCGATCGCGTGCTGCAATCGTCCCCTCTCCCCGCCTGCGGGGAGAGGGGCCAAGCCTTCTGCAAGCTCTGAATTGGCGAAAATATCGAGAAGGCCCCTCATCCGTCCTCAAACGATTTCGCTCCGCTCAACCGTTCGAGCCCACCTTCTCCCCGCACATGCGGGTAGAAGGTTTCGGATTACAGCCCCAGCATGCGCCGGTTCGCCGCCTGGTCGGTGCCGCTACCCGCAAAGTCGTCAAAGGCCTTTTCCGTGACGCGGATGATATGCGCCTTGACGAACTCCGCGCCTTCGCGCGCACCGTCCTCGGGATGCTTCAGGGCGCATTCCCATTCGACCACGGCCCAGCCGTCGAAATTATTGGCGGTCATCTTCGAGAAGATAGCACCGAAATCGACCTGGCCGTCGCCGAGCGAACGGAAGCGGCCGGCGCGCTCGACCCAGCCCTGATAGCCGCCATAGACACCCTGGCGTCCGGTCGGATTGAACTCCGCATCCTTGACGTGGAACATCTTGATGCGGTCCTTGTAGATGTCGATGTTGTCGAGATAATCGAGGCACTGCAGGACATAGTGCGAGGGGTCGTAGAGCATGTTGGCGCGCGGGTGGTTCTTCACGCGCTCCAGGAACATCTCGAAGGTGATGCCGTCATGCAGGTCTTCGCCCGGATGGATTTCGTAGCAGACGTCAACGCCGTTTTCGTCGGCGTGATTGAGGATCGGCGTCCAGCGGCGGGCAAGCTCTTCAAAGGCGGTTTCGACGAGACCGGCCGGACGCTGCGGCCAGGGATAGATGAAGGGCCAGGCAAGCGCGCCCGAGAAGGTCGCATGCGCCTTGATGCCGAGATGCTTCGAAGCCGTCAGCGCCATCTTCACCTGTTCGACCGCCCATTCCTGCCGCGCCTTCGGGTTCCCTCGCACTTCCGGAGCCGCAAAACCGTCGAAGGCTTCGTCATAGGCGGGATGCACGGCAACGAGCTGACCCTGCAGATGGGTCGAAAGTTCCGTTACCTCGACACCGTTCGAGCGGGCGATACCGGCGAACTCGTCGCAATAATCCTTGGAGGAAGCTGCCTTCTTCAGGTCGATGAGCTGGCTTGCCCAAGTCGGAACCTGCACGCCGACATAGCCGGCATCGGCAGCCCATTTCGTGATCGAATCCCACGAATTGAATGGCGCGGTATCGCCTGCGAATTGTCCGAGAAACAGGCCGGGGCCTTTGATCGTCTTCATAGCTAATTCCTCCCTAGTCGCGTTCTGTAAACGTTTCCGATACCCTTCAAGCCCTTAGTCAGAGGCGGTTGGGATACCGTCACCTCAAAAAACTATAGGGTCGTCAGGATGAAAGTCGAATGCTTGGTGACCTAATCACGGCCGGCCGCTGGCGGCAAGAGGTACGTGCCGCAAAAAATAGTTGCGCGGTGCGAAACAAGGCGGCACGCCAAAAAACGCCCGCCGAAACCGGCGGGCGCATCTGTTCAACTCAACCGATCAGAACGGTGAATCGGGGAAGTAGAAGTCCTTGGCATTATCCTTCGTGACGAGCGTCGCATCGAGGATGTAATTACCGCGAACTGGAACCTGGTTGTAGAAGTTGGCAGCGGTCAGCTCTATGGCCGTGCCCACCATTGCCGGCGGGTAGAGAACGTCGACCGGGATAATCTTGTCGCCGTCCATGACCTTCTTGACCATGTCCTTCGAGCCGGCGCCGGCTACGATATACTTGATGTCGGTGCGCTTGGCCTGATCGATCGCCTGCAGCACGCCGACGGCCATGTCGTCATCCTGACACCAGACGACGTCGATCTTCGGGAACTTGGTCAGATAGTCCTGCATGACCTTGAAGGCGTCGTCGCGGTTCCAGTTGCCATACTGACGGTCGAGAACCTTGACCTTCGAGCCGGCAATGCCCTTGTCGAAACCATCCTGGCGCTGCTGATCGATCGGGATCGGCAGACCGCGGATGACGACGACCTGCGCGTCCGGCGTTGTGGCCTTGATGTATTCGCCAGCCGTCTGGCCGAGTGCCGGATTGTTGCCGGCGACATAGAGGTCACGGACGGAATTGTCGTTGTTGCTCGGCGCGCGGTCGACGAGCGTCACGAACTTGCCCTTGCCCTTGACTTCCTTGATGGCGTTGACGAGCGGATCCGGGTCCGAAGGCAGGATGACGAGCGCGTCGATGCCCTGGGTCTCGAGGTCCTGCACAGCGTTGGCCTGGCTCGCCGCGTCGGGCGAGGTCTTGACGATGACATTCAGACCGGGGTGCTGGGCCATCAGTTGCTTGGCGACGCGCTCGGCATGGAATACCACGCCGGAGGTCCAGCCATGGTCGGCGGCCGGAATGGAAACGCCGATCGTCACCTTCTTGTCCGCGGCATGCACCGCGCCGGCCAGAGCCGCAAGCACGACGGCCACGCCAATAAGTGTTTTGCGCATTTTATCCTCCCACATAGAAACAGGGCTTTGTCCTGATGACCGGGCGCCCCTTGACCCGGTTGTTCATGATTTGCGTACCAGCGAGCGCTGAACGAGCATGGCGATGATGATGATCGCACCCTGGATGGCGCCAATCAGATATTCGCTGATGAAATTGGAAAGCAGCATGATGTTGCCGACCAGCTCGAGGATGAAGGCGCCGCAGATGGTGCCCCATACCCTGCCCGCCCCGCCCTTCAGCGCGGTGCCGCCAACGACGACGGCGGTGATCGCCTGCAACTCCCAGAGAATGCCGGTCGTGGCCGAGGTCGAGCCGAGCCGCGGCACGTAGAGAAGCACGGCGATGGCGACGCAAAGGCCTTGAATGACGAAGGCAATGGTGCGCACACGGTTGACCGCGATGCCGGAATAGCGCGCGACATCGCTGTTCGAGCCGACGGCGACGACATGCCGTCCATAGCGGGTGCGGTAAAGAATGAAGGCGGCGACGCCGGTGACGGCAAGGATCACCACGATCGGAACCGGCACCCCTAGAATGGAGCCGAAATAGGCCGGACGATAGAGCGCCTGCAGTTCCGACGAGCGCAGCGTGATCGCGCCACCCTGCGACAGCCAGGTCGTCAACCCGCGATAGACGCCCATCGTACCGAGCGTGGCGATGAAAGGCTCGATCTTGCCGACGGTGGTAATCAGGCCGTTGGCAAGGCCACACAGCGCGCCGGCGACGATCCCGAATGCCATGGCCGCCACCAGCATCAGGGTCGGATCGGCGATGACGCCGGAATTCATCAGGAGGATCATCAGGCTCGCCACGAAGGCCACCATGGATCCGACGGACAGATCGAGATCGCCCGCGGAGATGACGAAGGTAGCTCCGACCGCGATGATGGCGATGAAGGCGCTTCTTGTCGCGACGTTGGCAAGATTGGTGATGCCGATGAAGTTCGGGTTGACCAGTGCGCCCACGATCAGAAGCAGCACCAGCGCTGCAAACGGCGCAACGGCCCTAAGATCGACATCCCGCCAGGAGCGCCCTCGCCGGCCTGCCTTGCCGCTGCTGTCTTCGCCCACGCTCATAACCAAAACCAACCTCCCGTCCCATGACTGCTGGGAATTCGCCCTGTCCTGTGCCGCCCGCTCAGGCAGCGGTCTTTTTCTTCAGGCCCGCCGCATAACGCATGATTTCCTGCTCGGAGATCTCGTCGCCTTCGAGCATGCCGACGATGTGGCCTTCGCGCATGACAGCGATCCGCGTGCACAACCCAATGACCTCGGGCATTTCCGAGGAGACCACGATGATCGAATGACCGTCGCGCGCCAGCGCCGAAATGAAATGATAGATCTGCTGCTTGGTGCCGACATCGATGCCGCGCGTCGGCTCGTCGATGATGATGATCTGAGGCTCGGTCTCCATGACCTTCGCCAAGAGCAGCTTCTGCTGATTGCCGCCCGACATGCGGCCGGCAACGATATTTCCGTCGCGCACCCTGATATCGAAGCGGCGGCGCGCCCGCGTCAGCGCATCCGCCTCGCTGGAGGCGCTCAGATAGCCGAACTTGCCGTGCCGATCGAGCGACTGCAGGGTCAGATTGACGGCCATGCCCGAATTCAGCAGCAGTCCCTTGGACTTGCGGTCCTTCGTCATATAGGCAAGGCCGGCATCGATGGCCGCATGCACGTCATGCGGCGGCACGGTCTGGCCGTTGGCGACGACCTCGCCGGACGCGCGCGAGCGCAGGCCGACGATCGCTTCCATCAGCTCCGTCCGGCCAGAGCCGATCATGCCGGAGAAGCCCAGTATCTCGCCCTTTCGCAGCTCGAAGCTCGCATCGCGAACGTAGCCAGTCGAAAGCGCGCTGACGCTGAGCACAACCTTCTCATCCACATCGGGCTCGTTCTTGGCCGGATAGAGGCTCGAAAGTTCGCGCCCGACCATCAGCTGGGCGATCGATTCGCCATCGAGCAGCGAGGTCGGAGAGGTCTTCACCCATTGGCCATCACGCAGCACCGTGACACGATCCGTCAGCTCCATGACCTCATCGAGCTTGTGGGAGACGAAGACGAAACTCGTTCCCTGGTCGCGTAGCTTGCGCACCTGCCTGAACAGGAAATTGGTCTCCTCGCGCGACAGGACGGCAGTCGGCTCGTCCATGAAGACGATCCGCGCATCGCGGCTGATCGCCTTGGCGATCTCCACCATCTGTTTGTCGGCGATGGAAAGCGTACTGATCAGAGCATTCTCGTCGACATGCGATCCGAGGAGGTCGAGCACGCGCCGCGTCTCCGCGCGCATATGCTTGCGGTCGAGCACGCCGAAGCGCGTGACTTCGCGACCAAGGAACAGGCTCTCGGTGACGGTCAGATGTTCCGCAAGGTTGAATTCCTGGTGGATGATGACGATGCCGAGCGCTTCGGCGGCACCGTTCGGCGGCAGCTTTACCGCCTTGCCGTCGAGCACGATCTCGCCGGAGGTAGGCTGCTCGAAGCCGGAAAGGACTTTGACGAGTGTCGATTT
Organism: Rhizobium freirei PRF 81; assembly: GCF_000359745.1. Classification (GTDB taxonomy): domain Bacteria; phylum Pseudomonadota; class Alphaproteobacteria; order Rhizobiales; family Rhizobiaceae; genus Rhizobium; species Rhizobium freirei. The sequence continues at coordinate 327,847 of NZ_AQHN01000056.1, forward strand.
GCCGGCGCCGTTCTCGCCCATGAGCGCATGAATTTCGCCAACCCGAAGGTCGAAATTGACGCTGAACAGCACCTGCACGCCGCTGAAGGATTTGGAGATCCCCCTCGCAGACAGCACCACCGCACCGTCGACGGCTTCCGAACTCATTGCCTGTCCCCTCCCTACGGCTCCACCCGCTTTCCAATGATGTAAACCTTTACATACATCGTGTAAAGGTTTACATCATTGGATATCGTACAAAATTTCGCGGTTACCTTTGACCTCCACGTAAGTCTGTGTAGTCTCCAGCACCGAGACGAGACCCCAAGGCAGAGCGCAGTGTCGAATTCCACGCCCGCAACTATCGAAGACGTCGCCCGAATTGCCAATGTTTCGATTGCAACGGTCTCCAGAGCAATCCATATGCCGGAGAAAGTCGCCAATTCGACGCGGCTGAAGGTCAATCAGGCCATCGCCGTCACCGGCTATACGACCAATGCGATGGCGCGCAGCTTGAGGCTCGGCCGCTCCAACATGATCCTGGTCGTAGCCCCCGATATCGGCGACCCGAACTTCTCCAATATCCTGATCGGCCTGGAGAATGAGGCGCGTTCGCACGGCTATGGCATCCTCATCGGCCACACCCAGAACGATGCGCAGCGCGGGCTGGAATATCTGAAATTTCTCAATTCCAACCAGGCGGCGGGGCTGATCCTCTTTACCGGCATCCTGCCCTTCGGGCACCAGACGATGACGGCGCGGCTGCCGCCAAGCGTCGGCGTCTTCGAGCCTGTGTTCAACGGCGGCATTCCCTATGTCGGCGTCGACGATATCGCCGGTGCGCGCAAAGCCGTCGACCTGCTGATTGCCGAAGGCCACCGCAAGATCGCCTTCATCGGTGATTCCCGCACCCGCCTCGCCTACAGCCGGCGGCGCATGGGCTATGAAGCCGGGCTCGATGCGGCCGGCATCGGCGCCAATCTCCGAATCATCTTGGAGGGTGACGGCACGATCGAAAGCGGACGGCTCGCCGTCGAGCAGCTTTTCATGCGCGACACGCTGCCGACGGCCTTCATGTGCGTCAACGATCAGACCGCGATCGGCGTCATGATCGGCCTGAAAACACGCGGCTACGACATTCCCGAGGATTTCTCGGTGACCGGCTTCGACGACGTGCCGCAAGCCGTCTTCATGACGCCGTCGCTAACGACGATCCGCCAGCCACGCACCGCCATTGGCAAACATGCCATGGCGCTGCTGCTCGAACTGCTTTCGGATGGCGAGCCCCCCGAGACCGAGATCTTGCTACGGCCGGATCTGGTGGTGCGAAACTCGGTTTCGGCACCGTCGCGCGCGCGGCGATAGGCAGGTGTCGCGATGCCGCTCGGCAGGCTGGTCCTCTATGTCCACGATGTGGAAGCAACTATCCGCTTCTACGAGAAGTATTTCGGGTTCAAGCCGCATCGGCAGGCAGGCGATCGGATTGTCGAGTTGCTCGCTCCGGACGGCGGTGCCAATCTGATGATCCATCCTGCGGCTAAGGCGCAGAAAATGGGGCAATCGCTGGTAAAACTCGTGTTCGACGTCGAGCATGTCGAAGCTTTCCGCGCGAGATGCGCAGAGGAAGGTCTTGAATTCGGCCCCTTGCATCAGGCCGATGGTTATGCCTTCGCCAACGCTAAAGACCCTTCGGGAAATTCCATATCCATTTCCAGCCGCGCCTTCAGGCTGGAGTCGGGAGGCAGTGAACCACCGCCTCCCGAACCTATCGATCAAACGTAACGATTGACGATGTTTTCTAGCAGTTCCTGCTTGCCGGACTTCGGCTGCGGGTTGACGTCCTTGGTTTCGACCCACTGGGCGATCTGGTCGAGCGAATACTCGCCGCGCAGCAGCTTCTGGCCCTCAGCCGAATCCCAGCCGGCATAACGGTCGGCGAGCGGCTTGGAGAGCGCCTTGTCCTCGATCATCCTGGCAGCAGCCTTCAGGCCGCGAGCGCAGCAATCCATGCCGCCGATGTGGCCGATGAGCAGATCTTCCGGATCGAGCGACTGACGACGCAGCTTGGCGTCGAAATTCGTGCCGCCCGACTTGAAGCCGCCGCCTGCCAGAACCTGATAGTAGGCCAGCGTCATTTCCGGAACGTTGTTCGGGAACTGGTCGGTATCCCAGCCGGACTGGTAATCGTTGCGGTTCATGTCGATCGAGCCGAAGATGCCGAGCGCGTTGGCAAGCGCCAGTTCGTGCTCGAAGGAATGGCCAGCGAGGATCGCATGGCCCTGCTCGATGTTGACCTTCACTTCGTTCTCGAGACCGTACTTCTTGAGGAAGCCGTAGACGGTGGCAACGTCGTAGTCATACTGGTGCTTGGTCGGCTCCTGCGGCTTCGGCTCAATCAGGATCGTGCCCTTGAAGCCGATCTTGTGCTTGTACTCGACGACGAGATTGAGGAAGCGGCCCATCTGGTCCAATTCCCGCTTCAGGTCGGTGTTGAGCAGCGTCTCATAGCCTTCACGGCCGCCCCAGAGGACGTAGTTTTCGCCGCCGAGCTTGTGGGTGGCGTCCAGGCAGGTCTTCACGGTCGCTGCCGAAAAGGCGAAGACATCCGGATCCGGGTTGGTCGCGGCGCCCGACATGAAGCGGCGATTGGAGAAGAGGTTCGCCGTGCCCCAGAGCAGCTTCACGCCGGTTTCGGCCTGCTTCCGGGCGAAGTAATCGACGATCTCGTTGAGGTTCTTGGTGTTCTCGGCGAAGTTCTTGCCTTCCGGGCGCACGTCAGCATCGTGGAAGCAGTAATAGGGCGTGCCGAGCAGGGTGAAGAACTCGAAGGCGACGTCGGCCTTCAGCTTGGCGGCTTCCATGGTTTCATGGAACCAGGGGCGAAGGAAAGTCTGGCCGCCGAAGGGATCGCCGCCCGGCCAAGTGAAGGTGTGCCAGTAGGCGACGGCGAAGCGCAGATGGTCTTCCATCCGCTTGCCGGCAACGACTTCGTCCTTGTTGTAATAGCGGAAGGCCAGCGGATTGGTGCTGTCGGGGCCTTCGTATTTTACCTTGCTGATATCACCAAAAAATCCGGTGCTCATGTCTTGTCTCCTCAGGTTGGTGTTTCGGTATCGTTGTTCGTGCCGTGGCGCTCTGCCCCTCACCCTAGCCCTCTCCCCGCACGCGGGGAGAGGGGACGACCTCTGCATCCCCGCCGAGCAAAGCATTAGGGGCGGGCAGCGGTTGCCGCCTTCCCCCTCTCCCCGTCAAAACGGGGAGAAGGTGCCCGACAGGGCGGATGAGGGGCCACGCGCCATGTTATTTCAATGCGCCGACAGCGGCTTGATCGCCGGATAAACCGCCCGATAGCGCTTGTAGGCATCCGCATAGGCATCCGTCAGCGAGGTCACGGGATCGATCGTGCCAGCCGTCTGCGGCGGGGTGCAGACCGCGACCGGATCGGCGCCGGTGGCAGCGATCAGGCCGAGACGCGCAGCACCGAAGGCGGCACCGAAATCGCCGTCCGCCGGCAGGTCGACGGGCATGCCAAGCGCGGTGGCGATCGAAGCAAGCCAGTAGCGGGAACGCGAGCCGCCACCGATGGCGGTTACGCGTGCGATATCCGTGCCGGCAGACCGCAGCGCTTCCAGATTGTCGCGAATGGCGAAGGACACACCTTCGAGCACGGCCTGCGTCAGCACCGCGCGGCCGCTTTCATGACCGAGCCCGATGAATGCGCCGCGGATCGTCGCATCGTTGTGCGGCGTGCGCTCGCCCGAGAGATAGGGAAGGAAGGTAACGCTCGTCGGCGCCCTCAGCGTGTCGCCAAGCTCAGTGGTGAGTTCGGCAGCCGACTTGCCCGTCACATGCGAATGCCAGTTCAGCGCATCGGTCGCCGAGAGGATGACGCCCATCTGATGCCAGGTGTTCGGCAGCGCGTGGCAAAAGGCATGGACTGCGCTTTCAGGCTTCGGCAGGTAGGAGCTGTTGGCGGCAAAGAGAACGCCCGAGGTGCCGAGCGAAACGAACGCGGCGCCGTGGCTCACCGTACCCATGCCGCAGGCCGAAGCCGCATTGTCCCCTGCCCCGCCGGCAACGACGGCATCGCCATCGATACCCCATTTCGAGGCTAGCTCGCCGCGCAGCTTGCCGGCAACCTCGGTGCCTTCGACCAGCGTCGGCATCTGCTTCTCGTCGAGATTGGTCGCCGCCAGCAGTTCGGAAGACCATTTGCGCTTGCCGGTGTCGAGCCAGGAAGTGCCGGCGGAGTCAGACATTTCCGACATATGCTCGCCCGTTAGCCAGAGACGCAGATAGTCCTTCGGCAACAGCACCCAGCGCACCCTGGCGAAAATCTCAGGCTCATGCTTGGCGACCCATGCCAGCTTCGGCGCCGTAAATCCGGGGAAGACGATATTGCCGGTCAGCGCGCGGAACCTCGGATCTGCGTCGAGCGCGGCAGCCTCCTGATAGCTGCGGGTATCGTTCCAGAGAATGCAGGGCCGCAACACCTTGTCGTCGGCATCGAGCAGCGTCGCACCATGCATCTGACCGGAAAGGCCGATGCCGCGCACGGCGGCCAGTTCCTTCGGATGCGCCGCCTTCAGCCCGGCAACGGCCTCTTCGGTTGCGCGGATCCAGTGCGCCGGATCCTGCTCCGACCAGCCGGGATGCGGGCGCGAGACGTCGAGCCCGCCATTGGCGGAACCGATGATCCTCTGATTGCCGTCGATCAGCATCGCTTTGACGCCGGACGTTCCGAGATCGAGACCCAAATACATCAGATGGTACTCCCTATGCTCTGCCGCGTTCGAATGTCAGGGCAGATTGTCCTTCAAGAAAATGTCGAGGCGGATGCGCTCCTGGTCGGCGATGACGGCCTGGCCATCGGCGGTCGCCTTCATGACGCGGATGGCGCTGCGCACCTCATGGCCGGCATCCTGATTGAGAACGGCATCGATCGTGCCGTCCACCAGCGCGGTGCGCGTGTGCTGCGTCAGCTCATGCACGACCACGGTCAACTCGCGCTCGGGCCGGACGGCCTTCAAGGCTGCGATCAGGCCCCTGTTGCCGGCACCGAGGCTGTAGATGCCGATAATGTCCTTGTTTTCCGACAGTGCCTTGGAGACAAGCGATCTGGTCCGCTCCGGATCGTCGCGTCCTTCCAGCACGGGCAGCAGCCGCAGCTTGGGAAACTCCTCTGCCATCACGGCCGAGAACCCCTGCAAGCGCTCGCGATGGTCGCGCACCAGCATGGAGCCGGCGAGAACCGTAAGATCGCCCTCGCGGCCGCCAAGGAACCGGCCCAGCAGCCGGGCAGCGGTGCGGCCGGCGGCGATATTGTCGATACCGGCATAGTGATGCCTCGTGGAATCGGTAAGATCTGAAACCAGCGTGACGACCGGGATGCGCTCGGACACCAGCCGGTCAACCGCGGCCCGCACTTCCGGCGCATCGGTCGCCACCAGGGCGACGCCGGCGACATCCTGCCCCTGCAGCCCATCGAGCGCAGCGACGAGGGCCGACACATCGAAAGCCGGCACCTCGACGATGCGGATATCGGTGCGCTCCATGCCCGCCCGCAAAGTCGCGTGATGCACCTCGGAACGCAGCCCGTGCATGAAGGAATTATCGCCCGTCGGTACGATGAAAACGAGAGGATAGACGCGGCCCTTGGCCAGATTGGCGGCGGCGACATCGCGGATATAGCCGATCTGGCGAATGGCCTCTTCCACCTTCTCGCGCGTCACCAGCCGCACGCCGGGCCGCTGGTTCAGGACGCGGTCTACGGTCGCGAGGCTCACACCTGCGGCAGCTGCGATGTCATGCACGGTCGGTCTCATCGGCTCCTCCTCAAGAAACCATTACCGCCGTTTCTGATGTACGTAAATCAAAAATTTTCAGCCAAGCGATTTTCCGCTCGTTCCTACGGAAAAAAGGGCCCCTCGCAACGAGGAGCCCTGCCTTGGGAGCATAACTAGAAGTTGGATCAGTGGCCTCCGCCACCTCCGCCGCCGCCCGGTACGTTGGGCTTGCTAAGCATGAGAACGCCGAGGATCATCGCCAGGAACAGCACAGTCAGCATCAGGAAGATGTCCCCGAAGGACATAACGACCGCCTGCCGCGTCGCCATGCCGACCATCCGCTTCAAGGCGGCCTGTTGGCCATCCAAACCGGACGCGTTGAAGTTCGCAGCCATATTGTTCAGTTGGGTAACGGCGGCATGGCTGCCCCAATGAATATGGTCACGCAGGTTGAAATAATGCTGGTCCTGCCGGTTCGTCAGCAGCGTGTTGATGATCGCAAGACCGACGGCACCGCCGAGGTTACGCGTCAGATTGAACAGGCCGGACGCGCCGCGCATACGGGCGGGAGGCATGGTTCCGAGCGCGATATTGTTGATCGGCACCATGCAGAGCATCAGGCCAAAGCCGCGCAGTATCTGCGGGATCAATAGTTCCCAGAAGTCCCAGTCCACCGTCAGATGCATCATGATGTAGGTGCCGGCGGAGAAGCTGGTGAACCCGATGATCATCAGGATACGCAGATCGACCCTGCTCGCCAGGAAGCCGGCAAGCGGCGCCGTGAAGAACATGGCGAGACCCGAGACGAACATCGTCTCGCCGATCTGCAGCGAATCATAGCCACGAATGCGCGCAAGAAAGAGCGGATAGATGTAAGTCAGGCCATAGAGGCCGATGCCCATGACGAAGGAGAACATCGACCCGAATGCGAAGTTCTTGTTGGTGAAGGCTCTGAGATCCACCACGGGGAATTCGACCGTAAACGCCCGGTAGAAGAAGATGACCGCGGCGATGGCGGAGGCGATGGCGCCGACGACGATATAATTGTCGTTGAACCAGTCGTTGGTGTTGCCTTCCTCAAGCACATATTCCAGCGCGCCGAGGAAAACGCCCATCGAAAACAGGCCCCACCAGTCGAACTTCTTCATCAGCGACAGCTCGGGCTTGTCGAAATCGATGAAATTCCAGGTGACGATGGCAACGACGATGCCAGGCGGGATGTTGACCAGGAACAGCCAGTGCCATGAAAAGGCGTTGGAAAGATACCCGCCTACGGTCGGGCCGATGGTCGGCGCAAGCGTGGCGATCAGGCCGATGATCGGCGAGACGACGTTGCGCTTGGACGGCGGGAAGATCGTGAATGCCGCCGCAAAGACCGAGGGAATCATGCCGCCGCCGATAAAGCCCTGCAGAGCGCGGTAGATGATCATCTGGTCGATGTTGGTGGCGGTCGCGGCAAGCGCACTCGCTGCGGTGAAGCCGGCCGCCGAAATCGCGAACAGGTAGCGTGTGGAAATGATGCGTGCCAGCGTTCCCGAAAGCGGGATCATGATGACTTCGGCGATCAGATAAGCCGTCTGGACCCAGCCGATTTCATCCGAGCCGGCGCTGAGGCCCGCCTGGATCTCGCTGAGCGACGCCGAAACGATCTGAATGTCGAGGATCGACATGAACATGCCAAGCACCATCGCCAGAAAGGCGATGAGCTTTTTCGTGTCGATATGATCCGCCGCTGGCGCGGCAGGCCCGGCCGCGCGTGGGGGCGATCCGGCTGTAGTGCTGGCGGACGACATCGTGCGTCTCTCCCGAGCTTGATCGCTTACTTGTCCGGTGCCGTGCGGGTATCGACGTCGACGACGACGCTGAGGCCTGCGCGCAGACGGCCGGTATTGAGCGCATCCTGCGGCAATGCGATGCGGACAGGCACGCGCTGGATGATCTTGGTGAAGTTACCCGTCGCGTTCTCCGGCGGCAGCAGCGAGAAGACAGAGCCTGAAGCCGGCGAGATCGACTCGACGGTGCCGACGACCGGATGATCGCTATAGGCATCGACATGGACATTGACCTTGGAACCGGGAACCAGGTGCTGGATCTGCGTTTCCTTGAAGTTCGCGTCGATATAGAGCTGCTTGGTCGGTACGATCGCCATCAGCTTCTGTCCGGGGGAGACGAGATCGCCTTCCTGGACCGAGCGGTTGCCGACGATGCCGTCATAGGGCGCCTTCAGCACGGTGAAGGACAGGTCGCGAGCGGCCTTGTCACGAGCGGCGGCGAGCCCCTTGATCGTGCTTTCTGCCTGACGGCGCTGCGCCTGCAGCAGGTTAATGTTGGCCTGAGCCGAGGCGATGGCGGCATCGCCGCCGACCAGGTTGGCCTTGGCTTGGTCGAGCGCGATGTTGGCGCTATCCAAGGCGGCCGTGGTGCCGACCGACTTGGCTTGCAGTTCAGCAGCGCGCGTCTGGGTGATCTGGGCGCCACGAACCGTGGCGTCGAGGGCAACCTTCTGGGCCTGCGACTGGGCAAGAGCGGCCTGGCCGGCGGCGATCTGTGCATCGATGGTATGGAGCGAAAGCTGTTCGGTGTCGTAGGAAGCCTGCGCCTGCTCAAGTGCCAGCTTGTAGTCGCCGTCGTCGAGCGTGGCGAGCACATCGCCAGCCTTGACCGTCTGGTTGGCGACGACATTCACCTTGGCGACATAGCCCGTGACCTTCGGCGAGATCGTTGCGATATCACCGCCGATATAGGCGTCGTCTGTGGACACCATAAAGCGGCCGTTCGTCCACCATTCATAACCATACCAGCCGCCTGCCGCGAGGGCGGCGACGATGATGATCGGGAAAGCCAGGCTGCGCCGCTTCTTTTCCGGCGGCGGTGGGGCCGCGGGGACCGGAGATGCTGGCGCAGCCTGGGCGGGGGTCGGGTTGCCGCGCGTTTCGGCAACAGGAGCGTTGGCGGATGCGCCTGCTTCCCGAGCTTCCGCTTCGGCATCAGCGGGCTCATTCACGATGCGCGCTACATTGTTTCCATGACTTGACGACATTGCCCTACCACCGAAAATCTTGGTAAAATAATCGAACCGAACGGTTCGGTTCAATTGACATAGAGCGTTTTAGATTCCATATCAAGAGATATCGAACCGCGCGGTTCGATTTATTTGGCGAATCTGATTAAGATTCAGAAAAAGTGATCGAGTGAAGGAGACGATGAAACACGAATCTCAAAATGCCGCTGTGTTGAACGCACCCGCTCCAGGCTCCGGCGGACGCTGGGCTGCCGGCGAAGATCCGGCCAAGCGTCATCAAATTCTCGAGGGCGCCAAGCGCGTCTTTATGAAAATGGGCTTCGATGCGGCGAGTATGAACGACGTTACCCGCGAGGCGGGCGTCTCCAAAGGCACTCTCTACGTTTATTTCGCCAACAAGGAAGATCTGTTCGCCGCCATTGTAAATAGCGAACGTGCGCATTTCGTCGAAATCGTGCGTGCGGCTCTTGTCGATGACGCCGATATTTCGTCCAGCCTTCTCGAATTCGGCAAGGTTTTCGCGACACACGTTACATCCGATAAGACCATCAGCGCCATGCGAACGGTCGTTGGCGTGCGCGAACGCATGCCATCGCTCTGTCAACGCTTCTTCACCGGCCCGGACAATCTGCGCACCGTCTTGCGCGGCTTTCTGGAGCGCAAGGCCGAAGCTGGCAGCGTGGAGATAGACGACTTCGACCTGGCCGCGCGCCAATTCCTTGAGATGGCCAGCGGCGGTTATTTCAAATTGCGGCTGTTCGGCGACATGGATGCTCCCCCTACGGCAGAGGAAATCGATTATGTCGTGCGCGGCGCCGTGCGCGTCTTCCTCGCGGCTTACGGCACCGATCGCCGGGGTCGGGACTGACGCTTCTGCGATTGCCGGCGAACGGAGGCCCCCAACTCCGCAATGGCGATCAAGCGTCGCCGCGACTGCTTGCCTATGACTGGTCCGGCAACCAGGGGAGTTTAATATGAGCGCGATCGGTAGAGCGATATGGTTCATCGAAAGCCATTTCACATCCGATATTTCGCTGGACGAGATTGCCGAGACGGCCGGTCTGTCGCGCTATCATCTGTCGCGCGTCTTCGGAATGACGACAGGCCATTCGATTAGCGGCTATATCAGAAGCCGTCGCTTGAGCGGCGCAGCTCTCGCGCTGATCGACAGTTCCTCCACCATTCTCCAGGTTGCCCTCGATGCCGGCTACGGCTCGCACGAGGCCTTCACCCGTGCCTTTCGCGACCAGTTCGGCATGACGCCGGAAAGCCTGCGCAAACAGGGGCACGTTCGCAACCTCGCTCTACAGGAGCCGATCAGAATGGACGATACCCGCCTTCCCAAACTCGACGCCCCGCGCTTCGAGACCCACCCCGCAATGCTGCTCGCCGGCCTTGCGGAAACCTATGCCCATGAGGCCACTCAGGCGATCCCCTCGCTCTGGCAGAAATTCAACCAGCATTTCGGCCATATTCCCGGCCAGAAGGGCAATGCCGCCTACGGCGTCTGCACCCAGGCGGACGAAGGCAGCGAGAGCTTTCGCTACATGTCGGCCGCCGAAATCTCCGGCACCGACGACCTGCCCGAAGGCTTCGTCACCATGAAGCTGCCGCCGCAACGCTATGCGATCTTCACCCATCGCGGTCATATTTCCGGCATCACGGCGACGGTGCACCAGATCTTCGGCGAGTGGCTTCCGCAATCCGGTCATCAGCACGCCGGCGTTCCCGACATGATGGAACGCTACGACGACCGGTTCGACCCGCACACCGGCATGGGCGTGACCGAAATCTGGATCCCGCTGAAAGCCTAAACAGTGCCCGCCGCCACGAAAATGGCGGCGGTGCTTGTACCGGAGACGGCACTCCTTACATTACGGCCATTCTTAGAGGCCGGAGCTGGGGGTCAGCATCGGCGGAGCCGAAAGCTGACAAGGGGATGTCACCTATGGATATTGTGGGGCTGGTACAGGATCCGAGCGCGTGGGTCGCGCTCGTCACACTCGTGGTCATGGAGGTGGTGCTTGGCATCGACAACCTCATCTTCATCTCGATCCTGACCAACAAGCTGCCGGTCGAACACCGGGACAGGGCCCGCAAGATCGGCATCGGACTTGCCCTTGCCATGCGCCTCGCCCTGCTCGGCACCGTGGCCTGGATCGTCCAGCTGACGATCCCGGTCTTCCAAGTTTTCGGCCAGGGCTTCTCCTGGAAGGACATGATCCTGATCGGCGGCGGCCTCTTCCTGGTCTGGAAGGCGACGAAGGAGATCCATCACAACGTCGATCCGCAGGAGCAGGGCGAGGATTTCATTGCCAGCTCCACCACCACGAGCTTCGCTTCGGCCATCGGCCAGATCCTGCTGCTCGACCTCGTCTTCTCGATCGACAGTATCATCACCGCCGTCGGCATGACGCCGCATCTGCCGATCATGTTCATTGCCGTGATCGCCGCCGTCACCGTCATGCTGGTGGCTGCCAACCCCCTCGCCAACTTCATCGAGAGGAACCCGAGTATCGTCATGCTGGCGCTCGCCTTCCTGCTGATGATCGGCACGACGCTGATCGCCGAAGGCATGGGTGTGCATGTTCCGAAGGGCTATATCTATACCGCCATGGCCTTCTCCGCTCTCGTGGAGGTGCTCAATATGCTGGCGCGCAACCGTCGGAAAAGGGCATCCGGCGGCCATTGACCGGGAAAGCCGCACCCCGAAACGTGTGCGGTTTGGAGCGTTTCCGCTTTTCATAGAATCGCGAAAACGCTCTATCTGTTTTTTACGCATTCCGGACGGAAAGCCACTGCGCACTTTTCCTGGAAGTGCTCCAGTAGCGTCCGATCAGTCCTGAACATGGATGTCGACATATTCTCCGACATCGCCACGTCCATAAATATCGACTTTCACCCAGACATTGCCGCGAACGATGAGGTTTCCGGCATCGTCGGCGATGTTGCCGTTTGCCAGCATCTCTTCGAGCTTCGCCCGGTTTGACGGCAGCGAGAAGAAGCTGTCCCCCTGGTCGCCACGGTCGCGGCGGCGATAGGCATGGTAATTGGCGCGGTCCTGGCGGATGATCTGCCAGGGCGCCGTCAGGCGCTCGCCCTTGGAATTGTAAAGATCGTCACTGCCGATATAGGCACGATAGGACTCGATCAGCTTCGCCGAGCCATCGCGCGTAATCGTCGATTGGGCCACGGCTGCATCGAACATGGCGGCTGTCAACAAAAGGCTCAAAATCAATTTCTTCATTGCTTCCTCGCGGTGAACGATTGAAGACCTATTTCGCAACTGCCGCGAAAATTGCAAATCAAATTCGTCGGGCGGCTCGCTTTTATTTCCATGGCCTTAGGAAGAGTAAAGAGACCTCATGAAATTGAGAGATCGGCTCAAATCGATGCGGCGTAATGCCGGTCACCTCGCCGCGGTAACCTCCCAGCGCAGTTTCCCTTGACGCAACCCCTTGAATATGGCCTAAGCCAGCCATACGGAAAACGCGGAATGGAAACGGCAATACGCCCTTTTCCGGCCGGTTTCCTAATCCAGATACATCTTCGGCTGGACGGCGCTCGTCCCGAGCGCGGCCCGGCCCTTTATGACGGGCAAACAAGATGACCACTTCAGGCGTTCGCGTCCGCATCGCACCCTCCCCCACCGGCGAGCCGCATGTCGGCACGGCCTACATCGCGCTGTTCAATTATCTCTTCGCCAAGAAACACGGCGGCGAGTTCATCCTGCGCATCGAGGATACCGACGCGACCCGCTCTACCCCGGAATTCGAGACCAAGGTGCTCGACGCGCTGAAATGGTGCGGCCTGAAATGGTCCGAAGGTCCCGATATCGGCGGCCCCTACGGCCCCTATCGCCAGAGCGACCGCAAGGACCTCTACAAGCCCTATGTCGAGCAGATCGTCACGGCCGGTCACGGCTTCCGCTGCTTCTGCACGCCGGAGCGTCTGGAAAAGATGCGCGAGGCACAGCGCGCCGCCGGCCTTCCGCCGAAATATGACGGCCACTGTCTGAACCTCTCGGCCGAGGAAGTTTCGACGCGCGTCGCGGCCGGCGAGCCGCATGTGGTGCGCATGAAGATCCCGACGGAAGGCTCCTGCAAGTTCCATGACGGCGTCTACGGCGATGTCGAAATCCCGTGGGATGCCGTCGACATGCAGGTCTTGCTCAAGGCCGACGGCATGCCGACCTATCACATGGCCAACGTCGTCGACGACCACCTTATGAAGATCACCCATGTCGCGCGCGGCGAGGAATGGCTCGCCTCGGTGCCGAAGCACATTCTGATCTATCAGTATCTCGGCTGGGAGCCGCCGGTGTTCATGCACCTGTCGCTGATGCGCAATGCCGACAAGTCGAAATTGTCGAAGCGCAAGAACCCGACCTCGATCTCTTATTACACGGCCCTCGGCTATATCCCCGAGGCGCTGATGAACTTCCTCGGCCTTTTCTTCATCCAGATCGCCGAAGGCGAAGAGCTCTTGAGCATGGATGAGCTTGCCGCAAAGTTCGACCCGGAAAACCTCTCCAAGGCCGGTGCGATCTTCGATATCCAGAAGCTCGACTGGCTGAACGGCCGCTGGATCCGCGAAAAGCTCTCGGAAGAGGAATTCCAGCATCGCGTCCTGATCTGGGCGATGGAAAACGATCGCTTGAAGGAAGGCCTGAAGCTCTCGCAGTCGCGCATCACCAAGCTTGGCGAGCTGCCGGATCTCACCGGCTTCCTGTTCAAGTCCGATCTCAACCTTGATCCCTCCGCCTTCGCCAAGATCAAGTCGACGCCGGAAGAATTGCTTGACATCCTGAACACGGTGCAGCCCGATCTCGAAAAGATCCTCGAATGGAACGTCGAGACCATCGAAGCCGAGCTGCGCGCCATCGCCGACCGCATGGGCAAGAAGCTGAAGGTCATCGTGGCCCCGCTTTTCGTCGCCATGTCGGGCTCCTCGCGCTCGCTGCCGCTTTTCGATAGCATGGCCGTCCTCGGCCGCTCCGTCGTCCGCCAGCGGCTGAAACTGGCTGCCCAGACCGTTGCGACCCTCGTCGGCCCGAAGAATTGAACCGGACTTTAAAACCATGAACGACAAGACCGAAACCGCCACCCTCTCCTCCGACGCGACGGAAGTTCGCGCGCAGAAGCTGAAGCTGCTGCGCGAGCAGATCGGCGACGTCTATCCGGCACATTTCCACCGGACCATGACCAATGCCGAACTCGCTGCGAAATATGAGGGCCTGGAGCCGGACACGGAGACCGCCGACGTCGTCACCGTCGCCGGCCGCGTCTATTCCTCGCGCAACTCCGGCATGTTCATGGATATCCATGACGCCTCGGCCAAGATCCAGATCTTCAGCCATAAGGACGTGACCTCGGAAGAGGCCCGCAGCCTGCTGCCGATGATCGACATCGGCGACATCATCGGCGTCACCGGTGTCGTCCGCCGCACCAAGCGCGGTGAGCTGACGATCAATGCCCAGCAGATCACCATGCTGACCAAGTCCTTGCTGCCGATGCCGGAAAAGTGGCACGGCCTGTCCGATATCGAGCTGCGCTACCGCAAGCGCCATCTCGACATCATGACCAACGAGGAATCCAAGCTCCGCTTCCAGCAGCGCAGCCGCATCGTCTCCGGCATCCGCCGTTTCATGGAGAATGACGGCTTCATGGAAGTCGAGACGCCGATGCTGCATTCGGTCTATGGCGGCGCCACCGCCGAGCCGTTCAAGACGCATCACAACACGCTGAAGCTCGACATGTACCTGCGCATCGCGCCGGAACTGTTCCTGAAGCGCACGCTGGTTTCCGGTCTCACCGACAAGGTCTTCGAGATCAACCGCAACTTCCGCAACGAAGGCGTCTCCACCCGGCACAATCCCGAATTCACCATGATGGAGTGCTATTGGGCCTATGCCGACTACGAGGACATCATGGACCTCGTCGAGCGGCTGTTCTCGACGCTCGCCATGTCGATCCACGGCAGCACCGAATTCGCCTTCGGCGACAAGCAGATCTCCTTCAAGGGTCCGTTCCGCCGCGTGCCGATGCCTGATGCCGTCAAGGAAGCGACCGGCATCGACTTCCTCGCGATCAAGACCGATGAGGAAGCCCGCTCCGCTGCCAAGGCCGCCGGCTTCGCCGTCGAGAAGGACGCGACATGGGGCGAATGCCTTGCCTTCATCTTCGAAGAGAAGGTCGAGGGCACGCTGATCCAACCGGCGCACGTCACGCATTTCCCGAAGGACATCTCGCCCTTCGCCAAGGAAGTACCGGGCGAGCCGCGTCTCGTCGAACGCTTCGAAACCTATTGCAACGCCTGGGAACTCGGCAACGCGTTCTCGGAGCTCAACGATCCGGAAGAGCAGCGCGCCCGCATGGTCGAGCAGCTCCAGCAGGCGCACGCGCGCGGCGAGAAGGAGAAGCAGCTGGACGAGGAATTCCTCGATGCCATCGACCAGGGCATGCCGCCGGCAGGCGGTCTCGGCATCGGCGTGGACCGCCTCATCATGCTTTTGACCAACTCGCCGTCGATCCGCGACATCATCCTCTTCCCGGCACGCCGCAACAAGGCGGATTGATATAATCTCATCCTCCGAAAATCAAAGGTGCGAACCATGACCGAGAAAGAGACATCGGCAGCGGATGCCGAAAGCGAACTGCAGCGGCAGGCCGATCTTGCAGAGATCGGCGATGTCGATCTGTCGCAGTACAAGCCGGGAACTTTCGGCTGCCACGAGGCGATGCACACGACGTCGATCATGCTCGACATGACCGACGATCATCTGCTGCAGCACCCCGCCATCCTGGCGGATCCCGATTTCTACCGTCTTGCCGGCGAGGTTCACGAGGCGCTTTTCGCGCTCTACCAGGCGATCGGCGAGAAACATTTGGCGGATTGAGGAAGTTGCCTTTGTGCCTCCCGGCATAAGGGCAATTCTGATCAGTTCGTGACGGGCGAGTGCCGGCCGGCAGCACCGGTCAAGGTCGGATCCAGTCCCTGTGACGGCCCCTTTTCGTCGCTGGTCGCGTCGGCACCGATAAACTCGCCCTTCTCATCATAATCCGACCGCACGTTGCCGGTCGATTTCGGCTCCGGCGGAGCGGGCTTGTTATCTTGCTGCTCCGCCTGCTTGGCAGCCGCTTTTTCTTCCGCGGCGATTGCCGCCTTCAGCTTGTCTTTCTTGGCATCGCCGGGTCTGTTGTCCGCCGCTAGCGCATTGTCGCAATCGCTCAGGTCCTTCAATCCGGCAAGGGCAGTATCGATGTCGCGCGGCATCATCGTAATCTGCTCGCCATAAAACAGGCCGGCCGTGCTTGCGCCACCGTCATAATAGCGCGCGGTGAGCGGAACCTCGCTGCTGCCGTCGGCAAGCTTCTCGGGATGCGGCACATAGACGACATCCGCCCCCAGCGCCCGGCCGCGTATGTCGGAGCGCAGCGTCGGTCCATTCTCATCGAGAACCACAACCTGGACGAGGTCTGCCTTCTGCTCCTGATAAACGGCTTTGGCGACACGCAGCGCCGTCGTCACGCGCGTCATGCCATCGGTCGGCTGGGTGCGGATATATTTGCGCACCCAGAATCGGTTGTCCTTGCGAATGGTAACGAGGTTGATGTCCGTGCACTGCAGCCCGTTGCGGGAAGCGGAGGTAAGACCGAGAAGCTTGTCCTTGCCGACATAAATCGCCAAAACGCCGGAGCAGCCTATGAGAAAGGCCACTCCGCCGATCATGACGACAAATTTCCGGGGCATCCGGAAAATGTGCAGTAAGGCGCTCACGCCAACTGCTCCAGCATAGACCACTCCAAGGCGATAAAGATGATCACCCCTCACGTTAGGGATTTGGCGTTTCGGAATACTTAAAACCGAGGCAAAACTTGCGTCCCTCGCTGTATCTTTACCAAAAAAGGTCCAAACTTTCACAGCTTTGACGAGAGCTTGCTTTCCGTGTCGCGGACATGCTCTAACTCTATCATGGCCTTCACCTTGAGACAGTTGCAGTATTTCGTTGCCGTCGCAGAGCAGGGTTCGGTGACCCGCGCGGCGCAGAACCTGTCGATCTCGCAATCCTCGGTGACGGAGGCCCTGAAAGAACTGGAAAGCGACCTCGGCGTCGAGCTGTTCGAGCGCCATCCGCGCGGGCTCTCCATCACCCATAATGGCCACCAGTTCCTGCGCCATGCGACGAAGATTCTGGCGACCGTTTCCGATGCGCGAACCAGCTTTTCCGGCAAGCGGAACGAGGCCGGCGGCACGCTGAATATCGGGGTGACGTCCCTCGTCGCCGGCTATGTCCTGTCGGATCTTCTGGCGCGCTACCGCCGCGCCTGCCCCGGCGTCGAAGTCAGCGCCATCGAGGACAATGGCGGTTATCTCGAACACCTTCTGGTTGGCGGCGAACTCGACGTCGCCGTCATGGTCATTTCCAACCTGCGCGACCGCATGGCGCTGCAGGCCGAGATCCTCGAGACCTCGCCTTATCGCCTCTGGCTGCCGATGGGCCATCCCCTCGTTTCAGCCGATATCATCAGCGTCGCCGACATCAGCCGAGAACCGCTGATCATGCTGACCATCGACGAGATCGAGGAGAATACCGGCAAGCTTTTGACCGCGCTCGGCGCCCGCCCCCATGTCGCCTTCCGCACGCGTTCCGTCGAAGCAGTGCGCAGCCTCGTCGCAACCGGTGCGGGCGTCGCTTTGCTGCCGGACCTCGTCTATCGCCCCTGGTCGCTGGAAGGTGATCGCATCGAAAGCCGTGATGTTTCCGGCTCTTTGCCGGTCGTGCAGGTCGGCATGGTCTGGCGCAAGGGATCGAGCCTTCCGCAAGCCGCCCGCGACTTTGTCGGCGTCGCTGAAAGCATGCGCACGGGGAGACAGCGATAACAAGAGCGCTAATCCCCTAGCACCCAGCATTCTCCTACGCCGCGCACGGGCGCGTGTTGGAATCGGAATTTCCGATATCACCTTTCTGATAAATGAATTTGCGAATGCGGCGAAATCGCGCCACCTTTTCTTCCGGGAACAGGAAGCCAGCCACTGGCTCCACAATATCAAGGCTCAAAAACCGGGAGAGTCCGATGAAGCATCTGCTGAAATCATGCACGGCTGCGCTCGCATGCTTAAGTTTCGCCACGCAGGTCATTGCCGCCGAGCCGCCGAAGACGCTCGGCAGGGGCGAAGGTGCCGTCAGCATCGTCGCATGGGCCGGCTATATCGAACGCGGCGAAAGCGACAAGAACTACGATTGGGTCACCGGCTTCGAAAAGGAAACCGGCTGCAAGGTCAGCGTCAAGACGGCAGCGACATCGGACGAAATGGTTGCCCTGATGAACGAAGGCGGCTTCGATCTCGTCACCGCTTCCGGCGACGCATCGCTCAGGCTCGTTGCCGGCAAGCGCGTGCAGCCGATCAACACCAACCTGATCCCGAGCTGGAAGAACCTCGACGAGCGCCTGAAGAATGCCCCCTGGCACACGGTCAACGGCGTCCATTACGGCGTGCCCTATCTCTGGGGGCCGAACGTATTGATGTACAACACCGATGCCTTCAAGGACCAGGCGCCGAAGAGCTGGAACGTCGTCTTCGAAGAAACGACGCTGCCCGACGGCAAGTCCAACAAGGGCCGCGTGCAGGCCTATGACGGCCCGATCTATATTGCCGACGCCGCCCTCTACCTTATGGCCCACAAGCCCGAGCTCGGCATCAAGGACCCCTACGAGCTCAACGAAGACCAGTACAAGGCCGCTCTCGAGCTGTTGCGCGGCCAGCGCAAGATCGTCAGCCGCTACTGGCATGACGCGATGATCCAGACCGACGACTTCAAGAACGAAGGCGTCGTCGCCTCCGGTTCCTGGCCGTTCCAGGTGAACCTGCTGCAGGCCGACAAACGGAAGATCGCCTCGACCTTCCCGGATGAGGGAGCGACAGGCTGGGCGGACACCACGATGTTGCATGCCGACAGCGAGCATCCGAACTGCGCCTATATGTGGCTGGAACACTCCCTGCAGGCGAAGGTTCAGGGCGATGCGGCCGCTTGGTTCGGCGCAGTCCCATCCGTTCCGGCCGCCTGCAAGGGCGACGAACTCCTGACCGACAGCGGTTGCGCCACCAACGGCTATGATCATTTCGACAAGATCAAGTTCTGGAAGACGCCCGTCGCGAAATGCAGCACGCAGAGCGAATGCGTGCCCTATCATCGCTGGGTGTCCGATTACATCGGCGTGATCGGCGGCAGATAACGAGCCTACATCGGTCTTCGCCGCCCCGAATCCGGAGCGGCGATCCCGCCGACGCTCTGAAGCGCCCGCCCCTGCAGCAGGCCAGATCCCGATCCGGGCCGGCTGACATCGTTTCAAACATTCTGCATATCCCTGGAGAAACCAATGAACGCCGTTCGTTTCCAGCAGGTGTCGCGCCATTTCGGCCAGGTCCGCGCTGTGGATAGCGTCGATCTGGAGATCGCACCTGGCGAATTCTTCGCCATGCTCGGCCCTTCCGGTTCCGGCAAGACCACCTGCCTCAGGCTGATTGCCGGCTTCGAGCAACCCACGGGCGGCCATATCGAGATCTTTGGCGAAACCGCCGAAGGCGTGCCGCCCTACAGGCGCAACGTCAACACGGTCTTCCAGGATTACGCGCTCTTTCCGCATCTCGACATTCTCGACAACGTCGCCTACGGGCTGATGGTCAAGGGTGTCGGCAAGAGCGAAAGAGTGCGTGCCGCCGAGCAGGCACTGGAGCTGGTAAAGCTGCCGGGCTATGGCGCTCGCCGCCCCGGCCAGCTCTCCGGCGGCCAGCGTCAGCGCGTGGCGCTCGCCCGTGCGCTGGTCAACAAGCCGAAGGTCTTGCTTCTCGACGAGCCGCTCGGCGCTCTCGATCTGAAGCTGCGCGAGCAGATGCAGGAGGAATTGAAGAGCCTGCAGCGCGCGCTCGGCATCACCTTCGTCTTCGTCACCCACGATCAGGGCGAGGCCCTTTCCATGGCCGACCGCGTCGCCGTCTTCAACGATGGCCGCATCGTGCAGCATGGCACGCCGCACGACATCTATCAGCGGCCGAAGACCCGCTTCGTCGCCGATTTCGTCGGCTCCTCCAACGTCATTGCCCCCGAAACCATGTCGTCGCTCGGCGGCGAGCGGCGCTGGGCAAGCCTGCGCCCCGAGGCCATCCGGTTGACTGGGGAGAGCGGCGTGGCGGCCACCGTGAAGGCGACGAGCTTCCTCGGTGCCGCTACCCGCCTCTCGGTCGAAGCGAATGGCGCCCGCCTGCATGTGACAGTACCCGCCGGCCATTCGGCCCCAGATGCCGGTGCTTCCGTTCGCCTTGCATGGCTGCCGGCGGATGTACACTACATGGATGACGCTGCGTGAACGCCGCGGCCTTCCCCACCCCGGCGAAGCAAGCGCCAGCCTCGATCCTGCCGAGCCGCGGCGGCGTCTTCGGCCGCCTCTCCGATCTCTTCTGGCGCCGGCCGAAGCTGCTGCTGTTCCTGATGCTGACGCCACCACTGCTCTGGCTCGGCATCATCTATATCGGATCGCTGATCGCGCTGCTGCTACAGAGCTTCTTCTCCATCGACGACTTCTCGGGAATGGTGAACTACGAATTCACGCTTTCGACCTATGCACAGCTGCTGAATTCGGCGAATTTCGACATCATCGTGCGCACGGTGGTCATGGCGGCCCTCGTCACGTTGGCCTCGGCCCTCGTCGCGTTCCCCATCGCCTATTATGCCGCCCGCTATGCCCAGGGCAAATGGAAGGCGCTGTTCTATCTCGGCATCATGCTGCCGCTCTGGTCGAGCTATCTGGTGAAGATCTATGCCTGGAAACTGATCCTCGCCAAGGAAGGCATCCTCACCTGGCTCTTCGCCAAGCTGCATCTCGGCTGGCTGCTCGACGGCGTGCTCGCTTTGCCCATCATCGGCGGCAACTCGCTGTCGGTCAGCTATATCGGCACCTTCCTCGTCTTCGTCTATATCTGGCTGCCCTACATGATCCTGCCGACCCAGGCCGCACTCGAGCGCGTGCCTGCCAATCTGTTGGAAGCCTCGTCAGACCTGGGCGCCACGCCGAACCAGACCTTCCGAACCGTGCTGCTGCCGCTCGCCCTGCCGGGTGTCGTCGCCGGCTCCATCTTCACCTTCTCGCTGACCCTGGGCGATTACATCATCCCGCAGATCGTCGGCTCCTCGCGCCTCTTCATCGGCCAGGCCGTCTATGCGCAGCAGGGAACCGCCGGCAACGTGCCGCTGGCCGCCGCCTTCTCCGTCGTGCCCATCGTCATCATGGCCATCTATCTCTGGATCGCCAAAAAGCAGGGAGCTTTCGATGCGCTCTGATCGTGGCCAACGCGCCTCACTTCCGCTGAAGATCGCAGCCGCCGGCGGCCTGCTCTTCCTGCACCTGCCGATCCTGCTGATCTTCGTCTATGCCTTCACGACGGAAGAAAAGAGCTACCAGTGGCCGCCGCCGGGCTTCACGCTGCAGTGGTTCGGCATTGCCTGGAACCGGCCGGATATCTGGTCTTCACTGGCGCTCTCCGTCCAAGTGGCAACCATCGCAACCGCAATCGCCCTGCTGCTCGGCACGCTCTGCGCCGCCGCCGTCAGCCAGACGAAATTCTTCGGCCGCGAGGCGATCTCCCTGCTGGTCATCCTGCCGATCGCGCTTCCCGGCATCATCACCGGCATCGCGCTGCGCTCTGCCTTCAGCCTGTTCGATATCCCGTTCTCGGTCTGGACGATCGTTCTCGGCCATGCCACCTTCTGCGTCGTCGTTGTTTATAACAATGCGGTTGCCCGTTTCCGCCGCACCTCCGGTTCGCTGATCGAGGCGTCGATGGATCTTGGCGCCGATGGCTTCCAGACCTTCCGCCACGTCGTCCTGCCCAATATCGGCACGGCGCTGCTCGCAGGCGGCATGCTCGCCTTCGCGCTGTCCTTCGATGAGGTCATCGTCACCACCTTCACCGGCGGCCAGCAGATGACCTTGCCGATCTGGATGCTGGAGGAACTTATTCGCCCGCGCCAGCGACCCGTCACCAACGTCGTTGCCATGGTCGTCGTGCTTGTCACTTTCCTGCCGATCCTGGCAGCCTACTATCTGACCCGCGACGGCGACCAGATCGCCGGCGGCGGCAAATGAAAGGGAGATAAATATGGATACCCAGATGCTGATCGGCTCCCGCTTCGAAGCCGGCACCGAAACGGAAGAGCATGTGCTGAACCCGAAGACCGGCGAGAAAGTGCTCGACCTGCCGGAGGCCTCTCTCGGCCAGATCGATGCCGCCGTCGACGCTGCCGAAAAGGCTTTTACGAGCTGGTCGCAGACGACGCCGAGCCAGCGTTCGGCCTATCTTCTCAAGATCGCCGACGCCATCGAACGCGATGCCGAAGGCTTCGCAACGCTCGAAGCGCTGAACTGCGGCAAGCCGATCAATGCCGTGCTCAATGACGAAATCCCGGCGATCGTCGACTGCTACCGCTTCTTCGCCGGTGCGGTGCGCAATCTGCACGGCCCGGTCGCCGGCGAATATCTGCCCGGACACACCTCGATGATCCGCCGCGACCCAATCGGCATCGTCGGCTCGATCGCGCCCTGGAACTATCCGCTGATGATGATGGCCTGGAAGCTGGCGCCGGCCATTGCCGGCGGCAACACCGTCGTCTTCAAGCCCTCCGAGCAGACGCCGCTGACGGCACTGAAGATGGCGAAGCTTTTGGCGGATGTTCTGCCGGAAGGCGTCGTCAACGTCATTCTCGGCCGCGGCGAGAGCGTCGGCAATGCGCTAATCAACCACCCGAAGATCGGCATGGTCTCCATCACCGGCGACGTCGCCACCGGTAAAAAAGTGCTGCAGGCCGCTGCCAAGACGGTGAAGCGCACGCATCTCGAACTCGGCGGCAAGGCCCCCGTCATCATCTTCGACGATGCCGATATCGACGCCGTCGTCGCCGGCATCCGCACCTTCGGCTACTACAATGCCGGCCAGGACTGCACCGCTGCCTGCCGCATCTATGCCGACGCCAAGGTCTACGACAATTTCGTCGCCGATCTCACCTCCGCAGTCTCCAGCATCAAGTTCAACCTTGCCGACGACACCGAGAACGAGATCGGCCCGCTAATCTCGAAGCGCCAGCGCGACCGCGTCGAAAGTTTCGTCACCCGCGCCGCCGAACACAAGCACATGGAAATCACCACCGGCGGCAAGATTTCCGGCGAACGCGGCTTCTTCTATGCCCCGACTGTCGTCGCAGGCGCCACGCAGGACGACGAGATCGTCCGCCGCGAGGTCTTCGGCCCCGTCGTCTCGGTCACCCGCTTCACCAATCCCGACGATGCCGTCGCCTGGGCCAATGACAGCGACTATGGCCTTGCCTCCTCGGTGTGGACCAAGGACATCAGCCGCGGCATGCAAACGGCAGCTCGCCTTCAATACGGCTGCACCTGGATCAACACCCACTTCATGCTGGTCAACGAAATGCCGCATGGCGGCCTGAAACAATCGGGCTACGGCAAGGATATGTCAGTCTACGCTATCGAAGACTATACGGCAGTGCGGCATGTGATGATCAATCATGGGTGATGGCGGCCGTCGATGACAATCGGCTTTTTCGAGTTTTGGGGTAGCGCTGTACCCCCCTCTGTCACTGTCGTGACATCTCCCCCACAAGGGGAGGAGATTGGTAATTCGCGGTAGCCTTTTGCATTCAAACCAGCATCGTATCTGCTGAAGCTACGACCTATAGTCTTCGCAGAGCGTGCGGCAAACTCCCAACGATCTCCCCCCTTGTGGGGGAGATGTCCCGAAGGGGACAGAGGGGGGTAAAGCACCCTCCACACATCCCATAGCGTCAGTCAAAGACGACAATGCACCTTCGTGCCAAACCGCCCTCGGAACAATTCACCCTCCTTCTGCGTCATTAAGACGTACAACGCAGAGGAGATTGCTAATGCTGAAATGGGCTCTCATTTTCTTTGTGATTTCGCTGATCAGCGGCTTTTTCGGCTTCTCCGGCGTGTCCACGGCAGCCGCAAGCATTGCGCGCGTTCTCTTCGCCATCTTCCTGATCATCTTCCTGGCGTTCCTGATCCTGGCTGTCATGGTCGGCAATGCCGCCGTCTGACCGCCCGGTTGAAGGCGCCTCGGGTCGGGCTTAAATCAGGCTCGCCCCGACATTAATGGCGAGCGCCAGAATCGTCGTGTTGAACAAGAACGACAGGATGGAATGCAGAAGCGCCAGCCTACGCATCGAAACGGTGGAAATCCCGATGTCGGCGGTCTGCGCTGCAACGCCGATGGTAAAGGAGAAATAGAGAAAGTCCCAATAGATGGGCTCTTCCACCGGCTCGGCGAATTTCAGCCCCTGCCCTTTGCCCGGGCTGCTGTAGAATCTGTGCGCATAATGGATCGTGAACATTATGTGCAGGAAAGCCCATGAGATCAGGATCGTCACGATCGCCATCATCACCCGGAAAAAAGCGACTTCAGGCGCGGCATCCTTGACACCCAGCAGATCGAGCGCAATGCCGCCGATGCTGGCGACGGCAGCGGTGATCGACAGAAACAGCAGAAAACCATCCGAGAAATCGAGATCGGCGGAACGCTTGCGGATGCGCTGCGCATCGGCCGTCAGCATCCGGTAGAGGCTGTAAACGATATAGACGACCGCGGTCGTATCCCAGGAGATCAGCAGGTTGCCGGCATTGAAGTCACGCGACGTCAGAAGCAGAAAAACGGCAATACCGGCAAGCACGGAAATCAGGATGACATGGTGCTTGCGCCACAACACCAACCATCTGGAATGACGCAAATGTCCATGTGCATCCATGCCGCTCTCCGATCACAAATCGTCTTCCAAGACGTCGATTCGCCGATGACAGTGGCAAATAAAAGGAGACCCCGCAATACAGGGCCTCCGATCTGAAAAATGATGTATCAGCCCGTCCAGCCGCCGTCGATGACGTGGGTCTGGCCCGTCGTGAAGCCCGCCTCGTCGCCGGCGAGATAGGTCACCAATGCGGCGATCTCCTCCGCGGTCGCGATCCGGCCCATCGGCTGACGGGCAATGAAATCCTTCATCGCCTTGTCGTAGTCGCCGGTTGCGCGAAGGCGCTCATGCAGCGAAGGGCTATCGACCGTACCGGGGCAAATGGCATTGGCGCGGATGCCCCTGGCAACGAAATCGGCGGCGATCGACTTGGTGAGCCCGATGACGGCGGCCTTGGAGGCGCAATAGGCGAAGCGGTTGGGCACACCCTTCACGCTGGAAGCGACCGAGGCCATGTTGACGATCGAGCCTTTGCCCTTCTCCAGCATGCCCGGCAGGAAGGTGCGGCAGGTCGTGTACATCGCCTTGGCGTTGAGGTTGAAGGAGAAATCCCAGTCCTTCTCCTCGCAATCGAGGATCGTGCCGGCATGGACGAAGCCCGCGCAGTTGAAGAGCACGTCGATCGGGCCAATCTCTTCCGCGTAGGCCTTGACCGCCGCACTGTCGAGCACGTTCAGCACATGCTTGCTGGCGCCATCCAGCGTCGAGAGCGTCTGCTCGTTGATGTCGGTAGCGTAGACATGCGCGCCAAGCGAGATGAAGCGCTCCGCCGATGCCCGGCCGATGCCCTGCCCCGCCGCCGTGATGACGACCTTCTTGCCTTCCAACCCGTGACCCATAATCCTGATCCTTTCCTCGGGAACTGTGATCCCATCCATCCCGGCCGCATGGCCACTAACTTGGACAAGATCAAGCAATAACAATCAGTTGGTGCAGCCTCTCGTTAGACCTCAAAGGACTGCGCGAAGCGGCGGTTCAGCTTGTCGATGAGGACTGTATGCCGCGTAGCCGTTCGCAGTCCATCGCTAATCATCTCGGACGCGTCGCTTTGAAATGCCATGTAGCCGTCATGCCGCGGCCGCACATAGGCGCCCTCCAGCGTCGCCCGCGTGTTGCGGTAAAAGTCGAGCGCCGGCGCGTTGACCGCATCGCTGACCCAGGCGTCGGCATGACCCGGCTGACCATTGCCTTCAGCGTAGATACCCGCTTGCACCGGTCCGCCGGCAATCCAGCGTGCAAAGGCCTTCGCCTCTTCCGGAGCCTTTGTGCGTGCCGAGACGGCAATGCCCGTACCACCCAGCGCCGAACCATTCGGCGGCCGCCTGTCGATAACAGGCATATCCGCAAAGGCGATCCGCGCCGGCCTGAAGCCCGCGAAGGAATAGTTCACGTAGCCATAGATGAA
This sequence comes from Rhizobium freirei PRF 81, assembly GCF_000359745.1. GTDB lineage: Bacteria > Pseudomonadota > Alphaproteobacteria > Rhizobiales > Rhizobiaceae > Rhizobium > Rhizobium freirei. Next base: position 353,871 of record NZ_AQHN01000056.1, read on the forward strand.
AGGCGACGCCACATAGGAGCTATCCGGCTGGCCCATCAGGTCGAGCACGGCGATCGGGTCCATCTCATAGCAGCGGACATCCATTCCGGCGACGATGCGTGCCATCCAGTCAAGTGCCGCTTCGCCATCCACTTTCGCGATGAAATCCGGGCCTTCGACACTGCAGTGCGTACCGAGATGGGCAGCAAGCGTAATGAAGGTCATCAGCGAATGCGGCGGCCGCATCGGCAGGATCGCTTTGCCTTCTTTGGCGAGCGTGACGAACTCGGAGAGATCCTTGACCGGCGCACTCAGGCGGTCCGGCCGATAGGCCTGTACCTGCGTCGCCGCATCGAGCGGAAAGGCCCATTGGCGCCCCTGCCAATTGTAGCTCGGATAGGAGCGCCCGACCGTGCCGGCCGCAATCGCTGCAATTTCATCGACATGAGCTGCATCATCGAGCGGCAGCAGGCAGTTCTCGCGGGTGATCTGGCCGACATGCGGGTGATCGATGACGATGAGGTCATATTGGGCGGCAAGCTCTTCCACCGCAAAGGTTTCGAAATCCTGCAACGAGCGCTTTTCCCAGCTGATCTCGACGCCGGTCTTTTCCAGCCACTCTTTGGAGCAAGCAAGCATCGGATCGTAGCCGCGCGGATGCGACCAGGTCATTCCCTTCAGCTTGACCATCATGCTTTCTCCGCGCCGGTCTTGCGCTCGACGACCAGGATATGATCAGCGGCGAGCACGACTTCGTCGCGCTGGTTCAGCACCTCGCAGCGCTCGACCACACGACCGGACGCCGGCCGCTTCGGATCATTCTCCTTCGCCGAAATGGTAACGCGCGTGCGGATCGTATCGCCGATATGCACGGGGCGGACGAAACGCAGCCGGTCATAGCCATAGGAAAAGGCGACGGGATTGATGAGCGACGCCGTCAGACCGACGCCGATCGCAAAGATCATCGTGCCATGCGCGATGCGCTGGCCGCCGGGCAGGGTCTTGGCGAACTCGGCATCTACGTGATGCGGAAAGAAATCGCCGGTATGGCCGGCATGAACGACGAAATCGGTCTCGGTAATCGTCCGTCCGGTCGTCAGCCTGACATGGCCGAGTTCATAGTCTTCGAAATAGATGGTTTGCTCTGCCATTCCTCAAGCCTTTGGAAGTTCTGCAATCGGCGTCGCCGGCGCGGCGCTCGACTGATAAGCGGCTTCGACGAGGGCCATGGTCTGCCAGGCGTCCTCCACGGAGCCGATCAGCTCCTGATCCTCGCCGGATGCGAAGCGCTGCAGGTTGGCCATGCGATTGACGAAGGCATCCGGAAACCAGGCGCCTTCCAGCTTGACCTCGACCCAATCGCTGCCACCCTCGGGGCGGATCCACAGCTCGTCCGGCTCGCCGCGCGGATAGTCGAGATTGACGCCGAGTTTCACATAGGCCGCGCCCTTGGTGCCGGCGATGCGAAACTCGCAGGCCTGGAACTTGCGGCCGAAATCATGGTCGTGATTGACCGAGAGCACGCAGCGGACCTTATCGCCATAGTCGAGGATCGCCGCTGTTCGGGTCTGCGCGACATCGTGATTGGGATGGCCGATGGTCTTGGCATGAACGCCTTGAGGATTACCGAGCAGCCCGCGAATGAAATCGAGATAGTGGATAGAGTGCATGGCGATCTCGATCCGCGGCAGATCCTTCAGGAACGGCCACAACCCCCAAGGCGTCGCCAGCGCCAGCCAGGCGTCGAAGTCGACGACATCGCCGAGATAGCCCTTGTTCACGGCATCATAGAGCGCCAGCATCATCGGCGCGAAGCGAAGCTGGAAATTGACGGCCGCCTTGATGTCGCGCTCGCGGCAGACCCGCAAAATTTCGGAGGCGCCTGTGAGATCGCTGCCCATCGGCTTCTGGATCAGCGCGAAGGAGCCTCGCGGCAATTTCGACAGAATAGTGGCATGTGCCGCCGGCGGCGTCGCCAGATCGAAAATCGCGCCTTCGACGGCAAGTGCCTCTGCCTCGAAGGCGAAAGCGCGGATGCCCCATTGAGCAGCGAGCACCGCCGCTTTCTCGGCGTTCGGATCGTAAAGACCCGCTACCGGAAAACCGCCTTGCTTATAAGCCGGCAGATGCGCGTCACCGACGATGCTGCCGGCGCCGAAGATCACGATCGGACGCGGCTTCGACGGCTTCGGCCACCATTGGCGAAGGGATGTGGGGTCGAAGATCATTATACCCTCCCCTTGAGGGGGAGCGTCGGACCAAAGGTCCGGGGTGGGGTGACCTCTCCCCTTGCGAGAATGGCAGCGCTATGCGCCCGGAGCATCACCCGCACCTGCGCATTCCGGGATATGCCCCTCATCCGGCCTGTCGGCCACCTTCTCCCCGTTTTGACGGGGAGAAGGGGATGGGCGCACCCTCCGTCGTCTCTCACCTTTACAAGGATCGAAAGGCTGCTCCGAAAAAGATCGTCCCCTCTCCCCGCCTGCGGGGAGAGGGCTAGGGTGAGGGGCTCTTGTCGAACATTAGCCATGATGAAACACCTCCTCCATCATGGCCCACCACTCGCCCTCCTTGCGGGTTTCGAGCGGCTTCTGGCAGGGGATGCAAACGGACCACCATTCCTGGTTCTTCGGGCTTGCGGCCATCTTGCGCATATCGGCCTCGAAATCCGCGCCGACATATTCCCAATAGCCGAAGAGCAGGTTTTCCGGCTCCTTCAGGAAGATCGAATAGTTGGTGATGTTGCACTCGGAGATCAGCGCCAGGATCTCGGGCCACACGGCCGCGTGAAGCGCCTTGTATTCCGCAACCTTGGCCGGCTCCAGGCCGATCACCATTCCCATCCGCTGCATGGCCAGTTCCTCCTCAGCCGTGGATTTCCCGGGTGAATTCGCCGATCGAGCGCGCCTTCACCGCTTCCCAGTCCCAGGCGATGCCGATACCGGGCTCGGAGGGCGCCAGCGCCTTGCCGTCGACGATCTCCATGCCCTTGGTGGTGAGATCGTCGAGCTGCGGGATATATTCGACATATTTGCCGTTCGGCACGGCGCAGGTGAGGCTGACATGCAGCTCCATCAGGAAATGCGGGCAGACCGGAATATCGAAGGCTTCGGCAGCATGCGCCACCTTCAGCCAGGGCGTGATGCCGCCGATGCGGGCAACATCCACCTGCACGATGGAGCAGGCGCCCTTCTGCATGTATTCACGGAAATGCCGGATCGAATACATTGATTCGCCGACCGCGATCGGCGTCGGCGTCGATCGGGTCAACCGGATATGGCCGTCGAGATCGTCGGCCGGCAGCGGCTCTTCGATCCAGGCAAGATCCAGCTCCTTGAGCCGCGCCGCCCGGCGGATCGCCTCATCGACGGTAAAGCCCTGATTGCAGTCGGTCATGATCTCGAAGCCGGAGCCGAGTGCCAGGCGCATCGCGGCCAATCGGTCGTAGTCCTCTGAGCCATGCGGCTTGCCGATCTTCACCTTCGAGCCGGAAAAACCCTTGGCCTTCGCCTGCAGGGCGTCTTCGACCAAGGCTTCCTTGTCGATATGCAGCCAGCCGCCCTCGGTCGTGTAGAGCGGACAGCGGTCCTTGGCGCCGCCGGCAAGCTTCCAGAGCGGCAGGCCCTGCTTCTTCGCCCGCAGATCCCAAAGCGCCGTGTCGACGGCCGCAAGTGCCAGCGCGGTAATAGGCCCGATGGTCGTTGCATGGGTAGCGAATTCCAGTCTGTGCCAGATCGCCTCGATGCAATCGGCATCCTCGCCGATCAAAAGCGGCACCAGATGATCGGACAGCAGCCGCATGACGGACGAGCCGCCGGTGCCGATCGTATAGCTATAGCCCGTGCCGACTGCGCCATCGGAATCAGTGATGGTAACGATCGGCGTCTCCTGGCTGACGAAGCTCTGGATCGCATCCGTCCGCTTCACCTTCGGCGGCAGATCGACCATGCGCAGCTCAATTTTTTCGATACGTGCCATGGGACGTTTCCTCAGATTGCCAGGCTCTTGCCGGTTTCGGTGGAAAAGAGGTGCGCCTGACTGAGGTCGAAGCTCATCTTCAGCTGTTCGCCGCTCTTCAGAGAGCGCGGATTGAGCATGCGCGACACCCATTCACGCCCCGCGAATTCGACGAAGACGAGCGTTTCGTTGCCGAGCGGTTCGGTGATGGCGACGGGCAGCGTCAGTTCGTAAACGGCTGTCTCAGCGCCGGAGTGCAGGCCGTGACCCGTCGGGAAGATATCGTCGGGCCTGAGACCGAAGGCGACCTTTTCGCCTTCCTTGACCTTGCCGGCAAACTGGCTCGGCAGCGGCAGACGCTCACCATTCTTGAAGGTGAGCTCGCCGCCCTTCAGCGTCGCCTCTTCGATATTCATCGGCGGCGAGCCGATGAAGCCGGCGACGAAGCGCGTGGCGGGCCGCTTGAACACTTCATCCGGTGTGCCGACCTGCTCGATATAGCCATCACGCATGATGACGATACGGTCCGCCAGTGTCATTGCCTCGACCTGGTCGTGGGTCACGTAGACCACCGTCGACTGCACCTTGGCATGCAGCTTCTTGATCTCGGTGCGCATCTGCGTGCGCAGCTTGGCGTCGAGGTTCGATAGCGGCTCATCGAAGAGGAAGACTTCGGGCTGGCGCACGATGGCGCGGCCCATGGCGACGCGCTGGCGCTGGCCGCCGGAAAGCTGCGCCGGACGGCGATCCATGAGCGCCTCGAGGCTGAGGATGGCGGCGGCCTCGTTCACCCGCTTGTCGATCTCTGCCTGCGGCTGCTTGGCGATCTTCAGCGAGAAACCCATGTTCTCGCGCACCGTCATATGCGGATAGAGCGCATAGGACTGGAACACCATCGAGATGTTGCGATCGCGCGGCGGCAGGTCGTTGACGACGGTATCGCCGATCTCGATCGTGCCGCCGGAAACCTCTTCCAGGCCGGCGATCATGCGCAGCGTCGTCGACTTGCCGCAGCCGGAGGGACCGACGAGCGCGATGAACTCCTTGTCCGCGATGTCGAGATCAATCCCGTGGACGATTTCCAGTGCGCCGTAGCGCTTGACGAGTTTTTTGAGGGAAACCTGAGCCATTAAGATCAACCTTTGACCGCACCGAATGTCAGACCCGACACCAGATGCTTCTGAATGATGAAAGTGAGAGCGAGCGCCGGAACGATCATGACGACAGCCAGTGCGCACATGCCGCGCCAGTCGATGGTGAACTCGGCCGTATAGTCGAGCAGACCGACGGGCAGCGTCTTGGAATCGACGGAGCGCGTCAGCTGCGAGGCCAGTGCATATTCGTTCCAGCAGGTAAGGAAGGCGAAGATGCCGGCCGATGCGATGCCGGGACCGGCAAGCGGGAATTCCACCTGCCAGAAGGCCTGCCAGCGCGTGCAGCCGTCGATCTGCGCGGCTTCGGCGAGATCCTTCGGCACCTGCCGGAAAAAGCCGTCGATCAGCCAGATGGTGAAAGGCACGTTGAGCGCGACATAGGTGAGGATCAGGCCGAAATGCGTGTCGATGATCCCGAGCCGCGCGTAGACCATGAAGAGCGGCAGCGAGAGCGCCACGCCGGGCACGGACCGCGTCAGCATCAGCCCGAGGAACACGGCCGACTTGCCTGAGAACCGGAAGCGGGCGAAGGCATAGCCGCCGGACATGCCGATGACGAGCGCAATCGCGGTCGAGGTGATGGAGATGATCAGCGAATTGCGGAAATAGTCCCAGACGGGAATGCCGCCCTGCCCCACGCCGCCGAACATGGCACGATAGGCTTCCAGCGAAAGCTCCTGCGGTATCCAGACCGGCGGCTTCGCCATGATTTCCACGGTGGGCCTGAGCGAACTGATGATGATCCAGAAGCCGGGCAGGCAGATGATGAGCATCGCGAGGAAGAGGCCGATGAGATAGGCGACTTTCCACAGGCGGCGGTGCAGGCGTTGTTGAGCGTTGCGATCCATGATTACCACTCCGCTCCGATCTGGGTGCGGGCAAGCGCCAGCTTACGGAAGAAATAGACTGTGAAGGCGATCGAAAGGATGATCGAGACATAGGCCATGGCGTTGGCGAGACCCATCTGCGCATCGGCATAGGCGGTGCGTCCGACCAGCGTCCAGATCAGCTCCGTGCGCCGCGCCGGCCCGCCATCCGTCATGATCTTGACGATGTCGTAGGCACGCGCAACGTCGAGCGAACGGATCGTCATGGCGATGAAGGCAAACGGCATCAGGAACGGCCAGGTGACGTAGCGGAAGGTCTGCCAGCTGGTGCAGCCGTCGACCTTGGCGGCCTCGACCGGCTCCTGCGGCATGGCGAGCAAGCCTGCAAGAATGAGGATCGCGAAGACCGACGTCGACGACCAGACTTCGGCGATGACGATGGAGAGCAGCGCCAGATTGCCGTCGATAAGCCACGGTATGGCGTCGTTGGTAATGCCCAGCGACTGCAGCGCATTGTTGATGATGCCGACATTGTCGTTGAACATGAACTTGAACTGGAAGCCGACGAGCACGGGCGAGAACATCATCGGAAACATCATCAGCGTGCGCAGCACGCGCTTGCCGTGGGTCGCCTTGTTGACTAGGACAGCCAATCCGAGGCCAAGCAGCATTTCCAGATTGAGCGCGATGGTCAGCAGCACCACCGTGCGCACGAAGGCGGCCAGAAACACCGGGTCGGTCAGGATGCGCATGTAGTTGCGCAGGCCGATGAAGGTAAAGAGCGTCGCCGGCTTTGTCAGTCGAAATGGCGTGAAGCTGGAATAAAACGAGAGAAGCAGCGGAAACAGCACCACCGCGACAAGGACGATAATCGCAGGGAGAAGAAGCAGGACCGGCGGAGATATCTTTTTGAACATGGTTTGCACCTGTCGGCATTCCTCGGCAGCGTGGCCCGGACTGCTTGGAATGGATTGCGCGAGGACGAGACCCGGCACAAAACCGGCAGGCACGAACCGGCCCCTCGCGGCGCCAATCGAAAGCCATTCTCGAAGTCAGTTTGCGGAAGTCCCGCGCATTTCGGGGCGCGGGACTTCGATTGCATCGCTTAGAGCGCGCCGGCGTCCTTCAGGATATCGGTTGCCTTCTGGGCCGCGGCATCAAGCGCCTGCTTGGAGCTTTTATCGCCAAGAATGGCCGCCTGAAGCTCGGGATAGACGACGTTGGAAATCTCGATCCACTGCGGCGTGCGCGGAACCGGGAAGGCGTATTTCATCGATTCCTGGAAGGTGCTCAGCACTTCCTTCTTGTAAGGGTCGGAAGCAGCCTGCTGGATATCCCAATCCCATACGGCCTTGCGGGTCGGCAAGGTGCCGTTCGCAGCTTCGAGCTTCTGCGAGTCGTCGTTGGTCAGGAACCAGACGAGCGAAGCGGCCGCGTCCTTATGAGCGCAGGCTTCGGTCACCGAGAAGCCATGATGGCCGGACCAGCCGGTGTGCTTGCCGGAAGAGCCGGCAGGCTGCACCACGACGCCGACATTGCCGGCAATCTTCGAAGACTTCGGATCGTTGAAATAGGTCGCCCAGCCCGGCCAGTCGAGATCAAGCGCGATGGAACCGGACGCGAAGCCGGCGCCGAGGTCGTCCCACAGATAGTTGGTCGTACCGGCCGGAACGGCCTTGGCCTTGTACATGTTGACGAACCAGTCGAGCGCACGCACGCCGGCTTCGGAGTTGAAGGCAGGCTTGCCGTCCTTGCCGAGATACTCGCCGCCTTCAGCGATCAGCATTTCATAGAAACGGCCGTTGATGGCCTCTTCCTTGCCGGGGAACTGCGTGCCGAAGAAGTTCGGCGGATTGGCGAAGAACGTCGCCTGGTCGGAGACTTCTTTCCAGGTCTTCGGCGGCGCAAGATCGTAGCCGTACTTGTCCTTGAAGGCCTTCTTCTTGGCGTCGTCCTTGTAGAGGCTCTTCTGATAGTAGAGCGCCGAGACGTCGAACTGGGCGCGCGGCAGCATGACCAGGCGGCCGTCGATGGTCGAGGCCTGGATGGTCGAATCGACGAACTGGCCGATTTCTTCCTTCGGCAGCAGCTTGCCAAGGTCGGTGTAAAGGTCGGGATATTGCGGCGCGAAGGACGAATGGTTCGAGCCGACGCACCAGGAAATGCTGCCAGACGCCATGTCGGACTTGATTTCCTTGTCGAGTTCGAAGTGGTTCTTCTTGGACAGAATGTTGACCTTGGCGCCCGTCGCCTTCTCCCACTCGGCGATGCGCGCATAAAGCGGCTCATACTGCTGTCCGCCGATGAGCTTGGCGTCGATCGTCACGCCCGAAAATTTGCCCGGCAGATCGGCGGCGAAGACCGACGTGCCCGCAAGCAGTGCCATCATGCCGGCAGCAAGACCGGCCCTCCAATTCCTCATCGAAATTCCTCCCTTAACATCGGACCCCTTGTCCGACTGCCCTCTCGATCCAAATATGGATCAATGATTTATAAGTAAACATCTTATTCATTGGCCGTCAAGCCAGGATCGCGCGCTTGTAAAATGCATTCATTCATATATGAATGATAGTTCATGTTTCTTCGCATGGGGGACTTGCGGATGAGTGTAGAAGACGACAGTGATCGCTATCGCGCGCCAGCCCTGGACAAGGGGCTTGACATATTGGAGCTGCTCGCAACCATAGACGGCGGCTTGACGCAGGCGGAAATTGCCAAGGCGCTTAACAAGAGCCCCAACGAATTCTATCGCATGCTCGATCGCCTGGTGCGGCGCGGCTATGTGCAGCGGCAGGACGGCGACCGCTTTTATCTGACGCTGAAGCTGTTCGGACTTGCGCATTATCACGCGCCGGTGCGCCGTCTCGTCTCCTTCGCAACGCCGCTGATGCGGGAGTTCTCAAACCGTGCCGAGCAGGCCTGTCACCTGGCGATCTATGATCGCGGCTCCGTCGTCGTCATCGCTCAGCAGGATTCGCCGACCTATTGGGGTATTTCGATTCGCGTCGGCGCCCAGATCAATCTCTACAATACCGGCTCCGGCCACATTCTTCTGGCATTCAAGGATGAAAAGCAGCGCCAGATGATGATCAACGAGCAGAGGCGCCAGGAGCAGGAAGCGGAGGAGCCGCCGGCCGATCTCGAGGAGAAGCTGCTGGCGATCCGGGAAAAGGGCTTCGAAACCATGAACAGCCTGCAGACGAGCGGCGTGCACAATATTTCCGCGCCCGTTCTGGCGATGGACGGCAACGCATTGGCCGCCCTCACCTGCCCCTATATCGAACCCGTGAACCCGAAGGCGCCGACGCGCGAACAGGTCGTCGAATATGTGCGGGAAGCGGCAAAGCAGATCTCCGAAACCGTGGCCGGCACGGTGGACAAGGCCGAGCTATAATTTTTATTTGAATAAATTATTCTTCTGTGAGTATATGTTGAGCAAGCAGGTATGGGAGGAACGCCATGCTTTTCGACAGCCATCTGCACATCGTCGACCGGAAGCGCCTCGCCTATCCTTGGCTCGCTAAGGCCGGCGCGCTCAACCGCGACAGCCTTTACGAAGACTATGCCCGCGAGGCCAAGCGGCTTGGGATTACCGACACGCTTCACATGGAAGTCGACGTCGCCGAGAGCGACATCGAGCGGGAAACCGACTATGTCAAAAGCCTGAGCAGCGATCCCGGCAACCTGCTGCGCGGCGCCATCGCCGCCTGCCGTCCCGAAAGCACAGATTTTCCCGCCTATCTCGAACGCGTACTCGCAGACCCCTTCGTCAAGGGTTTCCGCCGGGTTCTGCATGTCGTGCCGGATGACGTTTCCGAGGGTGCGCTCTTCCGCGAAAACCTGAAGCGGCTTGGCAATACGCGGCTCACCTTCGATCTCTGCGTCTTGCCGCACCAGATATCGAAGGCGGTCGCGCTCATCGACCTCAATCCCGACATCAGCTTCGTGCTCGACCATTGCGGCGTGCCGGCGGTGAAGGATGGGCTCAGCGAAAGCTGGTCGTCAGGTATCGCCGAAGTCTCGAAACGCCAGAATGTCATCGTGAAGATCTCCGGCGTTGTTGCCTATGCCGATTCCGACAATTGGTCGCAGGAAACGCTGCGTCCCTTCGTCGAGCATTGTATCGCAAGCTTCGGCTGGGATCGTGTCATCTGGGGCAGCGACTGGCCGGTCTGCACGCTCGGCGGCAATCTCTCCACTTGGGTCGCAGCAACCCACGCCCTGATGCAAGGCGTAAGCGATGACGAACGCAATCGGCTCTATCATCTGAATGCCAAGCGCCTCTGGTCTCTCTGAGACAAGACGCGTTTCCACCGAAAGAACTGCCATGACCGCGACTGTCGGCATATCCAGCACTCATCCGAAAACCATGCCGGCCGATCACGCCGAAATTCCCGTCTGGAACGCGGAAAACTGGTTCTACGAGGATTTCGAGATCGGCCACAAGATTCGTTCGCTGCGGCGCACGATCTCCGAAGGTGAGTCCCAGCAATTCAATGCGCTGGTGCTCGACATGCACCCTTATGTCAGCGATCAGATCTTTGCCGAAACCGAGGGCCTGTTCGGCAAGCGGCTGGTTGCCGGCGCCTTCGTCTTTTCGGCCGGCCTCGGACTTGTCGCCACCAATTGCGTCAACGCCTTTTCCTATGGCTATGACAAGCTGCGTTTCATCAAGCCGACGTTCATCGGCGACACCATCTACACCATCCGCACCAATCTGGATAAGCAGCCGAAATATGCCGAGCTTGGCCTGATCCGCTCGTCTTACGAAGTCTTCAAAGGTGAAGGCGAGCTGGTGCTCTATTGCGAGCATATCCAGACCGTGCGCTACAAGAACGGCCGGCCGGCGGACGCGCCGCCGCTGAAAGCCTGATATGAACACGGAAAATCACGAAGGCCTGCTCTCCGGCATTCTCGTGCTGGATATGAGCCAGTTTCTTGCCGGCCCGATGGCGGCGCTGCGGCTTGGCGATCTCGGCGCGCGCGTCATCAAGATCGAGCGCCCCGATGGCGGCGATCTCTGCCGCCGGCTCTATCTCAGCGACACCGAGATCGGCGGCGATTCCACGCTCTTCCACGCCATCAACCGCGGCAAGGAGAGCTTTACCGTCAATATGAAGGATGAAAAAGACCTCCAGGAACTGCGCGCGCTGATCGCCAAAGCCGACGTCGTCATTCAGAACTTCCGCCCCGGCGTCATCGAAAGGCTTGGTCTCGACTACGCCTCCGTTGCCGCGATCAATCCCCGCATCGTCTATGGCAGCATCACCGGATATGGCCCCGATAATGAATGGCGTCACTTCCCCGGGCAGGATCTGCTGGCCCAGGCCCGCTCCGGCGTCATGTGGCTGAACGGCGAGGCCGATGACGGCCCCGTGCCCTTCGGCCTTGCCGTCGCCGACATGCTGGCCGGCAATCTCCTCGTTCAGGCCATTCTCGCGGGGCTGGTGCGGCGTGGCGTAACCGGGCGCGGCGTGCATGTGGAAACGAGCTTGCTGGAGGCGCTGGTCGATTTCCAGTTCGAAGTGCTGACCACGCATCTCAACGACGGCGGCCGCCTGCCGAAGAAATCCGCCGTGCGCAATGCCCACGCCTATCTCGCCGCCCCCTATGGCGTCTATCGCTGCGCCGACAGCTGGCTGGCGCTCGCCATGATGCCGCTGGAAAAACTCGCGCCACTACTCAATCTGCCAGCGCTCGCCAACTACACGCCTGATGACGCCTTCCAGCGCCGCGACGAGATCAAGACCATGATCGCAAGCCGCCTGCAGGAGAAGACAGTTCGGGAGTGGCTCGCCATCTTGGAGCCCGCCGACATCTGGGCGGCGGAAGTGTTCGACTGGCCAAAACTGCTGCAAAGTGCGGCCTTCCGCCAGCTCGACATGCTGCAGACGGTGACCCGCGATGACGGCACGTCCGTGCGCACGACGGCAAGCCCGATTCGGGTGAATGGAATGCGCGCCAAGAACGATATGGCGGCGCCGACGATCGGTGAGCAGTCGGACAAAGTCAGGGCGGAGTTTATTGGGGATCGGTAGGTCATCGCATACTTCGCATCTGCCGCACCCGTGATACCCCCCTCTGTCACTGTCGTGACATCTCCCCCACAAGGGGGGAGATCGTTGGGGCGCATTATACCGCTCCTAGGAGCCGATAATTCAGCAAGTCTCAGTGCCAGTCGTTTGGCACCAGCAGCGCTGCGGGTTACCAATCTCCCCCCTTTTGGGGGAGATATCACGAAGTGACAGAGGGGGGTGCGCAGGTGCGATAAACTCAAAGTCCCAACCTATCACTTAAAACAAAAAGGGCGCCGCATCCCTGCGACACCCCTGAGCAGCCACTCCCCAAAGAGAGAGCCAATTTCACCTTCAAGCCGCAGCGAGCTGCAGTTCCTTGCTGACCATGGCACGCAGCGTGCCGAGATCCTTGGCGAAGGCGCGGATGCCTTCGGAGAGCTTCTCGGTTGCCATCGCGTCTTCGTTCATCATCCAGCGGAAGGTCTTCTCGTCGACCGCGATCTTTTCGACCGAACCCTTGTTCTCCGGCGAGAGCTTGCGCTCCAGCTTGCCTTCGTCCTTGGAAAGATCGTCGAGCAGGTTCGGGCTGATCGTCAGTCGGTCGCAACCGGCCAGCGCTTCGATTTCGCCGGTGTTGCGGAAAGAGGCGCCCATGACGATCGTCTTGATGTCGTTGGCCTTGTAGTAGTGGTAGATGTCGCGCACCGAGATGACGCCCGGATCTTCCTCAGCCGTGTAATCCTTGCCGGTCGACTTCTTGTACCAGTCGAGGATGCGGCCGACGAAGGGCGAGATCAGGAATGCCTTGGCGTCAGCGCAGGCAATAGCCTGCGCCTTGCTGAACAGCAGCGTCAGATTGCAGTCGATGCCTTCCTTCTGCAGCACTTCGGCGGCACGGATGCCTTCCCAGGTGGAGGCGAGCTTGATGAGGATGCGATCACGCTCGATGCCGCGCTCCTTGTAGGAAGCGATGATGGCGCGGGCCTTGGCGAGCGAGGCTTGCGTATCGAACGACAGGTCGGCGTCGACTTCGGTCGAAACACGACCGGGAACGAGACCGGAAAGCGCTGCGCCGACGGAGATTGCCAGACGGTCGGCAACGGCAGCCGTAACCGCTTCGGAGGCACCGCCCTGCCTCTTGCCCCAAGCGACGGCTTCCTTGATCGCATCGGCGAACATCGGCGTGCCGAGCGCCTTCAGCACGATGGTCGGGTTGGTGGTGCAATCCACCGGCTTGAGGCGCGCGACGGCCTCGATATCGCCGGTATCGGCCACCACGGTGGTCATGGCGCGGAGTTGGTCAAGCTTGGAAGTCATAACAGGTATCCTTGTTGAATGAGGCCCATTGGGAAGCGGAGATTTGGGGCGGCGTGTCTCGTCCGGTCGGCGGACGGCTTGAAGGCATCAGGCAGAATACGCCCTTCCTTCTCCTATGTATCGGTAACGGGATAAAAAGCGCGAAAGTTCCATTTCCGGTGAACGGCCGAGCGGTGAAGAAACAATCCTCCGGAGACAGGCTTTCCACCGGCGCCGGGCGCCCTACATGAACCCCCGTCCGGCCTGGAACCTGCTCGGAGCAACACTCGCACATTGTCCTCCTCGATTGGACAGAACCGAATTCCTCAGCCCCGACTATCAGCAATCCCGCAAGGAAAAGTCAAGGACATTTGCGCAATTCAATTGACATAAGTTTCATGCCATAGAATATCGGCAGAAGAAGAGCCGATCCCGCCTGCTCCTGTCATCCGCCATTGCTCCTTTTCATTTTCCGGGGCGATCATGACGCTAAATGGCGCATGCGACAATCTTGCCGGAGGACCTGTGGCCAAACTGAGACGCGGGACACATACCGCCTATTCGGAAACCTCGTCGCTGAGGCTTCGTGCCGCGTGGCTCTATTACAACCAGGGCCTGACGCAGAAGGACGTTGCCGAACAGCTCGGCATCAGCCGCACCACGGTTATTCGTCTGCTGGATGAGGCCATGCGCCGCGCCGAAGTGCAGATCTGGATCACCGAAGGCATCGACGACTGCGTGGAGCTGGCGATCAAGCTCGAGCGCACCTATGGGCTCGATGAAGCGATCGTCGTTCCGGAGCCTGCCGGCGGCAATGTCAACGCCCAGGCAAAGAGTGTCGGCCTGGCGCTCGGCCAGTTTCTCACGGAAGCCATCCCCGACAATTATACGATCGGCGTCGGCTGGGGCCGGACGATGACCGCATCGCTCGCAAGCTTCCGCCCTCCCCGTCGTGACAATTGCAAGGTGGTCTCCCTGCTCGGCGGCATCGTCGCCGTCCATCAGACCAACCCGATCGACTATACGTGGCGCCTGGCAAGCCAGCTCGGGGCGGAATGCTATATGTTCCTGGCGCCGCTGCTGGTCGACTCGATCGAGACCAAGCGCAATCTGATCGAAAAATGCGGCCTCGAAGCCATCTACCGGCTGGCGGAGAACCTCGATCTGGCCATCGTCAGCTGCGGCGACATCGGCCCGCACTCGACCTCGCTGTCGGAGGGGTTCATCTCGAAGCGCGAACTGGAAGAGCTGATCGAAGCGGGCTGCGTCTGCGACACCATGTTCAATTTCCTCGATGCCGAGGGCAATTCCGTCGATCACCCCATCAACAAGCGCGTGATGTCCGTCGATCTCGATACGCTGAAAAAGGCAAAGCACATCGTCATTTCCTCGGGCGGCGCGCACCGCGCCCAGGCGATCAGCGCCACCATCAAGCGCATCGGCTGCAATACCTTGATTACGGATGAAAGCGCTGCCAAGGCGCTGCTGCAGATGGCGATGGCGAAGGCGGCTTGAGGGCGTTTCGGCGGGGAACTCCACATTCGACGAAAGTGCGATACCCCCCTCTGTCACGAAGTGACAGAGGGGGGTATCGCGGGCTCGGCAAACTACCAACCTGCGAAAATACCCTCAAACATCCCCCGCTTCCCATCCCAGCATTGCCCGCTTGCGCGTCAGCCCCCAATGATATCCGGTGAGCTGCCCATTCTTGCCGAGCGCGCGATGGCAGGGCACGACGAAGGAGATCGGGTTGCGGCCGACAGCGGCGCCCACGGCGCGCATCGCCGTCGGCTGGCCGATATCCTTGGCGATGTCGGAGTAGGTCACAGCACGACCCATCGGGATCTTCAATAGGCTTTCCCAGACGCGAAGCTGAAAATCCGAACCGATCAGCACGACGCGCAACGGCTGGTCGCTCGACCAGTTCGATCGCTCGAAAATGCGCCCGGCGTAAGGTGCCGTCGCATTCGGATCCTCGATGAATTGCGCATTCGGCCAGCGGCAGGTCATGTCTGCCAGGCAGGCCTTCTCATTGCCGGCATCGCTGAAGGCGAGGCCGGCAAGACCGCGATCGGTGACCATGATCAAAGCAAGGCCGAAGGGAGAGATGTGAAACGCATAGCGCATCACCAGACCGCTGCCCCTCGCCTTCCATTCACCCGGCGACATCGCCTCATGCGTGACGAAGAGATCGTGCAGCCGGCTCGGACCGGAAAGGCCGACTTCGAAAGACGTCTCCAGAAGCGGCAGATCCTCCTTGCGCAGCAGCCGCTTGGCATGATCGAGCGTGACGGCCTGAAGGAAGGCCTTGGGCGACAATCCGGCCCAGCGCGTGAACGTCTTCTGCAATTGCGTCGGTGATTGGCCGAGCCGGTCGGCAAGCATCTCCAGCGACGGCTGGTCGCGATATTCCTCAGTGATGAGCTCGATGACTTCCCGCACGGTCTCGTAATCCTGGCCTTCCGGGGTGATGTCTTTTTTCAGCTGTGCAATCGCATTCATGATCTTTCTCCTTGGAAAGGAGAAAACCACGGCAAGAGGGCTAAAACCACCCGATTCTTGCGCAAGTAGTCTCTCTGCGAAAATGTGATCGGCCTGCCTCGCTCTGCCCGCTCATATCCTCTGCGTGACCGTCGCCAACGCGCGTTTGAAGGCCTTGGCAAAGCTCTCGCGATCTTCGGGGTTGAGGAAGGAGCCGACATCGGTGTCGTGGCTTCTGTCGCGGACATGCATCGACACGACGCCGATCTCGTGGTGGCGGCAAACGAGGAAACGCGTCCAGAACGGATTGAAATCGTGCTCCACCATGCGGCCTGTCGGCGAGAACTTGCGGATGGACACATTGGTACGCGATACCGTCACCTCTTCGCGCACGCGCCCCGAGCGGTAGTTCAGCCAGAAGGCGCCATAGAGCAGGAAGAAATCGGCGCCGAAGAAGATGCCGATCGGCCAGGCGCCGCGCGTGACGAAGACGAAGCTGTACAAGAGGCAGAAGACGCCGGCCAAGGCCAGCATGACCTTAAATCCCTTTCGCCCGAGCGAGCGGTGGGGAAACAATTCGGCTGCGAAAACCGGCCTGTTGCCGTCTGCAGCCGTATCGGCGTTGCGTTCAGTCATAGGACTTGAGTATAGGTCGTTCATGGCAAATCCAAAGATCAAATCCAGCGCTCAAATCGCGAAAAAGTCAAATGCGACCGCAGGCCGCAAGCCGGCTGCAAAAAGCCTCTATTCCAAGGCGGACCTGGAAGAGATCTTCCGGCGCTTCTCCATCCAGCGGCCGGAACCGAAGGGCGAACTCGAGCACGTCAATCCCTTCACGCTCGTCGTTGCCGTCGCGCTTTCGGCGCAGGCGACCGACGCCGGCGTCAACAAGGCGACGCGCGCCCTCTTTGCCGTCGCCGACACGCCGCAGAAGATGCTGGATCTCGGCGAGGAACGCATTCGCGAATACATCAAGACCATCGGCCTTTACCGCAACAAGGCAAAGAATGTCGTGGCGCTATCGGAAAAGCTGATCGCGGATTTCGGCGGCGAGGTGCCGCGGACGCGCGAGGAGCTGGTGACGCTGCCGGGCGTCGGCCGCAAGACCGCAAACGTCGTGCTGTCCATGGCCTTCGGTCAGGCGACGATGGCCGTCGACACGCACATCTTCCGCATTGCCAACCGGCTGCTGCTGGCCCCCGGCAAGACGCCGGATGAGGTCGAGCAGCGGCTGATGAAGATCATCCCCGACGAATATCTCTACCATGCGCATCACTGGCTGATCCTGCACGGACGCTACTGCTGCAAGGCACGCAAGCCGGAATGCGAACGCTGCGTCATTGCCGACCTCTGTCGCTCGCCGGAAAAGACCTGGGATATCCCGGCGCCGCTGGTCGAACTGCCGGCGCAAGTCATCGGCTCGGAAGCCGCAAGCTAAGAACGCCGGACCTGCACACTGGTCTCCTTGTGTAAAATCAGCTTGTGCAGATGCACCATCATCCCGGCCGCAAACAGCGGCGTCAGCAGATTGAGCAATGGGATGGCCAGAAAGGCCGCGATCACCAGACCGGCGAGGAATACCGTGAAAGCGTGTTTGACACGAAACTCCCGCGCCTCGTCCGGCGAGCGAAAGCGCATGGCGGCGAATTCGAAGAATTCCCGGCCGAGCAGATAACCGTTCACCAGAAAGAAGGCGACGAGATTGACGCCCGGAATGAACAGCAGCAGCAGCGCCACGATATTGCCGACGATGACGACGCCAAGAAACCGTACCGAGCTTTTCATCGCCGCAGCGATCGGCATGGCGATTCCAGGAACGTCGGAAGGATAGTCGCGCTTTTCTACAACTTCCGCGACATCATCGAGAAAGAGGCCGGCAATCAGCGCAGTGACCGGCGAGATCAGCAGCGCCATAGCCAACGCCAATGCGATGCCAGCGAAAATACCAAGGAAAAGCGTGAGCCAGCCCGTCCAGTCCGCAGTGGACGGCATGATGCCCTGCAGCCATGGCAGAACGAAGGAATTGAACGCGCCGCGCAATGCAAACCAAAGCACGACAAGCGCCAGAAATGTCAGGCCGAGAACCTTCCAGAAGACCTTGCGCGTCTCGGGCGCAAAGAGATTTTCGAAGGCAAGGCGGGCAGCAAGGACAATCATATGGTCGAGCCTCGTGGTGGATAGCTTGACACCTAGGACGCGATTGCATCGATATCAATATCTCGCCAAACATGTGAGTATGGCCAATTAAAAAAATGTATCGTTGTAATAAAGTTTAGGCTAATATGTTTTAGATGCCTTGTTCCTAATAACAACCAAAACAACAACGGCGGCCTTATGAGATTTGTGTAACCAGTTGTTGCATCAATTGGTGCACTCAAACATTAAAAGGACCGTCAGTGGGGCGCAGAATTTGGAAGACCTCGGCCAAAAACTTAGGGAATATATTAAGGTTGGTACGCCAGCGGAGCGTCGAATTGCAAAGTATTTCTCAGAACATCTGAATGAGTTGCCATTCGAAACCGCCTCCTCCGTAGCCGATAGGCTGGAGTTGAGCCCGATGACGGTGGGACGATTCCTGCGATCCCTTGGCTATCACGGCCTTGATGGTATCCGGGTGCATCTGAAGGAGAATGTGGCTCCGGTTACGCTACAATTGCCGAACATTCTCGAACAACTTCAGAAGGATGCCGGCGAGAGCCGCCCCTTGGCGGCCCAGATCGTCGAACAGGTCGAGATATTGCAGCATATCTACAACCTCGCCAACCAGCCGCAGTGGCATGATGCGGTTTCGACAATCCTGTCATCAAGCAGTGTTTTCGTCGCGTCCCATCCCGGTCTTGCAGGGCTCGGTCGCCATTTCTGCGAGCGGCTGACCTTCGCTCGCGATCATGTTCTCTTCCTCGACGGAGCCAACGGCAGCTATATCGAAATGCTGGGCGCGCACTCCGAGGACAGCCTGCTCATCATCATCGATTCACCGCGCTTCGCCACTTCGCGGTTATTGGCGCGCTCCGCCCGTCGCGCCGGACACAAGGTTCTGCTGGCAACCGGCCAATTTACGGAATGGGCGCATGAATTTGCCAACGTCACGCTGTCGTTGCCACCTCCGCGGGCCAATAGCCGCGAGAGCCTCTCGGGCATGATGGCGCTGCTGGAATTGATCGCTATTGCCGTCGCGCAGGCCGCCGGCGGAGCGGCGGAAAGCAGGGCCCGCCGGATAGAAGAGCTACAGGGCATGTTCGCCCCGGCGCCGTTAAGATAAGCAGCATCAAGGGCCGATCCAGCTATTCCATGGCATCCAATTCCGCCCGATGGCGATACATGGCCAGGAAGCGGCGATAATCACGATCGTAAAGCGCCTTCTTGCGAGTATCCGGCAAGCGCTCGTGACCGCCGGGATACATGGCAGCACCCGCCGCACCGAGGCTTTCATGAAGACCGCAAGAGACGGAGGCGGCAATTGCGGTGCCGAGAAGCACCGTCTCGTTCATCTTCGGGGTCACGACCTTGCAGCCGGTCACGTCGGAGTAGAGTTCCATCAGCACCGAATTCTTCACATGGCCGCCGGCGACATGCAGCGTGTCGGGCACGTAGCCATAATCCCGCATCCGTTCCAGGATATGGCGGACGCCGAGCGCAATGCCGACGCTGCTGCGCCAATAGAGCCGGCAAAGGCCATCGAAAGACGCGTCCAGCGTCATGCCGCTGATGACACCCAATGCATGCGGATCGGCAAGCGGCGAGCGATTGCCGTGAAAATCGGGCAGCACGTGGATACGTCCGCCCAGCGAATCGCCCTCGGCAAGCCGGAGCTCGGCGATCCGCCGAACGATGCGATCATGCAACGCCGCCGTCGGAGGGCCGCCGGCCGCATGCATGCTGACGATATGGTCGAGAAGCGCGCCCGTTGCCGACTGCCCGGCCTCGACCAGCCACATTCCCGGGAACACAGCTTCGTAATAGGGGCCCCACATGCCGGTGCTGCGCTTGCGCTCGCGCGCGAAGGAAACCACGCAGCTCGAGGTTCCGGCAATCAGCGCCAGTTGATGCTCCAGCGTCGCGGCATCGCCGGCATAAGCGGCAAGCGCGCCGAGCGCCCCGGCATAGGCATCGATCATGCCGGCACCGACATGGCAGGCACGGTCGAGCCCCAGCGCTTTCGCAGCCTCGGCCGTTAAGGTGCCGATACTGCTGCCGACGGCGACACTCTCCTCGGGAAGACCGCCGCGCTCGCGCAGGTCGCCAAGGCCGATCACGTTGAGAAAATCGGCCTGCCAGCCCGGCTCGCGATGGGCTAGATAGTTCCATTTCGCCACCAGCGTCGAACGCGACCGCGCAACCAAACCCGTGGCCTTCCAGGTCATGAAATCGGCAAGATCGAAGAAATAGCCGGCCTCAGCCCAGCTTTCCGGCAGGTTTTCCTTCAGCCACATCAGCTTCGGCATTTCCATTTCCGGCGACATGAACTCGCCCGAATATTCGAGAACCGCATGCCTCGTCGCCGTGCAGTAATCCGCCTCCGCCAGCGCCCGATGATCGAGCCAGACGATGGTGTCGAACCTCTTGTCGCCACCGGTGGAAACGGTGAGCTGCCTGGCATCCCGATCGCGCACCACCAGTGAGCAGGTTGCATCGAAACCGATCGCGCCGATGACGGATGCATCGACGCCAGACGCTTTTACGGCTGCGCGAACAGCCGTGCAAACGGCGGCCCATATGTCTTCGGAATCATGCTCGGCGTGGTTCTCACGCGGGCGGTTCATCAGGATCGGCTGTTCGCTTTTCGCCAGCAGTGAGCCGCTCGCCGTGAAGACACCGGCGCGCGCACTGCCTGTGCCGATATCGACCGCAACCACGTGATCACGCATGAAAAAGAGGTCCCGACCACTTATCTCTTGTTGCGGACAAGTTGTATCAATTCCGGCATCGCGTCAAACACGACTTCCGGCGAAAGCTGTTCCAGCTCCGCCCGGTAACTCGGCGAATGCGCATGCGAACCGCCGGTGAAGGCGAAGACCGTCATGCCGGCCGCGCGCGCCGCCGTGATGCCGGCCGGGCTGTCTTCCACGACGAGACAATCCTTCGGCGGCACACCCATCTTTTCCGCCGCATAAAGAAACAGATCCGGCGCCGGCTTCCCGCGCTTGACCATGCTGGCGCTGAAAATGTGCGGCTCCAGCTTGTCCAGAAGGCCGGTCACGCCGAGCGAGAGGCGGATGCGCTCCAGCTGGCTCGAGGAGGCGACGCAGCGTGGCAGCGAAAGCGCATCCAGCGTCGCGGCAATGCCATCGATCGGCTTCAACTCGTGCCTGAAGCGCTCATAGAGATCGTTGCGGATACGATCGAGAAACGCCTGGTCGATGAAGACATCGAATTCCGTCTGCATCGTATCGACGAGCGTCGCCAGGCTCTTGCCGAGGAAACGGCTGTAGACATCCTCTTCGCTCATCTCGACGCCGACGTCGCGCATCGCCTGGATGAGCACGCCGACCGACAGCGGCTCGCTATCGACAAGCACGCCATCGCAATCGAAGATTACGAGCCCTGTTCCCTCACTCGTCATCACACATCCAACCTGGATTCCGTTGCTGTCCCGCCTGGACGAAATGTCGGCATGACAATGAAAAACGGCCGGAGCAGGAGAACTCCGGCCGTTCGAAAATTATTCCGCGAGTTTGTTATCCAAGTATAGCTGCAGGGTGGCGCGGGTTCCCTTTTCCCACAGCGTTTTCAGGGCATGCGCGAAGCGCTTGCGGAAAAGATCGGATTTGGCGACATCGCCGAAGATATCGTCGAATATCAGGAAGGCTGCCGGATCATTCTTCGCCTTGAGGGCTGCTTCATGCAGCCGGTCGGCGCTGGCATCGTTGAAAACGATGTCCTTGCCGCTGTCGCTCTTGCCGGCGAAGTAGCGGCACCAGAGGGCTGAGACGAGCGCAAGGCCGACAATATCCTCGCCGCGACGAAGACGATCGGCTGTGGATGGCAGGATGAACTTCGGCTGACGGTTCGAGCCGTCCTGTGCCAGGCGCGGGATGGTATCGGCGATCTTCGGATTGGAAAAACGCCGCTCGATCAACTTGAAATAATCCGCAAGCACGGTGTTCGGCACCGGCGGGATGACGGGGATGATCTCGTCGTTTTCGAGCTTTGCGAGGAAGGCCCGGATCAGCGGCTCTTCCATGGCTTCATGCACGAAATGGATATCCATCAGTGCCGCCGGATAGGCGATCGCCGCATGGCCGCCGTTGAGAATGCGGATCTTCATGTGCTCATAGGGCGTGACGTCGGGCACGAAGGTCACGCCGACCTTTTCCAGCGCCGGCCGGCCGGCGGGGAAATTGTCCTCCAGCACCCATTGCTTGAACTCTTCGCAATAGACGGGCCAGTTGTCTTCGATGTCGAAGACTTCCTTCAGAAGATCGATCTCGCGCGCACCCGTCGCCGGCGTGATGCGGTCGACCATGCCGTTCGGGAAAGCGACGTTCGCGGCGATCCAGTCGGCAAAGGCCGGGTCGGAGAGCCGCGCTGTGCCGACGACGGCGGCTTTGGTGACGCCACCATTGTGGGGGATGTTGTCGCAGGACATGACGGTGAAGGACGGCAAGCCGGCGGCAAGCCGCGCCTTGAGGCCGGCCACGATCAGGCCGAACACCGTTTTCGGCGCATTCGGGTTCTGACCGTCGGCGACGATTGCCGGATGGGCGGGATTGAACTTGCCCGAGGCGTCGATGAAGTATCCGCCCTCGGTGATCGTCATGGAAACGATGCGGATCGTCGGATCGGTGAGCTTGGCGATCATGGCCTTGGCGTCGCCGACCGGCAGAATGTCGATCATCGGTGCGGTCACGCGTGCGACCGTGCGATTATTGTCCTGCTCGACCACGGTCGTCAAAAAGTCCTGAGCGGCGAGCTTTTCCCGCATGGCCGCATCGGAAGGCAGCACGCCCGCACCGATAATCGCCCAGTCATGCGCCCCGCCGGCATTGAAGAGATCGTCGAGATAAACAGCCTGATGGGCGCGATGGAAATTGCCGACACCGAAATGCACGATGCCCGCCGAAAGCGACTTCGGATCGTAGGCAGGAATAGCCGCCTTTGCGGCCGCCTGCTGAAGAGTTGCGAGCGATAATTTGCACGTCATGTCTCTCGTCCTTCTGAAAGGTCTCTGGCTCAGAGCGGTTTGGGACGACCGCGCCGGCTGGTGTTCTCGCCCGTCCGCATAGATCGATAAATGCGAACCGGAAGAAATGCTTTGGCCGTGCGCATTGATCGCGCACGGCCTTGGTTTTGGCTCAGATCGACAGGCCCTCGGCGTTAAACCGATGAATATGCGCCTTGTCCGGCGTCAGATAGACCGTGTCGCCGGCCCGGGCCGGGAAATCGCCCGAACCGCGCGCCGTCACCGTGCCGATCCCATCGACATCGATGTGCAGGAAGGTGTCGGAGCCGAGATGCTCGGCAACCAGCACTTTCCCCTGCCAGTCACCCGAACTTGTCGACAGCAGCACATGCTCCGGCCTGACGCCGATGGTGTCGCCGCCGAGGCTCTGGGCATAAGCGCCCTTGACGAAATTCATCTTCGGCGAGCCGATGAAACCGGCGACGAAGAGATTGCGCGGGCTGCGATAGAGTTCCAGCGGCGAACCCACCTGCTCGATATTGCCGCGGTTGAGCACGACGATCTTGTCGGCCATGGTCATGGCCTCGACCTGATCGTGCGTCACATAGATCATCGTCGTCTTCAGCTGCTGATGCAGCTCGCTGATTTCGAGTCGCATGTTGACGCGCAGCGCCGCGTCCAGGTTCGACAAGGGCTCGTCGAACAGGAAGGCTGCCGGCTGGCGCACGATGGCGCGGCCGATGGCGACGCGCTGACGCTGACCGCCGGAAAGCTGGCGCGGCTTGCGCTCCAGATAGTCCGTGAGGTTCAGGACGCGCGCGGCATCCGCGACCTTCTTGTCGATTTCCGCCTGCGGCATATTCGCCATTTTGAGCGGAAAAGCGATGTTCTTGCGCACGCTCATATGCGGATAGAGCGCGTAGGACTGGAACACCATGGCAAGGCCGCGGTCGGACGGCTTCAGATTGGTGCCGTCCTTTCCGTCGATCATGATCTGCCCGCCGGAGACGTCTTCGAGGCCGGCGATCAGGCGCAGAAGCGTGGACTTGCCGCAGCCGGACGGGCCGACGAACACCACGAACTCACCATTATCGATCTCGAGGTCGATGGAAGGGATGACCTTGGCTTCGCCGAAGACCTTGGAAACTTGTCTGAGAACAATGCTACCCATGCTTGTCTTCCTTACTTAACCGCGCCGAAGGTAAGGCCGCGAACGAGTTGTTTCTGGCTGAACCAGCCGAGGATCAGGATCGGAGCGATCGCCATGGTCGATGCCGCCGAAAGCTTGGCATAGAACAGGCCCTCGGGGCTGGAGTAGGAGGCGATGAAGGTGCTCAGCGGTGCTGCTTCGACGGCCGACAGATTGAGCGTCCAGAAGGCCTCGTTCCAGGCGAGGATGATGTTGAGCAGCATCGTCGAGGCAAGGCCGGGGATCGCCATCGGCGTCAGAACGTAGATGATCTCCTTGGCGAGCGTCGCTCCGTCCATGCGGGCCGCTTCGAGGATCTCTCCGGGGATCTCCTTGAAGTAGGTGTAGAGCATCCAGACGATGATCGGCAGGTTGATGAGCATCAGGACGACGACCATACCCGCGCGGCTGGCGAACTGGTTGTTCAAGAGGCCGAAGCCCTGGAACAGAAGATAGATCGGGATGAAGGCGCCGACCGGCGGCATCATTTTCGTCGACAGCATCCACATCAGGACGTCCTTGGTCCGCTTGGTCGGCGAAAATGCCATGGCCCAGGCGGCCGGAACGGAGACGATGAGGCCGAGAATAGTCGACCCGAAAGCGATGATGACCGAGTTGCCGAAGTGGAGGAAGTAATTCGAGCGCGACTGCACCTCGAAATAATTCTGCAGCGTCCAGTGGAAAAAGAGGAACTGCGGCGGCGAGGCGATGGCATCACCCTCGGTCTTGAAGCTCGTCAGGATCGTCCACAGGATCGGGAAGAAGATGAGCAGCGCCACGACCCATGCGACGACGGATATGGCGATCTTGCGCTGCGTGCTGATTTTGCGTGCCATCTCAAGCCTCCAGATTCTTGCCGACTGCGCGCATCAGGAAGATCGCGACGATATTGGCAAGGATGACGGCGATGATGCCGCCTGCCGATGCGCTGCCGACGTCCTGTGACAGAACGATCTGCGAATAGACCAGATAGGTCAGGTTGGTCGTCGCCGTGCCCGGGCCGCCATTGGTGGTGACCAGGATCTCGGCGAAGGCGGAGAGCAGGAAAATCGTCTCGATCAGGATCACCACGGTGATGGCGCGGGCCAGATGCGGCAGGGTGATATAGATGAACTTCGAAACCGGACCTGCACCATCCATCTCGGCTGCTTCCTTCTGCTCTTCGTCCAGCGACTGCAGGGCGGTCAGCAGGATGAGCGTGGCAAAGGGCAGCCATTGCCAGGCGACGATGATGATGACCGACAAAAGCGGAACCGTCTCCAGCCAGGTCAGCGGATCAAGCCCGAAGAACCGGAAGAGATGCGCCAGGAGCCCGTTCACCGGGTTCATGAACATATGCTTCCAGATCAGGGCGGCGACCGTCGGCATCACGAAGAAAGGCGCAAGCACCAGCATGCGCACGATGCCCTGGCCGAAGATCGGCTGATCAAGAAGGAGCGCCAGCGCAATGCCGCCGATGACGGTGATCAGCAACGCGCCACCGACCAGCAGCAGTGTCACGATCAGCGAACTTAGGAAGGCCGGATCGGTGATGAAATATTCGTAGTTGAGCCAACCGAGGAAATCATGCGTGCCGGGATTGAGCAGATTGTAGTTCAGCGTCGAGAAATAGATCGTCATCACGAGCGGGACGATCATCCACGCAAAGAGGAGCAGAACCGAGGGCGCCATCATGGTGCGTGCGGTAGAACGGGTGTGCAACGTTGCCATGGCAAGTACCGACCTATCTTTAAGCAGGAAGAGGTGGCCGTGGACCGGCTGAAACGAAAAGGGCCGCCAAGGGCAGTTCGGCGCTCGGCGGCCTAGAGGAAAGCAATGCTCGAGAGGAGGCACTGCTTTCCTTAGCTTCAGAGGCCCCTTACTTCGGATAGCCGGCCTTCTTCATTTCGCGTTCCGTCAGCTGCTGAGCAGCCTTCAGAGCCTGATCGACGGAGATCTGACCGGCAAGAGCGGCCGAGAACTGCTGGCCGACAGCCGTGCCGATGCCCTGGAACTCGGGGATGGCGACAAACTGGACGCCGACATAGGGAACCGGCTTCACGGTCGGATGCGTCGGGTCGGCCGAGTTGATCGAGTCGAGCGTCATCTTCGCGAAAGACGCTGCCTTCTGGTAGTCCGCATTCGCATAGAGCGAGGTACGGGTGCCGGGAGGTGCGTTCAGCCAGCCTTCCTTCTGTGCGACAAGGCTGGTGTATTCCTTGCTGGTTGCCCAGGAGATGAACTTCTCTGCGATTTCAGCCTTCTTCGACGAAGCCGGGATGGCGAGGTTCCATGCCCAGAGCCAGTTGCCGCGCTTGCCGAGGCCCTTGTCCGGCGCCAGAGCGAAGCCGACCTTGTCGGCAACCTTGGATTCCTTCGGATCGGAGACGAAGGAAGCTGCAACCGTTGCGTCGATCCACATTCCGCACTTGCCGGACTGGAACAGGGCCAGGTTTTCGTTGAAGCCGTTGGAGGAAGCGCCTGGAGGGCCGGCATCCTTCATCAGCTTGACGTAGAAGTCGAGCGTCGCCTTCCATTCCGGCTGGTCGAATTGTGCCTTCCACTTTTCGTCGAACCAGCGGGCGCCGAAGGAGTTCGACATCGCCGTCAGGAACGCCATGTTCTCGCCCCAGCCTGCCTTGCCGCGAAGGCAGATGCCGTAGACTTCATGGTCCTTGTCGGTGATCTTGCGGGCCGCATCGGCAACGAAGTCCCAGGTCGGCGCGTCCGGCATCTTCAGGCCGGCCTTGTCGAACAGGTCCTTGCGGTACATCACCATCGAGCTTTCGCCATAGAACGGTGCCGCATAGAGCTTGCCGTCGGTGGTCAGACCGCTGCGAATGGCCGGGAGAAGGTCATTCACGTCATAGTCCTTGTCGGCGGAAAGCTTGTCGAGCGAGGCAAGCCAGCCGAGCTTGCTCCAGATCGGCACTTCGTAGGTGCCGATGGTCAACACGTCGTACTGGCCGGCTTTGGTCGCGATGTCGGTCGTAACCTTCTGGCGCAATACGTTTTCTTCAAGCGTGACCCATTGCAGATCGATACCGGGGTTCTTGGCTTTGAAGTCGTCCGTAAGCTTCTGCATACGAACCATGTCGCCGTTGTTGACTGTCGCAATCGTGAGGGTTTCGGCGGACGCCAAGCCGGCAAACATCAGCGCCGAGCAGGCGCTCAGCAGTAAAGTTTTCAATTTCATATCTTCCTCCCAGAAGACCAAAAATGAGCATTCGCTTTGCTCGTGGGCAATTACTCACCTCTTGCGACAAAATGTCAATGCGAATTCGTTGCTGCATTGCCGAGCAAGCAACCTATCAGTTTGTTTTCATGGATTAAATTTTTTGCTCAGTCCCTGAGCAAAAACTCAGCAACTGCTTCATCGGTGATCAAACCGTTGATTTGGCGGCCGATAACGGCAGCCTTGATTGCCTCGAACTTGCGCTTCCCCTTGGCGATTCCGATGACGGAGGAGGTATCGCGCGACGGCAGCGGCGCGCTTGCGACGCGATCGTTGACGTCGTCGGGCATGAGCTTCCCCTGGCCATCGAAGACCCAGCCGCAAATCTCGCCGGCCGCGCCGCGTTTCATCAGGGCCAGCATCTCGTCCCTCTCGAGGAAGCCGTCGAGACAGAGCGGCGCCTCGACACCCATTTCGCCGATGCCGACAAAGGTCACGTCGGCCTGGGCGCTGATATCGAGCGTCGAGCGTACCAGCGCCTGCGCGTGCAGCAGCTCGCGTTCCTCGGCCGAAGATACCAGCACCGGCAGCGGCATCGGAAAATGCCGCGCCTTGACGACGTCGGCCATGCTGAAGATGACGTTGTAATAGGCGGCCGAGCCGTCCGGGCCGATATTGCCCGTCAGCGACACCACACGGTGCTGCAGACATTCGATCGCCGGCAACTGGTCGACCGCGGCCTTCAGAGTGCGGCCTGTACCGATCGCGACCACGATCGGGTCGCTGCGCTTCAGCCAGCGCTCGATTTCGGCGGCACCCGCCTGAGCGATGCCGACCGTCGAGGACGTGCCGTCCGGATCGCTCGGCACGATATCGACATGCCGCAGATTGAACTTCTTCTTGAGCGCCGCCGAATATTCAAGGCAAGCGGCGATCGGATGATCCAGCCGAACCTTGATCAGCCGTTCGGCGACAGCAAGCGACACCAGCCTCTGCGCCGACTGGCGGGAAATCCCCATCGCGACGGCGATCTCGTCCTGCGTCCGCCCGGCGACGTAATAGAGCCATCCGGCGCGCGCCGCATCGTCAAGCCGCCCTTGGGAATCCAGCTTCTTCGCCATCGCATTCCTTTATCGAAACAGCGCTCAGTCCGGTGATGGGATCACTCAGCTTCCGGCGGGATGACGCCCTTGGTCAAGGTGAAACAACCATAGAAGCGGCGTTCACCCGTCTGGATCACGCAATAGGCATCCTTGGCGCGCTCGTAGAAGGCAAATCGCTCGACCGGCGACAGCGGCCAGTGCTTGCCCTCGGCCTTGTCGATCGCCGCCTGCACTTCGCGCTGGACCTGCGGCACCTCGTCTGGCGCACCCACAACTTCCATGCGCGTCGCCGCATCGTCGATGAAGCTATCGAGCGGCATCAGCGACAATATCGCGGCAACGGCATCGGCCGCCGGCACATTGTCGATGCGCAGCAGCTCACCCAAGACCGTCTGGCTCGCAATGGCCTCCGCGGGAAAATTCGTATCCACGACGACGAGCATGTCGCCATGCCCCATCGATTTCAGCGCGTAGAGCACATCCGCATTCAACAGCGGCGAAATTCCCTTCAGCATGACCGAACAACCTCCAATGGCCTGTGGCGGCTATCCTGCGCCGCTTCGTTCTCCGCGCAAAGAAGTAACCACGGCACCCCAGTCTGTCCATAGGTGCCGGGAACGTTTCCGGCAAAGACGCCTCGGCTTGAAAGACATATCTCCTCAAGGCCTATTTTGGCCGTTATTGACCCGATAGGTTCGTCGGCATTAACTGAAGCGCAGTCAACGGTTGAGAGGGCTAAGGTGCGGATTCTCCTTGTGGAAGACGATGATACGATCGGCAGCGCCGTTCGCGACCATATCGCGGCAGATTCGCACGCCGTCGACTGGGTAAAAAATCTGGCCGATGCCGGCGAAGTTACCAGTGCCGTGAATTACGGCCTCGTCCTGCTCGACCTGCAGCTTCCGGACGGCAGCGGCATCGATTTTCTCAAGCGCCTGCGCCGCAAGCCTGACGAGACCCCCGTCATCATCCTCACCGCCCGCGACCAGATCTCCGATCGTATCGAGGGCTTGAACAGCGGCGCCGACGATTATCTCGTAAAGCCCTTCAGTCTCGGCGAGCTTACCGCCCGCATCCTGGCGGTCGCCCGGCGCTATATCGGCAGCCCGCAGCCGACCATCCGCTTTGCCGACCTCGAGATCGATCAGCCGCAGCGACGCGTCCGGCTGGAAGGCAAGGACATCGTACTGACGGGGCGCGAATGGGCCGTGCTCGACCTGCTTGTCGCCCGGCCGGGCGCGATCGTGTCGAAGGACAAGATCGAAGAAGCGCTCTACGCTTTCGGCTCCGAAATCGAGAGCAATACGGTCGAAGTCTATGTCAGCCGCCTGCGCAAGAAGATCGGCAAGGACCGCATCCGGACGGCGCGCGGCGTCGGCTATAGCCTGGGTGACAAATGACGAAGCCCAATGAGCCTAGCCGCGCCAGCATCACCTGGCGCCTGATCGCCGCGCTCACCGGGACCGTCGTGCTTTTCTGGCTGATTGCCGTCGGCATCGGCGTCTATGTCGTCCATAAGGAACTGTCCGAGACTTTCGACGGCGCGCTGCAGGAAACCGCGGAGCGGCTGATGCCTCTGGTGCTCGATGATCTCGGCAATCGCGACCATTCGGGCGATCCGCAAAGCCTGGAGCAGCTGAACAAGGGGCTGAACCGCGAATATCTGACCTATCAGGTGCTCGATGCGAACGGCAAGGTCATCCTGCATTCGCACGACGCTCCGCCAACGGCCTACGATGTGCCGCTGGCGCTCGGCTTCCACAACTCTGAGCGATATCGGATCTATACGGAATCGTCGGCTGACGGGACCATCTTCCTGCACGTCGCCGACGCCTTCAAGAATCGTCGCGAAGCCTCCCGCGAAAGCGGTGTCGCGCTGCTCTGGCCGTTGCTGGCCCTCATTCCCGCCAGCATCGTCGCCATCGGTCTTGTCGTCGGCCGGTCGCTGCGGCCGATCGACCGCCTGCGATCGCAGATCGCCACCAAGGACGGCGGCAATATGATGCCGCTGGATAGCGAGACTCTGCCGCGCGAGCTGCAGCCGATCGCCCGGTCCGTCAATCTCCTGCTCGACCGTCTTCGCCTCGCCTTGGAAGCCGAGCGCGAATTCTCCGCCAATAGCGCCCATGAACTGCGCACGCCGATTGCCGGCGCCCTCGCGCAGACCCAGCGCCTGCTGGCGGAATTGCCGCCGGGTCCGCTTGCCGAACGCGCCAGCCGCATCGAGACCTCGCTCTCCAATCTCGGCCGTCTGGCTGAAAAGCTGCTGCAGCTCTCCCGCGCCCAGGCCGGCATCGGCACCGGCGACAAGCCAATCGATCTGATCGCGGTCATCGAAACCGTGATCGGCGACTACGACCGCGACACGGGCACTGCCGGACGCGTCTTGCTGGAGAACGAGACGAAGGGAAAGCTGATCCGCAATATCGATATCGACGCCTTTGCCATCGTCATGCGCAACCTGATCGACAACGCATTGGTCCACGGACCGGTCGACGATGAAGTGACCGTCAGCATTGGCGATGGCACCGTCCGCGTCGTCAACGGCGGCCATGTGCTTTCGCAGGAGGAATTCGCCGGCCTGAAGAAACGCTTCTGGCGTGGCAGGACAAAGGCCGCCGGCTCAGGCCTCGGGCTTTCCATCGTCGAGCGTATCGTCAATCAGATCGGAGGGCGCATCGACCTCATATCGCCCGCCACAGGAAGACCTGATGGCTTCGAAGCGAGGATTACCCTGCCGCGCGGCTGATGCGGCGGGGCACCTCGAGGATTGGTCTTGCAAAGACCGGCAAAGGGTGCGAGCAAGTGCCGCATGTTTCCTGCAGGTCTGTATTCATGATCGTTTCCTTCGACATCGGCGGTAGCGCCATCAAGGGCGGAATCGCCCGCTCCATGACGGATATTCTGCCGCTGGCCCGGCGCCCGACCCCCAGGCATGATTTTGCGGAATTCGTCGCAGTCCTGCGCGAAGTGATCGCCGAAGCCGGCGGGAAGCCGACCTGCCTCTCCTTTTCCATTGCCGGCGTGGTGGACCCCGACACGCAGGCGCTGACCTGCGCCAACATACGCTGTATTGATGGCCGGCATCTTGCGGCCGATCTGGAAGCGGAACTCGGCTACCCGGTACTGATCGCCAACGACGCCGATTGCTTCGCCATGGCGGAAGCCATGTCCGGCGCCGGCCGCGGCCATCGCATCGTCTTCGGCGCCATTCTCGGCACCGGCGTCGGCGGCGGCCTGGTGGCGGACGGACGCTTGGTCAACGCTGCCGGCGGCTTTGCCGGCGAATGGGGTCATGGGCCGATCATCGCGTCCTTCGCCGGCGATCCGCCGGCCGCCATCCCCGCCTATCCCTGCGGCTGCGGCCAGAAGGGTTGCGTCGACACAGTCGGCGGCGCCCGTGGCATCGAGCGCCTGCACAAGACGCTGTACGGTGCCGAATTGTCGAGCGAAGAGATCATCGACCGGTGGCTGAAGGACGACACGCAGGCGCAGCGCACGATCGACGTCATGATCGATCTGGTCGCCTCACCGCTTGCGCTTACGGTCAACATAACAGGCGCGACCATCGTTCCGGTCGGAGGCGGCCTTTCCAACGTCGAACCGCTTCTGGCACGGCTGGACCAGGCGGTACGCGCCCGCATCCTGCGCAAATTCGGCCGGCCGTTGGTGGTCCCAAGCCAATGCAAGCTTGAGCCGGGGCTGATCGGCGCCGCCCTGCTGGGGCTGCAATATGCGGAAGAACACCATCATGCTGCTTGAGATCTGCGTCGACGATATTTCCGGCCTCAAGACCGCCATCGCGGGTGGCGCCGATCGCATCGAGCTCTGCAGCGCGCTATCCGTCGGTGGCCTCACTCCGAGCGCTGGGCTGATAGAGGCGGCGGCGGGCATGCCCGTTCCTTCCTATGCCATGATCCGCCCGCGCGCCGGCAGCTTCGTCTATTCTGCCGACGAGCTCGACGTCATGAAGCGCGATATCGACATGGCGCGCGATGCCGGACTGCCGGGCGTCGTATTCGGCGCTTCGCTGCCCGACGGACGGCTCGATTTCAATGCGCTGGCCGCACTGGCAGCCCACGCCGGAACACTTGGCAAGACGCTGCACCGCGCCTTCGACCTCGTCCCGGATATCGGCGAGGCCGTCGAAATGGCCGTCTCCCTTGGCTTCGAACGCATCCTGACATCGGGTGGCGCAAAAACCAGTGCGGAAGGCATCGCAACGCTGGAGCGGGTGATCGCCATTGCGGCCGGCCGTATTTCCATCATGCCAGGCGCAGGCGTCACGCTCGCGACGATCGGTCAGCTATGGCCGCGATTGCCGATCAGCGAAATCCACTCCTCCTGTTCCGTGGCGGCAAGCGAGACCGATGAACGGCTGCTCGCCCTCGGATTTTCGGCACCGTCGGCTCGTCGCACCGATGCAGCGACCGTCAAAGCGCTCAAGGCCTATTTCGCCTAGAGCTCTTCGGCCCTCTACTGAAACTCAGAGCCGCTCCAGCCCGTTGTTTTCACGCAATTCCGGGCTAAGGGCTGCCGCGTGCCTTTCCCAGAGTTGCTGCAAGCAACGCCATGAATTGACAAAGAAACATTAGAATGATCAATCGTTCATAAACGCATATGCTGTAGGCATGGGCGAGCTGTGCAACATGCAATCGTTGCAGCAAGGCGAATTTCCTCGGGAGCAGCTGTAGATCTCAATCATGTCGGTGGCGCCACCTCGCAAGAAAAGCTGGGCTGTGTTCTGGGTTGCCGCTGTCGTCATCGGCTCGATCATCTTGGCGACCGCGCTGCTTGCCAACGACATGCGCAACCTGAGAGCGCTGGACCGCCGCTATCATCTCAACCTGTTCCCCAAGTCTGAGCAGCGGCCCCCGCCGGCACCGGCGCAAAGCGCTGGAAACTCGGTCCCGCCACCCGCCGGAGCTGCTTCAAGCACCGTAGTCGGAAACAAGACCGCGGCGCCGGCCGGCGCCGCCGTGCGCAGCGCTCGGGCACCGGCCAAGGCAGCAGCCGCCAAATCATCCCCGGACAGAACTTCGCACCTGTTCGATCCCCCGGTCGATGCGCTGCGCAGCGCCTTCGTGCGAAGCTGGCGGATATCTGGCCAGAACCTTTGCGCCGATCTGGTGAAGTTCGGCCTTTCCGTCGGCGAATGGCGGCCAAGCGAACTGGGCGGCGGCACCTCGGAATGCAGCTATGCCGTCCAGAAGGGCGCCTATGGCGATCCGAAGGCAGCTTCCTTCTTCATCATCGTCCGCGGCAAGCCGACCGGTGAGCTCGACACCATCCGCATCAAGGTGATCATGCCCGACAACGCCGACGGCAAAGCCATCGCCAGCACTTTCGTCGATACCGTCGTGCTCTTGCTCAACGAGACGCACTGGCTGGATTTTCAAACTGCGTTGGATGCGATCGGCACCTTGCAGGATGTGACGCTGCAGGCCTTCGGCGCCAAGCTCAGCTTCTTCAAGGAATTCCAGGGCAACAATAATTTCAATCTTCAGCTGGAGCTGAGAAGAACCGCGCCGGAACAGATCCGAACGGCGACCGTTTTCGACAAGGCGCGCTGGACGCTGCGTTCTCCCCTGTCGATCAACTAGGGCACGGGACGCGCACGGCATCTGGCGAACCTGGCCGGTCCGGTTTTCGTTGCACTGCGCCATGGATAATGGTCATATCATTAGGAAACGCCTGCTCCCCCTCAGGCGGTGGAAAGCTATTATATTTTATGGACTCGCCTGATCTCAATCCGCAGGGCCAGACTTTCGCGGTCGAACGCGATCCCAGCCTGCGCTACATCATCCCTGCCGTCGTTGCCGTGGCCTTCCTGATGGAACAGCTCGATTCGACCATTCTCATCACCGCCGTTCCCGATATCGCCAGGAGCCTCGCTACCACCCCGGTGCGCATGAACCTGGCGGTGACGACCTATATCCTGTCGCTGGCAATGTTCATCCCGGTGAGCGGCTGGTTCGCGGATCGCTTCGGCACGCGTCGCATCTTCGCCCTCGCGCTCTTCGTCTTCACGCTCGGCTCGATCCTCTGCGGCCTGGCGACCAGCCTGCCCATGCTGATCGCAACGCGGGCGCTGCAGGGCTTCGGCGGTGCGATGATGACGCCGGTCGGCCGCCTCATACTCATCCGCAGTTTCCCGCGCAGCCAGCTGGTAACGGCGATGACCTATATGACCCTGCCCGCCGTCATCGGGCCGGTGATCGGACCGCTGCTTGGCGGGTTCCTGACCACCTATCTTTCCTGGCGCTGGATCTTCTGGGTGAACCTGCCTTTCGGGCTGATCGGCATGGCCATGGCGCTGCGCTACGTCGAAGACACTGAACGCGACGAGACGATCAAGTTCGATTTTCGCGGCTTCGTCATGGTCGGCGTCGGCTGCGTGCTGCTACAGTACGGGATCGAGAATATCGGGCGTCCCACAATTTCCGTCTGGGCCATATTCCTCGTCCTCGCCGCAGCCGGACTGCTGCTCGTCGGCTTCGTCCGCTATGCGAGGACGGCCGAAGCGCCGGCCGTGGACCTCACCCTGTTCAAGCTACGCACGTTCCGCATCGGCACGCTTGCCGGCGGCATCTGCCGCGTCGGGCTGAACGGCGTTCCCTTCCTGCTGCCGCTGATGCTGCAGGTCGGCTTCGGCCTGAGCCCGATCGTCTCGGGTACTCTGACCTTCGTCAGCGCCCTGAGTGCGCTTGTCGTCCGCCCCATATCGGTGAAACTGCTGAAACTCTACGGCTTCGACCGCATGTTGACCTGGAGCGCGGTGTTCGGCGCTACCGTCGTGGCCGGCTTCGCCCTGATCACGCCCGATACGCCGCACTGGTTCGTCATTCTCTATGTCTTCATCTTCGGGCTGGCGCGCGCGGCGCAGTTCATGACCTCCAACACCCTGTCATATTCCGAGACGCCGGCCGCACAGCTGAGCCGCGCAACCAGCCTCGGAGGCGTCCTGCAGCAGTTGAGCGTCAGCTTCGGCGTCTCCGTCGCCGCCATGCTGCTCGGTCTGGTCACGCTCGATGGATCGTCGCTGACGCCGGAGAAATTCCATATCGTGTTTCTGCTGATGGCGGTGATCCCGCTGTGCGGCATCCCCGGCTTCCTCAGGCTGCAGCCGGAAGACGGCATGCAGGTGAGCGGCCACCGGCGCCAGTCGGCACAATCCTCGTAGTCGATCCCGGCGCCTTATGCCGCAAGTGCGGACGCGCGGGGATGGACCAGATGGTCGCGAAGCACCGTACCGGAGCGGTCGACCTCCTGCATCAGTACATCGTAGCTCCAGAGATCGGCCAGGTGCTGCAATACGCGCTTGGCGTCCATATCCTCGAGCAGCGCACCGTTCAGCACCGTATGCTTGAGCAAGAGCCGCCTATCGCCCGCCAGATCGACGTCGACGATCTCGATATGTGGATCGATCCAGCCGACATCATATTGCCGCGCAAGCTCCCGGCGGATGCGCCGATAGCCGCGTTCGTCATGGATAGCAGCGACCCTCAGCCCCTCTTCCTCCTCCGGATCGTCGGTGAGCTGGAACATCCGCATCTTGCGCATCAGATGTGGGCTCAAAAACTGCGATACGAAACTCTCGTCGCGATAATTGGCCCAGAGATCGCGCAGCACCGCCATGGTGTCGCCGGTGCCGGCAATCTCTGGGAACCACTGACGATCCTCGTCCTTCGGCCTCGTCACGATGCGCTCGATATCCTGCATCATGGCAAAGCCGATCGCATAGGGGTTGAGACCGGAATAGCGCTGGTCGTTGAAGGTCGGCTGGAAAACCACGTTGGTATGCGATTTCAGGAATTCCAGGAAATCGCCGTCGCTGATGCCGCCGAGCTCGTGCAGCCTCGTCATGATCCGATAATGCACGTAGGTCGCCGTGCCCTCGTTCATTACCTTGGTCTGGCTCTGAGGATAGAAATATTGCGCGACATGCCGCACGATGCGGATGATCTCACGCTGCCACGATTTCAGCCTCGGCGCCATTTTTTCCAGGAAGTAGAGGATGTTTTCCTGCGGCAGACCCGCCAGGGAGCGCCGGCGCTCCAGATCGAGATCGGGCATCTTCTTGCCGGCTCCGACCGGAATCGTACGCCAGAGATCGTTGAAAATCTTCTCGTCATATTCGCGCCGCTCGCGCTCGCGCTTTTCCTCGTCGCGCAGGTCCGGCGTCTTCTTGCCGGCATAGCGATGGACGCCGTGCGACATCAGCGCATGCGCCGCATCGAGCGTGCGCTCGACGGCGGCATGACCATAGCGCTCCTCGCAGCGCGCGATATAGCTCTTGGCGAAATTGAGGTAGTCGAGAATGCCTTCGGCATCCGTCCAGAGCTTGAAGAGATAGTTGTTCTTAAAGAAGTGATTATGACCGAAGGCGGCATGCGCGATGACGAGCGCCTGCATCGTCGCCGTGTTCTCCTCCATCAGGTAGGAGATGCAGGGCGAGCTGTTGATGACGATTTCGTAGGCAAGCCCGCGCAGCCCCTTGCGATAGAAGGCTTCGTGATGGGCGAAATGCTTGCCGAAGGACCAGTGCTTGTAGAAGAGAGGCATGCCGATCGAGGAATAGACGTCAAGCATCTGCTCGGCGGTGATGATCTCGATCTGGTTGGGATAAACGTCGAGACCGAGCTCGCCGATGGCGATCTTCTCGCAGGCATCGTGGATTCGCTGGATGGTGGCGAAATCCCAGTCCGCACCCACAAAGAGCCGTTCCATCGATGCATCTGCCATCATCAGCTCCTTGTTTCAGCCGCCCTGCGCTGGAAAAGATCGTGGAAGACCGGATAGATCTGGCTGCGATCGTTCACCCGTCGCATCGAGAGTACCGGCCAACCCGCCTGTAGCC
Organism: Rhizobium freirei PRF 81; assembly: GCF_000359745.1. Lineage (GTDB taxonomy): Bacteria > Pseudomonadota > Alphaproteobacteria > Rhizobiales > Rhizobiaceae > Rhizobium > Rhizobium freirei. Next base: position 391,011 of record NZ_AQHN01000056.1, read on the forward strand.
GCTCGTAGAGCGACCAGATCGCCGAGCCGGACGAAATCGCGACGCTGCGCGATTCGCCCACCTCCAAATAGGCGAAATACTGGCAAACCGGCAGGATCGCGCCAGTCATGAGGGCGGCCGTCGTGGCATTGTCGGAATAGGCATTATCGCCGTCCGATGCCTGAGCGGCATAGATATTCCAGTCCGACGGCGGGAAACGATCATGCACGATCTGCCGCATGGTTTCGAGCGCGCTCGAAACCTGAGTACCGCCGGTTGCCGGGCTGCGGAAGAAGGTCTCTTCATCCACCTCCTCGGCCACATCGGTGTGCCGGATGAAGACGATCTCGACGCGGCGGTACTGCCGGGTCAGGAAGATGTAGAGCAGCATATAGAAGCGCTTGGCGAGGTCCTTCATATGCTCCGACATCGAGCCGGAGACATCCATGAGGCAGAACATCACGGCCTGCGCCACAGGTTTCGGTTCGTTCTCGAAACGGCGGTAGCGGATGTCGATCGGATCGATATAGGGGATGCGCCGGACTTTCGATTCCAGCATCTTGATCTCTGCCTCGAGCTGCGCCCGACGCTTTTCGTCCTCGCACTCCTCCGCCTCTTCGATGAGCTTGGCGACCGTTTCCGGCTTGGGCCGGTGCAGCGCGACGCGTCGCATCATCGCCAGCCGCATGGTGCGGTTTATGGCGAGGTTGGCAGGCGACCCTGTCACGGAGTAGCCCGAGCGCACCGGATTGATCTGATCGGCTGACATCAGCCGCCGCTTGGCGAGGTCCGGCAGCTCGAGATCGTCAAGAAAGAGATCGAGGAATTCGTCGCGTGTCAGAATGAAGCGGAACGCGTCCTCGCCGGTGCCGTCGCCGCCGGCCTGCGGCCTGCCGCCGCCGCCCTCGGGACGCGGGAGGATGTCGCCCTCGATGAAATCCTTGTTGCCGGGAAGAATATGCTCCTTCAGCCCCTCGGGGCCGCGATGGAACCGAGGCTCCTCGGTTCCATCCAGTGGAATGCTGATTTCGCCACCTTTCAGAATGTCCTGAATGTCGCGTTTTTGAGAGGATTCATAGACCGCTCTTTGCACCAGCGCTTTTGCTCTTCGCAAAAATCGTTGACGATTTTCCAGACTTTTTCCGCCTGGGTTCAGGCGTCTGTCAACAATGTGCATTCCTTCTTCCTTGGTGGCTCATCCCGCCTGTTTCACGCGCATGTACCATTCCACAAGCCGCCGAACCTGGCGCTCGGTATAGCCCCGCGCGACCATTCGCTCGACGAATTCGCCATGTTTCTTCTCCGTCTCGCCGTCCTTCTTGGAACCGAAGGAGATGACCGGCAGAAGGTCCTCGACCTGGGAGAACATCCGTTTTTCGATGACTTCACGGATCTTCTCGTAGCTGGTCCAGGATGGGTTCTTGCCGCCATGGCTCGCCCTTGCCCTCAGGCAGAACTTGACGATCTCGTTACGGAAGTCCTTCGGGTTGGCGATGCCGGCCGGCTTCTCGATCTTGGTGAGTTCCTGGTTCAGGAGCTCGCGATCCAGAAGCTGCCCCGTATCGGGATCCTTGAAGTCGACGTCCTCGATCCAGGCGTCGGCATAGTCGACGTAGCGATCAAAGAGGTTCTGGCCGTAATCGGCATAGGATTCCAGATAGGCCTTCTGGATCTCGTGACCGATAAACTCCGCATAGCGCGGCGCCAGCTCGCTCTTGATGAACTCGATGTAGAGCTTCTCGGTTTCGAGCGGCAGCTGCTCCCTGCGGATCGACTGCTCCAGCATGTACATCAGGTGCACCGGATCGGCACCTATCTCGGTCGTGTCGTAGTTGAAGGTCGCGGCAAGAACCTTGAAAGCGAAGCGGGTGGAAGCCCCATCCATGCCTTCGTCGACACCGGCCGCATCGCGATATTCCTGCACGCTGCGCGCTCTCGGATCGGTCTCCTTCAGGCTTTCGCCGTCATAGACGCGAAGCTTGGAGAAGGCCGTCGAGTTCTCATGCTTGGAAAGCCGCGTCAGAACCGTGAAGCGGGCGAGCGTCTCCAAGGTCGACGGTGCGCAGGGCGCGTCGCTGAGCTCGGATTCCTCGATCAGCTTCTCGTAGATCTTCTGCTCTTCGGTGACACGCAGGCAATAAGGCACCTTCACGACGCAGATGCGGTCGATGAACGCCTCATTATTCTTGTTGGCCTTGAATGTCTGCCATTCCGACTCGTTGGAGTGGGCTAGAATGATGCCCGAGAAGGGTATGGCGCCAATATTCTCGGTGCCGATGTAATTGCCTTCCTGAGTCGCCGTCAGCAGCGGATGCAGCATCTTGATCGGCGCCTTGAACATCTCGACGAATTCGAGAATGCCCTGGTTGGCGCGGTTCAAGGCACCTGAATAGCTGTAGGCGTCGGGATCGTTCTGCGCCAGGCTTTCGAGCTTGCGGATATCCACCTTGCCGACCAGCGAGGAGATGTCCTGATTGTTCTCGTCACCCGGCTCCGTTTTGGCGACGGCAATTTGCCGCAGCCTGGAGGGCTGCATCCGGACGACGCGGAAGCGGGAGATGTCGCCTTCGAACTCTTCCAGCCGTTTCAGGCACCAGGGGCTCATCAGTCCCGTCAGGCGCCGACGCGGAATGCCGTAACGCTCTTCGATCATCGGCCCCATGGTCACGGGGTCGAACAGGCTGAGCGGGCTTTCGAAGACCGGGCTCAATTCGTTCCCGGCCTTGAGCACATGGATGGGATGAACTTCCATCAGCGATTTCAGCCGCTCGGCAAGCGATGACTTGCCGCCGCCGACGGGACCGAGCAGATAGAGGATCTGCTTGCGCTCCTCCAGCCCTTGAGCAGCATGCCGGAAGAAGGCGACAATGCGTTCTATCGTCTCTTCCATGCCGAAAAAGCCCGCAAATGCCGGATAGGTCCGGATCGTCCGGTTCATGAAGATACGCCCAAGTCTCGTGTCCTTGGCCGTATCGATCAGCAGGGGTTCGCCCATGGCTGCCAGTAGCCGCTCTGCCGCATTTGCGTACATGAGCGGGTCATCCCGGCACCCTTCCAGGTATTCGGAAAATGACATCTCGACTTCGCGCCGTGCTTCGAAAGTACGGGCGAACGTGTTGAATAGAACATCGTTGTTTGACATGGCGCCTCGATAGCTTGCTATTGCAATAAACGCCGGACTTAACGAGATCACTCATCCCGCTAGTATCTAAGGTGCGGTATCAGTCGCTTCGAATCAATAGGCGACCCATACAATAATTCGTACGCCTGATTATGAATGCCATCAACATCTTGATGTACTCGTACACCAAATTAATGAAGCACAACCTTCAAGTTGTTATGATGACAATAAACTCATCACAGGATGCATATTCTCACAATGGAACTTCTGCGGGCCTTCCGTATGAAGACCGATGTCAACGAGCGATTGGTCGAAGCCGGCGCTGCGTCCCATTGTCTGCATGATTTTGGAGAAAAGATGGTGCCCAGAGCCGGAATCGAACCAGCGACACGCGGATTTTCAATCCGCTGCTCTACCAACTGAGCTATCTGGGCATCCGAGCTTCGCGTCGAAGGAAGAGCCTTGAGAGGCGCTGGGCGGTTGGTTCGCCCCGGAAGCGAGCGGGGTTATAGCATCTTGTTCGGCCATGTCCAGCCGCAAATGACTCTTTTTTGACAGGAAATGGAATTTTGGTAATTCGCGAACAAAATGAAAGGGTTCGTAAGGTCGGACAGCGCGGGAAAACCACATTCAGCCTTGATCGGAGCCGTCGGCCTTCGTCTCATCCTCCGTCACGGGGATGGCATAGGAGCCGTTCAGCCAACGCGAAAGATCGAGCGAACGGCAACGATCCGAGCAGAAGGGATAGTGTTCGCGCACCGAAGGCTGGCCGCATTCCGCGCAAGGGCGCGGCTTGCGCAGTGGCTCGACCTTCGCGCCCACCTTGATCTCATCGATCTTCGCCATGTCGCTATCCTTCCTGCCATCCGGCGTGGACATCGAAGCCCTCGCCCGCTAGCAGCAGCATGGTTTCATAAAGCGGCAATCCCACGACATTGGTGTAGGAACCGACAAGTTTCTGTACGAAGGAGCCCGCGAGCCCCTGAATACCGTAGGCTCCCGCCTTGCCGCGCCACTGGCCCGATGCCAGATACATTTCGATATCGCGGCCGGAAAGCCGCTTGAAGCGCACCTTGGTCTCGACGACTTTCTGACGCAGCTTGCGGTCCGGCGTGATCAGGCAGATGCCGGTATAGACGACATGACCGCGACCGGAGAGCAGATGCAGCGCCGACGAGGCCTCGTCGATGAATTCCGCCTTCGGCAGGATGCGCCGCCCGACGGCGACCACCGTATCCGCAGACAGGATATAGCTGCCCTGCCAGGCGGCATCGCTTCTGACGGCCGCAAAGGCCGCCTCGCCCTTCTCCCCCGAAAGCCGCCGCGCAAGCGAGCGCGGATGCTCCGACTTCTTCGGCGTCTCGTCGATGTCCATGGGCATGAGGCGTGCGGGCTCGATGCCTGACTGGTGCAGGAGCTCGACGCGGCGCGGCGATCCGGAAGCCAGTATCAGCTTGTGTTTCAACGCCATCAGACCTCGACCTGTCATGCGGGAATGAGAACCGGCTCTAGAGCATGATGCCGAAAAGTGTCAGCGGTTTGCGGACGACATCGTGCTCGATTTCTTTGTTTCCAGAGCGGCCGATTACTTGAAACGATAGGTGATGCGGCCCTTGGTCAGGTCGTAAGGGGTCATTTCCACCAGCACCTTGTCGCCGGCAAGAACGCGGATACGGTTCTTGCGCATGCGGCCCGCCGTGTGGGCGATGATCTCATGCTCGTTTTCCAGCTTCACGCGGAAGGTCGCGTTCGGCAGGAGTTCGGTGACGACACCGGGAAATTCGAGGACTTCTTCTTTCGGCATTAAAGCTTCTTTTCCTGTCGGTTGGGGCCGGCGCCCATGGCAAAAAGCCGGGGGTCGCCAGAAATTGCGCGGAAACTACACAATCACCGCGGTTTTGTGAACCTCGTTGATAAGGGTTTCTGCATTTGTTTCATCGGCAGCTCTAAAGCGAACCGCGATGCTCCACAAGTCGGTTCTCGATCAGGCCCAGCAGATGGTCGCGAACTCCGCGATAGGCATCGAGAACCTGGTCGCGTGTGCCATCGGTCGCGGATGGGTCGATGGTCGGCCAATAGATGACCTCCACCGCCTTTGCCCGCGTCAATTCAAGGGCAGCATGATGGGCTTCCGGCGAGAGCGTGATGATGACGTCAAAGAAATCATCCTCCAGCTCTTCCATGGTTTGCGGCTGTCGACGACCGAGCGAAAGCCCGATCTCGTCCAGCACGACATCGACGAAGGGGTTGCGCTCGCCGGCCCGCACACCGGCAGACGCGACATAGGTGCCTTGCGGCAGCATGCTGCGCGCGATCGTTTCGGCCATCGGCGAACGGATGGCATTGAGCCCGCACATGAAGAGGATCGCGCCGGGCGCTTTGCCATTGTGCTCGATCGCCTGCGGCTGCTCCATGCCGGTCACCCGCGCCAATAAAGGACGCAGACGAGCGTGAAGAGTCGGCGAGCCGTATCGAAATCCACGGTGATCTTGCCGTCCAGCCGGTCCATCAGCGTCTGGGAGCCTTCGTTGTGAATGCCGCGCCGACCCATGTCGATCGCCTCGATGCGGCTGGGGGTGGCGGAGCGGATCGCCTCATAATAGCTCTCGCAGATCATGAAGTAGTCCTTCACGATCCGGCGGAATGGCGTCAGCGACAGGATATGCGTGGCGACCATGCTGCCGTCTTCGACGCGAATGTCGAAAACGAGCTTCTGGTCGACCAGCGACAGGTTGAGCAGATAGGGGCCGCCTTTATGCCCAACGGGCTCAAAGCTGTTTTCCTCGATCAGATCGAAGATGGCGACGGCGCGCTCATGCTCGACATCGGGCGTCGAACGGCCGATCGTGTCGTCCAGGACCACATCGCTCAGCCGAAAGACGCCCTTGGCCATGCCTTACCCTTCGAGATTGAGGCGGATCGCGACCGACCGCGCATGTGCGTCCAGCCCCTCGGAATTGGCGAGCGCGATCGCCGCCGGCCCGAGTGCACGAAGCTGCTCCGACCCGAGCCGCAGGATCGAGGTGCGCTTGACGAAGTCAAGCACCGAAAGGCCGGAGGAGAAGCGTGCGGAGCGGGCCGTCGGCAGCACATGGTTCGAGCCGCCGACATAATCGCCGATCACTTCCGGCGTGTGTCGGCCGACGAAGATGGCGCCGGCGTTGCGGACACCGGCGAGCAGCGGCTCGGGATCGTCGACCGCAAGCTCCAGATGCTCGGCCGCGATGCGGTTGGCAAGCGGAATGGCCTTCTTCAGCTCGGGAACCAGGATGACCGCGCCGAAATCGCGCCAGCTTGCGGCCGCCGTCTGCGAGCGGCTGAGCTGCTTCAGCTGCCGCTCGACCGCGGCTTCCACGGCCTTGCCGAATTCGGCATCGTCGGTGATCAGGATCGATTGCGCGCTTTCGTCATGCTCGGCCTGAGCAAGGAGATCGGCGGCAATCCAATCCGGATCGTTGTTCTTGTCGGCGATGACGAGCACTTCCGACGGGCCGGCGATCATGTCGATGCCGACGGTGCCGAACACTTGGCGTTTGGCCGCGGCCACATAGGCATTGCCGGGACCGGTGATCTTGGCGACCGGCTCGATCGTTTCGGTGCCATAGGCAAGCGCCGCAATCGCCTGCGCGCCGCCGATGCGGTAGATTTCTTCGACGCCGGCCATGCGGGCGGCCGCAAGGACGGCTGGATTGACCGCGCCGTCCTTGGTCGGCACGACGATGACGATGCGATCGACCCCGGCGACCTTGGCCGGCACGGCATTCATCAGCACCGAGCTCGGATAGCTCGCCGTGCCGCCGGGTACATAGAGACCAACGGCCTCGATCGCCGTCCAGCGCGAGCCGAGGCCGACGCCGAGATCGTCCTCATAGATATCGTCCTTGGGCAGCTGCCGGCAGTGATGCGATTCGATGCGGGTGGCAGCGACCTTCAGCGCGCCCAGAACTTCCGCAGGCACGGCCTCGATGGCGGCATCGATCTCGGCTTCGCTGACGCGCATCGGCGTCACGGCGAAATCGACGCCGTCGAACTTTTTGGAATAATCCGCAAGAGCAGCATCGCCGCGTGCCCGCACATCGTCGATGATGCCTCGCACCACGGCATTCACATCCTCGGATACTTCCCGCTTGGTCGTCAGGAAAGCGGCGAACTGCTGTTCGAACCCTTCAGACGCCTGATCCAGCCAGATAGCCAATGCTGATATTCCTCTTCCATCGAAACCGCGTTCAGCGGCCGTATCCAACCGTTTCAAGCCTAAAGCGCGTCGCGATCTTTCGGATTCGCTTCTGGCGCTTCAGATCTTTGACCTTGCGCATGTCGTTGTCGCAAAACCGCTGCACACTTTTGCGCGACATGCTTTAGTCGCCCGCATCCGGATGCCGGGGCTTATGGGCCGTTTCCCACGCGCCGCCGATATCCGCAAGCTGGGCCTCGATGCATTCGACATCGAGCGCGATGGTGGCCTGGCCGGCAAGGGCCAGCTCGATCGTGCCGTCAGGCCCCTCGCCCCTCGGATCGAAGCGGATGGCGAGCAGCGACAGCACCTCATCACCGTTGCGCCGGTTGATGCCGTTGGAACGGACCGCCTGCACGCGCTTGAACACCAGCGCTGCACGATGGCGCTCGTAAGGCTTGCTGCGCCGATCCGATTGCTCCCAGGCGAAGCGATTGGCCGCAAGCGAAAACTGCTCTTGCTTCGGGGCATAGGACATGTCGCCGACCTTGAAGACGCTATCCTGCATATAGGCAGAAATGACATCCAGGTCTTCGTTGTCGAGTGCCATTAGCTTGAGATCGCTCATTCGCCCTTTATCCCCGATCGCGCCAGTCGAACGCCGTTTCCTGCGTTTCTCTTCTGTGGACATAAGATGAGAGCACAAAAGACGCAACCGAAGAAAACGGGCGTGCCCCGCTCTCTTCGTGCCAACAAACGGAATTACCGTATTCCATGCGAAACCGAACAGCGGCTTTGCTGCCACGGCACATGCAAAATCACCGGCCGGAAGCGGGAAGCGCCAACCGGAGAGATCGCGGCGCGCCTTAGTCGCTGATGCGCTCGACGATGGCGCCGCAGCGCGTCAGCTTGTCTTCCAGCCGCTCGAAGCCGCGGTCGAGGTGATAGATGCGCGACACCAGCGTCTCGCCCTCGGCGGCGAGGCCGGCAATGACGAGCGAAACGGAGGCGCGAAGGTCCGTCGCCATGACCGGGGCGCCCTTCAGCTTTTCCACGCCCTCGATGCGGGCCGTCTGGCCTGACAGAGAGATCTTGGCGCCGAGGCGGGCAAGCTCCTGCACATGCATGAAGCGGTTTTCGAAGATGGTCTCGGTGATGTGCGAAATGCCCGAGGAGCGCGTCATCAGCGCCATGAACTGCGCCTGCAGGTCCGTCGGGAAGCCGGGGAACGGATCCGTGACGACGTCGACGGGCTTGATGCCGCCGCCGTTGCGCATGATGCGGATGCCGTTATTGGTCGGCGAAACATCGGCGCCGGCGCGACGCAGGCTTTCAAGCGCGGTGTCGAGCAGCGCCATGTCGGTATTTTCGAGCGTGACGTCGCCGCCGGTCATGGCGACGGCCATAGCATAGGTGCCGGTCTCGATACGGTCGGGCAGCACGCGATGGCGGGCGCCGGAAAGCGAGGTGACGCCCTCGATGGTGATCGTGCTGGTGCCGGCGCCGGAAATCTTGGCGCCCATGGCGATCAGGCAGTTGGCAAGATCGACGACTTCAGGCTCGCGGGCGGCATTGCCGATCACAGTCGTACCGCGGGCAAGCGTCGCGGCCATCATCAGCACATGCGTCGCGCCGACCGAAACCTTCGGGAAGACATAGCGGGCGCCGATGAGGCCGCCCTTCGGCGCGGTGGCGTTGATATAGCCGCCGTCGATTTCCATGGTGGCGCCGAGCGCCTCTAGCCCCTCGATGAAGAGATCGACCGGGCGCGTACCGATGGCGCAGCCGCCGGGCAGCGAGACACGCGCCTGTCCCTCGCGGGCGAGCAGCGGCCCGATGACCCAGAAGCTCGCGCGCATCTTGGCGACGAGCTCGTAAGGTGCGGTTGTGTCGACGATGGTGCGGCAGGTGAAATGGATGGTGCGGGAATAGCCGTCTTCCTGACGCTCGCGCCGGCCGTTGACGGCGACGTCGACGCCGTGATTGCCGAGGATGCGCATCAAAAGCTCGACATCGGCCAGATGCGGCACGTTTTCGAGCGTCAGCGTATCGCTGGTCAGAAGCGAGGCGATCATCAGCGGCAGGGCGGCATTCTTGGCGCCGGAGATCGGAATGATACCGTTGAGCTCGTTGCCGCCGACAATCCTGATACGATCCATGTGTGCAATACGGGCGAGGCCCGCCTTTCCTGAAGTTCCGTGCGCCACGTCCACGCGCCTGGGGAAAAAGCGCTGTTTAGACGAAATAGATTAACGCATCAATTCGTTTGATGATGGGCGACATCAATCATTGCGATTCGTCCATTTTTGCGGCAGCGCCCTACTCATCCCCCGTTTTTACAGGCTTTGCTTTTGCCGCCGGCAGCCCATCCGTCTCGTCGGCCTGGCCGGCGCGGCGCGCCCGCACCTGCTGTTTGCGCCGCGAAAGATTCTCCCTGAGCTTCTGCGCCGCACGCTCCCGCCGCCGATCCGCCTCGGTGATCTGCGTCACGCCTTCGCCTTCCTCGCCGGGCGTCGAACCACCCTGCAAAGCCTGCTCTTCATCGATTTTCGTCTTGTCTGCACCCATGGCTTTTCCATAGCCGAAAACCTCAGCCTTCAAAAGACCGGCACATTTTTTCCAACAATCTTTCAAAGAACTTGCAATTTGCGGCTTGCACTCCGCCCCGACCTATGGCAATAGCCGCCTCGCCCAATACGGCGCACCTATCAGCGCCACGGATTGCTGCTATAGCTCAGGGGTAGAGCACTCCCTTGGTAAGGGAGAGGCCGAGAGTTCAAATCTCTCTAGCAGCACCAGCTTTTCTTGATATCAACTGTGGGTATTAACTCCATATATTGCGTAAAGCTAACGCATCTATAGTTTTACTCGCCGCCGAAGTGACGCGACTATCTCAACCACCTCATTTTCCTTCGAAAATCGATAGTCTGCTGTTGTCAAATGAGACCGCAGGGCATCGCGCTGCTGAGCGTCTAGACTGCCGCCGTGTTCTAGGTATCGGTCCGTTCCTCTGAAAAGAGCAAGAAAGGGCTGAATTGCCCGTCTGGACCAAAGCGCCTCCTTCTCAATAGCTTTAGCCAAACGATCAAACGCTTCGTTGAAGCTTGCCGTCATGGAGTATCCTGGAACAAGCATCTGAGTCATCAATATCTTCCCCAGAGTCGTCAGGCCAAATGGATGCAATTCAATTGCTACCGCGTGACGCGCGTGCTGAACTGCTTGGTCGAGATGCTCTATCGCATCATCGTCTTCAGAGTTGCGCTGATAGTTCGCCAGATTGAGCAGCGCAACTTGCTCCCAGTAGCGAGAGTTCCACTTCCAACGTTCTCTTGTCGCGTCATAGAACTGCTCAGCGGCATTACCAAGAAGCTTTCCCGAGATATCGTCATAGTCGAACAGACGACCAGCAAGACGCGCCTCGGGTGTTCGCCGCTTGATCGTCGCTCTACTTACGAACGGTTGCAGCTCATTCGCAAGTGATATGAAAGTTCGGAGAAGGCTTGGCCTAAAATTAGATATAGCGCGCTCAAGCACATTTTCCGCAAACGTCGAATTCTCCGGAACAACATAATCTCTATCTCGATCAGAATATGCAAGCGGTAAAGGATTTTGACTATCGAATTGTTTCCTAATACCTTTTCTTTCGGCCGCACCGAGAAGAATTTCATACCTCAAACCGCCCATAAAACAGTGCTGAGCCAGTGCCGTGCAGAGATAGCGGTCAAACTCGTCCTCAGACGCATCACCGATAATATCATCAACGATTCTCTCAAGGGGTTTAAAATCGTTCAATATTCGGCAGCACGCAACCGCAATCGGATCTTTAGATAGACGTTTCGCGTAGTTTTTCCTATGCTTAAGTATATCGTGGTCCCCGAGATTTCCTGTTTCGAAGTATTTATCGATCAGACGTTCAGCGTCGATCTCAGACAGAGTGAGTGAATCCGAAACAGTTAAGTTCGTATCGTGCAACACAGTCTGAAGATAATTTGATCGATATGAGCGCTCTGCGGCCAATACAACCACGTCAGATCGATTAACTCTACCAAGTGTTTCGGCGATCGCTGCTGCTTGATCGGCAAAATTGTCAACCAGCACAACAATCGGCCCTTCAATCGCATTTAATACTTCTGAGGTCGTCCTATCTATCCGACTTAAAGCGGAACATACGAATGTTTTAATCCCGCGTTTTGCAAGCTCGAATGCTGCTCGCCGAATCACGGTTGTCTTTCCAGCACCAGCTCTTTCAGCAAGTAGAAGCAACTTTGCGGGCGACGTCGCGTCCTGCAACATCTGTTCGATCTGAACGACGAGGTCAGCGCCGGTCGACCTAGCTATATCTAGATTCCCTGCAAGATCCTGCCACGTCGGCAAGTGTCCATATTGGAAGCGTGAATTAGTGGAGGGACTCGCGCTGCCGGGAATAAGTTCGAAATCAGAGTGAAAGGCAATAGATGCTGATCTAGTAATTCCCGTAGGCATCAATGCCTGGAATTCGTTTGGAATCAATTCTTCTGGCGTCGGCGGATGGGGGAGTTTCGCTTTACAATATTCGAGAAATTCAGATGTCCAGCCGCGAAAATGAAGAAGATTGTGCCGCCTGCATAAATCGGCAGTTATTGCATCGTCCTCCTTGGTTACAAGGATTGATGGCCCTCTATCGTCTCGTGAAGTTAATTCTGATCTATAAGACAAATAGTAATCGAGATCCGGCTCATCCAGACTGGTTCCCGAAATCACCATCGGCTCGCTTTTGATAAATGTCGATAATACCGACATCCAAGGATTTATTGTCTGCACCTGCTGTATATAATGCTCTCTTGAAAAGACGTACCCTTTCTCAGGAGCTTGCACATAGCCATGCAAATGTATTACCATAAGCTCTGATAAATTTGACGCTTCCCTGAATTCATCTTTATAATGAATTGATATTAAGCGTTGCTTTTTTACACTTGAAGTATATTCATTTTCTATTACATCATCTATATTCCATGTAAATAAGCGCTTCCATATAAAATGCGACAAGAGCTTCGGCGTCGGGCCTGGATGACATTCGGAAAACCGCTTTGTTACATGAGGTTCGATTTGATCCTCTCTCAAAAGAGAAAAAACCCTCTGAAGAGAGTGTTTAGAGGCAGCGCCAGTTACTCCACATAGTTCTTCTTTAAAAGACTCCCCGCTAGGCAACAATCCGAATGCATTTCTGGAATCCATGCTAGCGCCGGCACCCAAAAGTAGATTGTATTGGCCTGCTGCAAGTGATGAAATAAAAGCGTCATGTTGCGACGATGTAATATTCTTGAACGTCACCAGCTTTCCTCCGAACGCGCACGCGGACTCTACATTTTTTATGTGCGAGCCGCCATAAGTTGCCAACGCTTGGCAACGTTGATCAGTGTCACTGACTTTCTCACATGGAGCTTATCTTGCCACAAAGCAAAACGATTTGTTGATTGCGACCGCAAGAGAAAGCAATCCAAGATTGCTTTAAGCTACATCACATTCAATCAAACGAAAATAGGCGTCAGGAAGTTGGAAACCCGGTCGGATCGCCTGAGCGAAGTAGTTTGCCATTTCCGGGCGTCTGAGGGCGCAAACAAGTAGACAGAAAGCATCGCTTTAGCCATTCATACGAATGGGCGCCAGTACGCTATTGTTGAAGGTCACCACCCCTACCCCAATTCCGCTGCAATCCCCCGTATAACCCCTTCTCCCATCACATCCGCCTTGGCCCGGGAGAGAAGCCTCTATGTCGAAACTACGCGTCGCCGTTCTGTTTGGTGGCCAGTCCACCGAGCATGAGGTTTCCGTCATGTCGGCCCGCAATGTCGTCAAGGCGATCGATGGCGGCAGATATGAGATCGTACCGATCCTGATCGATCGCGCCGGGCGCTGGCTGCTGGTGGAGAAAAAGGGCGGCGCGTTGCCGGAGCCGGTTGCCTATGAAGGCAGGCAAGTCTGCCTGGTTCCGGGCGGCGAGGGCCGGCTGATGGCGCTGGAAGGTGCTGGCGCGCGCGAACTGCCTGCGGTCGACGTACTGTTTCCGGTGCTGCATGGGCTGAACGGCGAGGATGGCTCCATTCAGGGCCTCGCCCAGATCGTCGGCCTCCCCCTCGTCGGCTGCGGCATTCTGGGCTCGGCCAACGCGATCGACAAGGACATGGCAAAGCGCCTGCTGCGCGAGGCCGGCCTGCCGGTGGCGCGCTCCGTCACGCTGACGCGCGGCGAAAAACCTGACTTCGAGGAGATCGCAGCCACGCTCGGCTCGCCCGTCTTCGTAAAACCCACGCGCCAGGGCTCGTCGGTCGGCGTCAGCAAGGTGCAGGATGCCGTAGCGTTCGAAAGCGCGCTGGCCGAGGCCTTCCGGCATGACCGCAAGGTGCTGGTGGAGGAGTTCGTGCGCGCCCGCGAGATCGAATGCGCCGTGCTGGAACAGCCTGACGGTACGCTCTTCGTATCCGTGCCGGGCGAGATCACGACGGCCACGACCCACGGCTTCTATTCCTACGAGGCGAAATATCTCGATCAGCATGGCGCCGTCGTCACCGTGCCGGCGGATATTCCGGCCGAGACGGCCGACGTGCTGAAGCGGATGGCGGCCGATGGTTTTCGCGCGCTCGGCTGCGAGGGGCTGGCGCGCGTCGATTTCTTCTTGGCGCCGGATGGAAGCGTCGTCATCAACGAGATCAACACCATGCCCGGCTTCACCAATATCAGCATGTATCCCAAGGCCATGGGCGCCTCCGGCATTTCCTATCCGGAGCTTGTCAGCCGCCTGATCGAGCATGGGCTTGCTCGGGCGCGGCAAACCTAGTTCGCAGGTCGGCGACGCACGCCCTCAGACCTTTTCCGTCTTCTTGGTCTTGACCTTCGGCTCGACAGGCGCATCGGGCGTCGGTGCCAGCAGCTTTCTGAGCGAGGCGATCTTGTCCTTCACCAGCGGGCGGAAGCGGCTGGCGCGATAGGGCATGTCGGCGGCGCCATAACCTTCCGGGCCGTCATCATTGCCGCGATGGATCTCCTCCAGCTTCACGCCGATGAAGGTGCCGTCGACATAATGCGTGTATTCGCCGACCCAGCGGATGGTGTAGATCGTTCCCTTGCGGATCAGCTGATCGATGCTGACATGCTTGAACTTGTCGTCGATGCAGACGACCTTCTGGCCCACATGGAAATCGTAACTCACCCTGCCCTCCTTGAAGCAGTCGAAGCAACTCGGCCGCGTCGTTCAGATACAAGCATAGCCGCATATGCGCCAGTGGGTAAACGCGAGCTGAGGTCGCAGCCACACTGATGAAATAGCAGGCAGTTGCGTATGGGCAGGTTAGCCCCTCATCCGTCCTCTCACAGTTTCGCTTCGCTCGACCGTTCGAGTCCACCTTCTCCCCGCATGCGGGGCGAAGGGGTTTGAGAGCATCGCCCCCTCTCCCCGTCAAAACGCGGAGAGGGCTGGGGTGAGGGGCACTTTTGTTCCATATGCGATAGCCTTGCATGAATCGGTGACAAAGCAACCCGTTGACATCCTTCATGGAAGGCTGAAGATTGCGCTTCGTCCGAGCAGCCGTAAGGCCTGGCTTTCACGTCCGTATCCGATACCCGCAAGGCCCGCTGAAGGCTCGTTAAGTTGATGCCCACCCTCCGCCTCATCGCTGACGACCTCACCGGCGCGCTCGATACCGCAGTCGAATTCGTCGGTGTCTACGGGCCGATCGAGGTGCAGCGGGAAGATGCGCTGCCGGCAAACCTGCCGGATTGCCTGGCGGTCGATAGCGGCACCCGCGAGAAAACGGCCGCCGAAGCCGAGATGATCGTCGGCGGCATCGCGCCGCTGCTGGAGGGCGCCGATCTTGCCTTCAAAAAGGTGGATAGCCTGTTTCGCGGCCCCTGGGCGGTAGAGCTCGCCGCCTGCTTTCGGCTTGGCCACTGGCGGCATTGCATTCTCGCGCCGGCCTTTCCGCATCACGGACGGCACACGAGGGGCGGACGACAGGTGCTGTTTGCCGGGAAAGACGCCTGGCGCGATGTCAGCGGCGATCTTGTTGCTCACTTGCGCGCGGAGGGACTGCCAGCCTTCAATACGACGCTTGGCCCTGAAAACCAGCCCATTCCCGATGGCATCCATGTTTTCGATGCCCATTCGGACGACGATCTGGATGCCGTCATCGCATGGGTCTCCTCGCAGCTGGAGGGACCGGTCCTCTGGAGCGGCACCGGCGGGCTGGCCCAGGCCCTTGCACGGAATATCGACCTGGCGACGCATCATCGCCTTCATCCCGAAAAACACTCAGGCAAAAAGCGCACGGCGCTTGCCGTGCCCGTTTCGCGCCGGCTGCAAAGGCCGGTGCTCGGCCTGTTCGGCTCCGATCAGCCGATCACTTTGGCGCAGCTCCAGGCCTGCGGTCCTTATTGGCTGAAGCTTGCGGAAGGTGCGGATGCCGATGCCGTCGATCACCAGATCCAGCAGGGCGGCGTCGCCATGGTTAGCCTCGACCTACCGATGGGGCTCGAGCGCGACGACGCAGCAAGACGCATCGCAGCAACTTTCGGCGGCATCGCCAAAGCGCTGCGGGCCCCCGCCACATTGATTGTCGCCGGTGGCGAGACCTTGAGAAATCTCTGCGCGGCGCTCGACGTCACCGCCCTCAGCATTACCGGCCAGGCAGCGCCCGGCCTTCCACGCTCGACGATTGTCGGTGGCCCTTGGGAAGGCACCACGGTCATCTCCAAGTCGGGCGCATTCGGCGGCCCGACCCTATGGCGCGATCTCCTGAGTGAAAACGCGCTGATCGCCGGAGGAGAAGAACCATGACGCGGCATCTGGCAATCACCATGGGCGATCCCGCCGGCATCGGTCCGGAAATCATCGTCAAGGCCGCAGCCCGGCTGAAGGATCGACTTGATCAAGGTAAGCTGAAGCTAACGATTATCGGCAGTGGCCCTGCCTTGCTGCGCGCAGAAAAGCAACTCGGCCTCGACATCGAAATCCCAGAAGTGCAGATGGAAGGTGACTGGCCGAACCTCTGCTTCATCCAGGCCGATGCCGAGGGCGAACCTATCCTGCCGGGCCAACTTTCCGCCGATGGCGGCCGCATGGCCTTCAAGGCGATCGAGAAGGGCGTTCAGCTCGCCATGTCAGGCAAGGTCGGCGGCATCGTCACCGCGCCGCTCAACAAGGAAGCGCTGAACAAGGCCGGCTTCCATTATGCCGGCCATACCGAACTGCTGGCGGAACTCACCGGTGCGCGCGGCTCGGTGATGATGCTCGCCCATGGCAGTATGCGCGTCAGCCACGTCACCACCCATGTCGCGCTGGAGGATGTGCCGAAGCGCCTGACGCCCGAGCGGCTGCGTCTCGTCATCGACCTCACGCACAAGGCGCTCAAAAATCTCGGCATCGCCAGCCCGAAGATTGCGGTGGCGGCGCTCAATCCGCATGCCGGCGAAGGCGGGCTCTTCGGCCGTCAGGATATCGATATCTCCGCGCCCACCATCGCCAAGGCCGTCGAAGATGGGCTCGATATCGTCGGCCCCGTCCCCGGCGACACCGTCTTCGTCAAGCTGCGCGCCGGCCAGTATGATGCCGTCATCGCCATGTATCACGATCAGGGACATATCCCGGTCAAGCTGCTGGGTTTCGAGATCGACCCGGCAACCGGCAAATGGATGGATCTTTCCGGCGTCAATATCACGCTTGGCCTGCCGATCGTGCGCACCTCCGTCGATCACGGCACGGCCTTCGACATCGCCGGCAAGGGCATCGCCAATGAGCGCAGCCTGATCGAGGCGATCGAATTCGCCGAAAGGCTTGCGGCCGGCCGTTAGGAGCCCTAGAGGACCGCCGATGTCTCGCCAAGGAGCTGATCGGTGCGCTCGGCGAGCAGCGTAAGGAAGGCTTTCGTCCTCGCCGCAGGGCGCGGTCCTGGCGGATAGATGGCATGGACGTCCACTCGCCTGAACTCATAGGAGGGCAGTACCGGAACGAGCCTTCCTTCGGCGATTTCCCGGCCGCAGACGGGAGCGAACAATGCGCCTATTCCCCTTTCCGCCAGCACCGCCTCCATGAGTGGCCTCCAGTGATTGACGCGCCATGCGGTACGGATGGGCACTTCTATCGGCGCGCCGTCTGGACCGATCAGATGCAACCGCTCATCCGCCGCGAAACCGGCGACCCTGATGAAGGGGTGCGCCGCAAGCTCCATCGGTTCACGCAGCAGCCCGTGCCGCTCGATATAGCCGGGAGCAGCCAGCGCGAGCCGCCGCATCGTCCCCAGCCGACGGGCAATGAAATTGCCGCTGCCGATCTCGCCGATGCGGATGGAGAGATCCACGCCCTCGGTCATCGGATCGACAAAGCGATCATTCAAGGTCACATCGATCGCCAGAGCCGGATGCCGTGTCTGGAATTCGACGAGCAGCTTCGGCAATGTCATCTCTCCAAGCCCATGCGGCGCTGCGATCCGAAACGTTCCGGTCAGCGACGTCTCAGCTGAAGCGACGGAAGCCTCCGCTTCCTCGGCGGCTTCTATGGCACGTTTGGCATAGTCGTAGAAGCGCGCGCCGGCGTCGGTCGCCTGCACCGAGCGCGTCGTCCGGTAGAGGAGCCGCGCCCCCAGATGCTTCTCCAGCTTCTCGACGCGTTCGCTGACGGTGGGCTGACCGAGGCCGAGATCGCGGGCGGCGGCCGAAAGGCTGCCGCGTTCGACGACACGAGTGAAGATGCGCATGGCGGAAAGCATATCCATGACAGTATTCTATCGCCTTTTACGATAAATGACATCGCTATTCACTTCCTTCCAAAGCATATGCCGATCGACGATCTTCGGGCCGGTCAACAATCCAATCGGAGAACCAGTCTTGCAGACCAGCACCATTCCAACTGAAAATACGCAGTCCCAGCCGTTCCAGGGGCAGAATATCGTCATCATCGGCGGCTCCTCGGGGATCGGGCTCGCAACCGCCAGGCAGGCCAAGAATGCCGGCGCGAATCTCTTTCTGGTATCCCGCAATCCGCAACGTCTTCGGGACGCTGCCGAAGCGATCGGCGGCGCGACCCAGATCGTTGCAGACATTGCGGCGCCGCAGCCGGCGATATTCGCAGGGATCGACAGGATCGATCATCTGCTGATCACGGCCGGAACGGTGCACCTGCAGTCGCTCAAGGATCAATCGGAAGCGGATCTCCTGAAGGTCATCAGCGAACGCCTGATCGGGCCTTTGCTCACCGTCAAGGCTGCTCTTCCCCTCCTGCATGCCGCAAGCTCGATTACCATGACCTCCGGTCAGTTCGCCTCCCGCCCCGCCGCCATCGGTGCCGTCGTGGCAGCCGCCGTTGCCGCTGTCGAAAGCACGGTTCGCGCTCTCGCCCTCGAATTATCGCCGATGCGCATCAACGCGGTTTCGCCGGGATGGGTGGATACCCCGCTGCTCGACGGGTTGATGGGTGAAGCCAAGCGGCAGGTGCTCGAACAAACCGCCTCGACCCTGCCCAGCCGCAATATCGGCCGGCCGGAGGATATCGCCCAGGCCATCCTCTTCCTGATGGCGAACCGCTTCGTGACAGGAGAGGTTTTGCATATCGATGGTGGCGGGCGGTTGGTATAAACGCCACTGCCCGGCACGGGTTCGAAAAAATTTTCGCCCCCCTTGTCGGCCTTGCCGCTCCTCTTTCGTCCTAGGGGCATCTAATAGGAGAGAGGAGCACACGATGTCCAAGATTGCCCCATGCCTGTGGTTTGCACGAGAAGCAGAGGAAGCAGCGAACCTCTATGTTTCGCTCTTCCCGAATTCCCGTATCGATCATGTGCAGAAGAACGTTATCGACACTCCCGCCGGTAAGGCGGATCAGGTTCTGGTCGTCAACTTCACGCTTGCCGGTCAGCGCTTCATGGCGCTGAACGGCGGCAACCGCATCGAGTTCACCCATGCCATCTCGCTGGAGGTGGATTGCGTCGATCAAGCCGAAGTCGACCGCCTCTGGGACGGACTTGCCGATGGCGGAACACCCGTGGCATGCGGTTGGGTAACGGACCGTTACGGCGTTTCCTGGCAGATCGTGCCGACCGTGCTCAGCAAGTATATCGCCGATCCGGATCCGGCCAAGGCCGCCCGCGTCATGCAGGCGATGATGCAGATGGTCAAGCTCGACATTGCCGGCCTCGAAGCCGCCTATCGCGGCTGACCATCGTGACCATTCGGGAGGTCGTGCAACGCGCAGCCTCCCGAAGACGACGCTAAAATTCCCCGCAATTTCAAGGGTTCAGACCAATGCCGGTGCCCGTAAGACTTGCGGCAAATCGATGCCTGGAATAGCGTCCCACATAGGCTCGTCAAAGGCGGGTTTCTTGATACCATTTCAAGCAATTGGACTGCCGCGGCCGTTCAGGCGCGACCCGGCGGGAAACGGCCGATTTCATGCAGCATCAGCGAGACCGCATCGATCTCACCGGACGCGACTATACGGCGATCTATGCATTGAGCGATATCCATGGCAGCCACGATGAGATGGTGGCTGCCGAAAGGCGCATTGTCGAGGATGCCCGCAACCTTCCCGGCCGAAAACTGCTGATGTATCTCGGCGATTATGTCGATCGCGGCCCGCATTCGAGCGATGTGCTTGCGCATCTCTGCGCCCCGCCGCCGGAAGGCTTCGACCGCTACGCGCTTTGCGGCAATCATGACGATGCCTTCTTGCGCTTTCTGGACGATCCCAACGCCAATATCCATTGGCTTGAATTCGGCGCTCTGCCGACACTTCTGTCCTATGGCATCGACGCCAGACATGTGCTTTTCGACCTGGGCTATAGCATAGAGGACTTGCGCGACCTGACGCTCAAGGCAATGCCGCCAGCACATCTCGATCTGCTACGCTCGCTGGCCGTAGCCGTCACTCTCGGCTCGATGCTCTTTGTCCATGCCGGCATCCAGCCGGGCGTTGCTTTAAGCGAGCAGACGGACGAGGATATGATGTGGATCCGCGAACCGTTTTTGTCTGAGGGACCGCAATTGCCCTTGCTGGTAATCCACGGTCATACGCCTGGTTCGCACCCCGTCTTCGGCCAGGGCCGCATCGGCATCGACACAGCCGTCTCCATGGGCGGAACACTGACGGTTCTCAAGATCGCCGACGGCAGGCAGACCATTCTGCTTTAGGGTATTTCCAGGAAAAGTGCGCAGCGGTTTTCCGTTCGGAATGCACAAAGAAACAAGAGGATAGAGCGCTTTCGCGATTCGAGGAAAAGCGGAAACGCTCTGGAGATGAAAAGCGAACCAAACAAAAACCCCGGCCTGAAGCCGGGGCAAGTTTTCGCGTGCCTTACTCTGCCGCCACGGCCGGCGGCGGTAGCTGGATGGCATTCTGCTCGTCGTCGACCTGTTCCCTGGCCGGCGGCTCCGCCGACTTGTGCTTGGGCTCGCGGCCGAAGAACAGGGCGTAGCCGGCGGGCAGCACGAAGATCGTCAGGATCGTCGCCACCAGAATGCCGCCCATCATGGCGTAGGCGAGCGGACCCCAGAAGACGCCGCGCGAGATCGGGATCAGCGCCAGCACGGCCGTCAGCGCCGTCAGCATGATCGGCCGGAAACGACGCACGGCCGAGCCGATGATCGCTTCCTTCCGGTCCATACCCGCCGCAATATCCTGGTCGATCTGGTCGACGAGAATGATCGAGTTGCGGATGATGATGCCGAGCAGCGCGATGACGCCGAGGATCGCGACGAAGCCGAAGGGCGCACCGCTGATCAACAGCGCCGCAGCGGCGCCGATGATGCCGAGCGGGCCGGTCGCCAGCACCAGCATCGCCTTGCCGAAGTGCTGCAGCTGCGCCATCAACAGCACGACGATGACCACAAGCATGATCGGCGCCTTGGCAGCGATCGAAGCCTGGCTTTCGGCACTGTCTTCGGCACCGCCCTGGATCTGGATCTTGTAGCCAGCCGGCAGGCTGTTTCTTAGATCGGCCATGTCGTTGTAGAGCTTGGCCGTCACATCGTTCGACTGGACGTTGTCGGGCAAAGTCGCCCTTACCGTGATGGTCGGCAGACGGTCGCGGCGCCATTCGATGCCCTGCTCCATCGCAGGCACGATCTTCGCAACCTGCGACAGCGGTACAAAGCCGCCCGAGTCGGTCGGGATATAGACCGAGTTGACCGACGTCAGCAGATGACGGCTTTCCTCCGGCTCGCGGGCAACGATCCCGACGGTTTCCTCGCCCTCGCGATAATTGTCGAGGGTAACGCCGGACATCGAAGCCTGCAGCATCTGGCGGATGCGCTGCGAGGTGACGCCGAGGGCGCGGGCGCGATCCTGATCGATCACCAGCTTCATGGCCGGCACCGGCTCGAGCCAGTCGTCATGGATGGCGCCGAGCAGCGGATTCTGGGCAAAGCGCTGCTTCACTTGGTCGGCAATATGGCGAACCTCCTGCCGATCCGAACCCATGACGCGCATCTGCACGGGCCAGCCTGTGGGCGGGCCGAGGAACAGGCGGTCGACCTTGCCGCGGACGGACGGGAAATCTGCCGCCAGGATGCCGCGCATCTTGACGATCAGGCGCTCGCGGGCCGGCTCGTCCTTGGCCATGACCAGCATCTGAGCATAGTTGGGGTTGGTGAGCTGCTGATCGAGCGGCAGGAAGAAGCGCGGTGCGCCCTGACCGACATAGGTGGCGATGAAGCGCTTGTCCGGATCATCGGCCATGCGTGCCTCAAGGGCCTGTGCCTGCCGCTCGACTTCCTTGATGCTGGTGCCCTCCGGCAGCCACAAGTCCACGAGGATTTCCGGACGCGACGACTGCGGGAAGAAATTCTGCGGAATGAACTGGAAGGACCAGAGGCTGCCGACGAAGGCGGCAAGCGTCAGAGCCAGAACGATGACGCGATGGCGCACGGCCCAGGCGACGGAGGAGCGCAGGCGGCGATAGAAGCGCGTATCGAACACATCATGATGCTCGCCGGCATGATGCCGCTGCTTGAGGATCATGTAGCCGAGCCATGGCGTGAAGTAGACAGCCACGAACCAGGAGATCACGAGCGCGATACCGACGACGTAGAACAGCGTGCGGACATATTCGCCGGCCGTCGACGCCGCAAATCCCACCGGAATGAAGCCTGCGGTGGTGATCAGCGTGCCCGTCAGCATCGGAAACGCGGTCGAGGAATAGGCGAAGCTGGCGGCATCGAGCTTCACCAGCCCCTCTTCCAGCTTGCGCTCCATGAGCTCGACCACGATCATGGCGTCGTCGACGAGCAGGCCGAGCGCAATGATGAGTGCGCCGAGCGAGATACGCTGCAGGTCGATGCCGAACTCGTACATGATTGCGAAAGTGGCTGCCAGCACCAGCGGAATGGCAATCGCGATCACCAGGCCGGAGCGCCAGCCGATCGACAGGAACGATACGATCAGCACGATGACGAGAGCTTCGCCGAGCGCATGCATGAATTCGCTGATGGCGTCAGTCACGACATCAGGCTGGTTGGCGATCTGATCGACCTGCACGCCAACCGGCAGCGACGCCTCGAAACGCTTGTAGGTTTCTTCAACCGACTTGCCGACATCGGTCACCTTGAAGCCCGGAGCCATGACGACGCCGAGCTGCACGCTCGGATGGCCGTTATAGAGGAATTTGGCTGTGTAGGGATCCTGCAGACCGGCGGTGACGGTGGCGATATCGCCGAGGCGAGTGACCTGACCGCCGGCGTTCAGCCGCAGGTTCTTGATATCCTCGATCTTGTTGACGTCGCCCCCGACCGAGATGCGCACCGAACGCGTGCTGGTATCGACCGTACCGGAGGGATCGACATTGTTCTGGCCGACGATGGCATTCTTCAGGTCGTTGAGCGTCAGCCGACGTTCGGCCAGCACCTTGGAAGAAACATCGATATAGATCTGCTCAGCCTGGTCGCCGATGATGGTGGCCTTCTCGACACCGGGCGTGGAGAGCAGCATGTCGCGCGCCTGGATGGCGAATTTCTTCAGCTCCGGATAGCTGTAGCCGTCACCGCTGATCGAATGCAGCGTGATGAAGGTATCGCCGAATTCGTCGTTGAAATAGGGGCCGAGCAGGCCGGACGGCAGCTCGTTGTTGATATCGCCGACCTTCTTGCGGATCTGGTAGAAGGCATCCTTCACCTCGGCTGTGTTGGTGTCGCCCTTGATCTGGACGGTGGTGATGGCAAAACCGGCGCGGGTATAGGATTTGACCCAGTCGAGATGCGGCGTTTCCTGCAGCTTGCGCTCGATCTTGTTGACCACCTGGTCTTCCATGTCCTGCAGGGAAGCGCCGGGCCACACGGTCTGCACGACCATGACGCGGAAGGTGAAATCGGGGTCTTCCTTCTGGCCCATATGGGTCAGGCCGAGCGCGCCGGCGATGATGATGAGCCCGAACAGGAAGCGCGCGATGCTCGGATGGGCGATCGCCCAACGCGACAGGTTGAAACGCTTCCTCTCGGCGGAGGTGCTGTTGCTGGACATGGTGTCGTCCCTCTCGATCCGGATCAGCGTACGATATCCGCCGAAGCGGCTTTGGTTTCTGCGGCGGCCTGCTGGCCTGCGGCACCAGACAGTTTGACCTTCATGTTTTCAGACATGAACTGGGTGCCGGCGGCAACGACGACATCGCCGGTCTTGAGGCCATCGGCGACACGCACGCCGTCATCGGCGAAATCGGCAACCTTGATGGTGCGCGAATGGACCGTGCCGGCACTGCGATCGACAAGCCAGACGATCTGCTTTCCGTCCTTCTGCGCAAGGGCGCTCAGCGGAATGGAAACATAGGGCTGGGTGTTGCCGGCGAGCGCTTCGATCGTCGCGGTCATGCCGAGCAGAACGCGCTGATCGTTCGGCAGGCTAACGCGCACCGCAAACGTACGAGACTGATCGGCGCTGCCGGATACTTCCCGCACCTTTCCGTCCAGTACGAGCGCCGAATCCGACCAGAAGCGCGCCTTGACGTCCTTGCCGACCTTGAACTGGGCAATGTCCATCTCCGGTACGGCGACCTGCACTTCCTTCTCGCCATCGACGGCAACGGTAACGACCGGCGTGCCGGAGGCAACCACCTGACCGACATCGGCGTTGATTGTGGTGACGATGCCGTTCATGTCCGAGGTCAGATCGGCATAGGCGACCTGGTTCTTGGCTTCGGTGAGCGCCGAGACGGCGGAATCGCGCGACGAAACCGCTTGTTCGTAGGAGAGCTCGGCCTGTTCGAGCTGCGACTTGGAGGTGACATTCTTGTCGAACAGCGCCTGAGCGCGTGTGCGGGCAAGCTCGGTCGTCTGCACCTGCTTTTCCGCCGAATCCAGAGTTGCCTGCGAGCGGCGCACGGCAAGAGTATAATCGGTCGCATCGATGCGGGCGAGCACATCGCCGGGCTTCACCCTCTGGCCGATATCCACCTTGCGCTCGACGATCTTGCCGTTGATGCGGAAGCCGAGATTCATCTCGGTGCGCGCGCGCACGGCGCCGGAATAGTCGAGCTTGCGCGTCGTATCCGCCTGGGCGATTTCGACCACCTTCACCGGACGGATCACCTCCGCCGTCTCTTCCTTCTTCTCGTTGCAGCCTGTGAGCCCGAGCCCAACGGCGGCAATGAGAGCCGCGCCGGCAGCGGCCCGTAGAGTGTTGGTCGTCAGCGAAACCATGTCGCTCTCCTAAAGTCGAATAAAAAACGGGAGCGCTCCGGCCATCCGGTGCGCGAACTGCTATTTCTTCAAGGCCCTGATGACGAATTCGATGAGATCTTCGGGCTCGGCCTGGTATGATTTGGCAAGACACTGCGCCACCATCTGCGGATGGCAGAGATCGACCGTCGCCGCGGCAAAGCATTTGGCTGCAACATGCGGGTCCTGCTCGGCAAACTCTCCGGCGGCAATCCCTTCGCCGATGATCTCGGCGACCAGATCCTGCATACGTTCGATGTGCTTTTCGATGACATGCCAGTCGCGCTCTATGGCGACAATGACCATCTCGTGAACCTTCTGCTCGTCGAGCATGGTCTCCAGCGTCATCTTGTATTGGCCCATGGTGTAGGCCCGCAGCCGATCGGATGCGCTGAGCGGCTGGTTACGAATATTGAAAGCCATCTGATAGCTCTGCTGGAGCATACGCCCGCAAAGAGCTTGATGGATTTCAACCTTGGAGCTGAAGAAACGATAGATGTTCGCCGTCGACATGCCGAGATCGCGGGCGATGTCGGCCACCGTGGTCTTGCTATAACCATAGTGGCGAAACAGCCGCTCAGCAGCTTCGAGGATGCGCGCGATGTTGTCCTGACGCGCAGGGTCGGCGCTAACATCGGGAAGATCGAGCATGGGCAGTACCTGATGATTTACGAGTGACGATTTTCAATTTTCGTCACTCGTAAATCATCAGAGCGCCGATGTCAAGAAAACCGCCTGCAACGGCAGGCGGTTTTCGAATGCTATGCGATGACGTTTGAGTGTGCCGAACAACTTGCAACAAAGGTTAAACGATCGGCAAAGCCCTTGTCGGAACTGAGCCGAAAGCGGCCAACATGCTCGGGGGCGACAGCGCCCGGTCAGACGCCCAGGAGCGCAGGACGGAAGCGACGGATGCTGAGATAGCCGACAAGCAGGCACACCACGAGGAGAGCCACCTGCGCCACCAGTATCGGCGGCTCGTTACCATTGGGTGCCAGCGTATTCAGCGCCGGTATCTTCTGGAACGATTGAATGATCAGCACCAGACAGTTGAAGAACAGCAGCACCATGGCCCCGACGATGAAAACAGGGCGCCAGATGCCGGCAAGATGGAAACTGTAGCGCGCCAGCGCGGTCGGTATGAAGATGAGAACACACAGACCGCCGACGATGATTGCCGGTGTGGCAGCGTGAAACGGAAACAGAAAGCCCGTCAAGCTGGTGAGAATGGTCGCGACCATATAGACCAGCGTCGATCGCTCGTGACGATTGGCGGTAAGAAAGCCGTGAGCGACGACAATGCCGCTGACGATGGCAATCAAGCTTATGACGACGTGAATTAAGAGAATTCCTGACATTCGCCTCTCCCTTGAGCACCGCATTCCCATGAATGACAGCCTAATGCCCGGATGCGGAATATATATGAAACGCGCCGCGCCAACCAGCGCGGCGCAAAAGCTGAAGCGGCCGGTTCAGGCGGCGTGAACTTCCAGCGAAATCGGAACCGAAGCGAGAGCCTTGGAAACAGGGCAGCCGGCCTTGGC
Organism: Rhizobium freirei PRF 81; assembly: GCF_000359745.1. Taxonomy (GTDB): domain Bacteria; phylum Pseudomonadota; class Alphaproteobacteria; order Rhizobiales; family Rhizobiaceae; genus Rhizobium; species Rhizobium freirei. The sequence goes on from NZ_AQHN01000056.1 coordinate 417,490, forward strand.
CTTGTTGGCAAGCTCGGTGAACGTGGCCTCGTCGGCGCCAGGCACCTTGCCCGTCAGGGTCAGGTGGATCGCGGTGATGGCAAAGCCGCCTTCGACGCTTTCCAGCGTGACCTTGGCCGTGGTCTCCATGCTCTCGGCGGTGAAGCCAGCCTCATTGAGGATCAGCGACAAGGCCATGGTGAAGCAACCGGCATGCGCAGCCCCGATCAGCTCTTCCGGATTGGTGCCGGCAACGCCTTCGAAGCGGCTGGCGAAACCGTAGGGATAATGATTGAGCGCGCCGCTCTGGGTCGAGATCTGGCCTTTGCCATCCTTCAGACCGCCGGACCATTGAGCCGAACCTGTACGATTGATCTGCATATCGTCCTCCTTGTCGTTGAACTGAGCTTTGGGAGCAGAATCCTCGCTTCCCGCGGTGATCCGACGGCGACGGCATTCACACCGGCCGCACGGACACCATAATCCTTCTATCCGCCGAAGACGACGCCGCCATAACAGCAGCGGCGCCGACGTCAACAAAGCCCAGCGCAGCGGATTGTTCCCGTCTGCGATGGGATGATGCCGTTTAATCATCATACAAGGCTGTTGCTAATGTATGATGATTAAAGTATCTTGGCTTTCATGCGAAAAACGCTTCGAACGTGAGCGGATATCGGCCGCATGCACGACCAGCATGCGCCCTTGGTCGCAAGCGATTTCGGGAGCGCGCAATGGTCTGGAGGAAATAGGGTGGTTTCGGTTGAAGAACAGGGGCATGCCTCCCCGGCTCAGCCGGCGCGCCGTCCGCGCGTCCGCAAGAACGTGACTGCGTCGATTGCCGAGGATATCTGCTCCGAACGTTATCCCTCGGGCTCGACCCTGCCGCGCGAGAACGATCTTTGCGCGATCTACGGCGTCAGCCGCACGGTCATCCGCGAGTCCCTCAAAATACTGGAATCGAAGGGGCTCGTGCGCGGCAAGCCGCGCATCGGCACGTCAGTCTGCGCCAAGGACGACTGGAACATCCTCGATCAGGACGTGCTCGAATGGATGGGTCCCTACATCGCCGGCTTCGATATTCTCGGCTCTATCCTGGAGGCGCGCCGCACCATCGAACCCGTTGCCGCTGAATATGCCGCCGAGCGGGCCACCGCCCAGGAAATTGCCGATCTCGACAATGCATGGCGGCAGATGCGCGATAGCGGCGACGATCCGGAAGGCTTCACCGAAGCCGACGTGACCTTTCACAAGCTGCTGCTGAGCGCCAGCCACAACCAGGTGTTCCGCCGCCTGTCGAGCGCCATGCATGCCGGCCTCAAATATGCGCTGCACGCCTCGAATGTCGCCGCTCACAGCCGGGACGAGGCGATCGTCGTCCATGGCCAGCTGGTGGAGGCGCTGCGTCTGCGCGACCGCGCTGCGGCCCGCGACTGCGCCCATCGCATGCTCGATCTTGCCGCCCGTGACCTTGCCGTCGAACGACGGCCGGATGGCGGGCGGAAAACCAATCCCGAAACCCCGACATCCGCGGCATCGCGCCGCTGATACGATTCAAAGTCGAAATGGAAGCAATGCCATGAAGATCACGAAACTGACGACCTACATAGTGCCGCCACGGTGGCTGTTCCTGAAGATTGAGACGGATGAGGGCATCGTCGGCTGGGGCGAGCCGGTCGTGGAAGGCCGTGCGCTAACCGTGCAGGCAGCCGTGCACGAGCTTGAAGACTATCTGATCGGCAAGGATCCCTTTCTGATCGAGGATCACTGGAACGTCATGTACCGCGCCGGCTTCTATCGCGGCGGCGCCATTCACATGTCGGCGCTTGCCGGCATCGACCAGGCGCTCTGGGATATCAAGGGCAAGGCGCTCGGACAGCCGATCCATTCGCTGCTCGGCGGCCAGGTGCGCGACAAGATCAAGGTCTATTCCTGGATCGGCGGCGACCGCCCCTCCGACGTTGCCAACAACGCCAAGGACGTCGTTGCCCGCGGCTTCAAGGCGATCAAGCTCAACGGCTGCGAGGAAATGCAGATCGTCGACACCTATGACAAGGTGGAAAAGGCAGTCGAAACCATCGCCACCATCCGCGAGGCGATCGGCCCTTATATCGGCATCGGCGTCGATTTCCACGGCCGCGTCCACCGGCCGATGGCCAAGGTACTCGCCAAGGAGCTGGAGCCCTACAAGCTGCTCTTTATCGAAGAGCCGGTGCTCTCTGAAAACCGCGAGGCGCTGAAGGAAATCGCCAATCATTGCTCGACGCCGATTGCCTTGGGTGAGCGTCTCTATTCGCGCTGGGACTTCAAGTCTGTGCTATCGGACGGCTATGTCGACATTCTCCAGCCCGATCTCAGCCACGCCGGCGGCATCACCGAATGCCGCAAGATCGCGGCCATGGCCGAAGCCTATGACGTGGCGCTGGCCCCGCATTGCCCGCTCGGCCCGATCGCACTTGCCGCCTGCCTGCAGGTCGATGCCGTCAGCTACAATGCCTTCATCCAGGAGCAGAGCCTCGGCATTCACTACAACAAGGGCAACGACATCCTCGACTATATCTCCAACAAGGAGGTGTTCCACTATGCCGACGGCTTCGTCTCGATCCCGCAGGGTCCCGGCCTCGGTATCGAGGTGGACGAGGCCTATGTGATCGAGCGCGCCAAGGAAGGCCATCGCTGGCGCAACCCGGTATGGCGTCACGAGGACGGCAGCGTCGCCGAGTGGTAAGATCACGGCCCTCTCCTGACGGACGAAGGGCCTGACATCCGCAATGATTCAAGGCCCGATGGCAGCAGATCCGCGCTATCGGGCCCTTTCTTTAGACAGTGCTCTCTCAGTCCGGCACCTTCCCCCTTTGCCGCTCTGCGGCGAAGATGGCTGCAACCCTGTTTCACATTCCAAAAAAGTTGCGCCTGCAGTATCGGCGCAGATACTGCAGGCGCGTCATGCGTCTCAACAAGCCCCCAGGGAGACGCATTCCCAGAGCACGATCACCAAAGGCGTGGAGTGCCCTTTAGCTCAGACCATGCTCAAGCAGACAATTTCAAACTACTCCCGCTCGCCGGTGAGGTTCAGCAGCAGCTGGAAGATGTTGACGAAGTTCAGGTAGAGCGACAGGGCACCGAAGACGGCAAGCTTCTGTTGCGATTCCTGATCGTGGTTTTCGGCATACTGTTCCTTGATGTTCTGCGTATCCCAGGCGGTCAGGCCGACGAAGACGACGATACCGATCACCGAGATTGCGAATTGCAGAGCGCTCGAACCCAGGAAGATATTGACGATGCTGGCGATGATTACACCGAACAGGCCCATCATCAGGAACGAGCCGATGTTGGAAAGATCACGCTTCGTGGTGTAGCCGTAAAGGCTGGTCGCGCCGAACATGGTCGCGGCGATGAAGAAGGTGCGCGCGATGCTCGTGCCGGTGAAGACCAGGAAGACCGAGGCCAGCGACAGACCCATGACCGCGCAGAATACCCAGAACATCATCTGCGCCGTGCTGGCCGACATGGACTGGATGCGGAACGAGAAGAAGAACACGAAGGCGAGCGGCGCCAGCATGACGACCCACTTCAGCGGCGTCTGGAAGATCGGCACGTAAAGTGCCGGCGTCGTGCCGACGATCATCGCGACGATGCCCGTCACCACAAGGCCGATACCCATGTAGTTGTAGACGCGCAGCATGTGCTGGCGCAGACCTTCGTCGAAGAGCGCCTGCGAGCCTGCGCCGGCTGCGTAGCCGTATCGCGGATTGGTCGGGTTCATAGTCGTTCTCCTTTAATTCAAACTCAATACAGGCTGCGAGCGAGCTTCTGGGCATCGCCGTCAAGCTGCCCCGCCTTGCCGTTGCCGATCAGCGCATAGGCGACTTCGCCGATCTGCCAATAGGCAGCCTGGACATCGTCACGCTTGATATGACTGACGTCCTGGACGGCGAAATTGCCCGGACGGACGGCGAAAAGTGATAAATGCCCGTCCGTGCCGGCATCCACCATCATTTCGACGCTCGGACCGAACTCGGACGGATAGATCTGCGCATCGGTGACGCGCCAGTCGCCCGGCAGCTCCGGCAAGACGATTGCCGTCGACGCGCGGATTTCATCCGCATTGTAATTGGCGTCCGCCGATTGCGGCTTGATTTCCTCGCGCATGGTGGTCGTCTTGTAGGCGCGCACCGCATCGTCGACGAAAGCCGGCGGCCGTGCGGACGCATTGACTTCACTCGCCGTAAAGGCGCCAAAGGACGTATGCGCGACCCAGCCGGTCGCCACCAGCATGGCAATGGCGGCGACACGCTGGAAAGAACCAAACATGCGACCGTAGACCAGCCCGCGCTCCAGTCGCCGTGCGGCCTCGCGCGTCTCCGCCCTGAGCACAGGGCTTTCGCCGGCCAGCGCCATGCGCAACTCACCGCGAATGCTCATATCCGCCATCACCTTGGCAGCAATCTCGGGATGATCCGAGAGGTAGGATTCCACCTCGACACGGCGCGCGAGGGTGAGCTCGCCATCGACATAGGCGTCAAGATCGGTATCGATGATCGGATCAACGATTTTCATTGCCGCCTCCTTCGATCAACCGCAGATGCGAAACCCTGGAGGTCGCGTCCTCGAAATTGCGCAGGCTCGCCCGGGCCCGCGAAATGCGGGACATCAGCGTGCCGACCGGAATGCCAAGCGCGGCTGCCGCCTCCTGATAGGAGAGGTCTTCGATTGCCACGAGATGCAGCGCCTCGCGCTGCTCCTCCGGCAGACCGAAGAAGGCCTCGCGCACCTGACTCAGGCGCACCGCATGGTCCTGCGGCGCGGCCAATGCCGGCGCCACCTCCGCAGCCGCTTCCTCGTGACGACGGCTCTGCGACCTACTCTGGCGCAAGCGATCGATATGCACATTGTGCAGGATCGACAACAGCCAGGTGCGCAGGTTGCCGTCACGCCGGAAGGACGCCTTCCGCTCATAGGCCTTGACCAGCGCGTCATGCACCAGATCTTCGGCATCGTCCGCATTGCGCACGAGCGAGCGGGCGTAACGTCTCAGCGAACCGAGCTGCCCCAAAACATCGAATGTGCGTCCTTTGCGTTCCATGCACCTATATACGGAAGCAGCCCGGATTCTATTCCATGGCCTGACGAATATTTTTGCTGATTTTTACATCAGCAGGAAATCCTTGGGCTGCGGCAGCGGCGGCAGATCGGTTTCGCCGAGCGCCTCGCGCAGATTGATCTCGATCGTATCGGCAAGGGCGCCGATGGCGAGCGCATTGGGACGACGGCCGAACGGATCCTCCAGCTCGTCGCCCAGCGCGTCGAGGCCGAAGAAAGTATAGGCGATCAACGCCGTGACGAAGGGCGAGCCCCAGCCGAGCGTATCGACATAGCCGAAGGGCAGAAGGAAGCAGAAGAGATAGGCGGTGCGATGCAGAAGCAGCGTATAGCCAAAGGGCAGCGGCGTGTTGCGGAGGCGCTCGCAGGCGGCCTGGGCCGCCCCCATCTGGCCGATGGTGATATCCAGCATCTGATACTGGATATCCGAAATCGCGCCTGACGCCTTCAATCGCGCGAGATCGGCGGACATCAGGCGCAGAATGAGATCGGGCTTGTTGCGGGCTGCATGGTAGAAATCGGCCTCGCTCGAAGTCAGCAGACGGAGCACTTTTCCCTCGTCGCTACCCGGCCGCAAAAGACAGACCAGCGCCTGCGCGAAGGCCATGGTCAGGCGCAGCAGGTTCTTGCGCGCCTCGACGCCCGTTTCACCCGCACTCTCCAGCACCAGTGTCTGGCGGGCAAAACCGCGCGCGAGATAGACGAGCTGCCCCCAGTCGCGCCGACCCTCCCACCAGCGGTCGTAGCAGGCATTGTTGCGGAAGCCGAGGAAGATCGAAAGCGCGATGCCGAGCAGCGAAAGCGCCGAACCGTTGAAGGAAATGATGAGGTTCGGCCGTTCCTCATGACCCCAGACGATAAGCATGGACAGCAGGAAGATGGCGATGATCTGCGGCAGAATGCGCCGGATGATCGAACCGCGGAGGATGAAGAAAAGCTGGAAAAGATTCGGCCGGTCGCGGACGATCATGGCGAAGCGCACTCTCGATGAATGTCTGGTGAGGGAGCAATACACCAGACGCGCAGCGAGTAACGAGCATTTCTTGCAAGGCGGCCGTGCCCGGCGGGCAACGCTCGCCGGACAGCGCATCAGCTATCGGTCAATTCGCGCCGGTGCTCGCAGTGACCAAAACCGGGTCGGCGCGATAATCCTTGGGAAAGAGATGTTCAAGATTCTTGATCTTCGGCAGATCGTTGATGACGATATACGGATAAGTCGGATGCGTCGTCAGGAAATCCTGGTGATAGCTTTCCGCTGCATAGAATTGCCGCGCCGGCTCGATCTTGGTGACGATATTGGCATCGAAGGCCTTAGCGCGATTGAGCTGATCGATATAGGCGTGGGCAATGTCGGACTGCGACTGGCTGGTCGGGAAGATGGCGGAGCGATATTGCGTGCCGGTATCAGGCCCCTGATAGTTCAGTTCGGTCGGATCATGCGCCACCGAGAAATAGATCTGCAGCAGATGGCCGTAGCTGATCTTGTGCGGATCGAAGACGATGCGCACGGATTCGGCATGGCCGGTGTCGCCGCTGCTCACCATTTCATAATGCGCCGCATCCTTGCTGCCGCCGGTATAGCCGGACGTGGCACTGATGATGCCGTTGACGTGCTGGAAGACGCCTTGCACGCCCCAGAAGCAGCCGCCGGCAAGCACTGCCGTCTCCGTATTGGCAGAGGCCGCCTTTTCATCCATGCTCGGCGCAGGAATGACACGCGCGTCCTCGGCCGAAGCGCGGCCGACAAATTGCAGCGCAACGCCGCCAAGCAATACCGCCACCGCCGTAAGGCCGGCGAAGCGGGTGACGCGTGCCGAATAAATGCGGATCATGTTTGTCGATAAAGTCTTCATGTTGATTTCCTCTCGACCGCGATGGCCAATGCTCCGGTCATAAGGAAATACGGGAAGACAGGCATTTTTGTTACACACGCCAGCGTGTAACACCGAAACGTGAAGACGGAGCGGCGCGATCAGTAGTGCGGCGGCTTGGCGATACCAGGCGCGTCGAGCGATTGCTCTTCGAGCGTCAGGAAGCGCTCCGTCAGCCGGTCGAGCTTATGCCTGGTCTGCTCGATCACCTTCCATTGCTCGGCAATCTGATCGGACAGTTCCTCGATCGTCTTCGCCTGATAGGCGACCGTCTCTTCGAGTGTCGTGATGCGGCTCTGTTCGTCTGACATATCCAATCCCCTTCGGCAGCGATCTATATCACCCGAACATGGCGCGTACAGGCCTCAATTCGCCTTGCGGCGAGCGATGACGCCGTTTGACGGTGATGTGACAAAACTGAGAAACAGCTGAAAAGACCCGTTACCTTACTGACATGGGGGCCTTCTAAAGAGAGCGCAGAGACGCGCCGGTTTTGAGGGAACTCTTTTGCAGGCGCATTGCTTCTGACGACTCCGGAGACGCGCCTTGAAGATCATCCAGATCACCGACACGCATTTGAGCCCCAACAAGCCGCATTTCAACGGCAATTGGGAGCCGCTGGCAAAATGGATCGAGGCCAGCGGCGCCGACCTTATCGTCCACACCGGCGATTTGAGCGTCGACGGCGCCGACAGGGACGAGGATCTCGTCTTCTCTATGGAGATGATGCGGCAGGTATCCGCGCCGATGCTGATCGTGCCCGGCAATCACGATGTCGGCCACCTGCCAGGCTCCTACCAGCCGGTCAATCCCGAGCGGCTGGAGCGCTGGCGCCGCCTTGTCGGCCCGGATTATTGGGCGAAGGACGTCGACAACTGGCGCCTGATCGGCCTCAACAGCCTGCTGATGGGCTTCGAGGATGACGAGGAGCAGAAGCAGTTCGACTGGCTGCAGGACATGCTCGAAAGCCGTGGCGAACGCCGCATTGCCCTCTTTGCCCACAAGCCTCTCTTCGTCGATGCGCCGGATGAAGGCGATACCGGCTACTGGAGCGTGCGGCCTTCGCAGCGCCGCCGGCTCTATGATCTGATCGCGGCCCACGACGTCGCCCTCTTCGGCAGCGGCCACCTGCACTGGACCTGGGAAGGCCGCTTCAACGACACCAACCTGGTCTGGGCGCCGCCCGGCGCCTTCATCCTCGACACGATGGAGCGAGAAATGCCCGGCGAGCGGCTGATCGGTGCCGCGATCCACGAACTTGGCGAGACGGTGTCGTCCGAGCTCGTCGCCGTGCCCGGCATGACCGCCTACTTCCTCGATGACGTCGTCATGGAAGTCTACCCGCAGGCAGCCCCCAAGGCAAAGAAGGAGCCGGCCGAATGAGTGCACTCTCGCTTCGCGGCATCGCCAAATCCTTCGGCGGCAACGCCATCCTCAAGGGCGTCAACATCGACGTCGAACCCGGCGAATTCATCGCCCTCGTCGGTCCATCCGGCTGCGGCAAGAGCACGCTGCTGCGCATCCTTGCAGGCCTCGACCATGCCGACAGCGGCGAAATCGTCCTTGGCGGCAGCGACGTCTCCGGCGTTGCGGCGGCAGACCGCAACATCGCCATGGTCTTCCAGTCCTACGCGCTCTATCCGCACCTGACGGCTTCGGAAAACATCGCCGTGCCGCTCGCCATGCGCCGCCTGTCGCGCGCTCAGCGCCTGCCCTTCATCGGCTCGCTGATCCCCGGCCAGCGCGCCACCCGTACCGGCATCATCCGCGACGTCCGTGAAATGGCGACTTCTCTGAAGATCGACCATTTGCTCGACCGCAAGCCGGGCCAGATGTCGGGCGGCCAGCGCCAGCGCGTGGCGCTGGCCCGCGCCATGGTGCGCCGCCCCGCCGTCTTCCTCATGGACGAGCCGCTCTCCAATCTCGACGCCAATCTGCGCGTCCACGCCCGAGGCGAGATCGTCGATCTGCATCGCCGCGCCGGCGTGCCCACGGTCTACGTCACCCACGATCAGGCCGAGGCGCTCTCGATGGCGGATCGCGTCGCGGTCATGATCGGCGGGCAGCTGCTGCAGCTCGCCTCGCCGCAGACGATCTATGACGATCCGGCCCATGTCGAAGTTGCCCGCTTCGTCGGCCAGCCGCGCATCAATCTGCTGCCGGCACTGGCGGAGAACGGCATCGTTGCCTTCGGCGGCATCCGTCTTGCGCTGGAAGACGACACCTTCTCCGGAAGCAACGTCACCCTCGGCATCCGCCCGGAGTTCGTGAGCCTCGCTCAAAATCGCCAGGACGCACTCGCGGCCCATATCGAGCGCATGGAATTCCTCGGCTCCGAGGTCATCCTCTACGCCAAGCTCGATGCGATCGGCGAAACCATGATCGTCAAACTTGCGCCTGCCGAGGCCGCCGGTCTTTCTGCCGGCATGCCTGTGGCGCTCTCGCTTGCAGCCGAGCAGGCCTTGGTCTTTGCCGAGGATGGTCGTCGGCTGCGTGCCGTCCCGACAACTGTCGACGCTGCCCGGGAGAAGGCGCATGGCTAGCATTGCCGCCACATCCTTGCCGATGCAGTCGGCGGCGGCGCACGAACGCAGCGAGGCCCGCACGGCTCTGCTGTTCGCCCTGCCCGCCATTGTCCTGATCGTGCTCTTCATCCTGGTGCCGATCATCGCCGTCGTCGTGCTCGGCTTCACGGATTTCCAGCTCGGCGACAAGGGCCTGCGCTTCGTCGCTTTCGAGAATTATGCGCATCTGCTGAAGGATCGCGGCTTCCAGAAATCGCTTTGGAACACCGCAACCTATACCGCCATCGTCGCACCTGCCTCGATCGTGCTTGGCCTCGGCGTCGCGTTGCTGATCGAGAGCGAAGGCATTGGCCGCAGCTTCTTCCGCACGGCCTACTTCCTGCCCGTCGCCTCGCTGATCGTCGCGATGGCAACCGTCTGGCAGTATCTTTTTCACCCGACGATCGGCCCGATCAACGCTCTTCTCGCCGAGATGGGCGTGCGCGGACCGAACTGGCTCGGCTCGTCGGCGACGGCGCTCTACAGCTTGTCGATCATCGGCGTCTGGCAGTCGGTGGGCTTCAACATGGTGCTGTTTCTTGCCGGCCTTACCGCCATCCCGCGTGAGCTTTACGCGGCAGCCGAAGTGGATGGCGCGAAATCGTCCTTCGACCGCTTCTGGCTCGTCACCTGGCCGATGCTCGGACCGACGACGCTGTTCGTCACCACAATCAGCATCATCAATGCGGTGAAGGTCTTCGACACCGTGAAGGCATTGACCGACGGCGGCCCCAACCATGCCTCGGAAGTCCTGCTCTTCACCATCTACCAGGAAGGCTTCGTCTATCTCCGGGTCGGCTACGCCTCGGCCATGACGACGGTGTTTCTCGCCATCCTCGTGGTGCTGACCTTCCTGCAATATCGCGTCCAAGACCGGCAGGTGCATTACACATGACCTCGACAGGCTTCACTCCCGGCCGCATCCTGCGCCTTTTGGTGCTGATCCTCGGCTCGCTCATATTCCTTGCGCCCTACATCTTCATGATCTCGACCGCCGGCAAGGCGCAGGACGATATCTTCACATCGGCGCTGAAGCTGATCCCGACGAATTTCTATTATATCGAGAACATCGCCAAGGCGCTGAGCAAGGTGTCGATGGGCACGCTGCTGTTCAACGGCGTTCTCGTCTGCGGCCTGATCTTCTTCTTCCAGGTGCTGATCGCCATCCCCTGCGCCTATGCCATGGCTAAGCTGAAATTTCCGGCTGCGCGCATCATGATGCTGCTGGTCATGCTTGGGTTGCTGATCCCGATCCATGCGACGGCGCTACCGCTTTATGTCGGCTTCAACAGCCTGTCGCTGCTGAACAGCTACACCGCTCTGGTCGCGCCCTTCTCGATCTCGGTGTTCGCGATCTTCATGTTCCTGCAGTTCTTCCGCGCCATGCCGGATGATCTGATCCACGCCGCCCGTCTCGACGGCATGTCCGAACTCGGCATCGTCGCCCGCGTCATCGTGCCGAATGCCTGGCCGGCGGTCACGGCCTTCGCGATCTTCTCCGTCGTCGCGCACTGGAACGACCTCTACTGGCCGCTGATCGTCATCACCAAGCAGGCCTATTTCACGCCACCGCTGGGCCTCATGTATTTCCGCGCCGCCGAAGCCGGCGACGACTACGGCGCGCTCATGGCGGCAACCCTCATGATTACCCTTCCCCTCGTCGCGGCATTCCTTCTCGCACAGAAGCGTTTCGTCGAGGGCATTACCATGACCGGTCTCAAAGGCTGACCGGTTCGACTAGAGCGGATGATTCTAGATCGAATCGATCTAAGATCTGAATCCGCTCTAGAATCAAAGAAGTAGAGCATGATTTCGTCCGAAAACCGCTTACACTTTTCGGCATCATGCTCGAACAGGAGAACGAGCGATGAAGCATATCACCCAGATTCTCGCCGCCGCGGCCATTTCGATGGTCGTGACGGTCCCGGCCTACGCCGAAACGACCCTGACGGTTCACTACCCCATGCCCGGCTTCTTCAAGAACGTGATGGACACGATCTCGAAGAAGTTCATGGAAGAAAATCCCGACATCAAGATCCAGTTCGCTGCCCCTTCGGCCACCTATGAGGAAGGCATCCAGACCATCCTGCGCCAGGCCGGCACCAGCGAAATGCCCGATGTCACCTTCATCGGCCTCAACCGCCTGCGCATGATGGACGAGCGTAACGTCGCCGTCGACCTCGGCCCCCTCGTCAAGAAAGAGGGCAACATGGCCGAGAAGGGTTTCTCGGACACGATCCTGAAGCTCGCCCAGGTCAAGGGCAAGCAGGTCGGCCTCGCTTTCGCGACCTCGAACCCGATCATGTACTACAACGCCGATCTGGTGAAGGCTGCCGGCGGCAATCCGGACAACCCGCCGAAGACCTGGGATGAAGTCATCGCGCTCGCCGGCAAGATCAAGGCGCTCGGCAACGGCGTCGACGGCATGGACTTCCGCTGGCAGGGCGACGACTGGATGTTCTCCGCCCTCCTCTTCGGCGCCGGCGGCAAGATGCTGAGCGACGACGAAAGCAAGGTCGCCTTCAACGGTCCTGAGGGACAGAAGGCCGTCGAGATGATCCAGCGCTTCGTCAAGGAAGGCGGCATGCCGGTCTTCACCAAGGCTGCCGGCGAGCAGGCTTTCGCTGCCGGCAAGGTCGGCTTCGAATTCCAGACCACCGGCGCACTCGTCAACACCATCAAGAATGTCGGCACCAAGTTCGATCTGCGTACCGCCAAGATCCCGCTGATCGACCCGGTCAACGGCCGCCTTCCCACAGGCGGCAATGCCGTCGTCATCCTGACGCATGATCCGGTCAAGGAAGAAGCCGCCTGGAAGTTCGCCAAGTTCGCCGCCGGCCCCTATGGCGCCTCCGTCGTCGTTCCCGGCACCGGCTATGTTCCGAACAACGAACTGGCTGCCAAGTCTGCCGAATATCTCGGCGACTTCTACAAGAAGAACCCGCTGTTCCAGGCTGGCCTGAGCCAGATGCCGGTCATGATCCCCTGGTACGCCTTCCCGGGCGCCAACGGCGTCAAGGTCACGCAGACCATCGTCGACAACCTCTCGCGCATCATCGATGGCTCGGCCGCACCGAAGGAAGCGCTTGAGGATGCTGCTTCCGACGTCGGAGGCATGCTGCCGCGCAGCTGATCTTTCGATCCGGTCCGAAGAAATCGCGCCGCCTCTCTTCGGGAGGCGGCGTTTCCCGTGCAGAGACGCTCAGGACTGAACAGCAAGATCGCGCACGCTCCCGCCCACGCGCAGCCGGTAAGGCACGGTCAAATGGCGAGGCGGCGCGGCGTTTTCCGCCATGTCGAGCAATAGCGATGCGGCAGCCGCACCCATGGTCCCGTCCGGTATTTCAACGGTCGTCAACGACACCTCCGTCAACAGACCGAGGGAAATCCCATCGAAACCCGCGACCGAGATATCGCGTGGAATAGAGAGGCCCTGTCGCCGCAGCGCGCCCATCACGCCGAGGGCCAGAAGATCGTTGGAGGCGATGATCGCCGTCGGGTTCGAACGCGCGACGACGTCCGAAAGATCGAGTTGCTCCAGGCTGCTCACGAAGGAAATCTCCAGAGTATCCAAAGGCCGCTGCCCGGCCGCCTCCATAGCTCTGATATAGCCGAGATAGCGTAGTTTCGCCCGGTCCGACGCCGCGAAGTGTCCGGAGATGAACAGAATGCGGCGGTGCCCCTTGCATAGGAGATGGTTGGTCAAATCACGACCTGCAGCGAAATTGTCGGTGGCGACGGCGGCGGTGAAGCGGCTTGTCGGCAGATTGCCGAGCAGCACGGTCGGCGGCAGGGCTGAAGATAGAGCCATACTGCGTTCGGGATCGCAGACCGTGAGGATGAGGCCGGTCGGCTGCTGATGAAGAAGCGAGGCGACCGCGTCCGGCTCCTGCGCCGGGTCATAGTTCGACTGCGCGATCAACACGCTGTGACCCGCATGAAAGGCTCGGTTCTGGATGCTGGAAAGCGAAGCCGCAAAAACGGGATTGGTAACGCTGGGAATGAGCACGCCGATTGCCGGCCGCCCGTTGCCAGTACGCCCACCCCCCCGATAGCCGAGTTCCGCCGCCGCCCGGCGCACGCGGCGCACCATCTCGTCGCTGACGGGACCGTTGCGATTGAGCACGCGGCTGGCGGTCGCGACCGAACAGCCGGCGCGAAAAGCAACCTGCTGGAGCGTCGACATGATATCAAGCACCTCCGGCTTCGGACTTCAGCCCCCGATTGGAACAGCCCCCTGGAAATGATGGGGATTTATATCAGAGCAATGACAGTTATTTGACGGGGGCATCGCTGCGGCCGCGACGTCCAGACCCTTGAAGTTTGCTGCGGCGCGGCAGATGTTCATTCTGATCGCAGCGGCGAATGATGCTGTCATCAACCGATGCCATGATTGCCGCGCTGTGATCCGCAGATCCGCCCCTTTGAAAGGATGCTCTCATGTCAGAAGCAGAAGCACGGACGCCTGCCACTTCCACCGACAAGACCGAAAGACTGTTCTTCCTCGATATCAACGACGGACGCATTCTCTCCTCCGCCATCGACGGCACCGATCTCAAGCTCATCGTCCAACGGCCGGGCCGCAGCCCGGACGGCATTCTCGTCGACAGCGAGAACGGCTGGATCTACTGGACCGAGATGGGCAACGACTACAACGCCCATGACGGCTCCATCGAGCGCATGGACCTCGACGGCGGCAACCACATCACATTGATCCCGCCAGGCAGCACGCTCGTCACGCCGAAGCAGATCCAGCTCGACCGCGACAACGGCAAGCTCTATTGGTGCGACCGCGAGGGTATGCGCGTCATGCGCGCCAACATCGATGGCAGTGATATCGAAACCCTGGTGCAGAATGGCGACAGCCCGGAAGACAGCGCCGATATCGAACGCTGGTGCGTTGGCATCGCCCTCGACCTGCCGCTCGGGCAGATCTACTGGACCCAGAAAGGGCCGCCGGATGCCGGCCTCGGCCGCATCTTCCGCGCTGGCATCAATATCCCGGCCGGCGAAACCGCCACCAATCGCAGCGACATCGAGACCTTGCTCGACAAGCTGCCGGAACCGATCGATCTTGAACTCGACCTTGCCACCCGCACGATCTACTGGACCGATCGCGGCAATCTTCCGCGCGGCAATACCGTCAACTGCGCCCAGATGGACGATATCGCCGCAACGTCAGAAGTCGTCCTCGAAGGCCTGGACGAAGGCATCGGCCTCTCGCTCGATCTGCCTGGTAATCGCATGTTCTTCACCGATATCGGCGGCAATCTCTATTCCGCCAGACTCGATGGCGCGGGCGAGCGAGAACTCCTGCACCATGCCGGCTCGTTCACCGGCATCGTCTACGCGGTGGTTTGAGGTTTCCAGTCGTCTTCAAGTCGTGGGATTGCCCCTCACCCTAGCCCTCTCCCCGTTTTAACGGGGAGAGGGGATGATCCCCTCACCAAAATAAGTAGTTGAAGCGAAGGCTGTGGGTGCGTCTATCCCCTTCTCCCGTTCTGACGGGGAGAAGGGGGCCGGCAGGCCGGATGAGGGGCACTTTAGCACTCAGTTACCCTTGCGCACGCCATCCAGCAGATGCGGCAGCGACTTGACGCCATCGTCTCGCAGCTCGGCCGGCAGCAGCCCTTCCGGCAGGTCCTGATAGGAGACCGGGCGCAGGAAGCGGCGGATGGCAAGCGTGCCGACCGAGGTCGTGCGGCTGTCCGACGTAGCCGGAAAAGGCCCGCCATGCACCATGGCATGGCTGACTTCGACGCCGGTCGGCCAGCTATTGGCAAGGATGCGCCCGGCCTTGCGCTCCAGCACCGGCACCAGCTTGGCGGCCGTGACATAGTCATCCGCTTCGATCTGCAGCGTCGCGGTCAGCTGGCCCTCGAGCTTTTCCGCAACGGCGATCATCTGCTCGATGTCCTTGCATCGCACCAGCAGGCTCGCGGCGCCAAAAACCTCATGACCCAGGCGCTCGTCGGCCAGGAAAGGCTCGACGCCAGTCTCGAAGAAGATGCCGGGGCTGCGGTTGACGCCTTCGGCCGGCGCGCCATGAGCGACGGTCTTGACCGCCTCATGCTCCGCCAATGCCGCAACGCCCTTGTCGAAGGCGGCATGGATGCCCGGGGTCAGCATCGGCGCCGGCGCGCGGCCCGTCAGGGCATCGCTGGCAGCCTCAACGAACCGGTCGAGATCTGGGCTCTCGATCGCGAAGAGCAGGCCCGGATTGGTGCAGAACTGGCCGGCACCGAGCGTCAGGGAATCGATGAAGCCCGTACCGATCACCTCGGCGCGTGCAGCGAGCGCGGCGGGGAAGAGGAAGACGGGATTGACGCTGCTCATCTCGGCATAAACAGGGATGGGCTCAGGCCGTGCCGCGGCGATCGCGCCGAGCGCCATGCCGCCGCCACGCGAACCGGTAAAGCCGACAGCCTTGATGCGGGGATCGCGCACCAGCGCCGCGCCGGTTTCGTTGGCGCCGGTCAACAGCGAGAATGTGCCTTCCGGAAGACCGCAAGCGGCAACGGCGGCGCGGACAGCGCGTCCCACAAGTTCGCCCGTACCCGGATGGGCAAGATGACCCTTGACGACGACCGGGCAGCCGGCGGCGAGCGCCGATGCCGTATCACCGCCTGCAACCGAGAAGGCGAGCGGAAAGTTGCTGGCGCCGAAGACGGCGACCGGGCCGAGCGGGATCTGACGTAGGCGCAGATCGGACCGCGGCATCGGCTTGCGCTCCGGCAAAGCCGGATCGACGCGCAGATCGAGCCACTCGCCCGAGCGGACGACCTCAGCAAACAGCCGCAGCTGGCCGACGGTGCGGGCACGCTCGCCCTGCAGACGCGCGACCGGCAGGCCGGTCTCTTCCGTCGCCCGCTCGATCAGCACATCGCCGATCTCCATGATATTGTCGGCAATCTTTTCGAGGAATGCCGAGCGTTGTTCCGGGCTGGTGGCGCGATAGACGTCGAATGCCTGGGCCGCCAGTTCACAGGCCTTTGCCACGTCGGTCTCGCCGGCAATCGCAAAAGCCGGCTCCAGATCGGCACCCGTTGCCGGGTTGATGGCACGCGCGGTTCTGTTGTCACCGGTCGAATCCGCGCCGATCAGCAAATCGCCGTTAATCACAAAAGACTGTGTCATGGATGTTCCTTGATGATGTCGAAGCACCGGAAGGTGCACTCGCGGGAGCAGATAGCAGGATGGGATGACAGATGTAAGATGATAATCGTCATCTAATTATCAAGGTTGACGAAACAAGATCGAGGCGCCAGCGACCTTTGGGCGCAGCTTCACGGGAGACGAAAGCAGGCAATCCATCGCCATATGGCGTTGCGGCCGCTTTCGTGCCAATTTAGCGTCCATCCGAAAGACTGAGTGCGGCCAAGCCCCCATGACCATTGCACTTCTTGGTGATCCGATTGTCCAGTTCTGCGTTCTGGTCGTCATCGGCACATTCGTCAGCCGCATCATGCTGCGTCATCAGCGCGCGGGGCGCCTGATCGGGCAAATCATCTTCTTCGTTTCCCTGACCGTGCTTCTGCTCTATCACGGCATCATCCCTTACGAGCCGAGCCCACCGCAGGACTCGGTGACGCTGCGCACCTTCACAGGTGTTGCCAAGATCATATGGTGGGTCAACGGCGCCTGGGTGCTGATCGCCTTCGTGCGCCTGTTTCTGATCTTCGAACGCAAGCCCCGCGAGGGCCGACTGCTGCAGGACCTGATCGTCGGCATCATCTATCTCGGCGCAATACTCTCGATCATCGGCGATGTCTTCAGTGTTCCGATCGGCACGTTGATCGCGACATCGGGCGTCTTCGCCATCATTCTCGGTCTTGCCCTGCAAAGCACGTTGAGCGACGTTTTCTCCGGCATCGCGCTCAATCTCGGCCGTCCCTATTCGGTGGGCGACTGGATCGTGCTCGAAAACGATGTCCAGGGCCGCGTCGTCGAAACCAATTGGCGGGCGACGCATTTGCTGAACGGCACGAACGACCTCGTGGTCATCCCGAACAGCGTCCTTGCCAAGACGCGGCTCACCAACCTTTCTTCGCCGGAAGAAAGCCACGGCGCGACGGTGACGGTGCGCGTTCAGCCGACGACACTTCCGCGTGTTGTCGCCGATCTCATGCAGAACGTGCTGATCAGCTGCAATTCAATCCTGAAGGTGCCGGAGCCCAGCGTCGCCATCATCTCCATCGACGGGCAGGCGCTTGAACTGCTGCTTTCGTTCCGCGTCCGCGATATGTCGATGACGATGACCGCAAAAAACGAGATCTACGATCTTCTCTACCGCCACTCGAAGGCGGCCGGTTTGAAATTCGCCGGACCTCCCGGGACGATCACGGTCGCCGCGGAGCACGCAACCGAAACGCCCGCCGATCAACAGCACGGCCCCGGAACGCCATGGCGGCTGGTCAGCAACATCCCGCTCTTCTCATCGCTGACCGAGGACGAGAAGGAGCATCTGGCGTCGCACATGCAGCGCCGCACCTATCGCAAGGACGCGGTCATCGCCGAACAGGATGCCAAGCTTCGCGCGCTGACGATCGTCCGGTCGGGCGTGGTCAGCATCACCCGCCGCGAGGGGCATCGGCAGATCGAGCTCACACGCCTCGCTCCCGGCGACTATTTCGGAGAGAGCGGTCTGTTGATGGGATCGGGCGAAGTCGGGACTGTTCGCGCCTTGACCTTCGTCGTCACCTATGAAATCGGCGAGGACTGCCTGTCGCCGCTGCTGCATGACCGGCCGGCCCTTGCCGAGGAGCTGGGTGCCATCATGGCGAAACGCATCGAGGCCGAGCACCATCTGTTTGCCAGCACCGACGTGCTGGTCAACGGCGCTCCCGTCAGCTCGCTGAGCTCGCGCATCAAGCATCTCTTCCAGCTGCAACAGCACGACTAGGCCGCATCCTCCGTTACGCAAGGGCAGCCCGGACGTCGAGGCGCCGCGCCGCAGATGCATAACGCTCGGTTCCACGACACCGATGCCGAGCCCTTAGAACAACTCCAGGAAAAATGCGTAGCGGTTTTCCTGGAGTTGCTAGAAAACAAAGAGATAGAGCGGTTCAGAGTTTCCGTGAAAAGCGGAAGCGCTCTAGTTCGACTTCGCCGCCGGCGCAGCCTGGCTTTGTGCCGCAAAGAACGCCTTGGCATCCATGGTGAACTGCTCGCGCGATGTCGGCCTCGTGTAGAACATATGGCCGCCGCGATAGAGCTTCAGCGCCACGCGATCGGCAAAGGCCGCCGGCATATGGTCGAGCACGTATTTGTTGACGCCGAAGGGAATGACGAGATCGCTATAGCCTTGCCCGACCATCAGCCGGAACGAGGGTGACAGCGACAGCAGCTCCTTGAGGTCGTCGGTGACGCCGGCGCTGAGGCGCGAGCCACCGTCTCGGCCGCCCCATTTCCATTGCCTGTTCACCGATGTCGACAGGAGCGTGTAGGTCATGTCGGTGCGGAAGCCGAGTTCATCGCGCGCATAGCTCGAAAAGGCGCCGCCATAGGCACGGACGAAGCCATCGAGAATAGGGTCACCGCCACGCTCGGAATCCGACTGCGGATAGGGATCGGGCGCCAGCAAGGAGGCATCGTAGGCGCTTGCCACTTCACCACCGCCGCCATCTGAGTGTTTCTGATAGACGCTGCCGAGAAACCCCTGGCTCCTGGCAACGATATCCTCGGGGATACCTGTCAGTTTCGCCACCCGAGCGTAGAAGGCCCTGCCGGCGTCTCCGGAGGGCGGCCGACCGGCAAGTGCCGGCAGATATTCGTTGAGAGCGAAATACTCTGCGGCCTGAACCGCCTTATCGCTGAGCGCGTTTTGCCGCTCCAGCTCGGCTGCAGCCAGCGAAGGGAGCATCAGGGCAGCGCCAAGCGCATCGTTGCTGCCACCGAAAACGAGCCGGCCCTCGAGCAAGGGCGAGAGCATGACGATGCCCGAAATCAGTATGCCCTGATCCTCGCGCAGGCTGTTGGCGACCTTGACCGAACGGAAGCCGCCATAGCTTTCCCCGAGAATGTATTTCGGCGAGGCCGCGCGGCCATTATGGCCGACATAGAGGGCAATCGCCTTGGCAAGGCTCTCGGCATCGCTCTCCACGCTGTAGAAGTCGTTCGCATCGTCCGGCTTCACCGTCCGGCTCCAGCCAGTGCCGATCGGATCGATCAGGACGAGATCGGTAAAATCGAGCCAGCTCTGAGCATTGTCGATCAGCTTGGCATTGGCGCCATCGCGGCCATCCGGACCGAAATCGAGAATCTTCGGCCCGACGAGACCGAGATTGAGGAAGGCCGCTGCGGCGCCCGGTCCACCATTGAATACGAAGGTGACGGGTCGGCCGGCATCGCGATTCTTCGCGACATAGGCGGTATAGAAGATCGCCGCGCTGCGCTGGCCATCCTGCCCGAAAAGATCGAGCGTACCGGCCGTCGCCGTATAGGCGATGCTCCTGCCGCCGGCATTCAGCACATGGTCGCTCACCGCATCTGGCGGCAACAGCGAAAGAACACCGGCATGGCCATCCGCCGCCGGACGGGACTGCTCGGGCGACGCCGCAAAAGCCGGCATGGACATCAACGAGAAAGCCAATAGAAAGCCCGGAACCATCTGGCGAAGAGACATCGGAATTACCCTCCAAACGTCCGGCCATACTATGTCACCGAAGGCAGGCACGGAAACTCAAGACATATTGATCGGCGATCCGTCGGTCGCATCATTTTCAGCGCGCGATGCTATTGAGCCCACACCAACCATTTGCCAGTCTGGCGGCAGCCTCGGGAAACCATTCCGACAACAGGAAATCGCAAGGAATACGACGATGAAGCAGGACATCGACATCAAGACGGCCGACGGTATGGCCAAAGCGGCCGTCTTCCGCCCCGACAACGGTGCCTCAGCCGGGAGCGGCGTGATCTTCTATATGGATGCCATGGGTCCGCGCGCCTCGCTTTACGAAATGGCGCAGCGGCTCGCCGATGCCGGCCATATCGTGCTGCTTCCGGACCTCTTCTATCGCTTCGGCGCCTATGGCCCCTTCGACGGCAGCGCCTTCGGCAATCCGGCATCGCGGGAGACGATCATGACGATGCTACGCGGAACGACGCAACAAATGACGAGAAACGACAGCGCCGCCTTCCTCGACGCGCTGTCCGCCGCAGGCGCTAAGGGGCCTGCCGGCGTGGTCGGTTATTGCATGGGTGGGGCTCGCGCGCTGACGGCCGCTGCCGCCTATCCCGACCGTATCGCAGCGGCAGCCAGCTTCCATGGCGGCAATCTCGCCAGCGAAGCGGAAGATAGCCCGCACCGCCTAGCGGCCGATATCAAGGCGCGCGTCTATGTCGGCGCTGCCGGTATCGACAACAGCTTTCCGCCGGAACAATCCGCCCGTCTCGCCGAGGCGCTGCGCACCGGCGGCGTCGACCATATCATCGAAAACTATGTCGGCATGTCGCACGGATGGACGGTGCCAGACCATGGCGTCTACGACGAGACCGGTGCCGAAAGGCATTGGAAACGTCTGCTGAACCTGTTCGACGAAGCCTTGGCATAGGCAGACGACATCGACATCGCGCTGCCATATCGAAAGCGGGAAGTCTCCCCTCAACTCTCGGGCTACGAAACGGCAACCGAATCAGAATTTGATCTGCCCGACGCTGGTCAATGTCGTCTTCTGCGAAACGCCGGGTGCATTGACCATGTGCCAGGCCACATATTGCTCGCCATAAAGTTCGGTGGACGACATGCCGTCGACGGGCAGCACGATGTTCATGCCGTTCAAAGCGGCATCCGTCGCCGTATCGAGAACAGCACCTTCCGAGGCCGTGCCAGTGACGATGACGGTCTTGATGCCCTTGTCGGCGAGAATGCTGCGCAGATTGGTGCCGATGAATTTGTCGGCCCCGGACTTGACGATCGGCTCGCTCGCCAGAGGCGCCAGAGCCGTTGCGATATCCTGCGGCTGGCCGGCGCCGGCCAGGCTGAAAACGACAAGCATCTCTTTGGCCCGCGCCTGATCGAGCAGGGTTTTCACCTTGGGCACGGAGGCGAGGCAACGCGGCTTGCTTTTCGCGTTGCACGGCCCTTTGGTCGGATCCTGCGCGCCGTTGAAATCGAGGAGCAGCAATGCCGTCGTCTTCGGATCGATGGTGACGGGCTTCAGATCCGGCGGAGCAGGCGGTTTCACCTTATGCCACTCGTCGATGATCGTCTGCGCCATCGCCGGCGAGGCCAGCTCCGGGCTGAATGCCGTACAAAAAGCTGCGAAACAGGAACTGAAGGCAAAGACCGCTTTCCGGGTCGTGGCACTTGGCTGTCGCATCACGTTCGTCTCCTGTGCAAGCGTTCCCATGGGTAGACAACCCTGCAGGATAGATAGGCCGGAAATCGCGGCAGGGTAACGAAACTCTTCGTGATACCGGGAATGGCAAATATAACGACGATACGGCTGCTACCCTTGTTCGACCAGCAACTGCCCGAGACAATCCATCGTTGACAAACGTCAGCCAGACCATAATCTGCGCTTAAGCCTTTGCGATCGCCACCATTCTCCAGGAGATCATGACCATGCTGGCGAACTGCATGAGACGATTGATTTTGGCAGGCATTGCTCTTGGCCTCTCAGCCTATGCAGCCACGGCCGCCCAGACGCTCGATATCGTCGCGCAAAAGGGCTTAATCCGTATCGGCTATATCAACGACGAGGCGCCATTCTCCTTCAAGAAGAAGGACGGGAGTCCCACCGGCTATGCCGTCGATCTCTGCGGAAAGATCGCCGACGCCGTCGGCCGCAAGGTTACCGGCCTGAAGCGAGATTATGTCGAAATGACCCTCGCCGACGGCTTCAATGCCGTGAAAGACGGCCGCATCGACCTCCTCTGCGGCGCCTTGACCATCAATCTCGCCAGACGCCAGAGCGTCGATTTCTCGCAATCGATCTTCCTGACCGGCGCGAGCGCCCTGCTGCGCAAGGATTCGCCCGACTATCTGATGGTGCTTTTCCTCGACAAGCGGCCGACCCTTGCCTCCAACAAGCAGGCGCCGGCAAAGAGCACGATCGGTGTCCGCTCCGACACGACCACCGGCGCGACGCTGCGCGAGGCGCTCGGACCCGACGTGCCGCAAACACGCATCGAGAATTTTGCCACGCATCAGGACGGCGTAGCCGCCCTCGAAAGCCGGAAGATCGACGCCTATTTCGCCGACCGCGCCCTGCTCTTCGATCTCGCTTCCCATGCTCACAAGCCATCTGCGCTTGCCATTGGCAATCGCCTCTTCACGCACGAACCCTATGGCATCGCGCTCAGGCAGGATGACTCGGCCTTTCGCCTGCTTGTCGATCAAACACTGACAGAAACCTACCAGTCGGATGATTTCGCCAAGCTGCTGACCACTTATTTCGGCGAAGAAGGCCCGATCTTGCGCCGCGAGATCATGATGCAATCGATCCCGCAATAGAGCGGCACGTGCTTGGCGAAGGCGATAGCGTCGCCTTTGCGACATGGCGACAAGCGATCATCGGCAAGGCCTCCTGCCGTTTTCCATGGTGGATGGCCCGCCGGTCGTCGTGCAAGCATCTTGAATATGTCGTAGACAGGCTCTGGTCGCCGCCGCACACATCATAAAATCCGCCTCCAGTATCAATCAGGGTCGCACGCAATGGCAGTATTTCCTCAAAAGGCGAAGGTCGTCATCATCGGGCTTGGCGGTATCGTCGGCGCATCGATTGCCCACCATCTGATCGAGCGCGGCTGGGACGATATTGTCGGCATCGACAAGTCCGGTATCCCCACCGATATCGGCTCGACAGCCCATGCCTCCGACTTCTGTTACACCACCAGCCATGATTTCCTCTCCTGCTGGACGACACTCTACTCCATCGATTTCTACGATAAGCTCGGCCACTACGCCCGCGTCGGCGGCCTGGAAGTCGCCCGCGTCGGCGATGACGACCGCATGGCGGAAATCAAGCGCAAGGTCACGTCTGGCAAGGCCTTCGGCACGCGCGTGAGCCTCATCGAACCCGCCGAGATCAAGGAAAAATTCCCGCTGATCGAGGAAAGCATGGTTCAGGGCGGCATGTGGGATCCGGATGCCGGCCTCGTCATTCCCCGTTCGCAGACCGTTGCCGGCAAGCTGATCGACCAGGGCGAGAAGAGCGGCAAGCTCCTCTCCTTCGCCAATACGCCCGCCCAATCCCTGATCGTCAAGGACGGCCGCATCACCGGCGTCGTCACCCATCGCGGCACCATCGAGGCGGAATATGTCATCGTCTGCGCCGGCCTCTGGGGCCGCTTGATCGCCGAAATGGTCGGCGAAGACCTGCCGGTCATGCCGGTCGACCACCCGCTGACCTTCTTCGGCCCCTATAATGAATTTGCCAATACGGGCAAGGAAATCGGCTTCCCGCTGATGCGCGATCAGGGCAACTCCGCCTATATGCGCGACACCGGCGATCCGAAGACCGCCGAAGGCGGCCAGATCGAATGGGGCTACTACGAAGAGAAGAACCCGCGCCTCTGCCATCCTCGCGATCTGCTTGAAAAGCACGAAGCCCGTCTCTCGCCCTCGCAGCGCGATCTCGACATGGAGCAGATCATCGAGCCGCTCGAACGCGCCATGGAACTGACACCGATCCTCGGCGAACTCGGCTACAATGAAGGCCATTCCTTCAATGGCCTCCTGCAGGTCACCACCGACGGCGGCCCGTCCGTCGGCGAAAGTCAGAAGGTTCGCGGGCTCTGGTACTGCGTCGCCATCTGGGTGAAGGACGGCCCCGGCTTCGGCAAGCTCGTTGCCGACTGGATGACAGACGGCCGCACGCCGATCGACCACAACAGGATCGATTACTCCCGCTTCTACCCACATATGCTGGAAGAGAGCTTCATCGAAGGCCG
The DNA here is from genome assembly GCF_000359745.1 of Rhizobium freirei PRF 81. GTDB lineage: Bacteria > Pseudomonadota > Alphaproteobacteria > Rhizobiales > Rhizobiaceae > Rhizobium > Rhizobium freirei. The sequence goes on from NZ_AQHN01000056.1 coordinate 441,899, forward strand.
CTGCACCGAAGCGGCCCAGAAGATCTACAATCCCGCCGTTCATCCGCGCGAACCCTATGCGACCGGCCGCAATGTCCGCCGCTCGCCCTTCTATGAGCGTGAAAAGGAACTCGGCGGCTATTTCATGGAACTCGGCGGCTGGGAGCGCGCACACGGCTATGCCGCCAACGAGCCCCTGCTGGAAAAATACGGCGATCGCATCCCGGTGCGTGAAAACGAATGGGACAACCGCCATTTCTGGCGCGTGTCCAATGCCGAGCATCTGGCGCTGAGCGAAGATTGCGGCATCATCAACCTCTCGCATTTCGCCATGTACGACATCGAGGGTCCCGATCATGTCGAGCTGCTGGAATGGCTCTGTGCGGCCAAGATCGGCGGCGACGCCAATATCGGCAAGGGCATCTATACCCACTTCCTCGACGACGAGGGCATGGTGCGTGCCGATTTTACCGTGATCCGCATGGCCGACCGCTGCCGCCTCATCGACGGCGCCGATGCCGGCCCGCGCGATTTCCACTACATGCGCCGTGTCGCTCAGGATAAGGGTTTCGACGTCACCATCACCGATGTCACCGAACGTTATGTCACGATCGGCATCTGGGGACCGAATGCCCGCACCAACCTGCAGAAGGTCGTCGAAAGCCCGGAAAACCTCTCGCACGAGAACTTCCCCTTCGCCGCGATCAAGCAGATCCGCATCGCCGGCAAGAACGTCACAGCGTTTCGCATCTCCTATGTCGGCGAGCAGGGTTGGGAACTGCATATGGCCTATGGTGATGCGCTGGCCGTCTGGGATGCGCTGCGTTCGACAGGCGCTATCGCCGTCGGCGTCGAAACCTATGCCAACAGCCGCCGCATGGAAAAGAGCCTCCGCCTGCAGAATGCCGACCTGCTGACGGAATATAATCTGCTGGAAGCCGATCTCGCCCGCCCGAAGGTCAAGGAGGCCGATTTCCGCGGCAAGGCGAAGCATCTCGAATATCGCGCCCGCGAGCATCAGCCGGCCATGCTTTGTACCCTCGTCGTGACCGATAATATCGACTCCAACGGCGTTGCCCGCTACCCGGTCGGCATCCTGCCAGTCATGGACCCCGAAACCGGCGAAACCCTGGTCGACGAACTCGGCCGCCGCTCCTTCACCACGTCGATCGCCTATGGCCCGACCATCGGCAAGAACATTGCGCTTGCCTACCTGCCCTGGTCCCATGCCCAGGAAGGACGCAAGCTCAAGGTCGAATATTTCGGCGAAACCTACCCTGTCGAAGTTGTCGGCGTCGGCTACAAGCCGCTCTACGACGCCGAGAACCTCAAGCCGCGCAGCTGATCCTTCCGCTGCGCAAGGCCTCAAGGCCACATGAAGCCAAAAAACTGCCCGTTTGGTCCCCAGACGGGCAGTTTCATTTTCCGGATAGCAGCGATCCCCGATTGAGGGGCGAAGAGCGGTTAATGGATGGTGCGCACGTCCTTAGAGATTGCCGCTTCCGCTCGAATCCCATCGGGGCCAATGACCAATGGTCACAGCGCGAAGCAGCCACTCCACGGGCCCGTAATTGAAACGCCGAAGCCACCAGCGGCTAAGAAGAAGCTGGAGGCCGAAGAGGACGACGGCCACAACCAGCGTCATCGCGAAAGACAGCTTGCCGATCAGCCCGAAGCCATAACCGTGAAAGATCAGGGCACAGACAATCGATTGCATGAGATAATTCGACAATGCCATGCGCCCGGCGCTAGCCAGATAATCGCGCCAGCTACCCATTCGGCCGGAATCCAATGCCATCAGCACTCCCGCGATGATGGCACCCGTCAGGAATGGCGATGTGAGAACGGAAAGCGCCAAGCCCGCCGTTTCCAGTGACGTACCCGGAGCAAATTGCGTAGCACAGGCGTAGGCAACGCCGCCGGGCAGCCCAACCGCCAATCCCCAGCAGATCGAACGAACCAGATATGGCCGATAGAGATCGCGATTCTGCAGCAGCTTTCGCTGCCCGAAAACGAAGCCGATAAGGAACATGGCCAATGCACAGGGGGCTTGAAGCAGCAACAGCATCGGCAGGAATGACGCCATATCCTCTCCGTGCTGCCCCATGATGGAAATGGGCGTTCCACGATAGGCGGCGAGCGCCGTTTGCGCGTGGTCTATTATCAGAGCGCTATCGTCCTGATCCGGCGCACTCCATTGAAGAAACGCGAGAGCGAACCAAAGCACCGCGGTCACGACGACGAATGCGGCCGCAAGGCGAATCTTGAAGCCGCCACGCACCTCTCTCAAGGCGAGGAGCAGCAGGCCGAGAACGGCGTACGTGGTCAATATGTCGCCGTGAAACAGAACGAGCGCATGAATGGCCCCGATGAGGAACAATCCCGCTTGCCGGCGCAGCATGCGCGGCAGGAAAGCCACATCCGCCTTTTGCGCCGATTGCATTTGAAGCGTGACGCTGTAGCCGAACAGGAACGAGAAGAGCAGGTAGAATTTCAGCTCGAAGACGGCTGAAATCACGAAAGCCAGAACAGCATCGAGCGACGACCATCCATCCGTTGCCGGAAGACCGGTGCCATAGTAAACCGAGGAGAATGCGAGGATATTGACCTGCAATATCCCAAACAATGCAAAGCCGCGCAACGCGTCGATATTGGTAATGCGATCACGGTCACGCATCGGGGGTTTCCCCGCTGATGCAAAGAATGTTGCGAATGATGGTCCGGAGCGAATCGCGCTCTCCGGCGGGATCGAAGCCGGCATCGATCGACACGCGGTTGAAAATCCCGTCGATCACGATCATCAGAAATCGGACGGCATGTTCGAGCGGGACCACGAGCTTAACTTGGCCACGCTCGGCCGCGCCGTTCAGAAGCGCGGTCAGGCCTTTCGCGAGGAGCGTGTCGGCGGCGGCATTGAGCGCGCCGACATCGTCGTCCCGCGTTGCTTCGGCCGCGATCTCCAGTATCAACCGCCTCTCCTGCCCGTCCGCGGCCAGATGCAGAACGACATCGAGGAACTCCAGCAGCGCCGCCGACAGATCCGCCCGCTGAAGCAGCTCGCCGATATAGGTCGCCGTCTGGCTCGTCTGTTGGTGGACGACGGCGAGGATGATCGCCTTCTTG
>NZ_AQHN01000056.1:452500-495851 GCF_000359745.1 Rhizobium freirei PRF 81
CTCGGCAACGAGCCGCCAATCCTGGCCGACGGCAGGCGAGCTCCGGATCGGCGCGAGGTTTCCCTGCGATGGCTTTCCGGCACCTTCCTCACCGGCCTCACCTCCAGCATATTGATGGGTGTCGCCCTGTTTGCAGCGCTCGACGGGCGCCAGCAGCTAGCCATCCCCGCCGAGGCCTATGCGATATGGGACAATCATGACGCCACGGACAAACAGGTCACCCGCGGCGGCCGCCTGATCTCGACCGCGATCGCCTCCAAGCCTTCCGACCGCAACATTCTGGAAGTGTCGACCGTGGTGCGTGACGGCGACAAGGAAGTGGTGCGTCGCCAGCCCTTCGCGCATGTGAAGATCGCGCTCGCCACCAACCGCGCCGCCAGCGAAAGCTATCCGCCCTTCGACCCGCTGGCGATCTTTTCCACCGACGAAAACATACCGCAGCCCGCCAACCGCACCGGGGCAATCTATGGATCGGACGTCGAATCCGAGGTCAGCCTCAAGACCATATCCTTTCCGACCAAGGACATCCCCTTCCAGCTCGCCGGCTCCATGTCGCTTGAGGAAGTCGAGGAGAATGTCCGCTCCAACGGTTCGGTCCTGGCTGAGAGCAACACCCAGCTCTCGGCACTGTATTATGTGGACCCGCGCCGCTTCGCCAATGACGACGCCGATGTCGACCTGACGGCTGTCCTGGCGGCCCGCATCGTCGAGGAAAACATGTCGGTCTCCGCCTCGCAGGCTGTGACCCCGCAGACCGAGGAGTTTGCCGACGACATCATCCCCGTTCGGCAAAACATGACGATTGCGGCGGCGTTGACCAATACGGGCTACCCGAAGGCCGATGCAGACGGCATTGCCGCAAAGATCCTTCCCGTCTTTGGCTCGTCCGATGTGTCGATCGGCGATGTGCTTCGCATCGGCATCCTTCAAAAAGGCGAGCAGGCAAGGATCATTCGCGCCAGCATCTATCGCGGCACCAAGCATCTGCTGACCATCGCGCAGAACGACCGTGGCGATTTCGTCGCGGGCAGCGCACCGCCGATGCTCGACGCGATCGCCACGGCCTTCGACAATGATGCTCCGGCTCTTGCCGCGGGCCGCGACCTGCCGAACGTCTATGACGGCATCTATCGCGCTGCCCTCTATTACGGCATGAGCAAGGAGATGGTGGCACAGATCGTCAAATTGCTTGCCAGCAATGTCGATTTCCAGGCCCAGTTGAAACCGACGGATTCGCTGGAAGCCTTTTTCTCGGTCACCGACGACAAGGGAATGGCGACGGCTGATTCCGAGCTGCTCTACGTCAATGCCAAATTTGGCGACACGGTTACGCGTTTCTATCGCTTCGAAGATCCAGCGGATCACTCGATCGACTTTTTCGACGAGGGCGGCAAGAGCATCCGGCAGTTCCTGCTACGCAACCCCGTTCCCACGGGCATCTTCAAGTCGGGCTTCGGCATGAGGCGCCATCCGATCCTCGGCTTTGCCCGCATGCATACCGGCGTCGACTGGGCTGCGCCGCGCGGCACGCCGATCATCGCCGCCGGCAACGGCATTGTCGAAAAGGCCGGCTGGGATTCCAGCGGTTTCGGCAACCAGACACTGGTCCGCCATGCGAATGGCTACGTCTCGTCCTATAATCACCAAAGCGCCATCGCCAAGGGCGTCGTGCCAGGTGCAAAGGTGGTTCAGGGTCAGGTCATCGGCTTCATCGGCTCGACGGGCCTGGCAACCGGCCCGCATCTGCACTACGAGCTGATCGTCAACGGCACCAAGGTCGATCCGCTGCGCATCCGCCTTCCCGGCGGCAAGTCGCTCGAAGGCGAGGCCCTCGCCAAATTCCAGGAAGAGCGCAAGCGCATCGATACGCTGCTCAGCGACGACAAAACGAAACAGGTCGCCAGCAAGTAGTAGTCGCGCGCAGCGCGGCAAGACGGTTTCCGGCAATGCGTGAAAGACGAAATGGCGGCACGAAGGCCGCCATCCGCACGTATTCCAAACATTGCCTGTCTTAGAGCGGTTCAGCTTTTCACGGAAACTCTGAACCGCTCTATCTCTTTGTTTTCTGGCAATTCCGGACGGAAAACCGCTACCCACTTTTCCTGGAATTGCGCTAGGCCGCTTCGTTTACGGCCTGACGCGGGCGGAACAGCAATCTGTCCGAACCGCTGGTGACCTTGACCATCGAACCATCCGGAACCTGCCCGGACAGGATCTGCTCGGCGAGCGGATCCTGGACATATTTCTGGATCACCCGTTTCAGCGGCCGCGCGCCATAGACGGGATCGTAGCCCTTGTTGGCGAGCCAATTGCGGGCATCCTCGTCGAGTTCGAGCGTGATCTTGCGTTCCGACAGCAGCTTCAGCAGGCGCTCCAGCTGAATATCGACGATCGCGCCCATCTCATCGCGCTTCAGGCGATGGAACAGGATGATCTCGTCAACACGGTTCAGGAATTCGGGCCGGAAATGCGACCGGACCACATCCATCACCTGCTCGCGCACCTGATCGCTATCATCACCCTCCTTCAACTGGGTCAGGTACTCGGCGCCCAGGTTGGAGGTCATGATGATCATCGTGTTGCGGAAGTCGACCGTGCGGCCCTGTCCGTCCGTCAAACGTCCGTCGTCCAGAACCTGGAGCAGGATGTTGAAGACATCGGGATGCGCCTTCTCGATTTCGTCGAACAGCACGACCTGATAGGGCCGGCGGCGGACGGCTTCGGTCAGCGCACCACCTTCCTCATAGCCGACATAGCCGGGAGGGGCACCGATCAGCCGGGCCACGGAGTGCTTCTCCATGTATTCCGACATGTCGATACGCACCATCGCGGTGTCGTCATCGAAGAGGAAGCGGGCGAGCGCCTTGGTCAACTCCGTCTTGCCGACGCCGGTCGGGCCGAGGAAGATGAACGAGCCGATCGGCCGGTTCGGATCTTGCAGGCCGGCGCGCGAGCGGCGAACCGCACGCGAGACCGCCTGAACGGCATCGCCCTGGCCGACGACCCATTTTGCCAACTCGTCTTCCATCCGAAGCAGCTTGTCGCGTTCGCCTTCCAGCATCTTGTCCACGGGGATCCCGGTCCAGCGGGAAACCACCTGGGCAATGTTGTCGGCGGTGACAACTTCCTGCACCATGGAATCGCGGGCACTGTCCTGCTCTTCCGCAGCGTGAAGCTCTTTCTCCAGATCGGGAATGACGCCATAGGCGAGCTCGCCGGCGCGCTGGAATTCACCCTTGCGCTGAGCGATCGCCAGTTCGTTGCGGGCGTCGTCGAGCTGCTTCTTCAGATCGGCAGCAAGACCGAGTTTCTGCTTTTCGGCCTGCCAGCGCGCGGTCAGCGCATCGGCTTCCTCTTCCAGAGAAGCAAGATCCGTTTCCAGCCGCTTCAGCCGGTCGGCCGAGGCCTGGTCGGTTTCCTTCTTCAGCGCTTCGCGCTCGATCTTCAGCTGGATGATGCGTCGATCGAGTTCGTCGAGCTCTTCCGGCTTGGAATCCACCTGCATGCGCAGACGCGCTGCGGCCTCGTCCATCAGGTCGATGGCCTTGTCCGGCAGGAAGCGGTCGGTGATGTAGCGGTTCGACAGGGTCGCGGCGGCAACCAGCGCGGCATCGGCGATGCGCACCTTGTGATGCTGTTCGTATTTTTCCTTCAAGCCGCGCAGGATCGAGATCGTATCCTCGACCGTCGGCTCTTCGACCATGACGGGCTGGAAGCGGCGAGCAAGGGCCGGATCCTTCTCGACATGCTTGCGATATTCATCGAGCGTGGTTGCACCAACGCAGTGCAGCTCGCCGCGGGCAAGGGCCGGCTTCAGGAGGTTGGACGCATCCATGGCGCCGTCGGCCTTGCCGGCTCCGACCAGCGTGTGCATCTCGTCGATGAAGAGGATGATCTCGCCGTTTTCCGACTGCACTTCGTTGAGAACGGCCTTCAGCCGCTCTTCGAACTCGCCGCGGAACTTCGCACCGGCAATCAAGGCACCCATGTCGAGTGCCATCAGCTTCTTGTCCTTCAGCGATTCAGGAACGTCGCCGTTGACGATACGCAACGCCAGACCTTCGACGATCGCCGTCTTGCCGACGCCGGGTTCGCCGATCAATACGGGGTTGTTCTTCGTGCGGCGGGAAAGAACCTGAATGGTGCGGCGGATTTCGTCGTCGCGGCCGATCACCGGGTCGAGCTTGCCCTCGCGGGCCTCGGCGGTGAGGTCACGGGCATATTTCTTCAAGGAATCGAAGCCTTGCTCCGCATTGGCGGAGTCGGCCGTCCGGCCCTTGCGGATATCGTTGATGACCTGGTTGAGCGCAAGCGGGGTAACGCCAGCCTTTTTCAAAGTGGCCGAAGTCGAAGCCGTAGGCTCGATCGCCAATGCCTGCAAAAGGCGCTCGACGGTGACGAAACTGTCGCCGGCCTTCTTCGCGGCATCCTCGGCCGTGGCGAATACCTTGGCAAGCGGCTGCGCGAGATAAACCTGGCCATCGCCGCCGGAAACCTTCGGCAGCTTGGCAAGGGCCGCATCATTGGCAAGACGGGCAGCCTTGGCATCCCCACCGGCGCGCTCGATCAGCGAGGCGGCCATACCCTGATCGTCATCCAGAAGTACTTTCAGAACATGTTCGGGCGTGAACTGCTGATTGCCCTGCGCAAGCGCATATGTTTGGGCGGATTGCAGGAAACCGCGCACCCGCTCGGAGTATTTTTCAATATTCATATGAGACCTCCATGGACCGGCCTGCCCTGAACGGCGCAGGTCGATGATTGAGACTGAGCCCCCTTAATAGGCAGGCCCGGCCTTGCCGCCATTGAGATTTGCGGCAAAGCAGCTGAGCAGAATATGGGAGGATCGCTTGGAAGTTTAAAGGGTGCAAAAAGCGAAAAAACCAACGGATTTTGCCAGCGGAGCAACATCAGTATTGGGCCGGAAATGTCAAAGCCGGCAGCCACGGCGGGACGAATAGGATACCCACCCGGCCACCCCGCGAAAAAGGCGATGAAACAAAACGGGAGTGGCAGCACTATCTGCGCTGCCACTCCCGTTTCCATATTCGGGCTCTTCCCTCGGGAAAGGAGCGGATTATTCCGAGGCGGCGTCTGCCAAAGCCGGAGCCTCTCCCGATGCAGCCTCGCCCTGGCCTTCCGTGTCACCACCGGCGACGCGGCGCGGCTGACGGCGCGGGCGGTTGCCGGCGTTACGGCGGCGCGGCTGGCGCTCGGTCGCTGCAGCGGGCGTCTCTTCCTCGATCGCCACTTCCGCAGGAATACCCTCGATCACCGGCTGCGGACCTGTGCCATCGATCACTTCCGGCTCGCGAGCCGGAGCCGCAGCAACGGCTGGAGCAGGCTGCTGCTGACGGACCGGAGGCGGTGCCATCTGCGGCTGATCGTCCATCTCGTTCGCATCGATGTCATCGATGTCCCGGTCGGCCGCATCACGCTCGTTGTAATTGTGGTGCTCGTCGCGCTGATAGCGCTCCTGCATCTGCGCCTGGGCGCTGGCGATGATCCGATTGTAGTGCTCGGCATGCTGCAGGTAGTTTTCAGCCATGACGCGGTCGCCGGAGCTCTGGGCATCGCGAGCCAGAGCCGCATACTTCTCGGCGATGTGCTGGGCGGTTCCGCGAATCTTCACATCGGGACCGGAGCTGTCGTAGGTCCTAGTCAGCGGGTTTGAACCCTTGCGGTTGAAATTGTTGTTGTTATTTCCGCCGCCGCCGCCGTTGTTGTTACCACGCCCCCGACCGCGCTTGTTCTGCTGTCCTGGCCTCATAGATCCTTCACCTGAATTCTCTTCGTTGGGATAAAATTCATACACGACACCTGCCGCCGCGGTTCGGACATTCCCGAGCCAGGGCCTGCGTGCCGCAAGCAAACTGCGCTTTAAGCGCTGGTCTGCCGCTCGACTACGTCAGATTAACTGATCACGCATTGGGTTATCTTCAACCTTTGACACTCTTACCAAAGAGCGGATCCCCGAGGCTGTCCAAGAGAGGCGAATCGTCTCGCCTATTCCCAGCCGCCCAACGCGTGAGCGCAACCTATATTGCTTCATCAGGAAATCCAAGCTTTTTCTTCGCGATAACAACAGGGGTCCCACAAATCTGCGCCAAGATCTCGCGTTACTGATGAAACTTAAACACAAGCACCCGGTCGTTCTGGCCGTAGTCACGAACCGCCTCGACAAGGAAAAATCCCGCTCCTTCAAAAAGCGAAGTCACCGTTTCACGCTGATCGTAACCGATCTCAACTCCTAACATCCCATGTGGGTGTAGAAACCGCGCCGCATCCTTTGCGATCGCCCTGTATGCATCCAGCCCATCAACGCCCCCATCGAGGGCCGCGGGAGGATCGAAATCCTTTACTTCTGGAGCGAGAGTGGAAATGACACTGGACGCAATATAGGGCGGATTTGAGACAATCACATGAAATCGTTCGTGGATGGCTTCAAACCAGCTACCCTCCGCGGTCCTGAACCGCGCCGCCAGGCCATTTCGCTCAGCGTTCCCGCGAGCCGTCTCCAGCGCTTCGCCGGAAATATCGGAACCGACACCCGTCGCTTGCGGGCTTTCATGCAGCAGAGCCAAACAGATGGCTCCGGTTCCTGTTCCGATGTCCAGTATGTGGACATTGCCGATCTGGGATTCAAGGCGTCTGACATACGGAAGCATCGTATCGACGAGAATTTCCGTATCGGGTCGCGGCTCGAGCGTCGCCGGCGACAACCGCAGAGGGAGACCATAAAACTCACGTTCGCCGAGAATGCGATAGACTGGCTCATGATTGAGACGGCGGTCGATCGCCGCCCTTGCCGTCTCTGCGTCCCCAGCCGATACCGCATCCGAACCGCGCGTCACCAGCTCTGTGGACGAGAGATGGAGAAGACCGCCGACGAGGATGCGGGCCTCGGTTGCCGGATCGTCGAGATCGGCCTCGGCAAAGCGGACGCGCACCTCCTGCAGAAGTCCGGATACGGTCGGTCCCTGCCCGCCGCTCATGCCTGTTCGCCGAGCTGGGCGAGCTGGCTCGCCTGGTAATCCGCCAGAAGCGCATCGACCACCTCGTCGATCTCGCCTTCCATCATCCGGTCGAGCTTGTAGAGCGTCAGGTTGATACGGTGATCGGTAACGCGGCCCTGCGGGAAATTATAGGTGCGGATGCGCTCAGAGCGGTCGCCCGAGCCGACCTGGCTCTTGCGGTCGGCGGAACGCTCGCTGTCGGCGCGCTGACGCTCCATGTCGAACAGGCGCGAACGCAGGACCTGCATGGCCTTGGCACGGTTCTGGTGCTGCGACTTTTCCGAGCTCGTCACCACGATGCCGGAGGGGATGTGGGTGATACGTACGGCCGAGTCCGTGGTGTTGACATGCTGGCCACCGGCCCCCGAAGACCGCATCGTGTCGATACGGATATCCTCGGGCCGGATCTCGATGTCGATTTCCTCCGCTTCCGGCAGCACGGCGACCGTTGCCGCCGAAGTATGGATGCGTCCGCCCGCTTCGGTTTCCGGCACGCGCTGCACGCGATGGACGCCGGATTCGAACTTCAGCCGGGAAAATACGCCCTTGCCGCTGATGGTGGCGATGATTTCCTTATAGCCGCCCGCTTCGCCTTCGCTCGAGGAAAGGACTTCCACCTTCCAGCCGTTGCTGGCTGCAAAGCGTTCGTACATGCGAAAGAGATCGCCGGCGAACAATGCGGCCTCCGAACCGCCCGTACCGGCGCGGATTTCCAGGATCGCGCTCTTCTCGTCGGCCGCATCCTTCGGCAGCAGCAGGATCTGCATTTCCTGCTCGAGCGCTTCGATGCGCTCCTTGACCTCGGGCAACTCCATCTCGGCGAGATCGCGCATCTCCCGATCGACGGACTTGTCGGCGAGCATGGCGTCAAGATCGGCAGCCTCGGCGATGGCGCGCTCATAGTCGCGGATCTTGGTGACGACCGGCTGCAATTCGGAATATTCGGAAGCAAGCTTCACATAGACGTCCGCGGCCGGGCCGGCGGACATGCGCGCCTCGATTTCGCCGAAGCGGCGCTCCAATTCGCGCATTTTTTCAACGGGAAGCTTCGCCACCCTGGACTCCAATTCTTCTTATTATGTCTGTTGTGATGTGACGCACATGATCTTGCCTGGAACCACTTCGAGCCATTCAGGATCGCGCGCTAAAGCGGAATATTGTGGCTCTCGGCAAAGTGCATAAGGATATCACGCATCGACGTCGTCGGATGCTTGTCGTCCAAAGCCTCTTCCACAACCGTAGACAAGGCCTGGAGATCGAGCCCGAGCAGCATCGCCTTGACCGGGCCGATCGAAGCCGGCGACATCGACACCGAACGTAGGCCGATGCCCAGCAGGGCCATTGCCGAGATCGTCTTGCCGGCCAGCTCGCCGCAGAGCGTCACTGGTGTCTTGTTACGTTGCCCGGCCCGCACAATATCGCGCAGGATGCGCAGGAACGGACGTCCGAGCGAGTCGAAGCGATCCGATACGCGGGCATTGCCGCGGTCCACCGCCATCGAGAACTGGAAGAGGTCGTTGGAACCAATCGAGACGAAATCGACTTCCGCCATCAACTCGTCCAGCTGCCATAGCAGCGCCGGCACCTCCAGCATGGCGCCGAACTGCAGCTTGCGCGGCAGCCCGTGCCCAAAGCGTGACAGATGCTGCACTTCCTTCTGCAGGAGCTCGCGTACGGCCCTGATCTCGGAGACTTCCGTGACCATCGGCACCATCATCTTCAGCTCGGTGTCGGCCGCGGCCTTGAGCATAGCCCGAAGCTGCGTGCGCAACAGGCCCGGCCGGTCGAGCGACAGACGAATGGCGCGCCAGCCGAGAGCCGGGTTTTCTTCCTCATGCGCGCGGAAATAGGGCACGACCTTGTCGCCGCCGATATCCAGCGTCCGGAAGGTGACGACGCGCCCGCCCGCCTGTTTCATCACATTGCGATAGAATGCTTCCTGCTCTTCCGCCTTCGGCATGGTCGAGGCGATCATGAACTGCAGCTCGGTGCGGAAGAGGCCGATGCCCTCCGCGCCAGATTCGGCAAGCTGCGGCAGGTCGACGAGCAGGCCGGCATTCATCAGCAGCGAAACGCGCTGCCCGTCCTTGGTCACCGGTTCAACCGAACGCAAAGCCCGGAACTGCTCCTGACGGCGAGCGCGGAAACGCACCTTCTCTTCGTAGGAGCGCTGGTGATCGGCCATCGGCCGGAGATGCACGTGGCCGCCATCGCCATCGATAATGACGGAATCGCCGTTTTCAGCCAGCGCTACGACGCCGGCCGCCTGCCCGACGACGGGAATGCCCATGGCACGAGCGACGATGACGACATGGCTCGTCACGGCTCCTTCTTCCAGCACCAGACCGCGGATATTGGCACGCGGATAATCGAGCAGTTCCGCCGCACCCATGGCGCGCGCAAAGATAACGGCGTCGTTCGGGAAACCTTCGGCACTGGTGCGGCCCGAGTGGCCGATGAGCTGCCGGAGCAACCGGTTCGCCAGATCCTCGAAATCGTGCATGCGCTCGCGAAGATAGGGGTCGGTCAGGCGCATCATGCGCGCTTTCGTATCGCTCTGCACCTTTTCGACCGCGGCTTCGGCCGTCAGACCGTTGCGCACGGCCTCCTCGAGCTTGCGCACCCAACCCTGGTCGTGCGCGAACATGCGGTAGGTCTCGAGCACCTCGCGATGCTCGCCCTCCATGGAGACGTCGCGGCGCGACAGCATGTCGTCGATCGAGATGCGCAGCGAGCCGAGCGCTTCCGCCAGCCGCCCGATTTCCTTGTCGGCATCCTCGTTCAAAAGGTTGGTGACGACGATGCGCGGCTCGTGCAGCACGACATAACCGAGGCCAATGCCTTCATTATAGGTGTCGCCATCGATGGTGACGGAGCGCGTAAGATCGAGCTCAAGGCCTGGCTTGGTGATCTTCTTCAGCTCACCGGTGGCGATCATCTCGGCGAGCACCATGGCCGTCGTTTCGAGCGCCTCCAGCTCTTCCTCGCGGTAGTTCCGGCTCGCCTTGTTCTGAACGACGAGAACGCCGAGCGAGCGGCCGGTGCGCAGGATCGGCACGCCGAGGAAGGAGTGATAGATCTCTTCGCCAGTTTCCGGCAGGTAGCGGAAGGCGGGATGCGATTGCGCGTCCGAAAGGTTTAGCGGCTGGGCGGAGGCGGCGATCGTACCGACAAGGCCCTGCCCCATCTTCAGTTGCGAGAGGTGGACGGCCTCCTTCTTCAGGCCCTCGGTCGCATAGAGTTCGAGGACACCGTCTGCGCGCAGCACATAGACCGAGCAGACCTCGGCGACCATGTTGCTGGCAATCTGGCGGACGATCCGGTCAAGGCGCTCCTGCGGCTCCAGCGGCTCCGCCATCAACTCGCGTAGCCGCTTGAGCAGAACGCGTGGACCGCCGGATAGGTCTCTCATTGCGCCACTAGCTCCCGAATCAAGATGTCTTGCCCGCGTCAGGGTCGGCCGAAACTCGCCTCCGCAACGGTCCGCCGTCAGCAGTCCTGAATCAACTCTTATCCAGACCGTAGCAGGAATGCAAAGTCCTGACTGCGAGTTCTGCATAAGGACCGTCAATCAGGATGGAAATCTTGATTTCTGACGTCGTAATGGCCTTGATGTTGATGCCTTTTTCGGCAAGTGCCCGGAAAGCGGTCGCAGCCACGCCCGCATGCGAGCGCATGCCGATGCCGATGACAGACACCTTGACCAGACCTGATTCGCTCTGGACGACGTCGTAACCGATCTTTTCCTTGTTCTCGCCAAGGACACGCAGCGCCTTCTCGGCATCGCCCGAGGGAACCGTGAAGGTCATATCGGTCTTGGAGCCGTCCTCGGAAATGTTCTGGACGATCATGTCGACGTTGATGTGGCTCTCGGCCAACGGCCCGAAGATGGCGGCGGAAACGCCCGGCCGGTCGTCAAGACGGCGCAACGAGATCTGAGCCTCATCCTTGGCATAGGCAATGCCGGTGACTACTTCCTGTTCCACGATTTCTTCCTCGTCACAAATCAGCGTTCCGGGCGGATTGAGCAGATCGCCCATGCCCGGAGCATCGGGATCTTCGAAGGAGGAGCGCACGAAGGTGCGAACCTTAAAGACCATAGCCAGCTCGACCGAACGCACCTGCAGCACTTTCGCACCGAGAGACGCCATTTCGAGCATTTCCTCGAAGGCGATCTTCTTCAGGCGGCGCGCCTTCGGCTCGATGCGCGGATCGGTGGTGTATACCCCGTCGACATCGGTATAGATATCACAGCGGTCGGCCTTGACGGCGGCGGCGATCGCGACCGCCGACGTATCGGAACCGCCGCGGCCGAGCGTCGAGACACGGTTGTCCGGACCAAGGCCCTGGAAGCCGGCGACGACAGCCACCTGGCCTTCCTTCATGCGGCGAACCATCTCGCCGCCGTCGATGTCGAGAATGCGCGCAGCGCCGTGGGCGTTGTCCGTTCGGATCGGAATCTGCCAGCCCTGCCAGGAACGGGCATTGATGCCCATGGCCTGCAGCGCGATCGCCAGCAGACCGGACGTCACCTGCTCGCCGGAAGCCACGACCGCGTCATATTCGCGCGCATCGTAGATCGAGTGATTGGCGCCGGCCACTTTCGGTATGTTCTGGACCCAGCCGACCAGTTCGTTGGTCTTGCCGGACATGGCAGAAACGACGACCGCGACCTCATGGCCTGCGTCGACTTCACGTTTCACATGGCGTGCGACGTTCTTGATACGGTCCAGATCCGCGACGGAGGTTCCGCCGAATTTCATCACGATACGTGCCATGTGCCTCTACCAGTACCCAGCGCCGGGCGGCCGAAATGCGATAAGCCCGGCATGCAAAATCACCCTTCCGGTTCGATAGCCGGAAAAGCTTGATCTCAATGGGGCCGTCTCTTAGCGAGTTTGAAAGGCGGGTGCAATAGCTTGGCTCATTCGGCACCGGAATACCTTCTATCAATACTCCACTTTTAGGCTCGACCAGAGCTTATTGAGGATGACGCCTTCCTTGGGGATATTTTCCTTGTTGAGGAAGGTAGCGACGAGAAGGCCGCCCCCTGGCTTCCCCGTTGCGACGATTTCGTAATCCATGACATCGTTGTCCGTCGTCGTCTCGGCCTTGACGCCTTTCAGCACGCTGCCGCCGGGAAGCGTGCGCTGCGTGGCTTCCTTCGTTATTTTCGCGCCGCCGCTGATGCTTTCCTGCACCATCTGCTGCAGTACGAAATCGGTGATGCTGGTGGGATTGAGGCCTTTATATTCCTGGACGATGATGCCGGTGCCGATCGGCGTCATCAGCGCATATTGCTGCACGCCACCGCCGAGATCCGTTTTCGCGACCGTAAACTTGCCGTCATGATCGAAGGAGAACTTGCCGCCGGTAAAGGTCACGGTTTCGCTGCGCTGCAGCGCCACCGAAACCTCGCGGCCGTCCTTCATGGTCACGTCGAGCGTATCGCCGGGATTGATACCCACCTCGACACCATCGATCGTGAGGCGAAACCCCTTGCCGTCCCCGGCGTTTGCTTGGCCCGCCACGAGGCAGCCGATGGCTATAGCGGTCGCGAGACGGAGTGGTCTCATGAGGAACTCCTCTATAAGCCGGTCGATCGGAATCGATCCCGGTTCTGAAAGTCCATGTTACACCCCGGCGTTTGATCGGCCATAAGATACCTCCATGTCAACCTCCGCATCGCAATTCACGCCTCGAGATCAAGATACCTCACAGATGATCGAAGGTCGCAGGCCCTTGACATCGGGTGTCGATCGTCCGACTTCACCCATTGAGTGGAATTATTGCTTGCAGTCGCCCGAACCACGGAACGACGCAAATCACGGAGTGAACCATGAGCGAAACGGTAAAGAGCACGATCGACCAGAGCGAAGTGGACCGTTTCTCCGCCATGGCGGCGGAATGGTGGAGCCCGACCGGCAAGTTCAAGCCGCTGCACAAATTCAACCCGGTTCGCCTTGCCTATATCCGCGACCGCGCCTGCGAGAATTTCGACCGCGACCCGAAGAGCAGCCGGCCGCTTGAAGGTCTACGCGTGCTTGATATCGGCTGCGGCGGCGGATTGCTGTCGGAGCCGATGGCGCGCATGGGCGCCGAGGTCGTCGGCGCCGATCCCTCCGAAAAGAATATCGGTATCGCCTCGACCCATGCGAAGGCCTCCGGCGTTCCGGTCGACTATCGCGCCGTAACGGCCGAGCAGCTGGCCGAAGCCGGCGAGACCTTCGATATTGTACTGAACATGGAAGTGGTCGAGCACGTCGCCGATGTGGAATTCTTCCTCACCACCTGCGCGAAGATGGTGCGCCCCGGCGGATTGATGTTCGTCGCCACCATCAACCGCACCATGAAAGCAGCAGCACTCGCCATCTTCGCCGCCGAGAACGTGCTTCGCTGGCTGCCGCGCGGCACGCATCAATATGAAAAGCTCGTTCGTCCGGAAGAGATCGAAAAGCCGCTCGCCGCCAATGAATTGGAGATCATCGCCCGTACCGGTGTGTTCTATTCGCCGCTGCAGGACCGATGGAACCTGTCAAAAGACATGGACGTGAATTACATGATGCTGGCGAAGCGGGCAAAATTCAGCTGAAGACGCGCAGTCGAGCGAGACGGATTCCTAGACCTTCAAGGCCACCACATGCGCCAGCAAATCGCCCTGGCCTTCGGCATTGAGCGCTGCAATGTCCTTAACCCGGCCTCGGTCGACGTTGACTGAATTGCCATCAGGCCCATAGGGCTGCTTGAACGTAAACGCTGCTGCGCTCGCTCCGCGATCGTGAAGAAGTTCCAGCCGCTCCGCACCATCCCTCCATTGCGGAACGGCGCCAGCATCCACCCACCAGAGCACCAGCGGCGGCCAGTTTTGCCTGACGTTCCAGTGCCGCGCATGTTTCAGCGCATCGGCATGCACGCCGCTATAGCTAAACGCCATCAGCGATTCGATATCTGCCCAGAGCGATAGCGACGATGGGGCGACGGCAAAACCGCTTCCCTCGATGAAACGCGGAAAGACCTGTTCGCCCCAACAGGCGACGCCAGGCTCGCCGGCATAGCCGGAGCGGCCAATGAAACCATGCGCTCGGGCGGCAGCCTCGAAATTCGCCGCTTCGCGCAGGCGAAACCCTTCGACGGCAGGGCTTTCATAGGCCGCGACATGCAGCCCGAAATTATACATCGCGAGATGTTTGCCAGCCTGTGCCGGCATCAGTTGATATCGTCGGGCAGTACGGGGATGGCGGCGATCTCGATGCCCTCTTCAACAAGAGCCTGCGCCTCGTCCGGCGTTGCCTTGCCGATGATCCCGCGCGCATCCGCCTCGCCATAATGGATCTTACGGGCTTCTTCGGGGAATTTCGTGCCGACATCCTCAGCATTGGCCTTGATGGCCTCGACCGCTTCCTTGAGCTTGACCATCGCCTCCTTGCGCGCGGCGTCCATGGCCAGCGTCTGCATCTCGTCCTTCTTACGCGCGGTCGAAACCGAAGGCGCCATCAGAAGCTTGGAGATCGCAGCCGAATTGCAAACCGGGCACGTCAGAAAACCGCTTGCGACCTGACGGTCGAAATCGGCGCTTTCAGAAAACCAGCCCTCGAATTCATGGGCGTTCTCACAGCTAAGCGAATAGCGGATCAAGCAGCGACGCCTCCAGCCGCCGGCGTCGCGATCTTCTCCAGCGAAAATTCGCGCGCATTCTTCAGGTTCGGAATTTTGTCGTGCGCTGATTTCACAGCAGCAACGTCGATCTCGGCGATGACGACGGCCTCGCCCGTGCCGCCGGCTGATGCCAGCACCTTGCCCCAGGGATCGATGATCATCGAGTGACCGAAGGTTTCGCGGCCGTCCTCATGCGTGCCGGCCTGCGCGGCGGCAATCACGAACATGCCGTTTTCGATGGCGCGGGCGCGCAACAGGATTTCCCAATGCGCCTCGCCGGTCTGCTTGGTGAAGGCGGCAGGCACCGTCATCACCTGGGCGCCGGCAACGGCCTGGGCGCGGAACAGCTGCGGAAAGCGCACGTCGTAGCAGATGGAAAAGCCGAGTTCGGCAAAAGGCAGCGAGGTGATGCGCGCCTCAGATCCCGGCCGATAGACGGCGCTTTCGCGCCAGCTCTCGCCATTGTCGAGATCGACATCGAACATATGGATCTTGTCGTAACGATTGATCAGCTTGCCGTCAGGACCGAAGAGAAAACCGCGATTGGCGATCTTGCCGTCATCGAGCGCGATGGCGGTCGAGCCGATATGAAGGTATATGCCGAGTTCCTTTGCCAGCTCGGACGCCGTCTTGACGATGATATCGCCGGCCTCGTCGCGCAAGACTGCGCGCAGACCCGGCCGATCCTTCTGTACCGCACCCGTCATTTCCGGGGTCTGCACATAAACAGCTCCCTGCGAGGCAGCGTCACGCACGAGACGCGCCATGGCGACGGCGTTCTTCACCGGATCGACACCGGAGCACATCTGAATGGCGGCGGCTTTGAAACTCATCGTCGTCTCCCTTGCGAAGCGTCTTAGGCGGCCAGCATCGGATCGAGCTTGCCGGCCCGATCGAGCGCATGGATATCGTCGCAGCCGCCGACATGCTCGTCATTGATGAAGATCTGCGGGAAGGTCGAGGCACCGTTCGCCTTCGCGATCATCTCCTGACGCGCTTCCGGTGAATAGGTCGCATTGTGCTCGACATAATCGACGCCCTTGGATTCGAGCAGGGACTTCGCGCGAGCACAGTAGCCGCAGAACTCACGCGTATAAATAATGACGGATGCCATGATCCACTCCGGAAAAACTCAGATTTATTGTCATATAAGATGGCCGACGACCCTTGCAAAGGTCAAAACAGTGACATCCGCCGCGCCGGCTTTCTTCAACGCACGTGTCGCCGCGGCCACCGTCGCGCCCGTGGTATAGACGTCATCGACCAGTACGATACGCCGGCCGAACACGTCGGCGGCCCGATGCTCGGAGACCGCGAATGCGCCCCGCACATTGTCCTGCCGCGCCTTGGCGCCGAGACCGACCTGCTGGCTCGTGCGCTTCACTCGCAACAGCGTCGCGGCAAGCAGCGGCTTTCCCGAGAGGCGGGCAACATGACGCGCCAGTTCGGCGGCCTGATTGTACTTGCGCGAAAACAGCCGCGCGCGATGCAAGGGCACCGGGATGATCGCGTCGCAGGCGGCGACCATGCCGTCGCTGGCGCGCAGCATCCAGCCGGCCATCATCGGCGCCAGATCGGTGCGGTCGCGATATTTCAGGCTGAGAACGAGATCGCGCACGATGCCGTCGTGAACGGCGGCGGAGCGCAGCCGGTCGAAAGCGGGCGGATCGGCGATCGCCTCGGCGCTGAGAATCCCCGCGCCGAGATCGTGGGAAAACGGGCTGCCCAATACCTCGCAATAGGGCCGCTCGATGAAACGGATGCCGGACCAGCAGGCGGGGCAAAGACCGCGATGCGCTCCGACCGCAACCCCGCAGCCTGGGCAGGCAGGCGGATAGATCAGATCCGCCAGCACCTGCCAGGGCCGCGTCAGCCCGACCCGTAGCGTCGATAAAGTGATTTCGCGCCCCATCATCCCCATATGATTGACACTAGCTTTTTCCCGCAGGCTTTGCGAAGGAAAACGCGCGTGCCCGGCACGCCTCGCCGAAATGATCATATTGCAGGAAACCGCCATGGAAATCGTGTTCGACCAAGCGCTGCTTGCAGCCCGCAAGCAACGGGCACTGAGACAAGGCGACCCGAGGGCGGCATTTCTGCTCGATATCGCAGCAAGCGAGCTGGCGGAGCGGCTTTCCGTCATCGAACGGCACTTCGACGAAGCCGTGGAGCTTCACGGAACAACCGGCGTCGCGGCACGTCTGGCATTGGCAACCGGTAAGATCGGCAATTTGCGCCGGATCGAAAACGTAGCGGGTTTTGCCGCACCCGGCGAGGATGTCACCGAGGCGCCGCTGGAGGAATTGCCGCTGGAGGCGAATTCCGTCAATCTCGTCCTCTCCCCGCTCAACCTGCATGTCACCAACGACACGCCCGGCGTTTTCATCCAGATCCGCCGCGCTTTGAAGGCCGACGGCCTTTTCCTGGCGGCAATCCCGGGCTTGGGCACGCTGCAGGAGCTGCGCGAGGTACTGCTCGCGACCGAAATCGAACTGACGGGCGGCGCCAGCCCGCGCGTCATCCCCTTTGCCGATGTCCGCGATGTCGGCGGCCTATTGCAGCGAGCCGGCTTTACCCTGCCCGTGATAGACGCCGAAACCTATACCGTGCGTTATGACAATCTCTTTGCCTTGATGCGCGACCTGCGCGCCATGGGAATGACCAATCCGCTTGCCGAACGCAGCCGCAAACCGCTGACGCGCGCCTTTTTCCTGCGTGCGGCAGAACTCTACGCCGAACGCTATTCCGATGCCGATGGCCGGATCAGAGCGACCTTCTCGATCGTCTACGCATCCGGATGGACACCGCATGAGAGCCAGCAGAAGCCGCTGCAGCCGGGCTCGGCAAAGGCACGGCTTGCCGACGCGCTCAAAGTCGAAGAACACAAGCTGAAACAATAAAGCGCGATCGCCTCAGTTCGCCGCGGTGGACGAGGCCTGAACCGTGTTGGACAACAGGCTGAACGTGTTCGAAAGGCTGCCGCCGAAGGCGCCGACGCCGCTGATGATCGCAGCCGACATGAGCGCGGCGATGAGGCCGTATTCAATCACCGTGGCACCGGTCTTGTCATTGAAAAAACGCCGTACGGAACGCATAGGCTCAAAGCTCCCCAGCCGCAGCATTGGACATCAACATCTCGTGAATCCGATGCTCGTCATGGCATCTGGCAGGCTATGCTTATGCAACCGTCAGCAGCCGCTATCGGCTCCGTAACCTTGAACGATGCAGACCGAACCCGGCTCTTGCTGCAGCACGCTGCGGCGGATCGTATAACGCTTGCCGTTTTCAGTCTGAGGGATCGACCCCGTCGTAATATTGTCGAGATCCGGCGCACTTGCAAGCACGCGCGACTTGGATTTGTCGGAGAGCATCGGCGTCAGGATAAGCGAAAGCGCGACCGCCGCCGTACCGAACAGCAGAGCGATATTCAACGCGCCCGTCTTGCGCGACGTGGAATAGGACTGCTCTTTTTCCTGAACAGCTTTCCAGAAATCGTCGTCCATTATGTCAAGCCTTCTTTAACGCACCCAACAATCGCTTGATTGAGAGAATTGAATGCCAGAAGGTCATAAACGATCCCTTAATATCCACATGCAAATTAATGAGACGTAAAATTCCGGGACAGTGCCTGATTCGGCCTATGAGGCTGATTTCAAATGGCTAATTTTCGTTAACCATACTTCCCATGTGCGATGGTTGAGCGCGCCCAAAAGCATGCGCCAACTTCCCCAAACCATTTGTCCTGCCATATGTCGTCTAATCCCCTCATTGCGAGCAAGCACAAGAGGTAAAATTGCTCAAAGCACGATAAAGTTGAAAATGCCCGCCGCCCGTCTTGATAGGACATATAAAACAGATATCATTACTATGAGTTGTAGGGGCTAATATAATGGTAGGTTTGCTTAAGGCCGCTGGCGGTTTGCTTATTGTCTTTGCGATTCTGGCCGCTGTCACGATGTTTTTCATGGGCGGCACAGCCGGCCTTTTCGCCGTGCTTTCTGGTGCCGTTTCAGCCGCCTTTGGCGGTATTCTGACCATTGCTTTCGGATCGATGCTCGAACATCTGGAGACGATCAGTCGCCATTCACCGGGACAAACCGAACTGTTGAACGAGCTGCTACGCCAAGGCGCGAAGGAAAGCTCGCCTCATCGGGATTCGATCAAAACGCCGAAGCCGAGCCTCGAACAGCTCAGCAAGTCGAACTTCATCTTTAAGGAAATCTGACCCGATGCCATTTCCGGCGAAGCTAAATGCCGGAAATCGCGCTTAAAGCAGATCCTGCAGGAAGGGGATCAGCGGCTCGTCGGCCGGCGGCATCGGATAGTCACGCAGGGCCTGCGGCCGCACCCATTTGAGCGCCTGCCCTTCCCGGCCGTGCGGGATTCCTTCGTAACGCCGGCAGATATAAAGCGGCATCAGCAGATGGAAGGTTTCGTAGGTGTGGCTGGCAAAGGTCAGCGGCGCGAGGCAAGCGATCTTCGTCTGGATGCCGAGCTCTTCCTGCAGCTCGCGCACCAGCGTCTCCTCAGGCGTCTCGCCGACCTCGACCTTGCCGCCCGGGAACTCCCAGAGGCCGGCCAGCGACTTGCCCTCGGGGCGTTGCGCCAGAAGAATGCGGCCATCGGTATCGATGAGCGCGCAGGCGGCAACGAGAACGATCTTGCGGCCAGCCTCGCTCATACTTCCCCCGGAGAACGCCAGTAACAATAACGATAGGCCTCGCGGAACCCGAAACGGGCATATAGCGCCAGTGCCGGCTCGTTGGTGGCGCCCACCTGCAGCCAGGCGGTCTTGGCGCTGCGCATCCGCGCCCAGCGCAGTGCCGACGTCAAGATCTCCGCGCCCAGGCCCTTGCGCCGATGCTGCGGCGAAACCGCAACCGACATCACGCCGGCAAGATCATTGTCCTGCACGCAAAGCGTCGTCGCCACGGGCCCGGCGTCGTCATTCTCGATGACGAAAAGACCCGAAGGCGGCTTGATGCTGCTCACCACCTCCGCCAGCGCAGGCTTCATCGCCGGATCGGCGCCGTCGACCATCAGGCTGGCATCGACATAACGGCCGACATCATGGCTCGGCAGGTGATCCAGCATGTCGGGCAGCTCGAGGTCGACGAGGTCAGCGGTCATGACGATCGTCTCGTCGAAGCGTGTCCAGCCGCGCTCCCGCAGAAGATCGATGAGCTTCGGCGAGGCCAGCGGCGTCTCGCGCACCACCATCGGCCTGCCATAGGCTTCGAACTTGCGCTGCGCCTTCGCCAGCCGGATTTCGAGATCGCGATGATCGGAAGGATCGAGCGGCACGACGGAGTTGAGCCGCTTCGAGGGATGGCCCGCCGTCAGCCGAACCTGCCAGCTGCCGTCATACTGCACGGAAGAGGCAGGCCAGGCCCGAAAGCCGACGGCTTCGAGCCTGCGCACCAAGGGCAGCTTGTTTATCGTGGACTGCGCATGCATCAGCGAGGTATCAGCTCCGGTAGTCGCCATTGATGGCAACATATTCCTTGGTGAGGTCGCAGGTCCAGACCGTCGCGCGACCATTGCCGAGGCCGATATCGACCTTTACCGGAATATCCTGCTGCTTCATGACATTCGAGGCCGCTTCCTCGGAATAGGAAGCGTCGCGCTCGCCGTTGACGGCAACGCGCACGTCGCCAAACCATATGGCCAGCCTGTCGCGATCCGCCATTTCGCCGGCCTTGCCGACAGCCATGACGACGCGGCCCCAATTGGCGTCCTCGCCGGCAGCCGCGGTCTTGACCAGCGGCGAATTGGCGATCGACAGCGCGATGCGCTTGGCGGCAGCATCGTTTTCGGCGCCCGTCACGGTGATTTCGAGCATCTTGGTCGCGCCTTCGCCGTCGCGAACGACCTGAATGGCGAGATCCTTAAGGAGATCGTTGAGCGCTGCGCGGAAGCCGGCAAGCTGCGGATCGTCGGCACGATCGATATGCGCCTGTCCATCAGCCGCAGCAGCGCCGGTGGCAAACAGCATCAGCGTATCGGAGGTCGAGGTATCGCTATCAACGGTCATGGAGTTGAAGCTTGGGCCGACGCCGTCGGACAGCAGCGCCTGAAGAGCGGCAGAGGAAATGTCGGCATCGGTGACGACGAAAGAAAGCATCGTCGCCATGTCGGGCGCGATCATGCCGGCGCCCTTGGCAATGCCGTTGATGGTGACCTTGACGCCGCCGATGTCGGCGCTGCGGGTCGCGACCTTCGGATAGGTGTCCGTGGTCATGATCGCCTTGGCGGCCTCGAACCAGAAATCGTCCACTGCATCCTTCGCCATCGTGTCGAGCACGCCGGCAAATTTCGTTGCATCGAGAGGCTCGCCGATGACGCCGGTGGAGGCGAGATAGACTTCGTTTTCACCGCAGCCGACGGCCGCAGCAGCGGACTTCGCGGTCAGCTCGGTCGCCTGTCGGCCCTTCAGGCCGGTAAAGGCATTGGCATTGCCGGAATTGACGACGACGGCGCGGGCGCTGCCATGGGCCAGGTTCTTCCGGCAGAAATCGACCGGAGCCGAAGGACACTTCGAACGGGTGAAGACGCCGGCGACGGCTGCTGGCTTGTCGAAGACCATCAGCAGGACATCGGTGCGGTTCTTGTACTTGATGCCGGCGGATGCCGTGGTCATGCGCACGCCGCGAAGCGCGGGCACGGAAACGAAAGATTTGGGAGCGAGCGGGGAAACGGAACCGGACATGAGAGCCACCTGATGTGAAAGGCCCGGAAAATCCGGGCCTTGATGATCCTGTTTGCGATTGCTTACTGCTGCGGCTGAACGCCAGGCGCGACGGCATCATCTGCCGGAGCCGCGTCCTGCTGCTTCTGCGCATCCTCATAGGCTTTGCTGAGCGCCGGGTCGCTGATGGCGACCTTGCTGTCCTGCTTGGCCTTGTTCAGAAGCTCAAGATACTTGTCGCGCATGACGAGCTGACGAACCTGGTCCTTGACCTGCTCGAACGGCGGAGGAGGAGCATTGCGCTTGTCCTCGACCTTGATGACGTGCCAGCCGAAATCGGTCTTGACCGGCGCCTTGGTGTAGGTGCCGACCGGCAGGGCGAATGCCGCGTCTTCGAATTCCTTGACCATGCGGCCATGGCCAAAGTAGCCGAGATCGCCGCCATCGGCCTTGTTCGGATCCGTGGACTTTTCCTTGGCAAGCGCTGCGAAATCCTTGCCGCCGTCGAGTTCCTTGATGATTGCCTTGGCTTCGTCCTCGGTCTTCACCAGGATGTGGCGGGCATGCACTTCTTCCTGCTTCGGCAGGGCAGCAACTTCCTTGTCGTAGCGAGCCTTGACTTCATCATCCTTGATGGCGTCGGCAACATGCGCCTTGAAATAGGCGTTGTGCAGCTCGCGGTCACGCAGATAGGCCATGTGCGCCTGGAAATCCGGCGTCTGGTCGAGCTTCTCGGCGGCGGCCTTCTGCGACAACAGCTTGACATCGATCGAAGCGGAGAGCGCGGCGACCTTCTTCTGGTCGTCCGGAAGCTGGCCGAGCTGCGGATCGAGATTGGCAATCGCCAGATCAAGTTCAGATTGATGGATTTCGACATCGCCGACCTTGGCGACGACGGCATCCTTGGCATCGGCCGCAAAAGCCGGCGCCTGGAAGGTAATGATCGTTGCGAAAGCAACCGCGGCAAGTTTGTTGTATTTCAACATAAGATAACCCTTCGGTGGTCACGACCGGCTCGACAGATGGGAATCCGGCGCAAAAAGCCTTCAGCAGGAGAATGTGGCCTTTGTGTATCGGCCAAATCCCGTTGACATCAATCGACCCCCCTCTTATCTGTCACGCAACCTCGCGTCCAGAACAGTTTCCGGCCGTTTTATGCTATACTCCTGTTTTTTTGGGAGTGGATAAAGCAGGCAACGGCCGGATGAAATCTCAGAAAGGACCAGTCACATGGTCAGCCTAGGTGGAATTGCCCGCAAGTTGTTCGGCTCGTCCAACGACCGCCGCGTCAAGTCGTTCCAGCCGAATGTCGTTGCCATCAATGCACTCGAACAGCAGATGCGTGCGCTGTCCGATGAAGCTTTGGCCGCCAAGACGGTTGAGTTCCGCCAGCAGCTCGCCGATGGCAAGGCGCTCGACGACCTCCTCGTTCCCGCTTTTGCGGTGGCACGCGAGGCATCGCGCCGCGTTCTCGGCATGCGACCTTTTGACGTGCAGCTCGTCGGCGGCATGATCCTTCATTCCAATGCCATCGCCGAAATGAAGACCGGCGAAGGCAAGACGCTCGTGGCGACCCTGCCTGTCTATCTGAACGCGCTCGCCGGCAAGGGCGTGCATGTCGTCACGGTCAACGACTACCTGGCACAGCGCGATAGCGCCACCATGGGCCGGCTCTACGGCTTCCTCGGCCTGACCACAGGCGTCATCATCCATGGCCTGTCCGACGAAGAGCGCCGCGACGCCTATGCCTGCGACATCACCTACGGCACCAACAACGAGCTCGGCTTCGATTATCTGCGCGACAACATGAAATATGATCGCGGCCAAATGGTTCAGCGTGGCCACAGCTTCGCCATCGTCGACGAAGTGGATTCCATTCTCATCGACGAAGCGCGCACGCCGCTGATCATTTCCGGTCCGCTCGACGACCGCTCCGACCTGTACACGACGATCGACGCGTTCATCCCGCGCCTTTCGAAGGAAGATTACGAAATCGACGAAAAGCAGCGCTCTGCCAACTTCTCCGAAGACGGCACCGAGAAGCTGGAAAACATGCTGAACGAGGCCGGCCTGCTGAAGGGTGAATCGCTTTACGACGTCGAAAACGTCGCCATCGTTCACCACGTCAACAATGCGCTGAAGGCCCACAAGCTGTTCCAGCGCGACAAGGACTACATCGTCCGCAACGACGAAGTCGTCATCATCGACGAGTTCACCGGCCGCATGATGCCGGGACGCCGCTATTCGGACGGTCAGCACCAGGCGCTCGAAGCCAAGGAGCGGGTGCAGATCCAGCCGGAAAACCAGACGCTGGCGCAGATCACCTTCCAGAACTACTTCCGCATGTACGGCAAGCTCGCCGGCATGACCGGTACGGCATCGACGGAAGCGGAGGAATTCGGCAACATCTACGGCCTCGACGTCATCGAGGTGCCGACCAACCTGCCGATCAAGCGCATCGACGAGGATGACGAAGTCTATCGGACGCATGAAGAGAAATACAAGGCGATCATCGCCGAAATTCTGGACGCGCATAAGCGTGGCCAACCGGTACTCGTCGGCACCACATCGATCGAAAAGTCGGAACTCCTTGCCGATCTGATGCGCAAGCAGGGCTTCAACAATTTTCAGGTTCTGAACGCCCGCTACCATGAGCAGGAAGCTTATATCGTTGCCCAGGCCGGCGTTCCCGGCGCGGTGACGATTGCCACCAACATGGCTGGCCGCGGCACCGACATCCAGCTCGGCGGCAACCTCGAAATGCGTGTGGAGCGCGACCTTCACGAAGTCGAACCCGGTCCGGAGCGCGACGCCGCAATCGCCAGGATTGCCGAAGAGATCAAGGAGCTCAAGCAGAAGTCGCTTGCCGCCGGCGGTCTCTACGTCATCGCCAGCGAGCGCCATGAAAGCCGCCGTATCGACAACCAGCTCCGCGGCCGTTCCGGCCGTCAGGGCGACCCCGGCCGTTCGAAATTCTACCTGTCGCTTCAGGACGACCTGATGCGCATCTTCGGCTCCGACCGCATGGACGGCATGCTGCAGAAGCTCGGTCTCAAGGAAGGCGAAGCCATCGTCCACCCCTGGATCAACAAGGCTCTGGAACGCGCGCAGAAGAAGGTCGAAGCCCGCAACTTCGATATCCGCAAGAACGTCCTGAAGTATGACGACGTGCTGAACGACCAGCGCAAGGTTATCTTCGAGCAGCGCGTCGAGCTGATGGATGCGACCGACCTCTCCGAAACCGTAGGCGACATGCGCCACGAGGTCATCGAGGATCTGGTCACGAGACATATCCCCGAGCGCGCCTATGCCGAACAGTGGGATGCCGACGGCCTGAAGACAGGCGTTGCCAACTTCTTCGATCTCGACATGCCGGTTCACGACTGGGTCAAGGAAGAAGGCATCGGCGAAGACGACATCCGCACCCGCCTGACCGAAGCAGCCGAAAAGGCCGCAAATGAGAAGGCCGAACGCTTCGGCCCCGAGATCATGACCTATGTCGAGCGCTCCATCGTGCTGCAGACCCTGGACAATCTCTGGCGCGAGCACATCGTCAACCTCGACCATCTGCGTTCGGTCATCGGCTTCCGTGGCTATGCCCAGCGCGATCCGCTGCAGGAATACAAGGCAGAAGCTTTCGAGCTGTTCCAGTCACTCTTGAACAACCTGCGCCAGGCTGTCACCGCCCAGCTTTCACGCGTCGAGCTCGTGCAGCAACCAGTTGAACCGGAAACCCCGCCGATGCAGGGTCGCCATATCGACGCCACGACGGGCGAGGACGAATTCACCTCGCTCAGCCTGGTGAACGAAAGCTTCGTGCAGCCGGAAAACCGCGACCCGCGCAATCCGGCAACCTGGGGTCGCGTCGGCCGCAACGAGGCCTGCCCGTGCGGCTCCGGCAAGAAATACAAGCATTGCCACGGCGCCTTCGAAAGCACCGAAGTCGTCTGACGTTTCGTTCTTTTAAAAATCAGAGAGATGCCGCCTTCGGGCGGCATTTTTCGTTTCGGCGGACCGCCATCCACCCATTGCTTTCGAGGTATCGAAAGAACCTATTCTTAACCCTCCTCTGCCAAGACTAGGGCGAGTTTGGGATCATATTTAAAGTATTGCGTGTTGATCATGGCGGTCTTTCAAACAGCGGAGAGAATGCTGCCGTCCGCATTGCGGGCTGTAGCGACGCCATATCTGCGCAAACTTGCCGACATCCTCACCAGCCGCGATGAAAAAGCCGTTTCGCAGCGCATGGCGCTGATCGCATTCACCATCCGCATCGCGGGCGCAGCCCTCGCCTTCCTGTCGCAGATCATCCTCGCCCGTTTGATGGGCCGGTTTGAATACGGCGTCTTCGTCTTCGTCTGGGTGCTGATGATCCTGTTCGGCAACCTTGCCTGTCTCGGCTTCCCGACCGCCATCATCCGCTTCCTGCCGCAATACGACGCAAGCGGCAATCATGCTGCCCTTCGCGGCCTCAATGCCACGGCCCGGCTGTTCGTCGTCGCGCTGTCCGGCACGCTTGCCTTGCTCGCGGCCGCCCTGGTCTATGCCTTGCGTGGCGCCATCGAACATTATTACGTCATGCCGATCCTGCTCGGCCTGATCGCTGTGCCGATGATCGCGCTGGGGGACGTTCTCGACGGCACGGCCCGCGCCAAGCACTGGCCGATCATGGCATTGAGCCCAACCTTCCTGATCCGCCCGACGCTGATCCTCCTCTTCATGGTCGCTGCCGTCCTGGCCGGCGCACCGCGCGATGCCGTCACTGCCATGATGGCGGCGCTGGCCGGCGCCTTTACCAGCGTCCTGCTTCAATATCTCGCCGTGACGCTCCGTCTGCGCCGCCACTACCCGAACGGCGCGAAGACCGTCGAGTTCAAGGCCTGGCTGACCGTCGCCTTTCCGATATTCCTGGTGGAAGGCGTCGGCTACCTCTTCACCAATTCCGACGTGATCGTGGTCGGGATCTTCCTCGATCCGGAGGAGGTCGCCGTCTATTTCGCCGCCGCCAAGACCATGGCACTCGTCCATTTCATCTATTTCGCCGTCAAGGCAGCCATCGGCCCGCGCTTCGCGACCATTATTGCCGAGAACGACCAGGCCAAGCTTGCTGCCTTCGCCACCGAAGCAACCCGCTGGACCTTCCTTCCGGCGCTCGCCATCGGCCTTCTCGTTCTGGCGGCGGGCCAGCTTCTGTTGTCGCTCTTCGGCTCTGCATTCACCGAGGGTCAGATCGTGATGGCTATTCTTCTCGGCGGCATTCTCGCCAAAGCATTGGTCGGTCCGGCCGAAGTGCTGCTGACCATGGCGGATAAGCAAATGATCTGCGTCTATCTCTATGCCGTCGCGCTCATCGCCAATATCGGCCTGAACGTCCTCCTTATCCCGCATTTCGGTATCGAGGGCGCGGCCATGGCCGGTGCCGCCGCCATGGCGCTCGAAGCCTTGCTGCTGCATATCGCCGTGCGCAAGACGCTCGGCATCACACTCTTCGCCCTCATCCGCCGCCCAACGGTGCCACCGACAACGAGCGGGGCTCTCTAGACCATGACGCGCCCTCCCTATACCCAAACGACCGACAGCCGGGTCAATGCCCTGACACACACGCTCGCAGCGCTGCACTTCGAAACGCCGAAAGCAGAGGCACGGGTCGAAGTCGGCCGCTCCGGCCGCGAGCTTTGCCTCTACCCCGGCAAGCTTGGCTATGAACTGCAGGACGAACTGGATTTTCTGTCCAATCGTGCCATGGAGCCGAACGTCTTCTTCTCGGGCCGCTTCCTGGCGCCCGCCATGCCTCGCCTGGAGGACCGGCAGGTTCGCCTGGCCCTGATGCGCGATAATAGCAGCACCCGCAGCCGTATCCGCCTGCTGATGCCTTTTACGGTCGACAAGCCGGGCTTTGCGATCGGCCCCTCGATCATCCGCGTCTGGTCCAACTCCTTCGGCCCGCTCGGTACGCCCCTCGTCGACGCCGAGGATGCGGGCGAAACGCTCGACAATCTCTTCGAAGGACTGGGGCGACCTCAGTTGCACCTGCCGACGGCGCTCGTGCTGCCGGACCTGCGCCTGAACGGCCGCTTCGCCCAAATGGCCAAGGTGGTGGCCATCGGCCGCAATCTGCCCATCACCGTGGCAAACCCCTTCCAGCGTCCCATGCTCCACAGCAATGAGGATGCGATCGCCTATCTGAAGCGAACGATTTCCAACGCCCATTTGCGCGAAATGCGCCGGCAGTGGCGCCTGCTGGAGAGCCAAGGAGATGTCTCCTACAACGTAGCGCGCCAACCGCGCGACATTCACCTGCGCATGGAGGAATTCCTGGCGCTGGAGGCAAGCGGCTGGAAAGGCAAGAAGCGCTCGGCGCTGGTCGCGGACCGCCATCATGCCGCCTTCGCCCGCGAGGCGATCTCGAATCTCGCCGCCGTCGACGCCGTCCGCATTCACACCATCGATCTCAACGGCAAGGCTATCGCCTCGATGATCGTGCTGATCATGGGTGGCGAGGCCTATACCTGGAAGACCGCCTATGACGAAGCCTACGCCCGCTATTCGCCAGGCAAGCTGCTGATGGGCGAGCTGACGGAGTGGCATCTCGACGACGCCAACGTCGTCCGTTCAGACTCCTGCGCCGTGCCGGATCATCCGATCATGAGCCGCTTCTGGCACGAGCGCGAAGACATGGGTACGCTGATCATCGGCCTGACGCCGAACGGCGACCGCGATGTCCGGCAGATCGCCACGCAGCTGCATATGTATCGCAGCACCCGCAACATGGCGAAGCTGCTGCGCGAAAAGATCCTCTCGCTCACGAAGCGCTGACCTCCGCAATCGCCCGCTCGCGCAGCAGGCGGCGGATCACCTTGCCCGAGGTCGTCAGCGGCAGGCCGTCGACGAATTCGATCTCGCGCGGATATTCGTGCATGGAAAGCCGCGTCTTCACCCATTCGCGGATTTCGGCGGCCAGTGCCTCGCTTGGCTCACGGCCGGGCACAAGGACGACATAGGCCTTGACGATCTCCGTGCGCACCGGATCCGGCTTTCCCACAGCCGCGGCAAGCTGCACGGCGGGATGGCCACCGAGGCAATCCTCGATCTCACTTGGGCCGATGCGGTAGCCCGAGGAGGTGATGACGTCGTCGTCGCGGCCGACGAAGGAAA
This sequence comes from Rhizobium freirei PRF 81, assembly GCF_000359745.1. GTDB lineage: Bacteria > Pseudomonadota > Alphaproteobacteria > Rhizobiales > Rhizobiaceae > Rhizobium > Rhizobium freirei. The sequence goes on from NZ_AQHN01000056.1 coordinate 481,016, forward strand.
TATAGCCCTCCGCATCCTGCCGGCCGATATCGCCGGTCAGCAGCCAGTCATTGGCGAATTTCGCTTCCGTCGCCGCCTCGTTCTGCCAGTAGCCCAGGAACATCACCGGATCGGGCCGCTTGATCGCGATCTGTCCGCTTTCCCCCACGGGAACCTCGACGCCATCGGCGTCGACGATCGCTACCTGATGGCCGGGCACCGGTTTGCCCGTCGACCCGCCGCGGCTGACGCCGAAGGCGGCACTGGACGAGAGTACGAAATTGCATTCCGTCTGACCGAAGAACTCATTAACGCTGACACCAAGCGCGGATCGGGCCCATTCGAAGGTTTCACGGCCGAGCGCCTCGCCGGCCGAACCGATGGTGCGCAGTCTGAGGTCGTAGCACGCCCGCGGATTGTCGACGGCCTTCAAGAGCCGCAGCGCCGTCGGCGGGATGAAGGCATTGCGCACCTCCATCTCGGCCATGATGCGGAAGGCCATGTGCGGATCGAATTTTTGCGCGGGAGAGGAAACGACGGGAACGCCGAGCATCAGGCTCGGCAGAAGCGCATTCAGAAGACCGCCCGCCCAGGCCCAGTCCGATGGTGTCCAGAGCCGGTCGCCGGCCTGCGGAAAGCCCTCATGGGCGAATTGCATGCCCGGAATATGCCCCGGCAGGACGCGATGGCCATGCAGCGCCCCCTTGGGCGGGCCGGTCGTGCCCGAGGTGAAGATCATCAATGCCGGATCGTCCGGGCCGGTATCCGCCACTTCGAACAAGGATGGATGCGCCGCCACCAGATCGGCAAAGCCGGAGACGCCATCTTCGGCGCCATCGATGCCGATCACCTGTGTCAGCTCCGGCAGCCGGTCCCTGATCGGACGCAGCCGCTCGAGGCCGAACCGGTTGGTCACGATCGCCGACGCCCCGGACGCCTGCAGCCGGTATTCCAGCGCCTCCGCACCGAACAGCAACGCCAGCGGCAGCGCGATCGCCCCCATCTTGTAGATCGCCACATGCGCCACGACCGTCTCGAAGCTCTGCGGCAGCAGCAGCGCTACGCGATCTCCGCGACGCACGCCGAGTGCGACCAGTGCATTGGCGAAGGAAGCGGAGCGGTCCCGCAACTCGCCATAGGTCATGAAAAAGTGATTGCCGTCCGGATTGAAATGCTGGAGGCAGACCCGATCGGGCTCACGCTTGGCCCAGGCATCGCAAACAGCATGTCCCATGTTGAATTTCGCCGGAATCTCCCAACGAAAGTCACGATAGAGGGCTTCATAAGTATCTTGCGGGGGCAATTTCATGCGGAATTCCAAAAATGGTGCAGCGCAGCTAACACCTGTCGCCTCCGGGGTTCAAGGAAACATTTGAGATTGCCATCTTCTCCGGCGGGCGAATCGCCTTATTTATTGAAGAATACTTCGAAGCTCTTCGCGAACCGATGCGTCGACCGACGGCATCCTTGCGTCGCCGATTGAGTTTGGCGAAGCACGTTCCACCGTCCCCTCCCAGGCGGGCCTCTTTGCGCCGGATAATCGAATAGACGGAGAATATCGATGGAACACGTAAAACTCGGCAGGACAGGTCTTGAAGTCTCACGCATCTGCCTGGGTTGCATGACCTATGGCGATCCCAACAAGGGCACGCACGCCTGGTCGCTGAAGGAGGAGGACAGCCGTCCGCTGCTGCGCCAGGCGATCGAAGCCGGCATCAACTTCCTCGATACGGCCAACACCTATTCCGATGGCTCTTCGGAGGAAATCGTCGGCCGCGCCATCAAGGATTTCGCGCGGCGCGAGGATATTGTGCTCGCCACCAAGGTGTTCAATCGCATGCGCCCCGGCCCGAACGGCGCCGGCCTCTCACGCAAGGCGATCTTCGACGAGATCGACAACAGCCTGCGGCGCCTCGGCACCGACTATGTCGACCTCTACCAGATCCATCGCTGGGACTATACGACGCCGATCGAGGAAACGCTGGAGGCGCTGCATGATGTCGTGAAGGCCGGCAAGGCCCGCTATATCGGCGCCTCCTCCATGTACGCCTGGCAGTTCGCCAAGGCGATCTACACGTCGCGCCTGAACGGCTGGACGGAATTCGTCAGCATGCAGGACCACCTGAACCTGCTCTACCGCGAGGAGGAGCGCGAGATGCTGCCCTTCTGCGAGGACCAGAAGATCGCCGTGATCCCGTGGAGCCCGCTCGCCCGCGGCCGCCTGACCCGCGACTGGGACGAGGCGACTGCCCGCACACAATCCGACGAGTTCGGCAAGACGCTTTATACGCAGGCACTCGAGGCCGACCGCAGGATCGTCGATGCCGTCGGCGCGGTGGCCAAGGCACGCGGCATCCCGCGCGCGCAGATCGCAACCGCCTGGATTCTGCAGAAGAGCGCCATTACCGCACCGATCATCGGCGCCTCCAAGCCCGGTCACATCACGGACGCCGTTGCTTCTCTGGAAGTCAAATTGACACCGGAGGAGATCGATGCGCTGGAATCGCCCTACGTCCCGCACGGGGTTGCGGGGTTTAAGTGAGCTGGGGTTTGAAGCGGGTCAGGCGCGTTCATCGCTGTTGCGACAGACGTGCCTGGCCCCTCACCCCAGCCCTCTCCCCGCAGATGCGGGGAGAGGGGGTTATTGCGTGCAATCATTCCCCTTCGGATCAAGACAGAACGACAGATACGGAGCGGTCCCCTCTCCCCGCAAGCGGGGAGAGGGTTAGGGTGAGGGGCACTCCCACCCTCTGAAGCCGATTGAGCCCGCGTCAAATCGCGCAAAAGTGACTTCACGATCGGGTCACGGTTGAGGCTTAACTGGTCAAGGTTCTTACGTCCGAGGATGATATCTAATGATCACGGTTCCCTTCGAAGCGCGGCGCTTTCAATCGACCGCGGCCTATTACCTGCGTTATCGCATTCCCTATCCGGACAGGCTGATTGCCCGCGTCGCCGAACGCAGCGGCCTGAAACCCGGCGATCATGTGCTGGATCTCGGCTGCGGTCCCGGCCAGCTCGGCATCGCCTTCGCGCGGCTGCAGGGCGCAGCCGTCACCGCCATGGACCCGGAGCCGGAAATGCTCGGCGAAGTCGCGGCCGGTGCGAAGGTGGCCGGTATCGATATCACCATCCGGCAGGGCTCCTCTTATGGTCTTGGGCCCGATATCGGCCGCCTGAATCTTTGCGTCATGGGCCGTTCCTTTCACTGGATGGACAGGCCGGCAACGCTTGATGCGCTGGACAGGCTGATCGAGCCGGGCGGCGCCGTCGTTCTCTTCCACGACAAGAGCATCCTGGCGGAGCCGGACTGGCGTGAGATTCTCGAACCGCTGGCAGAAATCTATTCGCCCGAACGGCATGCGGACCGGCTGCTGCGCAAGAGCAAGGCATGGGCGCCGCATGAGGCCATGCTGCTCGCCTCCCCCTTCCGCAATCTCGAGCGCATCGGCATCGTCTCGGAATATACAAGAGACATCGAGGACATCGTCGGCCGCGTCTTCTCGATGTCGTCAACCTCGCCTCAGGCGCTCGGGGAAAAGGCCGCCGACTTCGAAGCTGCTTTGCGCGCCAGGCTTCTGGAAGCCGCACCTGACGGCAAGTTCAAGGAAATCGTCGAGGCGAACGGGCTGCTCGCTTTCCGCGATTGAATTCATGAAGATGGCGCGGTCGGGTAAAGCATCCGGCCGCTTTGCCGTCTTGGGCTCAGGCCTCATCCCTATCCGGCTGGGGCGTCAGCTCCTGCCGGGTCGCCGACAGGAATTCCTGCGACAATTCGGGACTGTCCATCGCCCGTGCCAGGATGACAGCGCCGACCATGGCCGAGAGGCTGGCAAATGCCTTGCGCCGTCGATCCTCGGGGGTCTCACCCGGCACAATATCCTCCAGCACCTCTACCAATCCGATGAGGCCGCCGGTGAAGGTGGACTGCATTTCAGGACCGTGACGGCTGACCTCCTGCGTCAGTGCTGCGAAGACGCAGCCGGTCGCATGCTCGACCACGTTGCGATGCGAGAGATAATGGGCAAGCAGGGCTTCCAGCGGCTGCTCGGGCGAACTTGCCGCGACCTCTTTCCAGCGCTCCAGCGAGCGCGCCACCAGCGCCTTGCTCGCCTCGCAGGCAAGCTCATCCTTCGAATCGAAATGGCCGTAAAAGCCGCCATGCGTCAGGCCGGCCGCCTTCATGATGTCGGCGACACCGATGCCGTCGAAACCCTTCTCGCGGAAGAGCTCGCCCGCCACAGCAAGGATCTTCTCGCGATTCTTAGCGAATTTTTCCCGGCTCACTCTCATCAAAAAACTCCATCAGAGCATCAATAAATCTGTATTGACAATTTACATGATGATCATCATCAATACAAAACAAATATGATAGCAATCATGTAAATGCCTTTGCACAAACGTTCAAGCCGGGAGAACGGCAAGACGCTAGAAGCGGATATGGTACCCCCCTGGCCGTCCGCGATCGAGCGATCTCGCAGCGCCCCCGTACCAGACGTCAAGCCACGCAACCCTATCGGAACGCACCCTATGGTTTCCACTGTCCTTGCTTCGACGCTCGCCCGGCGCAACATCCATTACGGATGGGTCGTCGTCGCCGCCACCTTCCTCACCATGCTGGTCACGGCCGGCGCCATGGGCGCGCCCGGCGTGCTCATCAAGCCGCTGGAAGACGAGTTCGGCTGGAGCACCTCCTCCATTTCATCGGCGCTCGCAGTCCGCCTCGTGCTGTTCGGCCTGATGGGTCCCTTCGCCGCTGCCTTCATGAACCATTTCGGCGTGCGCAAGGTCATTGTCTTCGCGCTAGGCACCATTTGCTTCGGCTTCATCGGCTCACTGTTCATGACGCAAGTCTGGCAGCTGCTTTTGTGCTGGGGCATCATCATCGGCTTCGGCACGGGGCTGACCGCCATGGTGCTGGCGGCGACCGTCTCCACGCGCTGGTTCACCAAGCATCGCGGCCTCGTCATCGGCATGCTCTCGGCAAGCTCGGCCACCGGGCAGCTTGTCTTCCTGCCATTGATGGCCGAGCTGACGACGCGGTACGGCTGGCGCGCGACGGTGATCTTCGTCTGCGGCATGATCGTCGTTGCCGCCTTCGTCGTGCTGCTCCTGATGCGTGACCGCCCCTCGGACGTCAATCTGCCGCTGGTCGGCGAAATCCACATCACGCCGCCGCCGCCGGCGACCAGAAACCTGAAGGCCGCGCTTGCCTCGCCGCTTGCAATTCTGCGGGAAGCATCGACGACCTCGACCTTCTGGATCCTGTTTGCCACCTTCTTCATCTGCGGCCTGTCGACCAACGGCCTGATCCAGACGCATTTCGTCACCCTCTGCGGCGATTTCGGCATCGTGCCGGTGGCAGCCGCCAGCGTGCTCGCCGTCATGGGCATCTTCGATTTCGTCGGCACGATCGGCTCCGGCTGGCTTTCCGACCGCTTCGACAATCGCTGGCTGCTCTTCTGGTATTACGGCCTGCGCGGCCTGTCGCTGGTCTACCTGCCCTTCAGCAACTTCACCTTCTACGGCCTGTCGATCTTCGCCGTCTTCTACGGCCTCGACTGGATCGCCACCGTGCCGCCGACCGTCAAGATCGCCGCCGACCGTTTTGGCCGCGAAAAGGCCGGCCTCGTCTTCGGCTGGGTCTTTGCCGGCCATCAGCTGGGTGCCGCCACCGCCGCCTATGGCGCCGGCCTCACCCGCACGGAGCTCAACACCTACCTCCCCGCCTTCTTCGTCGCCGGCGCCTTCTGCCTGCTCGCCGCGATCCTGGCGATCACGCTGCAAAAGTCCGGCTCCACCAGCAAAGAACCGGCCATGGCTCACTGAGCCCCAAACGGCAAAAAGCCCGTGGCGTCCACACGCCATGGGCCAAACCGCAACCCTGCGGAAACACTCGCAATATCTGCCGACCCGGCTTGCGCGCCCCGCCGCTCACATGCTAGACAGCCGCCTCGTCAGTATCCCGTTGCCCCATTGGCGGAATTGGTAGACGCGCTCGACTCAAAATCGAGTTTCGAAAGAAGTGCTGGTTCGACTCCGGCATGGGGCACCATCCATAGATTGCAGGATTGATTCCATTTAGGAATTTACTCGTCTCTGCCTCACAGCCATCAACGGAAAAATGCGTGGGACAAGTGTTGCAAAATCATGGCGTCGGCCTGCCAGCAACTCGTCTTGCGTCTGCCATTGGAATATCCGATTGCCTTACGTCAGTCCGCAGCCTTTCCGCCCAAATAATTCGATGAAATCAATTTAGAGGTTCCCCGCAGCCTTGCGAAATACCACCCAAAGTGTATGTTTTATGCGCTATCAGGGGGTGACAATGGACGGTGAAGGCAACGAACCCACGATTCCGGAGGTCCGCCTTAGGGATTTGGGAGAAGCAAACCCCTATCTTCACTTTGTCGTTTCAGAAGCATACGCATCCGCCGCTGCTGCTATCGTTTATTGTTTCGCAAGAGCAATTGCATTTCTCTTACAGCTTGTGGACAAGCGATTGCCGCTGGATGATGGCGGCCCCATGAATTTTCTGGAGCAGGTAATGGCTTGGGGTGGTGTAATCGCAACTGCTACGGTATTTCTTGTCATTACGTCCTATCAGTTGATAGTTCTGATAAAGCGCCTATACAAGGGAGTGTCCCAATGAATAGCGACGCAATCTTTAGCTTTGGCAGAGAAGAAACAAAGAGAAACTTTGGCTTTAGATTGAGACGCCCTCAGTCTCAAAATGACCTATTCTTTGGTTTTGCTTTACGCGTCGTAATTGGCATCGTGGCGATTATATTCCCTGTGGTCCCTTTAACTCTGTGGGGATGGCTTAGCAGCTGGCACCTGAGCAATACAATGCTAGCAGCCTACGGATTCACAATTGCGACGATGGTGCTCGTGGGTGAGCATTTCAGATCGCGAGTGTTCGAAAGAGTGCTACGTTCAAACCCCCGACAAGAACACCTCGAGATTGATCGCACTTTCATCACTGATGCGCTGGCCGAGGTGTTCCCACAACCTGAACGGCGCAGTTTGGTAAGAATGCGCTACATGGCCAAGGTCAAGCATTTGCTAGACGTCGGGATAGCGACTATCAGCCTTTTGTCACTATGGCCCATTTTTGTGGTTGTCTCTTGCCTTATCATTTTTGAGCGATCGGGAAGCGTCATAGTGACAGACACCGCCTCTGACGTTTTCGGTAGAAAAGTTAAGAGGTACCGTTTTAGAACGGTATCGCGAACGGGAGAAGTAACGGCTGTCGGGAAGTTTTTACGCACAACGTCTCTTGACGAGCTTCCTCTTTTATTCAACGTGGCCCGCGGCACAATGTCATTTGTTGGGCCGCGACTAACGATTCAGAAGATTGAAGCAATTCCACTTCCAGATTCAGTTAGATACTTCAAACCAGGTCTGTTAGACCCCGTAATTAGCAAATCAACGCGCGTCGAAACAGTAAGCTTGACACTCTATACAAGAAGAGTAGCCAATTATTGCCTATCCTGGTGGCCTGGCTACGATGTGCCGCTTTTGCTTCGGGAAATAAGGGGCTCCCTTTCACGCGCTGGCAGAATTTAGCGCTCCTGCTTATTCATCTTTGAGTGAAAGCTTGTGAATGGCGCCTGCTGCAATTTTCTTGCGGCGGGCTTTTTTTGTGTACCGGGTTGTCTGGCCCTTAGTTGTCCAGCCGAAAATCGACATCAGCTCTTCGTCAGTGGCGCCGTTCTCGGCCACGATTGTTGCCCCAGCTTTGCGCAATCCATGAGTTGAGCAATGGAATAGCTTTGCCTCGTTACACCAATCCCGCATTTTGTTTCCGAGCCCCTTTGTCGTGAAGGACCGTTTTAAATATTTCGATTATCAGGCGCTCGCGCACCTATGCGCAGGAGGTGACTATATGTTTGGACCTCAGGAGCACTTACTTCCGAACTTAATCGCAGGAAACAAGGGAATACCTAACTTCTCTTACGATCGCGGAAACCCCTATATCAATTTACCCTCCATATCGACTATGCGACATGGGTAAGGGCAGCGGTTTGCAATCCGTCGAAGCAAAGGAGCGCGTAGCCCATAGATTATGCGTTTTCATCTGCAGTGATCGAGGCTCGCTATCAATCCGACCAAATCGCTAAGCGTCCTCCCCAAGCCCCACCATCACGAAAAATTTTGATTTTGTGCGGCTTCCGCCACTCCCCGACCATTTACAGCCATAATCCTGCCCCCTAAAGGTTTGCAACGCAGCAAAAGGGGGCAGTATGCTTCGTAGACTTTACGACTGGACCATGTCGCTTGCCGGCCGCAAATCTGCGGAAATCTGGTTGGCCGTTATCGCCTTTGTCGAGAGCTCCATCTTTCTCGTTCCCGCCGATGTCCTGTTCCTGCCGATGTCGCTCGCCAAGCCGGAGCGCGCCTGGCGCTATGCGCTGACGGCGACGGTCGCCTCCGTGCTCGGCGGCATTGCCGGCTGGGCGCTCGGCTATTACGCCTTTGAGGCCATCGCCAAGCCGATCCTCGAATTCTACGGCAAGCTCGACGCCTTCAACCAGATGAGCGCCGGCGTCACCTACGGATGGGTCCTGCTGCTGCTGGTCACATCGGGTCTGGCGCATCTGCCGCCGATCAAGGTGGTGACGATCCTGTCCGGCGTCGCCCATATCGATCTCGGCCTGTTCATCGTCTCGGCCATCGTCGCCCGCGGCGCGCGCTTCTTCTTCCTGGCTTTCCTGCTGCGCCGCTATGGCGAATCCATCCGCCATTTCATCGAGAAGCGCCTCGGCCAGATCGTCATGGCAGCCGCCGCCGTTCTCATCGCCCTTTACGGCATCTTCCATTTTGCCCTGGCAAGTTGACCAAGGAGCCACCCCGCATGTCCACGACTTCGCCTTCCTCCCGCGCCGGCCTCGGCTATAGCGCATTGCTGACGATCGGCATGATCGTCGTCATCGGCTCGGCGCTCGGATTCGAGCATATCGGCGGCTATATCCCTTGCGCGCTCTGCCTGGAGCAGCGCCAGCCCTATTATTACGGCATTCCAGTCGCCATCGTCGCGGCGCTCACGGCCGTTGCCGGCCTGCCCTCCTGGATCACCCGCGGGCTGCTGATCATCGCCGGCCTGATGATGGTTGTCGGTGGCGGCATCGGCGTCTATCACGCGGGCGTCGAATGGCACTTCTGGGAAGGCCCGACCACCTGCTCGACATCGGCCAGCAGCGTCACGCAGAATGCCGGCGACCTGCTCGGCCAATTGAACAGCATCAAGGGCCCGTCCTGCACGGAAGCGGCGCTGCGCGTCCTCGGTCTGTCGATGGCCGGCTGGAATGTGATCGCCAGCGTTATTCTGGCGATAATTGCTTTTGTAGGTGCGAAGAAGGCTGCTTGATTGAATGAGACCGGCCAGGCCAGCGAGCGGTTGCCGCAGCTATGTGCCTGGCCCCTCACCCCAACCTTCCCCCGCAGGCGGGGCGAGGGCTAGGGTGAGGGGCCGCGCGCATAAGCGAAACTCACCCGACCTTCCCGGAAAATCAATCTTACGGCTGCAGTTCCGAATCCCAGTAGAGATAGTCGAGCCAGCTGTCGTGCAGATAGTTCGGCGGGAAGAGCCGGCCGTTGTTGTGCAGGTCCTGCACGCTTGGCTGGTATGGCTTCTGCGCCGGGAACATGCCGGCCTGCTTCGGCAGCTTGCTGCCCTTGCGCAGGTTGCACGGCGAGCAGGCTGCCACCACATTTTCCCAGGTCGTCTCGCCGCCATGGGCGCGCGGAATGACGTGGTCGAAGGTCAGATCGTCATGGGAGCCGCAATACTGGCATTCGAACCGGTCGCGCAGGAAGACGTTGAACCGGGTGAAGGCGGGATTGCGGGACGGCTGCACATATGTCTTCAGGCACACGACGCTCGGCAGCCGCATGGAGAAGCTCGGCGACGAAACGCTGTGGTCATATTCTGCGATGATATTCACACGGTCAAGGAAGACCGCCTTGATCGCGTCCTGCCAGGACCAGAGCGACAAGGGATAATAACTCAGCGGTCTGTAGTCAGCGTTCAGGACGAGCGCCGGCAGGGACTGCGGGGAGACTGCAATCGTCAAGGAACCCTCCTGATCGATTCGGCATCTACACCTGTATATTAGGCCGGTTGTTACAGGATTGTGAAGTCCAATAAATTCAGTGCAAAGCAGCGATCCGGAGAGGCGGCCGATTAAACTATAGGCAGCGCATCCCGCCGCGTCTTCACGGCGTAATAAGCCCAGAAAAGCCGGGCTGCGACCGAGCGCCAGGGCGCCCAAACCGCAGCTTCTCGGGCGACAGCCTTGGCCAAGGGCCTGACGTCATGGCCGAAAGCCATGCCGACGGCCGCCTGCAGCGCCACGTCGCCCGCCGGAAACACATCTGCGTGACCGCCGCAGAACATCAGGTAGACCTCGGCCGTCCAGGGGCCGATTCCCTTAATGGACGTCAGCTCGGAAAGCGCCTTTTCCGGTGATTCGGCGCTGAGCGCATGCAGATCGAGGCCGCCGCCGGCAACCGCATCGGCCACGCGCGCCAATGTGTCGTGCTTGATTCGCGAGAGGCCGAAGGTTCGCCATGTCTCGGGCTCCAGGCCCGCATAGCCTTCGGCGGTCACATCGCCCATCCCGGCGATCATCTTCCCCCAGATCGCATCGGCGCTGGCGCGGGAGACGACCTGCGAAACGATGATGTGGGCAAGCCCTTCGAAGCCCGGTTCGCGCAGACGCAAGGGCAAAGCGCCCGCCTCTGCGGCAACTGGCCGCAGGCGCGGATCAAGCTCCAATAGGGCAGCGAGTCCCTGTTCGATATCGCGCTCGTCGCGAATGATCTGCATGACGTCTCGTAGTCCCCGGTTCAGATTCGTGGCAGAAGAAAGCATGATCGAGATTTCCCGTCAAAAGCCGAAATTCCGCTTTGCTCCGAGCCCCAACGGCCCATTGCATCTCGGCCATGCGCTGTCGGCCATCCTCAACCACGACATGGCGGCAAAAGCCGGCGGCGATTTCCTGCTGCGCATCGAAGACATAGATCAGACGCGCTGCACACCCGATTTCGAAAAAGGCATCTACACCGATCTTTCCTGGCTCGGCCTTCGCTGGCAGGAGCCGGTGCGCCGGCAGTCCGAACATTTCCCGGCCTATCAGGAAGCGCTGCAGACGCTTATCGAACGCGGCCTCGTCTACCCGGCCTTCCTGACGCGCGGCGAAGTCAAGGCACGCGTCGCAGCTTTCGGGGCGAATAGCGAATCCTGGCAGCGCGACCCGGACGGCACGCCGCTCTATCCCTCTGACGATCGCGAGCGCAGCGCGGCCGAGCGGCAGCGCCTGCTGGCATCGGGCATGAAACATGCCTGGCGTCTCGACATGGAAAAGGCGCGTGCGGCAGGCGGGCCGCTCCACTGGCAGGAAAGCGGCGATGGCGAGACGGGCGTCATCTCTGCCGACCCGGCCGCCTGGGGCGATGTCGTGCTGTCGCGCTCCGATGCACCCTCAAGCTATCATCTTTCTGTCGTCGTCGACGACGCGGTGCAGGGCATCACAAATGTCGTGCGCGGGCTCGACCTCTTCCACGCCACCTCGATCCATCGCCTGCTGCAGACGCTGCTTGGCCTGCCGGAACCGCTCTATCACCATCACCGCCTGCTCCTCGGCAGCGACGGCAAGAAGCTGTCCAAGAGCATGGGCGATACGGGCATTGCCGAATGGCGCCGACAGGGCTTGTCACCGGCGGAGCTTCGCCGCCGCATCGGCCTCTGATTCGGAGGATGGCTTCTCCGCCGGTGCCTCGGCAGCGGCGCGGCCCGCCGCCTTGCCGAAAAGCAGCCGCCGCACGCGGAATTTCATCAGCGCCGCGTTGATCTCCGCCCCCATGATGAAGATCACGGCCAGCATATAGAGGAAGATCAGCACGATCATCACCGACGCCAAGCCGGCATAGGTGGCGGTGTAATTGGCGAAGGTCGAGAGATAATAGGCAAAGAGCAGCGCCCCGACCGACCAGAAGATCAAGGTCAGCAAGACGCCGGGAATAACATCGAGCAGCCGCCTGCGCCCGGCCGCGAGCCACAGATGCAGGATCATCAGCCCCGCCAGAAGCAGGAAGATCGTGCCGTAGATACGCCAGCTGAAGACGATGTCGAGGATATCGGCGAGCTTCGGCAGCCATTGCCGGGTGTAGTTGAGCGCCAGCGGCACGGCGACGAGGAGAATGCTGAGGATCGCGAAGATCAGCACCGCGATGAGCACATAGCCGAGGCTCGCGAGGCGGTTGAAATACCACGGCCGGGTTTCTGGCACACGATAGGCGCGGTTCAGCGAGATGCGCAGCGCCTCGACGCCATTCGAGGCGAAGTAGGCGGCTGCAAGCACGGAGATCGTCAAAAGGCCGCCGCGCGGTATGGTCAGCACCTGCACGACCTGATCGGCGAGCGGCTTGGCGATCGCCTCCGGCCAAGTGTCGAAAATCAGATGCACCGCCGTCGACGAAAACTGGCTGGCGCCGAGAAAGCTTGCGAGCGCGGTGCCGAAGATCAGGAAAGGGAAAACCGCGAGCAACGTCGAAAGCGCGACATGGCTCGCCATGGCGAACCCGTCATCCTCGACGAAATGGAACACTGCGTCGTAGATCACCTTGTAAATCGTCCGCAGGGCTGTCGGCATTCCATCTCCGCCTGACATCGGCATTCACCTGCCGGTTGTCGATTGTGTCGGGTCCCTGAATATGGGAAACGAGACCTGATTTGTACAGGAATCATCCCATGACGGAACAACGCATTATCCTGTTGACTGGTTGCTCCTCCGGAATCGGCGCCCATTGCGCGCGGGCGCTGAAGGCTGATGGATGGCGCGTGTTTGCAACCGTGCGCAGGCAAGAGGATCTGGCTCCGCTCGAGGCCGACGGCATCGAGGCGCTTCTCCTCGATTACACCCGTCCCGAGACGATTTCCGCCACCGTCGCAACGGTGCGCGAGCGCACGGGCGATCGCATCGACGCGCTCTTCAACAATGGCGCCTACGGCCAGACCGGCGCCGTCGAGGACCTGACGACCGACGTGCTGCGCGAACAGTTCGAGACGAACTTTTTCGGCTGGCACGAGCTGACGCGCCAGATCATTCCGCTGATGCGCAGACAGGGCCACGGCCGCATCGTCAATTGCTCGTCCATCCTTGGACTGATCCCCTATCGCTTCCGTGGCGCCTATACCGCCTCGAAATTCGCGCTCGAGGGGCTGACGATCACGCTCAGGATGGAGCTGCAGGACAGCGGCATCCATGTGAGCCTGATCGAACCTGGTCCGATTGCGACACGCTTCACCGCCAATGCGCTCGCCAAGGTTCACGAGCATATCGACCTCGAAGGTTCCGTCCATGCCGCCGAATACCGGCGGCAGCTCAGGCGCCTGGATGGCTCGGGGCCTATCAATAAGCACAAATTAGGCCCCGAAGCGGTCTATGATGTGCTAAAATCAGCTTTGAATGTGAAAAGCCCGCGGCCACATTATCTGGTAACGACGCCTGCCAAGCAGGGCGTCCTCTTGAAAAGGCTATTGCCGGCTAACCTTTTCTATCGTCTGATGCGCCGGCTGGACTGAAGCAATCCCGGGAAAGTGCGGAGCGGTTTTCCGCACGGAATTGCATAGGAATCTTGAAATGGAGCGGCTCGGAAATTCCGGGAAAGGCTGAACCGCTTTGAAGACAAGGATGGAGGAGCCATGTCGACCGTCACCTATACCGCCGCCATCATTGTCATGGGCCTCGTCGCGATCGTTCTCGTTCGCGGCCTGCTGAACATGATGAAAGGCGACAATCCCAACCTTTCGAACCGGCTGATGCAGCTGCGCGTCCTGCTGCAGGCTGTCGCGGTCATTCTGATCATGCTGACGCTGTGGCTGACCGGCGGCGGCCGCCCGGCCTAGAGCCGGATGATTTTAGGTCGAATCGACGTAAAATCTGAATCCGCTCTAGAATCAAAGAAGTAGAGCAATTCCAGGAAAAGTGCGTAGCGCTTTTCCGTCCGGAATTGCGTAAAACAGGGGGGTAGAGCGCTTCGCGACCCGAAGAAAAGCGAAAGGCTCTAACCACAGGAAGACGATGGTCAAGCTCAACAAGATCTATACCAAGACCGGCGATGACGGCACCACAGGTCTTGTCGCCGGCCCGAGACGCCTGAAGCACGACTTGCGCGTTGAAAGCTACGGCACAGTCGACGAGACCAATTCCGCCATCGGCGTCGCCCGGCTGCATATGGCCGACATGCCCACTCTCGATGCCATGCTGATGCGGATCCAGAACGATCTCTTCGATCTCGGCGCCGATCTTTCGACGCCTGAAACGGACGAGCCCCCTGCCTATGAGCCGTTGCGCATCGTCGACCATCAGGTCGAACGTCTCGAACGCCATATAGACGCGCTCAATGCCGATCTTGAGCCTTTGAAATCTTTCGTTCTCCCGGCCGGCAGCCCGGCTTCCGCCCATCTGCACCTTGCCCGCACGATTGCCCGGCGCGCGGAACGCCTCATGGTGGCGCTGTCGCGCAGCGAGGGCGAACGCGTGAGCCCGGCGGCGCTGAAATATGTCAACCGGCTCTCCGATTTTCTCTTCGTCGCCGCCCGCCACGCCAATAATCATGGCCGCGCCGATGTGCTGTGGGTTCCGGGTAAAAATCGGTAGCGACGCGCGCCAATCAACGGAAGCAGGCATATTGACGTTAACGTAAACGTTATTTATGCGTTTAAAGCAATTCGTCTCTCTGCGGCCTGGAAGCGTTGTATTTGGGAAAAAAACGCGTATCCATGTCGCCATTCGACAAATGGAATGGCGCTTGGCAGCGCATGTTCTTGGGCAGTCATGTTGAAGGAAGGATT
>NZ_AQHN01000057.1 GCF_000359745.1 Rhizobium freirei PRF 81
CATAGAAATAGCGCTGGACGGTCGAGCAGGGTGGAAAATCCTTCGGCAGCATCCGCCATTGGCAACCAGTTGTGGCGATGTAAAGCAGGGCATTCACCACCTCTCGCAAATCCGTGGTCCGCGGGCGGCCCAAGCGGCGCGGCATTGGCAGGAAAGGCTGAACCAGACCCCATTCCCGATCCGTCATATCGCTTGCGTAGCGTGCCGTTCGCCGGGCATATTGCCGACGGGTGATTTTGGTCCAGGCCATCGTGTTCTCCATCGAATCTCGCAAATCCGAAGGAATCATAACCTGTTGAAATCACCCACCTCTTTTTGAGGCAGCCTCT
>NZ_AQHN01000058.1 GCF_000359745.1 Rhizobium freirei PRF 81
GTTTCTGTTGTAGCGGCTATTTAGTAATGCGACAGTTGGGCCAGTTAGAGATGCGACAGTCTCGCCTCTCGACGCACTGGTCAAAGCCACCGTTGGGAGCAAGGATGACAATCTTCAGCCTGGTCGAGACCAGGAGCGGTCGGAGTCGTCATGTCCTTTATGATCACCATGTCGCAGAAAGAATTACATCGCCTCGAAGTCATCCAGAAGATCCGTAACCAACGCCTGAGCGTCGTACAGGCCGCCGAACTGCTCGACCTCAGTCGAAGTCAGGTCCACAGGCTGCTGCAGGCCTATGATCAGGATGGTCCGGCCGGCCTTGTTTCAAAGAAGCGATCACGACCAAGCAACCGGCGCCATAGCGAAGAGTTTCGCAATGCGGTGCTGGATCTGATCCGCGAACGCTATCTGGATTTCGGTCCGACGCTGGCACGCGAGAAGCTGCTCGAGTTGCACCGGATCTCGGTCGCCAAGGAGACGCTGCGGCAATGGATGACCGAGGCTGGTATCTGGATTTCGCGTCGTGAACGCAAGAAACGGGTTTTCCAACCACGCGGCCGGCGCGGCTGCTTTGGCGAACTGGTGCAGATCGACGGATCGCATCACTGGTGGTTCGAGAACCGCGGCCCCAAATGCGCCCTGCTCGTCTATATCGATGACGCCACCGGCAGGCTATTGCACCTGCGTTTCGCCGGATCGGAGAATACGTTCGACTATCTGCATGCGACAAAGGATTATCTGCAGCAGTGGGGCAAGCCGTTGGCTTTCTACAGCGACAAACATGGTGTCTTTCGATCGACGCATCCGTCGAAGAAGGACAGGACAAGCGGTCTGACGCAGTTCGGCCGGGCGCTTTATGAGCTCAACATCGATATCATCTGCGCCAACACCCCTCAGGCCAAGGGTCGGGTGGAACGTGCCAACCAGACATTGCAGGATCGGCTTGTGAAGGAATTACGGCTTCGCGGCATTGATACGATCGAAGCTGCCAATTCCTATGCGCCTGAGTTCATTGCGGATTTCAACACTCGCTTTGGCAAGCAACCACGCAATCCAAAGGACATGCACCGACCGCTGGCCAACCACGAGAACCTCGATGGTGCCATGTGCCGGAAGGAAGTCCGCACGCTGTCGCAATCTCTGACGCTACGCTACGACAAGATGTTGTTCATTCTCGATCCGACCGAGATTTCCAGGCCACTGGCTGGCCAGAAAGTGATCGTCTGCGACTATCCGGACGGTCGGCTCGAGATCATGCACGAGAGCTTTTCCCTGCCCTACAAGACCTTCGATACGTTGCGCTCGGTGCATCGTGCGGAGGTCGTCGACAACAAGCGGCTGGACGACATGCTGTCGATCGTCGCCGAGTTGCAAGCCGGCCGAGAACAGCAACGCAGCAAGAGTGGTCCCCGACGCACCGGGCAGAAGGATCATATGTTTGGCATTCGGGACGGTAGCACAGCCAACGGCTATCAGAAGCGGGGACGCAAGCCGAGGACAGATTACATGAACGATCCGGCGGTGATTGCACGGCGAGAGAAAGCGTTATTGAGGCAACCAGCGGCGGAATAAAGATCGTCAGTGCACGCCGATGTCGCTTTGCGTATCCGATTCCAGCTGCAGGCATGCGGACCAAAGCGGTGTCTTGTGGAAGGATCCGTCCTGGAAGAGTGTGAGGCCCTCTCTTGCTTCATAGAGCAAGCCGAGCCAGCACAAGCGCCGTAAGACGCCATATTGGAGATCGGATTTCAACTCCCAGGCTTCTATGGTCATTTCGGTGTGTGACAGAGGCGCCAAGTCTGGATAGAGGATCTTCACAACGTCCATTGGCGTGCAACCTTCCCTGGCCTTGATATTGAGAAGATTGAGGAACATGCGCCACCAGCGTAACCGCGCGCGGACCTTTTCTTCCCGCTCGGTGGCGTGGACATACGAATAGAGATAATCCGTGGCGACCACATCGAAGAAGGCTTGCGGATTCACCAGAAACTCCCGCCCGCGTCTGGTTGGCAGCAGCACATCCTTTTTCCGGCGAAGAAGCTTCAGGTGGCGGGTCATGTCGCGCACGACCCAAAGCGGCGGCATGTCGCTTTCATTGAGCACCTTGTTCATGCTGTAGAGGTCCTCGGCTGTGAATCCGGGCCAGAGGAAGTGCACAGCGGCCCAATGCACGAACTTGCGGTTCATGGCGCCGGTCGCGGTCAATCCTATGCCACCCTCACCGTCAGCATAGGCAACCGAAAGAAGCATGCCGCGAAGAAGTGGTGACAGCGCGGCGATGTCGACGTCACCTTGCAGGTTGATTTCCGGAAGCATCGTGCGGCTTTGATCCCCAACTGCGCCATGCAAGTGCTAGCGAGTATCGAGCGGTAAAAGAACAATTGCCAGTGAGAAAGCTAAAGCCGAAGGGGAATGTTATCACCCGCCCCCGCTCCGCCCTTTCAACCCGGCCCAGCCGGCCGGATCGGGGGCTGATTGTCAGAGCCAGTGTCGCATTTCTAACTGGCTGACAATGTCGCGCGTCTAGCCAGCTTTGACATCTGTAACCTAATGGAATTATTATATAATCTTGTAAAACGGACTTATAAATGTTCCACAGCAAGAGATTTCATGTCCAAACAGGAACATAGCCTGTCCGCTGAAAAAGTCGCGCCCCCAGGGTGTCCCCACATCCGACAGCGTCGAAATGCCGTCATACCTGTGAGTTGAGACGCGATCTTCAGAACAGGGGAGTTCTGAACTTTAGGATAGTCGGGCCTTTTTCGTGGAGCGGCTCTCTAACCTGCTTCGAGCCCTGCAGTTTCCGCTATCGGAATAGGTCAAAACCGCGAACAGGCTTGGGCCGCCTTTCATAATTGTACCGCTGTCGAAATATCTCTGGAACGAACGATCTCGTTTCCTCAGCACCGATTGGACGGTATTCAAACCTGATGGAAGAAAAGTGCAGGCTTCCACGCGATGGGACAATAATTCGCCCATTTTTGCCACTCCGATACGATAAACGAGAAAGCATGACCACTCGGTTCGCGAAAGCGTATGAGGCGGCCAATGTTTGTCATGGACGGAACAAATAAAGAACAAACTCACTTATTGTCAAGTGCCTATGAGCCGAATGCTTAAGCTGGCATACGGCTTCACAGCCAGTAACGCGGTCGAAATTGCTTGGGATGGCACCATCCCAGGCAATTTCCTCGCATGAAGCAGGTACAATCTTACCAATCGAGCTTTTCCGCGTCATTGTCATGCGAACGAGCTTCGTAGTCATAGCTCGTAGCGATTTTTTCGAGAACAGCAGACGTGCGCGGCCATTCCAGCGCCGTCGCTCGCGACCACTCGCTAAAGGTCCTCGCAAGATCGTGCTCTTGGGCGCCGCCGTCACGCGGTAGCCTCGTCGTAACGCCACGCAGATTGCGACGACCAATCATGAGCCCAATTTCGATATTTTTGTTGCGAACGGATTCAATTAATTCGCGGACAGCTTCTGTGGGCCAGATGCCGTCTTGCCCCGAAGGTGCGCAGGCAAGGACTTCGCCGATCTTCTGGTCCGAAATATCCTCCCGCCCGGCGGATTTCGCCAGTTGGCGGGCACGTTGAACCCAGTCTTCTAAGATCGCTAGATCTATTGTACCGTCTGGTCTGGTTCCAGGAACAACATTCCAGAGACGCAAGAGGTTGCTTGCTTGGCGGGCACGATTGGTGACTTGTTCTTGGTTAGCCACAGTCTCTTCAACTACGCGGCTGTCCTCGCTGGGTTTGTAAATTGCGCAGATTACGTCGATGAATAGCTGCGGATTGGACGCAAGCTCGCGGATGATTAACTTGGCCGGACGCTGCGAGTATTCAAGCACTGGAAGATAAATCCATTCCAGCTTTAACATCTCCGTGGCGGGGACGTCGTCACGGTTGTCTAAAACAGACAGAATTTCGGCAACGTAGTGTTGGAACATCGTCGTGTCATTGTGATCGGCGTCGAATTCGGCTGGTTGTAAGGCCGCTTCAATAAGGAGGCGGACGAGCAAATCCGAGCCAAATGTCAGACCTGTATGCAACCGCAAGCCAACTAGATGCACGACATGGCGAGCGCGACCGACATCCATCAGTTTGCTCACCGCAAACTCTGTATCTTCCCGTTCGCCATTAATCCAAAGGATTGGGACCCGTTTCCAGTACTGCTCTTCGAAATTTGCGCCCAATTCCCGCAAGAGCGACCAAGCGCGCGACGAGGGCGGGAGGGCGAGCAGAATTGCGAGCAAGCTTTCCTGTTTGGCTCCTATCTGCTGCATCTCGTCGACCAAATCTGTCACCCATTGATCAGCTTGCATGGGATACATCGTTATTATCATCCCCCGGGCAACTCCTAAGCCCACTACGCCCTCTCTTGTGAGAGCCCGGACGATAATTTCGTGTCCCCGTCGCGGGTTGCCAACTTCGGCCTCGGCAATGGCTTGTCCCAGGTAACCTTTCTCCTGTACAGCGTTAGCAAGAGCAAACAGGCCGTCCAGTCCCATATTGGTGAGAATTGCTTCAACAACGCTTCGGCGTTCCCCTTGGAGCTGCCGCTGTGTGTCCTCGTGCCACCTGGTGCCGATTGGGTTCGGAAGTGCGACCGACGTGTCAAACAACCAAGAAATCTCTGCGATTAGGTCGACAGGGGTTATGGCGTTGTAAATTTCCTCAAAAGGAGCCAATTCTTCTTCAGGAAGCGCCCACGCGGCATCACGGAAACTGCGATGGCTATGCAAAATTGCGCGCAACTTCGACCTTAACGCGTTCCGACCCACGTCGTCCGCAATGAACGGAACAAGCGCCTTGAGTTTGTTTAGCGCTTCTTCCCGTCTGGCTCCGAGATTGCCCCAGCGATCGAGCAGCGCCACCCACCGTGAGATATCAGCCGACGCGTCTGCAAGGAGACGATCGGTAATCGCGAGCGCGCCTCTTTCAATCAGCTCGAAAGTGACGATTTCTGAGGTTGGCGTCGAGAAATCGCGCCAGAGAGGGGCTGGCGTTGGTGAAAACGAGTCGTGTTCGGTCGGAAGAATGCCCAGCAGGAGTTTCCAAGCTGCCTTGGGGAACCTCGCTCTTAGCCGGTCCAAGACCCGAAGTCGCTGTTCTAGTGTCGCGTGTGTTTGCGGCGCCCATAGAAGAAATGTAGTTCGGAGACTACTGCCGGGACGGTTAGTATAACGGCCCCCAGGATCAAGCTCATCGAGCGCCCCGAGAATAGAGGCCGCACGCCCGAGATAGTCGGGAGACCATGCCAAAGTTTCGAGAGCCCACAATAATGTGGATAGGTGCTCGGCGCCAAAAAGCGGGGACGTATCGTGACCGAAAAGAACGGCGACAGGGCTATCGTCCTGACCAAGTGCGTCGTCGAGTGCGCTGAGGAAACTGGACGGTGAGGCTTCCGCTAATAGTTGAAAATCCCTCGACAGTGACCACCAACGTTGACGGTCGGCGCCGCTAAGCAAGCGTTGAATGATAAGATCTGGCTGCAGCTCCGCAGATGGTACGGATGAGGCCAGTTTTCCGAACAGAGCAAGTATAATCAATACTTCGCCGACACCGTTACGCAGATTTTTGGAAAATTCTGGATGCACCCCCCGGACCGATGCATACCACCGTTCCTCCGCGGGCATTTCGTAGCGGGGGTCGGCCGCGCTCAAAACGTCTAATGCGACTGCAGCAAACCGTTCCATGTGAGAGGGCGATATATCCGCTGCCAGCAGGCCCCAAGCATCGCGTGGCGAGGCAATTTTCCACACAGAGCCCACTTTACGCAGAGGACTATCGAAATTTCCGGCCAAACCCGCAAGACTAGCTGCGAACGGTTCGTAGGGCATGTCAGCCAACCGCGATAGGACAGATTTGTCTCCCTCGCTGCTTTCATCCCAGCCACCTGCGAGGAGAGCCGCAATGAGCGATTGAGAGGGAAGTCCTTTCGCCCACGCGGGTACTCGTCCAGGAGAGCTTGGCATGAGACGTCGCAGAATTCCTAGACTTCGCGACGAATCTCTCGCCATCCGCCCTGCCATCTCGGAAGGCACGCCAACCCCTTCAAGGACGATCTTAATATTCTCTCGTGCGGGGCGTTCAAGCACAATGGCATCGCCGGAGGACGAGGCGTCTTGGCCATATGCGGCAAGTACATGGTGTCCCTTCTTGGCCAACGCCTGCGCCGGGCCTGGCTCCGGATCTAACACCACGATGACCAACGGCGTTGCACTATCTCCAATCAGCCTTGCAGTTTCGGAGTTTGCGACTACCAAGCTTCGGCACAGGTAATATTCCGCAAGATTAGCGGGAAGCTGGTTGATCGCCGCATAAACAAATCCGGAAACCTCAGCCGGGCTCTCCCCCTTTACCGCAAGCACAGACGACGGCCCCCTGAGCCATCGAAGAATCCGGGTGGCACTTTCGTCGCGATCACAGAGCACCAATTCACTTGGCAATTGCCATTGGGTCGCGAGCGCCCATTCCAGCCAATATTCCCGAAGATCAAGTGCCCCGGCTGGTCGCTTGCCAAGGGCGATAGCCAGCCATAACCCGACAGCGGGATAGAGTTCGATCCAATGGACTAGATTATCTCCATCGTAAGCACGCACGTCCTTCCAGATGTTCTCCGCACGCTTCTTTTGCGCCCACATTTCCTTTTGGGGCCAATGACGCGGCGTCACGAAGATGAACGTCAACTCGGCAGGTATAAGACCAAGCGGATTCTCGCTGCGCTTCTTATAGTCATCATCGGCCTTCGAGGCGATGCGATCTCGCTGCGTCCCGATTTCCCATCCCGTGACACCGAGCGGAATATATTCAGACGCTTCGCTTGCTTCGGTAACTCCGTCCCAGCCAGCGTGCTGGACACCTTCGTCCGAGGGAAACCTCAGTAATATGGGGCGATTTGCCCTTGCTAGCTTCGCAAGCAAGGTTGGAAGAGATCCCTGACCGTCGCGTCGCTCGGCCCACTGAGAAAGATCAGTCGCATCGACCCATCTTATTGGCAAACCAGCGTCCTTCCGGTCGGCGAAGGCGGGCAATGTTGGCCCGATAACAGCTCCTCCCGCTCGGAAAGCAATGCCTTCCGCTTCGAGCACTCCGCGAATTGCTTCAGCGTTCTGTTGAATCGGGTTGCGATGGCCCCGCTCAAAGTCTGCCACGGTGGAGGTGGCTACTCGAGCGCGGCTGGCGAGCTCCTGCTGAGACCAAGCCAAAAGAGCGCGAGCAGCGCGACATTGTGCGGGAGTGATAGCCTCATTGGAGGCAGGAGGATTGAGCAACGTAGACATTAGTGATTTTATATGACGTCAAATTAAAAATGCAATAACCCTGGAGCCGAACAACACATTCAGGGACCAGCTACCCTGCCTCGCCTTCGGCTCCTTCTCCAAGTCAAAAGGATTGGGGATTCCGCGAGCAGCGATGAACATCGGGATGTTTTCATTGCCCCTTCCAGAATCCACATCTATAGTTGTGAAGCGTGGTACAATTAGATCGAATCGGAACTGCTATTGTTAAGAAAAATATTGTCTGTAGCATGCAGAAACTTAAGTAGCCGCTGGGGCAGAACATGTTGGCGGGCATTCTTCGATATTGCTTCGACATTGCCAAGAAAAACCAGGCACTTCGCCCATTCGTTGCGATCTACAGGCTTTTGCGCCGATTATTTCATAGAATCTTGGACAAATATCCGTCGCTCGCGATCATCGCGATTGTCGCAATAATTATTTTCATGACACTCAACCCTGAGTATGCACCGGACTTGGTTAAGCCTAGCCATGGATGCGAACTCATCCAAATTGGAAACGGGGAACTCTATACAGTCAAAGGCGACACTTTGCATTTTTCAGGGGATCGGCCTTGCCAGAGTCGACAACCTGTAGCCTTCGACTGGTTCAATCGCTTCCCTACAAAGATGATCGGCCTAGGCTCGCAGCCCGATGCCGTATCCGCAGGAATTTTTTTCAATGAATTGGCCACTGAAGCAACCGGGGCAAACGAATGGCACGAATATACGCTGTTCCACCAAGCAAATGACTTTACCTGGACAATGGCTCCAGGTGCTTCGATGGTGCGCGAAACCTTTCTCAAAGGAGGCTGCGGCTACGATACGTCAAATCCGCCGCCTTCGAAAGAATTGGAGGCGCGAGATGGCCTATTGCTTACGGCTGAGCAGTTGCGATCGAGTGTGAAGTTGCCGGAAAACGTGTGGGAAAAATGCAATACTGGCTCTCCCGAAGACGAGACTTGGGACTATTGCCACTACACGGGATTAGAATTTTTCATTCCGACAGTCAGTCCGCATAATGTTTGCGCCCAACACTCTTGGCGTGACGCTTGGATTCCCGGCGGGACGCGCAAGATTCTGCTGGGTAAACCGGAGGCCTATGAAAAGCTCTCGCGTTTGTCTCAAGATCGATGGGACGTCGGCAAGATCAAAGAAGTCTCCGCAGATGATTGGGCCCAAATGACAGCCGACCTTCCTAAAGTTTGCATGCGGTGGAAGGATAAAGGCAAACCGAACTGGGAAGAATTCGCGTCGCTTGCTGCAATCTGGTGCGACTATTAGGCGTTGCCTCTTAATGAGCCACCGCTTCCGGTTCATGGTGATATTCTTGGATATGAACCGATCAGTTGCCGTGGTGGGCTTCTCTTTAGAGGCTGCCTCAAAAAGAGGTGGGTGATTTCAACAGGTTATGATTCCTTCGGATTTGCGAGATTCGATGGAGAACACGATGGCCTGGACCAAAATCACCCGTCGGCAATATGGAGAGCGTTGGGACTTTGGCCACGCATCAACCATCGTCTCGTGATGGAAACGCGCGAGTTGGAGGGCAAGGAGGCAAGCCCGACGGCCGGTGTGATCGATAGCCAGAGCGTCAAAACCACCGAAAGCGGCGGCATCCGGGGCTTATGACGCGGGCAAGAGTGCGCCTCGAAGGCGCGTGTCACCAATGGAGGAAGGTTCCATCCAGAGAGTTGTCGATTGATCTGG
>NZ_AQHN01000059.1 GCF_000359745.1 Rhizobium freirei PRF 81
GCTATTCTTCATCACGGCCGGCACCCTTGCAATCGCCATCGGTGCCGGCCTCCTCTCCATACCGCATTGAAAGACGTGAAAGATGGTGGCTGACGAAACCGGAGATGAAGAGATGCAGATGCCGGAACGCGCGAAGAGGATGGGGGCGAATATCAATACCCTCGTTGGAATTCTCTCGATCGCCTCTTCGGTCGGCATGGGTGTCTGGGTCACGGCGAACAAAAGCCGCGATATCGAGGACCTGCAGGGTTGGCGGAAGGACTTTATCGTTCAGACCGAAGCGAATTCAGCCCGCGTCGATCAGCGCCTGCAGGCGATCGAAACGCGACAGTCGACCGCCGAAGGCGATATCAAGACGCTCGGCTTTCGGATGTCAGCAAGCGAACAATCGGTCGGGTCCGTACTCGCCTCGATCAAGGATCTGACGTCATCCGTCAATGAGCTGAATGGGATGTGAAGGTCGTTCGCGAGATTCTGCAGCGGCAGGATCGGCAGAGCGGCAATCAGCGCTGAGGAGGCAAAAAAATCCGCCGAGCGGGTCTCTGGATGCCTTCGGATTGTCGAGGTCGCTTCCGCGAAGGGAGTTGTAGGAAATATGGGAGGAGTCATGAATTCTCTGAAATCGATACTCTTAAGCGATCGGCGATGAATGTTGGTTGATCGTCGATAGAGATGTTGACAACGATGTCACCTGGCCGATCAAAATTAACCAGCAGACCAGTTGGAAACGCGTGGGCTGGTAGTGCTGCGTCAGAAATCTGAAACTGCACATCTATCTTTCCCAAAATGACAGAGTTTTTGCCGTCTTCATAGGTGACTGTTACGCTTGTTTTATGATCGCCAGCAGGCAGACCGAAAATTTGAATCCATGTGGCCATGGGTTGAATGAAAGGGGCTTGAAGCCTGATTTCGCCAGAATAGACCCCAATCAGGATGAGTTTGCCGTTGAACTCTTGACGTATGTCGTCGCAAAATACGACGCGAGCCCTTATTTCTGCCAATGTACGCCCCCTAGACCAGCGGCCGTCTTGGCGACATTTTGGGTTGGGGCCCTAGAATTCCATTCTGCTTTGCCAAATGAACCGGAGCTTTCCGTGACGCATGTGGAATGCCTCCGATTGGATAGTGCTTCTCTCTGGGGCCAGTGCCGTTCAGCTCGCAGGAAGCTACCATCGATAGCAAAAAGTAGTTCTGCTATCGTGTCTATCGTCCAGTTCCCGGGCGTATTCAGAAGACGAGATACTTGAGCAGGATCTTTACCGAGCCGGCGGGCAATGTTTGCGCGTGTTATACCGGCTTCGACACAAGCGTTCGCAACCATGTCAAAAACATCGTCTCGCGCGGTTTGAGTGACATAACCAAGTGTGCGATCGCTGATACGATCGTCGCTAGATGGCTCAGCCAATAATGATGTTTCGTGAGATGTATTCAGCATGTGTGGCCCCAATCAAAGGCGAATTTTGAGGAAACAGGAGATCCCATTGGGCTCGGCATCGTTTTACTGCTGCGCCAAAACGAAGATTGTCCCTAGCTTCCCATGTAAGCAGGATGAGACTATCGACTTGGGCGAATGCGCCGAAGATACGGATTTGCGGGCGCGGTTGTCGTATTCGCATATCCACGATTCCCTTACTTGTAGGAGCATTTCTCGCCACAAGAGTTGCGGGGTCTTTTCGCATCGGGTCCATGGCAAATCGAATTGCCCTTCCGGTGGTGAAAGCATCTATTTGAGCTCTCGCTTCACCCGCAACTCTATCAAATCGAGCATGAACAGACGCTCCACCATTTAGAAACTCACCGACTTCCGTTGATACAAAAATGTTTCTTTCCACTCCACGCCCAGGAAGCATCGGTCTTACGAACGACAGTCGGCCTGTTGAAACGTGGTTTTGCAATTCCTCCAATATTGACATATAAGTCAACAAACCTCTATCAGCAATCGGCTATTGAATGAATTTTTGGTAATTGGCGGTTCTTCATTGCCACCCCGGCCTTGTTCCAACAGCAAGAGAGCCGATTCGTAAATTTCTTCATGTTAAGCGTCGGTTATTTGGAATTTGGCCCTTAGGTGGCTGATCAAGGCCATAGATATCCCACCCGTTGCTGTCAACGATATCAAAAAAAGGCGAATGTCGATGCCGACAATTCGCTCAAAGGTGTGTATTCCAATGAAACCGGACAGGAATTCCGATCTTTAACCGGACGCTTATTCCAGCGTTTTACCGGACGCGATTCCGAGGCGAAGCCGGACGATGTACAGCGTCTCTGGGTCTGAGTTGATCATTGTCGGCGAATATCGGGCAGGTCAAGCCTGAGTTGCATTCTCGGCTGACAGGTTTCGATGTTTGCGCAGGCTCTCACCGGAAAGTTCGATGCGGTAGGCGTTGTGGACAAGGCGATCCAGCACGGCGTCGGCGATCGTGGGATTTCCAATCATATCGTACCAGTGGTCCACGGGGATTTGGCTGGTAACAATGGTCGAGCGCTTCTCGTATCGATCCTCGACAATCTCCAGGAGATCGCGTCGTTGCTCGTCGGTGAGCTTCTCCGGCCCCCAATCGTCCAGGATGAGGAGATCGGCTTTGCCCAGGCTCTTGAGCATCTTTGCGTAGCGACCGTCGCCTCGTGCCAGGGCGAGCGCGGCAAAGAGCCGTGGCACGCGGTGATAGGCGACGGCAAGATCCTCCCGGCACGCCTTTTGACCGAGAGCGCAGGCCAGCCAACTTTTGCCGACGCCGGCAGGACCGATCAATAGCAGGGAGTGCCGCTGTCTGATCCAGTCGCAGGTGGAAAGCTTGAGGAAGAGGTTGCGATCGAGACCACGCGCTGCTCGGAAATCGGTATTCTCGATTTGGGCGTCATGGCGCAGCCTGGCGGCACGGGCTCTGGCTTCGAAGCGCTTCTGGCGACGCGAGGTCTGTTCCCGTTCGAGCAGGATCGCGAGCCATTCGCCGTGCTGGAGGCTTCTCGCTTCCGGTTGCATTTCCAGTTCCTGGAAGGCGGAAGCCATGCCGGAAAGGCCGAGTTGGCGCAGCGTATCTACAGTGGGATTGGTCAGCATTCTTGATTGTCTCGTTAATGAAAGTAGGCTTTGCCGCGAAGATTGGCATGCTCGCCGACGGCGGCAGGTTCGGCGGAATGTCGTGGTGCCTTGTAGGTGCTGATGAGCGCGGTGATGCTTTTGCAGGTCAGTCCGCCGATCTCGACGGCACGGGCGGACACCGCCTCGGCCTGCATCGTAGGAATTGCCCGATAGAGCTTCAGCACGCCGAGGCAGGTTCGAAAGCCTTGTTCCGGATGAGGACGGCTGGCCAGGATAGCGATGATCAGCCCCTCGGTCTGAGGCCCAATGGAAGCGCCCCAGCGCTGGAACCTTGCAGGCGACCATTCGGCATAGCGCCGGTGCGAGCTGGGCATATGGTCAGGATCGGTTCCGTAGCGTGATCCGCCGTAACGACGCTGGTGGACTGCGATCCTCTTGCCCTTGAAGAAGACCTCGATCGTGCGGCCCGTGGCCCTGATATCCACCTGCTGTCGGATCAGGGTATGGGGCACGGAGTAGAAATAGTGCTCGAACTCGACATGGTAGTCGGTCGAGACCCGCGCCAGCTTCCACTCGGCGTATTCGTAGTCCTCTGCCGGAAGAGCCGCGAGTGCCGGGCGTTCCATGGTCTTGAACATCTCCTGGCGGGTTTGGCCCAACCGCTTCATGACGTGCGTGTTGATCCGCTCGACGGCATCCCGGATGGCGGCGTTAGCTTCCTCCAGTGAAAAGAAGGTCTGATTGCGTAGCCGGCCGAGGATGCAGCTCTGGGCGAAACGTACGCCGGCCTCGACTTTTGGCTTGTCTTTCGGCCGCTTCGGTCGCGCCGGAAGCACGCCGACGCCGTAATGGGCAGCCATCCTGCCGAAGCTGTGGTTGATCTCCGGATCGTAGAAGCTCGCCTTGTTGACGCCGGACTTCAAATTATCCGGATTTTGTGTCCCGAACGGTTATGTGCCCCGCAGCCTGGTGATCCAAGCGCTCTCGCCGACACGGGGCACATAACGATCAGAGGTCGGCGAGCCATTCGAGAAGCTTTGGCTCGCTCTGCCAGACTGGCTTTCGGGGAGGTCCCACCGAAGAACTAGCAAGTCCCTGGCAAGCCTCAAGCGCCTCCTGCTTCATCCTGATGCTAATCTCGGCATATCGGTTGGTTGTATCGAGGCTGACGTGGCCAAGCCAGCCTCTTATGACGTTCACGTCGACGCCGGACTCGAGGAGATGAACGGCCGTCGTGTGTCTCCAAACATGTGGAGATATGGACCTCTGTCCATTGCCAATGCGAATATTCGAACCATGACGCCGGACAAGCTTATATAGGCCGAACCGCGTCAGCGGCTTCCCGACGTTGCTGAGGAATACCGGACTTTCTGTAGCGGCTGGGTGGCGTCGGTTACGCAGCATCTCGCCAAGCAGGCGGGCAGTCTCGGGCCATAGTGGACAGGTCCGCCACTTGTCGCCCTTGCCGTGCAGGTTCACCCGCGGTGAGGAGGTCAAAACCAACTGATCGACGATCAGTCCGGTGACTTCCGTTGCGCGGGCGCCCGTATTGTACAGGAACATGAGCAGCGCCTTGTCGCGGATGGCCAGCTTTCCGCTGCGCGGCAGTTTGTCGAAGAGCCGTTCGACCTCGTCGCGCTCGAGATAATAGGTGGCTGCTGGCTGCGCACGCTTCCTTGGGATGGCGGCGACGCGTTCGGCCTCCGGCAGCACTATAGGTTCCTGGCCCCCGGCATTGGCGAAGAAGGTGTGCAGCATTGCTAGCCGGTGGTTCCGTGCTCGGATGCCGTTGCCGCGCTCGGATTCAAGATGGGCGAGAAATGCCCGCACATTGTCGGCGCTGAGGTTCTCAGCCTGAGCTTGCTGATCGGGGTTCGGTTCTCCCGGGCCAAGAATAGGAGAAACAACCGGATCCCGTCGCGGTAGCTCCGGATCGAGGTGGACGCCAGACCCTTCTCGGCTTTGAGATGGTGTTCGAAGAACTGATAGACGAGGCTGCCGACGGTTCTCATGGCCGTCCTCCATACGAAAGCGGTGCTGCAAAGCGTTCGAAGCGCTGGCCGGCGGCTTCAAGGAGATCGGCTGTAACGGTGAGATAGACGGCGGTGGAAGCGGGGTCCACGTGGCCCATGAAGGTCGACAGCTTAACGAGCTTGTCGGTGGGATTATGTCCGTCGCGATACCACCGCAGAAGTCGCCCGACCGCAAAGCTGTGTCGCAGATCATGCACGTGAGCCGGCGTTCCTCCCGCTGGGATTGGTATGTCCAATTGATCGGCCAGCGAACGGAAAATGATACTGATCGTGCCGGGGTTCACCGCTCGACCCCGCAGGAAAGAAAACAGCGGCGTGTCGGGGGTAACCGAAACTACGTGCTGTGATCGCAGCGTCATGAACGCATAAAGGCGCTGTGCCAGCTGCGGCCCCATGGGAATGAGCCTTGACTTGGAAAACTTCGTCTCGCGAATGGTGAGCACGTCACGATCCCGATCGACATCCCGCCAGCGCAGGCGCGCAACCTCGCCGACGCGCAGACCAAGCCCGAACAACAGGCTGAAGATGATGGCATAGGCAGGCCCGCGAAGCGGGGCGTTGTTCTGATCCGGGAGCTCGGCGGCGCGATCGATGAGCTGTTGAGCGGTCCGCAGATCCAGGATGCAGGGCGGTCTCGGATTACCTCGGCGGCGCGGCTTCATCGTGACAGGAGAACGATCAATAAAGTCATGCTCGACCATCCACTCGAACAGCCGGCCGACGACGCCGATCAGATGGTTGAAGCTTCGAGGCCGCGAGCGCGGACGGCTCAGGAAGAATGCATCGAGGAGCGCCGGGGTGATCTCGGTCAGGTTCGTCACCGCTTGAGCGTTGAGGTAGCCGTCGAACATCCGCAGCACCTTGTCTTCGACGTCATAGCGCCGGTTGAGCGCGCGCTTGTGGCGAAGGAAAGCGACGATGTAGGGTGCGATCGGGCTTGAAGGCTCGGGAAGACGCGGGCTCATTGCAGATCCTCCCCATCACCCAGAGCTACTTCCCGCAAGCCATCGACCTGGACCTTCGCGTAAATCATGGTCGAGGAGGCAGCGCGATGCCCGACATAATCGCCGATGGTCTTGAGCGAAAACCCCGTGTCTACCAGGCGCTGGACGCAGGCATGACGGAGAGTGTGTGATCCTGGACGGCTAACCGGAATCCCCGCGCGATGAAGATACTTGCTGGCAGTGGCCGACACCGCAGAGTGTGTAAGTGGCGATTGTGGGGCCAAATGCCGCCAGAAAAGCAATCGGCTTTGAACGTCAGGCCGCCCGTTCCTGAGGTAATCCACGATCGCCTCACCAACGACGGGGGCCAGCGGATAGGTGGTGCTGTGCTCGGCCTTGCGCCCGTGCACATGCAGCCGATCGCGCTTCCAGTCGACATCGTCGAGCGTCAGCAGCGCTACTTCACGGGAGCGCAGCCCATAAACGGCCATCAGCAGCAGCATGGCGTAGTCGCGCCGGCCAACCACGGTGCGCCGGTCCACCTGATCGAGCATATCCTGGACCGAACTCCAACTAATCGATCGAGGGATATCGGCCAGCCGATAACGTTGAGGTATCTCGACCAGCTTGCTGATGTCGCGCTGAAGGACGTGTTCCCGATGCAGGTATCGCAGGAAGACCCGCAGGATGCTGGCAAGACTGATCATCACGGTGCGGCCGAAATGCGAGGCCTGTGTCGTGATGAAGGTCGTCACCACCGGTAATGTAAGCGACTTCGGATCGCATCCTATATCGCCGAGATGTCGCTCGAAGACGCGAAGGTAATGCCGGTAATGCGCGATGGAGCTTTGCCGCAACCCTCGCTCATCTCGGAGATAATCGAAGAACCCTGGAATCTGGATTGCAAATGGATCGGGCAGCGAAGGTCTGGTGCGGTCATCGCCTGCCTTCCATACGACCAGGCTGAAGAAATGCCGCATGATGCCAGTGACAAAGTTGCGGTCGCGTCGACGTGCATCAGCCGATCGACCGGAATGACGATTTGACAACCAATCAGCGATGAACGGCTCGAAGAGCCCTTCCGCTTGTTCTATACGTTCGACATTCTGGCCGGCAGTGAATGCCGCAAACTTCACCAGCACGGGAACGCGGCGATAGATGCTTCGAGGCGTATAGGCACGTTCGCACAAAGCCTTCACATACTGCTCGATCTGCGGCCCTAGCCAGCAATCCATAATCCGATCGATAGTTTGTGGTTTGACGAAAAAGTGTTCCAACATGACAACCTCCATTCTGAATTAAGGGGAATAGGAGGGTGCGCTCGTTGTTCGCCAGAGATGTGCCGCCACAGACAATCTGGTCGTTTGATCACAGAAACTTACGCCCGCCGGGGCGCATAACCGTTCGGGACACAAAACCCCGATTACGTGCCCGGGCACGTAATCGTAGACGATAAGGCGCGGCACGCCGCCGAAATAGGCGAACATGCGCACGTGCGAGCCGATCCAGTCCGGCAGGGTCTGAGTCCAGGTGGCTTCTGCAAAGGCATAACTCGATGCACCGAGCACGCCGACAAAGATCTCCGCCTCGCGGATCTCGCCGGTCTTGCGATCGACGATCGGCAGCTTCTTGCCGGAATAATCGACGAACACCTTGTCGCCAGCAATGTGGACCTGCCGCATCGTTGGCGTCAGACGCCGCTCAAAGCCGCGGAACAGGTCGCAGAACCGACTGAAGCCGTAGCCATCAGGATAGACGGCTCGATATTCCTCCCACAGGATCGTCAGGGTCACGCCGGGCTTCTTCAGCTCGACCGCAATGACACTCCAATCCGGCTCTGGTAGTCGCCGTACCCCTTGTTTGGTGCCTTGCCGGGCGAAAAGTTTACATTCCAGGACGTCGTCCGTCAGATCGGCAGGCAAAGGCCAGGATAGCCCTGCCGTCGCAGCTCGCCCGATCCCGTCCTGCACCGTGCTGCGGGCAATCCCGAGCAGATCGGCAATATCGCGAACGCTCACGCCATCTGATCGCAGTCGAAGTAAATGTCGTAGTTGTCTCATGGTCAGCCTTCGTCTCTTCGACATGCCATCTCCTCAAGTTCAAAAGGAAATGCATGCCAAGGTTGCTGACCCAGGGGCACTGCTTACGTTGAAAAACGTCCGGTATCAAATCGGAATCGCGTCCGGTTAATTCTCGGAATCGTGTCCGGTTTTTGATCGGAACGCCGTCCGGTAAATCATCGGAATCTACACTCAAAGGTTTTGCCCGGGCGCCCGCCTCGGCACCCGTCCCACCATCTTTCAAAACAATAACGGCGCTGCAAGTAGCAACGCCGCTCATAAAATGCTGATTCCCGAACAGGCCGCGCCCGCAGGCCGAAGGGCGTATATGATCCACGCCATTATCACGTTCTAATTCAGCGGTCGGAAGTGTGCCTCCGACGATTGAAACAGAGCACTTCATGGAAACTGTGCCCCTATCCCTAATCGGATAGGGGCTTTTTGCTTTTGGGTGCCCGCTTGGGCGTTGCTGTGCGAAACACCGTTGTCATGAAGTCCGAAGAAACAACGCATTACCAGGTCTGTCGATTGTACCGCGCGAACGAGCTTCACGCCCGGTGAACGGCTCAAACTCATCATCGCCGTCGAGATATTCCAGCTCGTGGTCAATATGGTCGATCGCCCAGCACAGCGCCTCGATCTCGCTTCTCAGGTGCTCCGCCAAGTCCTCGGTAATGATGGCGATATCGGCAGCAGGCAGGGAGGCCTTGCTGTTGATGATCTTGATCGCATCAGCCTCAAGGCCGGCAAGATGATGCTTCGCCCGCTCGATCTGGAACAGTAGCGTGCTGCGCTGATCCATCAGGTATTCTCTGGTTTCGTCCATCATTTCGGCACCCGGCACGGCTCAGCACAAAGGAAAGCCCTGAGGGGGAATCCGCAGGGCCAGAGAAGTGAGAGATATCGGATGGAAAGGAGCTCCGATAACTTTGGTCTAAAGGACGTCATGTCCTGACCACGATGGCAGAAGTTTGCCAGAATTCCGCCTCGCCGTAAAGTTCAGACTAATGGTTGGTCACCAAGCGGACGCTGAAAGCTTCGTGCGTCAATGAAGAAGCTGCGCCACCATCAGCACCAACGTGCTTAGGCCCGCGCACACTGTCAAAGCAGTCAAAATCGAAGTCGACATCATATCGCTCCTCAAATCAGATTTTGCGAGCTGACTACTGCAGCGGTGGGGGCGGTGTTCTCATGGGAGGGAAAAGATGAGAGCGACCCGACCTGTGGTCGCCGATGACGTCGCAGCTTTCTCAAGCGTCGCCGGCGTTTCTTGGCGATATCGTCGGCAACCGTCGAGACGTAGCCACTATATTCGGGAAGTTTGCGGTCATGGAGCGTATTGCGCCTGATCTCACGATTGATGGTCGATCGGTGACGGCCGAGCTTACGTGCTATCTCGTTGATCGGCACCTTGCGCTCGACTAAATGATGCAGGCGCCGCCGATCGGCGAGGGTCAATTGCGAATAGTGCATAACGACAAGCTGTGGCGTAATCAGGAATATGAAACTGGAGAGCGGTTTTCCGGTGACGCTCGAAGCTTTCCAAAGAAAAATAGCCACCAATATAGACCCCGTTGGGAAGATGTCTGCTGACATCCCTACTTCTGCGAAACGTATGGCACGGGCGCGGACTTGCGCGCAGCCGTCGGGCGCTCCACCAGAATGGTTGTTCGCGGGAGGTCGTACGCCACGCTCAACGCCTTGAGCTCGTCGTCCAGGCGCTTGTCCGCTTCGTTGAGGCGGTGATGAAGGCGATGGTAATCCGTCCAGGTCGGCGTCCGGAAGGTCTCGAGCCATCGCGAAGGCTGCTGAACGTCGCGCGTGAGTGTCCACTGGCGTGCACCGACGCGGCTTTGAACCAGCCGACGCCTGCGCATGATTTCAAGAAAAAGGTCAGCATTCTCGTCCGCCACAGCGTATTCTGTCGTGACCAGGATCGGGCCACTTCGCGGCTTCAGATCAAGTGCCGGCACAGGCGCATCGAAAGCGCCGGAGGCTTCGAGCTCCGACTCTAGGCGGTTGCTGATCGGGAGCTTGACCCCAAGTGCCGCAACAACCAAGGAGGACGCAGCAGAACATGCCAGGGACAGGGAGAGGGAATGATTTTCCGCGATAATTCCCCAGAGCCAACTGCCCCCGGCAATCCCCCCATAGGTGAAGGCGCTGTAGATGGAAATCGTGCGACCCACGACCCAACGTGGGCTTGCCAACTGCACATTGACGCCGAACCCCGACCATCCCGTCACCCAGCCTGCGCCCCCGAAGGCAAGGCAGACTGTTGCGATGATAAGGGAGGACGTCAGAGCAAGTGAGATGGCACATGCCGCACACGCGACGCATGCCAGAACGATCAGCAGCTCCTGCGTGACCGCGCGCCTGAGTGGCGGGTTCACGAGCCCCGCGACCAGCGCGCCGGCGCCAAAGCCCCCCATGAGAATACCGTAGTCGATCGGGCCGCCCTTCAAAAGGTCTCTCGCGACGAGCGGCAGGAGCGCCAGCATTGAGGTTCCGGTCAGCCCAAAGAGCGTCCCGCGGACAATGGTCGCCTTGATTTCGGAGGATATCGCGGTGAAGCGCAGGCCATCATAGATGGCCGTCATGAGCGCTTCCCGGGGGAGGGGCGACGCTTTCACGGTCCACTTGTTTCGCCACAGGGCGGTGAGGGGCGCGACGAAGCCGAAGGTGGTGAGCGCGAATGTGACGAGCGGCCCGAATACAGCAACGATGATGCCGCCGAGGGCGGGACCGACGCTACGGACCGTGTTGAAGCCGACATTAAGAAGTGTCACGGCCGACGGCAGATGGCGGCGCTCCAGCATATCGCCAAGCGAAGCGCGCCAAGCAGGATCGCTCAATGCGATACCGCAGCCGTCAAGGAAACTGAACGCCAGGATCATCCATGGATCGGTGATGCCGAAGGCCATGAGGATCGTCAGCATCGCCGAGGCCGCCATCATCAGGCTTCGACCGACGATCATGACCATGCGCCGACTGTAGTTGTCGGCAATCGCGCCAACGAAGATCGCAAGAAAAAAGGCTGGCAGCGTGGATGAGGCCTGAACGAGGGCAACCATGACATCGGACGTCGAAACCGTGGCCATGAGCCAGCTGAGCGCTACCGTCTGCATCAGCCAGCCCAGGCTGGAAAGCTGCGACGCGAAGAAAATCGAACGGAACGTCGAATTCTTCAGTGGCGCCAATAGCCCTATGGATGCTGTCTCTTCTTTTGAAGGCATGTCATTCAGTCTCTTTCGGGCGGGTCACTTCGGCCGTGCTTGACGGGCGTATTCGGCGATGAGGGAAAGGAGTCGTACTTCGGTCTGCCATCATTTGTCGCTTGCCCAGTCGACGCTTTGTCCAAGAGTTCGCGGGCCAGGCATCGGCGCGTGGCGGCAAGGCCGGAATCGAAAACCGAGGGAAAAGCGGCTGTCGTCGAGCAGGGATCGACGACAGCCGAGCGAACCAGGATGGCAGGGGTTGATGCCACTCCCAGGCCAGGAGCTGTGTTCGGCTTGCGGCTAGTCTCCACAGTCTGAACCGTGAGGTTTTGTTTCTGGCCGACGCCATTATGGGACCGTTGCCGCTGCTCGATAAATGGCCTCATCGCAAGATCACCTCATGGACGCGAAACGCGCGCGACCGGTTGGCTCCGGGTCCGTCGCGTGTCTGTTGTGCGCTCAATCACAAGATCAGTTTCCGGAGGCTTGTCACTCATATGCAAAGCGGCGAGAAGCTGTACGACTTCCTGATCCCACGGGGAGAGACGATGATGCAAACGCAGGAAATCCATCCAGGTCGGCGTGCGGAATGTTTCTGTCCAACGGGAAGGCTTTCGAAGATTTCGCTGGAGCGTCCAGTCACGTGCGCCTGCCCGGGCCAGGGCGTATCTTCGAGTGCGCATGTGATCGAGGAAGATGTCCAGGTCGCTGTCGTCTATGGCATATTCCGTCCTCGCTGCAATCGGGCCGCTTCGGGGCTTCAGATCAAGCGCCACCGTTGGCGCCGGATAAACCGAGCCCTGCTGGTCTGCCTCGGCCGCCAGATGCACCGGCAGGACGAACCCTGATGCGGCGACGAGTAACAGGGCCGCTGCGGCAAGTTCGAGAGAAGATGCAAGCGAATAGGTCTGGGCGACGGTGCCCCAGATCCAACTGCCGGCTGCCATGCCGCCGGAGAGGAATGCGTAATAGATGGAGAGCGTACGGCCGACGACCCAGCGCGGACTTGCCAATTGCACCCAGACGTCGAACCCGGTCCAGGTGATGACCCAGCCGGCGCCTCCGATGACAAGCGCAAGTGTCGCCAAAGGTACTGAGGAGGTGAGGGCAAGTGAGATGCAACAAAACGCGCAAGCGATGGAAGCGATCGCCATCAGCCATTCCTGAGGAATCAATCTCCTTAAGAGCCGGTTGTTCAGTCCGGCGATGCAAGCGCCTGTTCCGAAACCGGCAAACAGTATGCCGTAGATGATTGGTCCGCCGGCCAAACGATCGAGGGCGACAAGCGGCAGAAGAGCAAGTATGGCAATGGCGGCAAGGCCGAAAAGGGTGGCACGTATGATCGCCGCCCGGATGTCGGAAGAAAGCGCCGTGAACCGCATTCCGTCATGGATTGCTGTTGAAATTCGCTCTGCAGGCAGCGGAGACTTGCGGACGTGCCACTTGTTGCGCAACACCGCGCCGAGAGGCGCTAAGTTGCTGCAGGCGGCAAAGAGAAAGGCCGCCAACGGACCGAGGAACGCGAGAATGGCTCCGCCCAAAGCCGGTCCAACGCTGCGCGTCATGTTGTATCCGACCGACATAAGCGTCACCGCAGCCGGAATATCTCGCTTGTCGAGGATATCGCCCACCGAGGCATGCCAAGCGGGGTCATTCAGCGCAAAGCCGCAGCCTGCGACAAATCCCAGACCTAGAATCAGCCAGGGACTAACGAAGCCGAAGGCGGCAGCAATCGCCAGTACGATGGAAGCGAGCGCAATCAATGAGAGCCCGGTGATCATGACCGATCGACGGCTATAGGTGTCGGCGATTGCTCCGGCGGGAATGGAGAGTATGAATGCCGGAAGCGTCGTTGAAGCCTGCACAAGCGCGACCATCAGATCCGAAGCGGAGATCGTCGCCATGAGCCAACTGATCGTGACGGTTTGCACCAGCCATCCCAGGTTGGCGACTTGCGTGGAACTCCAGATCGAACGGAATGCTATACTGCGTAGCGGATCAAGGGTGGTTGGCCCGCGCGCGGTGACGTCTTCGATCTGCATTCTTGATGGCTCTGAGCTTCGCATTGACACCGTGACGCCACAGATTATCCGCAACTCGGATACGAATTTCGGCGTTATTGGAGTTCTTGGCGCAGGAACCCTGCGTTGAGCGGGAGTGTATCAGGCAGTCCGACCAGTTCTAGCACGTTGCTGGCTTATTATTGAGCTTGTATGCCGTTTTTCCTTCCTGAACGATTATCCCTTCGGAAGTGCGTACCGGAGCACGCGCAATTCGTCCTCATCGCCGAGGGAAATTTCCAACACACGATTGGCGAGATCGTCATCGTCGTCGAGTTCGGCCATAGCCTGTTCGAACAGCTCGATCTGCATATCGAGGTCCATACCGGGCGGGCGGTTTAGGTAGACAGCCCGGCATGGATGGCAACGTCTGCATATTGCCCCTTCGTCCCGGGCTTGTCTTTCGGCCCGCGGAAGTCGACCGAGTTCTTCGTGACGAACGTCCAGTCGCCCTAAAGAATGATCGGTGTGAGCTCCCAGTCTTTCAGGCCACCCAGTTTTCATCCAGACGACATGGCTCGTTTCGCCATAACCTTTTTCCAGCGCCATCTTAGCCAGTTGAGGACTGAGGCACTCATCAATCAGAAACTTCATCCCGCCTTCGTGCGACGGGGGACGCGACGATCTGTGAGGATGACCGAACCTTCGGGAAGCTCGCCCAGCACGCGGGGCCGCCCGCGCAAGGGATTAGCTTCCGCATAGATTGTCGCGAGCCTGATCTTCTCTCTGTCCAGGCCAGGCCAGGTTTCGAGAATGCGCTCCGTGGAATTGCCCGCGGATACGGACGCGGCAACATCATGGACAGGAACGCGGGTGCCTCGAATGACAGGCGTCCCACCAAGGATGTCGGCCGACGATGTGACGACCTCCCGTGCTGCGGCAAGGTCGTCCAGCCGCTCGCTCGCGCCCCTCATAAAGGGCATGAGATCGATCGTCAGAAACTCGTGGTGCACGGTCCAATCTTCAAGCAACAGGGCGGACCACGGGAGGGTGCGGGCTCTCGCAAGCCGGGCCTCCGCCGTCCGGATAGTAGACAGGCGTTCTTCCGAGGTAAGGCGGCGGGCGCTTTCGAAGTAAAACGTGATAAGCGAGCAGGCTCCGGCGAGGACATGACGACCGTTGTCGAGCGATATGAACGCTTCCGGCAAGATGTGCTCGTCGATAACGCGATTGACGTCGCGCAGGCTCACGCGCGAGACAACGGCAGCCTCGCTCGCCTTCAGCATCTCGGCAACTGCTGGCATGGTTGAGCCATCGGTATTAATTCTTCCGATGGGTCGGAATATATAACTTGTTGGGGGCGATATCAAGGCCTGGGACGGATCGGCGGTCGCCGGTTGGACTTGAGGCATTGGGTTGATGAGGACGAGCCAAGATCGAAATCGCCGCTGGGCAATCGTTATATTGGTGCGCTATTTCGCTCCTTATGACGTCCTCTAGCGGAATTCCGCATTTTGCTTTATCTTAGAGTCATACGAAATTCCGGACACCGGCCAGCAGGCGAGCGATATTCCGCATGAGCACTACGATTTTCAATACTCTTGGCGAGCAACTGCTGGCCGCCCGCAAACGACGCGGTCTCAGCCAGCCTGCACTTGCGACAAGGCTCGGCCGGGACCGGGCACGAATATCGGAACTCGAAAGGGACCTTGCAACCGATCGACGGGGTAGGGATCGACTGACGCTGTTTGCCGAAATCTGCGATGCCCTCGACCTTGTGCCGGTCCTGCTGCCGAAGTCCCGGATGGGGGAAGTGAGGCAGTTGATTGGCGATGCTAGAGAACACCAGAATAAAGGTACGGCGGCCAGCGCATTTGAGGAACTTTTCGTCGATCTCGATGAAGACGACAATGGGGAACCGTGATGGCGAAATCTTCGGCGATCCTTGGCGTCCATCTTCTGGATCAGAACATCGGGAAGGTGAGGGTAGGGACCCTGACGCGCGATAGTGACGGCGCGGTCGCGTTTGTCGTTGCGGAAACGTTCCTGCGGGATCCAAGGCGGCCAATTTTGAGCCTGGGCTGGTTCGATCCTGACGATGACGAGGGCACACGCAATCGTCTGGCGCGGCGTGGGGACAAAATTGGGCTTCACGGCACATTGCCACCATGGTTTTCAGGATTGCTTCCAGAGGGCGCCCTCAGGGACCTCGTGTTGAACGAGATGGGGCCGGGCGATCACGATGAGTTCGACGTCCTGACCCGCCTCGGCGGCGATCTCCCCGGCGCAATCCTCGTCGTCCCCGAAACAGCGGTTCCAGCGTCAGCCGGCCCGATCACCATTGAAAAGAAAGATGGTGTGGATGTCCCGCTGCCCGATGGCACGGTCAAATTCTCGCTCGCCGGTGTGCAGCTCAAGTTCACGGCCAACGTCGAGGGCGACAGATTGACGGTTCCCGGTCGCGGTAACACCGGCCGCTGCATCATCAAGGTGGCAAGCGAGCGATACCCAGGGCTGCCGGAAGCTGAACATGCGGCCATGCAGATGGCAAGGACGATCGGCGTGCGGACAGCAAACTGCCGGCTTGTCTCCAGCACCGCGATCAGCGGCATCCCTGCGGAACTGTTGGCTCATGGTGAGCGCGTTCTCGTCGTCGATCGCTTCGACCGTGCCGACGATGATCGTCGCATTCACATCGAAGACGCAGCCCAAATTCTAGGAGCGATCGGCGATCGAAAATATACGATGGCGACGACCGAGACCATCATCAACATGGTGCGCCGCTTCAGCACCGACCATCGCGATGACATATTGGAAGCCATCCGCAGGGTAGTTGCAGACGTGCTTTTAGGCAATGGCGACAACCATCTCAAGAACTGGTCTTTCCGTTTCCCGGCACCTGGCGAAATCCGGCTGTCGCCGGCCTACGATATTGTCCCGACCGTTCTTTACATGCCGTCCGACACTATGGCGCTGAGGTTCGTCAAAACCCACAGCTTCGAAAGCGTGAACCTGCATCGCTTTGAGAGGGTCGCAAGTTTTCTTCGCCTGGACGCGAAGCTGATCACACGCGAGGTCGTTGCGACAGTCAGGCGTGCGCTGGAGCATTGGCCGACATCGGCGCCTAAACTACTGGGGGAAAAGAAAGCAAAGCAGCTTCTTGATCGCCTTGGCACGCTGAGCCTGGTGGACGAAGTGCGGCGTCAATCGTAGTCTTTGGCTCACGTCGGTCCGGGCCTTGCACTCTCTCTAATTCACCCCTATGTTTGGGGGTGGATTAGAAAGGGCAATAGGATGGAACATCTGACAACGGCACAAGCGGCTTTTGTGGTTGATGCGCCTCTAGACACTTTCAAAAAGGTTGTCGAGCGCGCGCCGATCAAGCCGCAACTCGTGAAGCGAGGCGGTCGGAATATTAGGCAGTTCGGTCAAGCCGAGCTGGTATTTCTCCATGCCTATGACGAACTCAAACAGGCGCTGACACCCAAGAGCCAGTCCGAATTCTACGAGGCGTTGCGAAGCTCTCTCAAACGCGGTCACGCGAAAGAGGTCGTGTTCGGTAAACAGCGCTACGACATTGGTCAGCACCTGGTCTTCGTCGAGCGTAAGCTGAAGGAACTCGACAAGCTCACTGCTCAAATCGACCTATCCGGCAAGGAACCGCTAATCCGGGGAACGCAAATCGAGGCGCATCGGATTGCCGCTCTCCTCGACGCCGGCGCGACTGTCAAAGATGTCCTTCGCGACTATCCCTCCTTGAAGGAGCAACAGGT
Source organism: Rhizobium freirei PRF 81 (assembly GCF_000359745.1). Classification (GTDB taxonomy): domain Bacteria; phylum Pseudomonadota; class Alphaproteobacteria; order Rhizobiales; family Rhizobiaceae; genus Rhizobium; species Rhizobium freirei. The sequence goes on from NZ_AQHN01000059.1 coordinate 17,072, forward strand.
CGTTTCCGCGGGAGTCTATGCGGAGGCGCATCCGAAGGCGGGGCGGCCGTATCCGAAGCAAACGGCAAAAGCCGCCATGCGCGCAGCCGATCTTAGCGCGTTGGATGACTGAGCTTGAAATATCTGCTCCATACAAATGTCTTAAAGGAAATCGGTCGACCCGAGCCGCACGAAAATGTGGCGGCCTCGATACGGTTGACGATACTGATCTCGCGATCAGCGTGATCTCGGTTCGAGAGGTTCCGAAAAGCATCGAGAGAAAGCGGAACACCGACGAGGCTGTCGCCCGCCGGTGGGGGCAAATGCCGGGACAATCGGACAAGATTCCGACGTTATCGGTTTGGCCGCGACGGCGCAGGTAAATGACCTTGTCGTCGTCACCCGAAACACCGCTGATTTTCAAGGGCGGGCGTCACAATCCTGGACCCGTTTAAGAAGACTGCCAAACCTGCCTGGCCAGGCTCGTCTGCCGATTAATCATGTTCGAAAATGCATTTAGTTCGTTTAGTGCGGAAAAGCCAAAATGATTATTGCAAAAGAGACGGTGCCCGGTTGAGCGACCGAAATGTGCTTGTGGTCGAGCCCGCATTCTTCATGCAACAAGGTGTCGATATGGTGTGCTGGGATGCCGCTCTCGGCTCTAAAAGCTTCCGCGAGCTCGATGTCGAACATCGCTCTCGTCATTCGGGCGCGAGCGCGCAAAATTTCCTTCTTCGCCTTGGTTAATGTTTCGCCATCGATTTTGTCGAGCCACGCGTTGTAGCGATCGCGCGCTGATGCGCTGCGTTCTTCTGCAGGCTTATTGAAACGCTGACGACCAGGCAGCATTCTGGTTAAGTGTAGATCGCGCCAGAAGATTGCTACCGGTCAGAGTGAACTGGCCGAGTCTCGCTGATCTCAACTTTGGGCAAGCTGCTGGCTTCAAAAAGAGGAGCACTAAGCCGCTTCTCTTCGTCCATCAAGTGGCCAAGCTGCCGTGCCGATAGCGCCGCGACTTTATGCACTAAAACGGAAACTATTAGGCTGCTGACGGCCATTGCGTAGGGAATCCAATTGGGCTGAACCCTTTCAATCGACAGAGAAATAAAGGTTGAGAAGCCACCGACTGCCAAGATCGAGATCGCTACACCGTTAAAATACGCGATTTGAGCCCGTAGTTGCTCTTTCTTCGCCTCAGACATCGACGGCCCTCCATTGATCCCGGCACGCAGTCATTTTCAACCCGGTAATATTAAAATGCGTGGCTTTATCAGCTCCGGAACATTATACCCTTGCACGGTGATCGTAAGCTCACGGTTGGCATCATCCTTGTGCCCGAACAAGTAGGTCCAACTGCTCTCAGAACGTTTCTGGACCAGCTTCTTGAATTTGGGGTGCGCTGGAGTAACCTCTCCGATCTTCGCAAGGACGGCGCTGAAATCCTTATTCCGATTAAAGATAAGGACCGCTGCTTTTGTATCTCGCCAGCTAAGATAAGAAAGCACCTGATCAAGGGTTTCCAGATAGCCCTTTTCGCCGGTCCAGAATTTGCATTCGCCAATAAAGATATTTTTCCTATCGACTTTGATCAGAATGTCGGACTTTCCTTCATAGTTGAAAGTTTCGGCCGTCGCATCGCCGGCAAAATGCCCATTGAGCTGGACTAGAAAATGGGTCCGCAAGCTCTCTCCATCGATTTCCCGGAACGCCCCGGGGCTTTGCTCCATGACGCCGACCATATTCTCCATCACCAATAGAACATGCTCATAGTCTTCTGGGGTGAGAATAGGCTCTGGCTTGTACGGATCGCGAGAAGCAACGGGCCTTGGGACAGAAGGATGAATGGTACGACGGACGGAAGGAACTGCGAACGTTTGGCTCGCGCCGGGGCGCTCCTTCATTTTAAAACCCAACCCAGCAAGAAGCGATTTGCCTCGGAGAAGTTTTTCCTTGCGATGGTCAATTGTTCTCATCGCTAAGTCCCCTAGGCTCGCGTTGTAGGCCTGCGCGTCATTTGTCAACCAGCTCAAATGCAGATTGATCGATGCAACCATTCCATCGATCTGCTGCCTCACGCGCTCTGCCGTAAGATCGGTTCCCGCGATGGAAAACGAGATAACGCCATCGTCCACATGCGCCCGGGGATTGTTGAAATTGCTGGTCGTGGGCTGGATATCAAATCCGACTTTATCGCCGGTGAAAGGCAGCTCGACGTCAACTGCCGTTCCAGTAATGTAATGCGGGCGCGAACGGTCATCTATCCACCTGTTTTGATCCTGACTGATATCGATTTGAGCTTCCCGTTGGTCGACCACCAAATCATCTGGGTAAATCGTGGGAACCTCGAACGCGAATTCGCTCACAAGGTAACGAGCCAGATCGGTGGTAGACGTATTGAGAAGCTCGTCGCCATTCTTGGCCTCGACAGTAGCAATCAGCTTTTGCCTCCACGCCTCTTGCGTTGCGAACCAGTCACCTTTGTTGAAAAGGTAGTCATTATACCAATCGGCATTGGTCAGAACCGATGTGCCCAGTCGCGCATTCCGATTGACATGATCTTCCAGGGCTGGTCGACCAGCTTGTTCCAAGCGGCGCAGCAATGATTGACGATGTCGTCGTAGGATGTGAAGACGCGGTTCGACAGCCAGTTGTCGCGCAGGAATTGCCAGACATTTTCAACAGGATTCAGTTCTGGGGATCGCGGCGGCAGGAAGAGCAGGGTGATGTTTTCCGGCACGATCAGCTTGGCCGATGAATGCCAACCCGCCTGATCGAGGATCAGAACCGCGTGCGCACCGTTATCGACCTCGCGGCTGATTTCCTGAAGGTGCGCGTTCATTGCCTCTGTGTCGCACCAGGGCATGACAATGCCTGCACCCTTACCCTTCTTCGGGCAGATCGCCCCGAATATGTAGGTCCATAGCGTTCGCTGATCGTGGGGGGCCGATGGACGCGTTCCCCGTTGCGCCCATCGCCGCGTCATCTTGTTCTTTTGCCCGATGCGGGCTTCATCTTGCCACCACAGCTCTATTTCTGTGCCTGGAGCGAGGGTCTTGCTGATCGCGCTGATCTCTTCCGGGAAACTTATGGAATGGCCCGCCCTTTCACCCAGCATCGAGTAGGATGCTGATATCGGGAAAGAGAAAGGAACGAGCGAATGTCTATTGCTATCCTCGGTGTTGATCTGGGCAAGAACTCTTGCAGCATAGTTGGCGTCGATGCGGCCGGTGCCGTGGTCGTTCGTCGTACAATGCGCCGGCAGACGCTGATCGACTATGTGACGAAGCTTCCGGCCTGTGTGGTCGCAATGGAAGCATGTTGCGGCGCGCATCATCTGGGACGCCTGTTTATGGCGCAAGGCCACCAGATCCGGTTGATGTCGCCCGAATACGTTCGCCCATATATCAAAGCGCAGAAGAACGATGACCGCGATGCGGAGGGGATCGCGGAGGCCGCTTCACGGCCGACAATGCGTTTCGTTGAACTCAAGAGCCAGGAGCAGTTAGATATCCAGACGTTGCATCGGGTGCGTTCGCGCCTCGTAGCCGAACGAACGAACCTTCTCAACCAATTGCGAGCGATCTTGCTGGAACGCGGGGTGATCTTTCCTGCTGGCAGGCGAAAGTTCGAGCTTGATTTGGATCGCATGCGTTCCGAGGGCAATGAGACCTTGTCGCCCCGCATGCGTCAGCTGATTGACGGGCTGCGTGCCGAATGGAAAGAGCTCGACGCGAAGATTGGGGCGCTGAACGATGAGTTTGTCCAACTGGCGCGCAACGATGCCGCCACACGCAGGTTGACCTCGATCCCTGGCATTGGGGTGCTCAACGCGACGGCTTTGGTCGCGGCCGTGGGTAATGCAAGCAGCTTTGCCAAGGCCCGAGACCTTGGCTCCTGGCTTGGGTTGGTTCCGAGACAATACAGCACGGGCGGCAAGGCACGGCTGCTTGGGATATCCAAGCGTGGCAACACCTATCTGCGCACTTTGCTCATCCATGGCGCGCGTGCGGCATTGCCATCGCTTTCAAAAAGCGACACTCCTTTGGGGCGATGGCTGACAGCAATGATCGAGAGAGGCGTGCATCGGAACGCAGTGGTGGTGGCGTTGGCCAACAAGCTGGCGCGTATCGCTTGGGCCGCTTTACGCAAAGAGACACGCTTCGAACGCGGTTACCTGGTAGCGACGGCATAATTGGGTCGGAACATGCTATCGCACGTAGCCCAATGAGGTTTGCAGGAAGGATCGTGAAGATGGCCTGACAGTCGATCGGCGTTTGGAAAGCCCGGTTTAAAAAATGGCACATGATGCCGAGAAACTTATGGGGCTCTAGACGCGCGGATGTCCATCTTGGCCATGGGGGCGACCCATGAGACCGTATACGTTGACGCAGACTGATCAGAACACCGTAAAATCTTCTTGCAGACGGGCGGGCCATACGTTTTTTAAAATCCTCCACCGCCAATTCGTTCTGGGCATAGTGGCGAGGACGGGCAGACAGCTTGGCAAAGCCCATGGCCTTCAACTCACGTCCCACGTGCTTTCGTCCAGCGATATCCGATAGTCCTCGAATATCAAGCGTGCCAGGTCCTTCAACCGCCAGCGCACAACGCCGTGAATCGCCGGGATCGGCCCCTTCTCCACAAGACGACGAAGCTCCTGGCGCTGATCGTCGTTGAGTTTCGGACGCTTGCCCGGAGCCTTCACGTTTAAAAGACCCTCAGGGCCTTGCGTGTTAAAGCGCTCGACCCAGTCCCGCACGATCTGCACAGTCACGCCACCAACTCTCGCGGCCTCGCCGCGCGTCGCTCCATCATAAATCTGCGCGAGAGCCAGAAGCCGCCGCGTCTGAGCGGCATCTTTCGACAGCCGCGCCGCCTTGCGCAAGTCATCGCCAACATAATCCGTCCGAAGCCGAAGTGCTGATCCCATGGCAAACCTCCCGTTTGCACCATGGATTCAGATTCATCGCGTTTTGTGAACCCTCAAGAGTCAGCAGCAATGCCGATTGGTATTAGAGCCAGAACGATAGCCGCGCATGGATAAACGTCTCCCAAGATCAAGCACTTAAGGAGATAATATATTACCGATTACCAGATATACCCATTCTGAGACCTACAATGAGCATTGCGCACAGCTTTTTTCAGTGTTGGCTGCTTTATATTGCGTCGGGTTACTGCATTTCGACGCTTGCCGCCCTCGTGGTTTTTTCATCCTGATGGGCGCCCCCGCTCCAGCTCTTTAGATATCGATCCGAATTTCAGAGAGTGACGGTACCCTCAATGCATGTCGTTACTTCGCCGCCAATCCAGATTTCCGCGCCCAACTGGTCCACATGGCCGGGAATTATCGGGGCACCCAAAATCGCAAAAACGCCCGCCAAGCATGTGATGTAGGCTCGCATAGCGCGAATCGATAAATGGCCGTATTGAACTGGGCAATCTATCTCGAATGACAACAGTTAAATGGGAACGCACGATACCATGCCGCATGAAATTCTCGACTTCGTTGCCCGAATAGCATGGCCGTCTGTCGCGTTGACAGCCATCGTCATTCTCGGACCGTTTGGCGTGTTAAAAACTACCTTGGGCGAAGTGGCGGTCAAGCTTTTTGGAATCACGTCAGCCGTGCATGATTTCAAAATAATCGCAACCGATTTTCACAAGACGCAGGAAGCCCTGAGAAATTCCACGGGTTGGGTGGACGAGTTGCAGATACAACTGCACTCAATTGCCGAGCAATTGGAAAGTCTGAGGCGTACGACACAGGACATCAACATCACGACCCAAGACTTGGCTATTACCGAGGGGAGCCGGTCGTTGGCACAGTCGGTCGAATCCGACGGTTCTGTCGAAAATGTCGAAGCAACCCTCCCCACTCTTTCCGTTGATCAGATGTATGATGATATTCGGGATCGCTGGTACACGTTGACGGAGCAGCTGAAGAGCAGGGTAGGTGCCGAAAACTTTGATGCTCGCTCCATCGGTGCTGTTGCTCGACGACACGTTGATGGTCGCCGTGCGCGTCCTCTCACTTTGATGGAGGCGGACAGGTTCGAACGACTTCATTCGCAGATGAAGCGTTTCAACCGCCTGCAGAGCACTCGGCACGAATGGTTGACACACGAAGTTTACAGCGCGTTCATTAAATCCGTCGAGCAGGCGACAGCCTCGCTCTCGGCAGCGAAGTCAGGACGAAGAGCTTGAAGATCGCTGCGCATGCCACGTGACAATTCTAATGGACCCGGCAGGAAACCTGCAAAAAGACATCCAAGTGGCCTTGCTTCGACAAAACATGACAGCTTGGCAGCGAACGTTTCTCGCCGACATCCAAGCTCTCTTTGAGCAGTCTGCCGGGATGCGCTCAAACTGCTCTGGTCGATCGCGCCATCGCAGCGGGTTGGCAGGTGGACGAGGTGCCAGGAGGACACATTCGCGTGGAGTCGGTGTTCTAAATGCTTGCCGGAAATGCAACCAATTCAATTGGCTCTACAGCTGCCAACATGGCGTTTCGACGAGCGAGGGTTTCGCGGTATTCCTGAGCCTCAACGTCTTTAAAGAATGGTGCACCAGGCGCGAGCCTCGCTACCGCCCGCTCGACCTCGTCAATCGACACTCTGAAGAATTCTTTGCGAAAGTTTTGAGCGTTGATGCGGGTCTTCTGGAATTCGTTGTGAAGCGCTCTCTCAAGGGCGGGAGCGTCGTCGCTGTAGATGATTGCATGAGTATCAAAGACAAACGGGACGCCGGCGTCACCAAGTTCGCGGACGCGATCGGCTGGATCCAGGCGCCTGGTCAGACCAATCTTTACGACCTCTTCGCCGAAAGAACCTATATTCGAGATAATGTAGACATATCCCGACCGCGTCTTCTCGGCCATCGCCTGCGCACGCTCAAACTTCGCGTGGGCATCAGCTAGGTCTTTTTCCAGCATCCGGATCTTTTCGTCGTATGCTCCAATTTGGTCGGCGGCGGCCTCATTCGCATCGGATTTGGCTTTGTCGAGAAGGCGCAGATAGCGATTCTCCTCCTCTTCCGCTCTTTCCATGTCCCGAAGCAGCTTCTGTTCCTCTCGCGCAGCGCGGGCCATCTCGGCGCGTTCCTCCCGCTCGGCCTTCAGCTTTTCACGGTATTCGTGGGTGACCTGCAACTCGACGAGTTTCTGTTTTAGAGTAAGCGCGAATTTCGCCGCACCTTTTTGCATTGAGCGTGTTTTGGCATGAAGTGTCCACTTAACGGAGGTGGACACCACGTGATTGAGAGCGATGAACAGAAACTGGCGGTGAGGCGGATTTTGCGCAACGGCCGCCGTCGATACGATCCGGCGTCGAAAGAGCGGCTGGTTGCTGCCTGCCTGGAGCCCGGCGTGTCGGTATCGCGGCTTGCGCTTGAACATGGGATCAATGCCAACCTTCTTCGGAAATGGATAAAGACGGCCAAGGACGCCGTTGCTTTGCCGCCACCTGCGCTGTCGGCGTTCATTCCGGTTCAAGTCAGCGCTGCGCAGCACAGTTTGCCGATGCAGAGCAGTTCGGTGGGCTGGCCTGCTTTGCCTGGTGAGGAGCGGCTGTCGAGGTCGTCGCCACTCCCAGCCAAGGTGAGCGCGGCTTTGCCGAATGGCGTGAAGCTGACGCTGGAATGCGGTGATGTGGATGCATTGACGGCAATCATCGGAGCTCTCGGCCATGTTCAGACTGGGCGCTGATCTCAACGTCTATCTGCATCGCGAACCGATCGACTTTCGCGCCGGCATCAACAGCCTTGCGGTCCTGGTGCAGGAGGTGATGGAGCTTGACCCGTTCGCGCCTGCGATCTTTGCGTTTTGCAATCGCCGCCGCGACCGGATGAAGTTGTTGTTCTTCGATCGGTCCGGTTTTGTGATGGTCCTGAAGCGCTTGACGGAAGACAGGTTCCGATGGCCACGCCGGGAGACTGCGGTGGTGACGCTTTCGACCGAGCAGCTCCACTGGATTCTCGACGGCATCGACATTGACGCGATGGTTCGCCATCCGGTGCGGCAATATCAAGTCGCTGGCTGAAGGATATCGAATTGAGCGGTTGACGCGGCGGCATGCTTTCGATTCAAGAATCTGATGAATCGAACTGGCGAACCGACTGTTGAGGAGCTGATGGCGCGCATTGCCGCGCTGCAGGCGGAAAACCGTCAACTTGCCGAGCGCGTCGTCAAACTCGAGGAAGAGCTGGCGCTTGCTCGCTCACATCGTTTTGCGCCGAAGAGCGAAAAGCACATTGATCGCCTCTTCAATGAAGCCGAACAGGTCGCCGGTGAGGATGACAGCGAAGAAGGCGATGTCGTCGATCTTCCGGACACCGGCTTGCCGCCGGCAGAAAAGCAGGAAGGCAAGAAGCGCGGCCGCCGACCGTTACCGGAAAACCTGCCGCGCGAACGCGTCGAATATGACCTGCCCGACGATCAGAAGGCTTGCCCCTGCTGCCATCACCAAATGCATCGCATGGGTGAGGCCGTTAGCGAGCAGCTTCATATCGAGGTGAAGGCAAAGGTCCTTCAGAATGTGCGGTTCAAATATGCCTGCCGGAATTGCGACCGCACCGGCATCAACACGCCGGTCATCATTGCGCCGATGCCCGCGCAACCCTTGCCGGGCAGCATTGCCACGGCCTCGACGCTAGCCTTCGCGTTGGTGCACAAATATGTCGATGGCACGCCACTCTATCGTCTGGCACAGGCCTTCGAGCGCGCCGGCGTTCCTGTCAGCCGCGGTGCTCTGGGGCACTGGGTGATCGGCTCGAGCGAGAAGCATCTCGTCCGCATCTATGACGCGCTGAAGCTGCGGCTTCGATCACAGTCTCTCATCCATGGCGACGAGACGACTGTTCAGGTCCTGAAGGAAAAGGACAGAGCGGCCACCGACACATCCTTCATGTGGGCTTATCGCAGCGGTGAGGACAGTGCCGAGCCGATCGTGCTTCTCGATTATCAGCCGGGCCGCGGACAGATCTATCCGCAGGCCTTTCTCGGCGATTACCGCGGCATATTGATGAGCGATGGTTATTCCGCCTGGCGCACGCTGGAGGGGGCCACCCACATTGGATGTATGGCCCATTCAAGACGGCGGTTTGTCAATGCTCTCAAGACGAGAAACAAACCCGGCGGCCCACCGGAGCAGGCCCTCAAGTTCTTCGAACAACTCTACCGGATTGAAAAGCAAGCGCGCGACGAAATACCGGATGACGGCGAAACGCGAGATCATTGCATTCGCCGCTTTCGCCAGGAACATAGCGTTCCCATCCTGAATGCCCTGAAAAAATGGCTCGATGAAATCGCCCCGAAGGTCTTGCCGGACAGCAAGCTTGGCGATGCCATCTCCTACACGCTGAACCAATGGGAATATCTGACGCGTTACACAAATGATGGCAGGATGCCGATCGACAACAACCTTCTGGAGCGTGACATCAGGATTTTTGCAACTGGCAGAAAAAGCTGGCTGTTCAGCGACACCGTCGATGGAGCAAAGGCCAGCGCCGTGGTCTACAGCCTCATGCTGACATGCCGGGCTTGCGGCGTCGAGCCACTGGCCTACTTGCGCCACGTCCTCACCGAGTTGCCGCAGCGCGCCGACGACGCCGACATCTCTGACCTGCTGCCATTCAACTTTCCAAAGGCCGCAGCGGCCTGATCAACGCAGAAACCGTTCCCAAGTCGAACACCGCGCCGGAATCGCGGGCGTCAACGTGCAGGGAAATGAGCGTTTACGTTTTAGATACTCATCGGTAATATGGACGTCGTTCGTAGCGTTCAGATTGTCTATTTGCTGGCGAGCGTTGACGATCCGCTTTTCCATCGCGTTCGCATTGTTCCAGCGGACATTTGCGACCGCTGCATCGCACTCGTTGTTGAAAGCTCTGAGCGCGAGCTTCACGTTGCGATTGTTCATCGTCTGGCCCTTGGCCTTACTGCCACTAACCGTCCACTCCGTTTTTGCGATTGCAGCGATCTTGTTCGAAACCATCCGTTTCTGGGTCTCGCGGTTCTCAATGATCGTTTGTTTGTACTGCTCACTGTCGGTGTAATCGAAATGAGGCTCATATACGCCCATCTCGGCGAACGCCAATTTCTCATCGAAAATCGCTACCTCCTTTGCGAGGCGGTCGAAGATCGCTTTCTTTTCGTTATAGGAAGACCTCAAATTTGAAATGTCCACTGAGACTGAATTCGCGATATCGCGTAGTCGCTGGACTTCTGCTTCCTCATTTAGGATAGGGCTATATTTTACTTCCAACGCACGCACGCTGCCCTCGGCACGTTTTTTGCGTATGGACTGTTTCCACGCAATGACGCTCGCAACAATCGCCCAAAGCGGAAACCCAATGATAAATACAAGCCCAATGATTTGACCGCTTGTCATTATGAACTCCCCTGCCACCCCTGGATGAGGACGTTAAGCTGCGATCTCGACTTTGCAAGCGGATGTTACGGATAACATTAGTTGTGCAGCGGTTTAATTTCGCCTGCCGACTGAGCAGGTGCCGCGTCCCGAATGATGCGAGCTGTGCAGAGCTGCGCCAGGAACGGAGATCTGCGAAGATGATCATCTTACCCATGTATCTCGGTGTCTTACGCATCCAGGAGCAGAGTTTATGGCTCAAACAACTCGCGGAAGCCTTGCGGCTTGATGACGAGGTATTGGTTGCAGTTCCTGCCAGCTCACCCATACCGCTTTGTTCTGGGAAGCGGCCAGCATATCCAATTTGGCTTCGATAAGGTAATTCTGGGTCTCGATCCTTTAGGTCAATGGAAAGAACGGCAGGCTTTCATCGCATAGACGCAGCATCCGCTTGAGTGAGGCCTTCAAGTTCACCGCGCAAAGCCGGTGGGGCGAAACAGTATGGTCACCTAACCGGCAAAAGGCGTTTGTATTTTCGTGTCTTGAAGAACACTATTCATGCAAATCTTCCATCTTGAACTCCTCGGGTCGAAAATGGGCGTGTATTTCAAGTTGCAAACCGTTGACACGCAAAGCGCCTCAATCGCTTATTGGAGGAGGGCGATTCAATGGATCAGCTGAGAGGGAGCGCTCGGCTGAGGTTATTTGTAAGTCATGTCTATACTACTGCGAACGATATCGGCGTTTCCGACGGGCCGGACAACGAACGAACTATTTGCGTTGCTTGATGTCGATTTTGATCCGCGCAGGCGTACGGAAATTTACGCCGAGTTATCTGCCCTCAGCGAAGCTGGAAAAGTGGCCAAAGGCCGCGATGGTCGGTGGCGCCCAATTGCCACCGCGAACAAGACAGGCACCCAACCCGTTTCTTCAATTGCCACCAATACCATAGTAACTGACAATCTTACCCTCAGGCCCGTCCACGCGACTTTCCGGACCTCAAGGTCTTCCGTCGGCGAAGGTGAAGTCGCAGATACTTTCGCGGCGTTCGATCCCAATGCGTTGCTTCGATACTATCGATCCGCATTACGATCAGACCCGAGAGGTGCGATCACTCAAGTTGAAGATCGCCATTCTGTTCAATGGCAACTGTTCACTGGCCTTGGGCCTCTGACGCCCGAAGAGGGGCAGGTCCTCACCATCTCGATACCTCTCGACGAGTTGCCAGATGACTTTCGGCAGGCTCTCGTCAAGCGGGAAGCGAACGAACAGTCGCTCGCCGTGGGCTGGCCTCTGGGTGTTGGGAAAAAGCAAGGTGTAGCTGTTGTCTGGCCGGTTGGTCTCATCAGCGCTGACTGGAAGCGCAGTCCGACGCACCTAGAAGTATCGATCGATACGGATGACATCGTCGCAAACCCCGACTGGATCAAGGGCGTGGCGAGAAGCGCCAATTGGAAAGAGGCAGGGCTGCGCGACGTGTTCACGCAGGCCGAGGGATTGGGCTTCCGGCGGGATGAATTTCTCTCCCGATTGAAGGAGGCTGTTTCGGGCACCTTTCGGGGACGTATCTCAGGCCAGCAAATGCGAATTGAGCTGGATCCTAACATCGTCTGTTGGTTTCCACGCAGAACTGAGCCGGTTAGGCGCATAATTTCCATTGAGAATTGAGCCATGTGAACCTTCCCCCAGCGCGGAGAGCGACGGGGGCAACGGAGTGATCCACATGGGACTTTTAAACATTATCCGCCGGATGGCGTTGCGCGAGAAGCTATCGATCCGCGAGATCAGTCGGCGCACCGGGCTGTCGCGGAACACAATCGCGAAGTATCTGAGCGCGGGCACGATCGAGCCGACGTTCACGGTACCGGAGCGGCCGAGCAAGCTTGATGCATTCGCAGAGAAACTCTCGGGCTGGCTGAAGACCGAGGCCGGGAGGTCACGCAAGCAGCGCCGAACGCTGAAGCAACTTCATGCCGATCTGGTGGTTCTGGGCTTTACCGGCTCCTACGGTCGCGTCGCTGCCTTTGCCCGTGAGTGGCGGGCTGAGCAGCAGACGGCCGGCCGAGGCATATTCGTTCCTCTGTCTTTCCGCCCAGGCGAAGCATTCCAATTCGATTGGAGTGAAGACTATGCCGTGATCGGCGGCGAGCGCACGAAGCTTCAGGTCGCGCATATCAAGTTGGCGCACAGCCGGGCCTTTCTGGTCAGAGCCTACCTGCTGCAAACCCATGAGATGCTCTTCGACGCCCACTGGCACGGCTTCCGGGTCTTCGGCGGTGTGCCTGCGCGAGGGATCTACGACAATATGCGCACCGCGGTCGATCGCGTCGGCCGCGGCAAGGAGCGGCAGGTCAACATCCGCTTCCTGGCGATGACGAACCACTACGTCTTTGCGCCCGAGTTCTGTAATCCTGCTGCGGGCTGGGAGAAAGGGCAGGTCGAGAAGAATGTTCAGGATGCCCGACCACGTTTGTGGCAACAGATGCCGGACTTTCCCGATCTGCCGGCGTTGAACGCCTGGCTGGAACAGCATTGCCAGGACCTGTGGCGGGAGACACCGCATGGCACCTTGCCCGGCACGATTGCGGATGTATGGGCTGATGAGCGGGCATCATTGATGACACTGCCTGCCGCGTTTGACGGCTTTGTCGAGCAAAGCAAACGGGTCTCACCCACCTGCCTGATCACCTTCGAACGAAACCGCTATAGCGTGCCCGCATCGTTTGCGAACCGGCCCGTCAGCCTGCGAATCTATCCCGAGCGGCTGGTCGTTGCAGCCGAGGGCAACGTTCTTTGCGAACATGTGCGGGTCATTGAGCGCAGTCACGACAAGCCGCCGCGGACGATTTACGACTGGCGACACTACCTTGCCGTCATCCAACGCAAGCCCGGTGCCTTGCGCAATGGCGCACCCTTCCTGGAACTACCACCGGCCTTTCGACAACTGCAGGACCAGATGCTTCGCCGCCCCGGCGGTGATCGCGAGATGGCCGATATCCTTTCTCTCGTTCTTCATCACGACGAACAGGTCGTCCTCCGCGCTGTGGAACTGGCTCTGGATGCCGGCGTGGCAACCAAAACGCATGTGTTGAACCTGCTGCATCGGCTGATCGACGGCAAGACCAGTGATGGTCCCGATATCGACACACCACAGGCGCTGACCTTGCTGCGCGAACCCAAGGCCAATGTCGAACGCTATGACGGGCTGCGTGTCCGGATCGTAGGAGGTCGCCATGCGTCATGATCCAGCCAGCGCCGCCGTCGTCATCATGCTGCGTAGTCTGAAGATGTATGGCATGGCCCAAGCGGTCACGGATCTGATCGAGCAAGGAGCGCCAGCCTTCGATGCGGCCGTGCCGATCCTGTCCCAGTTGCTGAAAGCGGAAATGGCCGAACGCGAGGTCCGCTCCATCGCCTATCACATGAAGGCTGCCCGCTTCCCGGCCTACAAGGACATCTCCGGATACGACTTCGCCGCCAGCGAAATCAACGAAGCGACGGTGCGCCAACTGCACCGATGCGAGTTCATGGACGGAGCGCAGAATGTCGTGCTCGTCGGCGGGCCTGGCACGGGAAAAACACATATCGCGACCGCTCTCGGTGTCCAGGCGATCGAGCATCATCGCCGAAAGGTCCGCTTCTTCTCGACCATCGAATTGGTCAACGCCCTCGAGCAGGAGAAGGCCAAAGGCAAGGCCGGTCAGATCGCTGAGACGTTGGTTCGTCTCGATCTGCTGATCTTGGATGAACTCGGATACCTTCCGTTCAGCGCTTCGGGCGGCGCATTGCTCTTCCACCTGCTGAGCAAGCTTTACGAGCGCACCAGCGTCATCATCACCACCAACCTAAGCTTCAGCGAATGGGCCACAGTCTTCGGCGACGCCAAGATGACGACCGCTTTGCTCGACCGCCTGACCCACCGTTGCCACATCCTGGAAACCGGAAATGACAGCTTTCGATTCAAGGCCAGTTCGGCCGCCGCGGCGCAAAAGAGAGGAGAAAAAGCCAGCCCATTGACCAAACCCTGATCAGAAAACCATACTCAGAGGTGGCTCACTTCTCGGTGGAAAAACCGGCTCAGTTCCGCGTGGAAACCAACAATCGTCGGCATCCATGATATCGCCGCACTCTTTCTACCGACCGATACTACCTTCACTGCCGGAGCTGTGCGTGACCTCGATACAATTGCAGCGTGGCCGAAGGAAAAATTGGCCACGACTGCGCTGGCGCCGATCCTCGGCTTGGATGCACCCGTTGCAACTAGGCTTGCTCCCGTCATCAACACGGGCGACTTGAATAAGGAGCAGATTGATGCGGTGAGGCGGTCTCTCCTCGCACCGCTTACGGTGGTAACCGGTCCGCCGGGGACCGGCAAAAGCCAGGCCATCGTGTCCATCGCTGCTTCCGTGATTGCCGATGGTGGAAGCGTACTTGTTGCATCGAAGAACCACCAAGCCCTCGATGCTGTCGAGACCAGGCTTGGTGGCATCGCTCCGCAGTCTCCGTTCCTAGTGAGGACGCTTGATCCTACACGCGACATCGATCAATCGTTCGATCAGGTGCTTGGCGAACTTGTCAGCGAGCCCACAAGAGGTGCGGCTGAGCCAGACTTGGTTCTACTGTCGAAACTCTCGACGCTCGCGCAAAATCGAAATCGGCTGCTCGACCAGATCGACGAGCTTTCGCGTATCCACGGGTTGATTGCGGAGCTTTTGGAGAGGCTCGAGGCGCAGGAGGCGAGCAGCGCTGAACGCGGAGTCCAGACATTGGTAGAGCCCGAAAAAAACCTCGTCATTCGGTTGATCAACACAATACTGGGAGCTTTCGGTCTTAAATCGAAGTTGTTGGTAGGCAGCCAACGTTCCGGTGGAGAGACAACGCTCGCCACCCTCAGGCAGCGTCTAAAACAGCTCCGCTCTGAATTAGCTACGATCGAAGTAAAGGGTGATCCAGTCGCGATTACGCAGGAGATAGGAGAGGTCGCTCGGGAGCTTCTTCCCAAAGTTCTGGCGTCAAAGGTCAACCTGACTGAGATCGACCGACGGAGGCTAGGCGAGGAGCTTGCCAACCTAGAGCTTGCTCAAAACACCGGGCCGCTGCCATCTGAATTGGCCGGTGAAGTTGTAAGTCACCGGCCCCTGTGGTTGGTTTCAGTCCTTGGCGCGGCACGGCGAGTGCCGCTGTCAGACAGCTTATTCGATCTCGCGATCTTTGATGAAGCAAGCCAGTGCGATATCGCGTCAGCACTGCCGATCTTCGCTAGGGCAAAACGTGCTGTCGTTGTCGGTGACAATCGCCAGCTTTCCTTCATCAGCCAGTTGGGCATTGCGCATGATCGAAACCTGATGCAGGCCCAGAACCTGCCGGTATCAAAGATGGGTCGGTTCGCGCAGAGCCGGAGATCGCTATTCGACTTGGCGGACCTCACGCCCGGGGCGGCGAAGGTTATGCTTCGCGATCAATATCGATCCGCTGCCGATATCGTTGGCTACATCAACGAACACTTTTATGGTGGTCAATTGCGGGTTGCAGGTGACCAGGACAAGCTCAAATCACCAAGGGGCATGAAGCCAGGTATTGCGTGGACCGATGTACCGGCGCCAACATCACCAATGATCGGCAACATCAATAATTCTGAGATCGCCGCGATAGTGCAGCATGTCCGCATGCTCCTCGTGGATCAAGGATATAGCGGGTCGATCGGGGTCATCGCTCCTTTCCGGCCGCAGGTATACGCGTTGGAGCAAGCGATCCACGCAGAAGTCAATGAAAAGCTTCGTGTCAAGGCTGAACTGCGTGTCGGCACGGTTGACAGTTTCCAAGGTCAAGAAAGAGACCTTATCCTTTTCTCACCCACGCTCGGCCATTCGAGTGCGATCAGCGCGGTCACGTTCGTGCAGAAAGACTGGCGCCGCCTGAACGTTGCCATTAGCCGCGCCCGGGCCGTCGCCCATGTCTTTGGCGATTTGTCGTATGCGCGATCTGGCAAGGTGCGGAGTCTTCAACGGCTAGCCGCTACGGCAACCGAACCAAAGGGCCGCATCGGCGAGGGCACGTTTGACAGCAATTGGGAGCGAATTGTGGACGCGGCGCTTAGGAAGCGCGGCTTGAACCCCGTTGCTCAATTCGAAGTCGCCGGTCGTCGCCTGGATTTTGCACTGTTTGGCAGCGGCGATGTCAAGCTCGACCTGGAAGTCGATGGTCGACATTGGCATGCCGACACCGACGGCAAAAGAAAGCTTGGCGACTATTGGAGAGACCATCAGTTGAAATCGCTTGGCTGGAAAATCCAGCGCTTTTGGGTGGACGAACTAGCTCAGGATTTGGAGGGGTGCATTGAACGCGTCGCAAAACAGCTTTCCTAGATCGCGGCGGTTTACCTATATCGCTTTGACGCTTGGCTTGCTCTCAGCGGCCGCGATCTCTGTCGCGTTGATTCAGGTCGACGCTCTTGAGCGCGACTACGGTGCCGTGCGTTCCGACATTCAGCGCTATAACAATGAGCGGACAGAGGCGCTGGGCCGACGCGATAGTGTCCTTTCGGAAATCTCTCAACGAAGTGTAGAAGCCGATGGTATTCGGAAAACCATCGCTGATCTGACCGCACAGCGAGATCGCCTCGACGCAGAGATAAACCAACAGACGGCATCGCTCGCCGAGGGCGTTGAGAAGCTTCAGGCGGGCCAAGAGCAATCGAAAGCGGCCGCCGATACTATTGCGGAAGCAGCTAAGGCCGAGAAGACGCTTGCGACCTTACGCTCTCAGAACGCTGACCTTGAAAAGCGGATTGCTGTCAATCAGGCAAAGATCGATCAGTCAAATGCCGACGTTGCACAAGCAGAAGATCGAAAAAGTGCTGCCGACGACGCGATTGCAGTCAGCGAAAAGGTCCGGCGCGATAAGGAGGCTGAAATCTCCAAATTAAACGCCCAGCTTCAGGACCTTGACGACAAAACACGTCAGGTCGCCGATCTTACCGCCCGTCAGGCCTCGTTGACGGCGCAAATGACGAAAATCACGAAAGATATCGGCGACAAACAACGTGCCTCGCAGGATTTAGACGCAACGATCGCAAAGCTCCAGGATCAGGCGTCCAAGGCGAAGGTCACTGCAGCTAAAACGGATGCCGACTTGGCCCGCCAGGACAGCAACCGTACGGACTTGGCCAACCAAGTCGGCGCTCTCGAAATGCGGAAGGCTGCATTGAACGGCGATCTCACGAGCGTGACCACAGCAGCGGACCGCGCACGATCAGATGCTGCAGCGGCTGAAGGCAGGCTAAAAATTGCCCAGGACGCGCTTGCAGAGGCGGAAAAATCTCTTCCGGTCGCGAAGGCACAATTAAATGATCTCCAGGCAGATGTCGCAGCTGCCACAACGCAACGTAACACGCTCAAAGAAGAGTTAAGCAGTCTTCAGGCACTGAAGTCTCGAACTTCGGCGGACAAAGCCGATGCTGATCGCGCAGCAGCTGAAAAAGCTGCTCTGGAAAAGGCTGTCGCAGACCTATCAAACCGACAAGCAGAACTGGCCAAAGAGCTGAGCTTGCGTCAGAGCGACCTAAATACTGTGAAAGCGGAGCTGGCCGAGCTTAACGGCAGGAAAGGGGTGCTTGTTCAGGAAATTGCATCTCTTTCAGACGCGAAGACGCCAAAGCAGACGGATGTGGCACCCGCGCCGCCAGCTATTGACGCCCCGACGACTACCCAGCCACAGCCTGAGAGGCCATAATTAGAGAGCGTCGACATGCTAACAGGAAACATCTTGATACTGCTTTTCGCAGCAATGGCTGTCGTAGCTCTGATCGTCGTGCAGATAAGCCTCGCGGTGCTCCATGACAGAGCCGTTACCGCCTCCGGGCCGACGCGCTCCCTGGAGTCTCTGGAGACAGCCATTGCCGACAAGCGGATGGCCCTTAGCGATATCGAAAATGAACTAGGAGAGCGCCGCAAGGCCCTAGCCAATATTGCCGACGTCCAGGCTGACTACGATGCGACCAAGAGACAGCTCGATGACTTGAATGCTGAATGGCTTCAGAAGGATGAGCGCCGCGAGGAAATCCGTGCGCTGCGCGAGGTGATCGAAGCGGAGATCATTGAAAAACACGCAGTTGACGCTGAGCTGGCTTCCGCCCGGGCAGATCTCGACGCTGTCCATGACCGCCTCACTGCCGCCGAGCGGCTGTTCGCTCTCAACGATGAGATGAAGCGTGAACAGGCAGCGCTTGAAAAGAAGATTGCAGAAATGCGGTCCCAAGCGATTGAGTTGAGCGAAGCGCAGGAGCGAGTGCAACGCTTAGAAGCGCTGTCGCAGGAACTTGGTAGAGAAAGCGCACGTGTCGAAGGCCTCCTCCAGGCGGCAAACTCCCAACTCTCTCAGGTTCAAGAAGACCTCGCTGTCGAGCGTCAGGCGACCGCCGCCGTTCATGCTGAATTCACGCAGACGTCGGCGAAACTCGCAGCCGCCGAGGAGCGTGCTCGTTCCATCGAAAGCGACATCTCATCGTTGGAAGATCGCCGTTCGTCGCTAATGGCACAGGTCGCTAAGATGGAGGAAGACGTTGCTGAGGCGAGCGGTAGGGATGCGCCGGGCCGCGAGGAGGCAATCGTTGAACGTCTCAAGGAGTTGACCACGCTTCCGCCGGTGCTGGCACAAATGCGGAGCTGGAAAGATCGCGCCGCTGAAAATGAGGCTGAGGCAGTCCAACGGGTGCTTCAGCGCCTTGAACAAAGCGGCCTCCATTACGACCGTCGCATTGTTTATGCCTTCCATACAGCAATGAAAACAAACGACACGACCCAGATGGCCGTGCTTGCCGGTATCTCCGGGACTGGCAAGAGCCAGCTGCCGCGACAGTACGCGGCAGGCATAGGGATCGGGTTCCTGCAGGTGCCGGTTCAACCTCGCTGGGATAGCCCCCAGGATTTGATGGGTTTCTACAACTATATCGAAAAGCGCTACCGTCCGACCGATATGGCGCGGGCGCTCTATCACCTGGACATTCTGAACAACCAGAAGAGCGAGTTTCAGGATCAGATGATAATGATCCTGCTCGACGAAATGAACCTTGCGCGTGTTGAGTATTATTTTTCGGACTTCCTCAGCCGCTTGGAAAGCCGCCCGCCGATGAACCGTGTGTCGGATAAATCCCTGCGCAAAGACGCTGAGATCGAGCTTGAGATACCGATGCCGCGAGGTATGGACGCTCCCCGCATCTTCCCAGGATACAACCTTCTGTTTGCCGGAACGATGAACGAAGACGAGAGCACGCAGTCGCTCTCTGATAAGGTTGTGGACCGGGCGAATGTCCTTCGCTTCTCGGCACCAAGAACCATCAGGACGACTGCGCAGAAAGCAAATATCGCCGAGCCCGAGGCGCTGTCGGCGGCAAGATGGCGGTCATGGGTGAATCCTGTTTCGACTGTGGAGAGTGAGCAGACCGTTATCGACAGCGTGGATAGAATGGTCAGCCTCATGAAGGGCTTCAAGAGACCTTTCGGTCACCGTCTCGGCCGCGCGATCATGGGGTATGTCGCGAACTACACCTCGTTCGACCAGGCGAAGGACTTGCGTGTCCCGCTCGCAGATCAGGTTGAAATGCGCTTGTTACCAAAGCTTCGCGGTATCGAAGTTGAAGACGGTAACGATCATGCTTTCTCCGAACTCATAAGTTTCGTTGGTGATGCCCTGCGGGACGATCACCTTGCGAAGGCGATCGATGAGTCGATCCGTGCTGCGAAAGAGGGCTCCGGTCAGTTCGTATGGAACGGGGTTTCGCGGTAATGCTCCATCTCGGCAGACCTTGGGATCGCAGAGGAGTTGCCAATGCGAAGTTCAGTCCTGGTGATTGTTTGGTCAGCGAGGTCCGTGGCGAGGCACCCAAGAACGGCGGACACTCGCGTCTTATGTCGGCCCGGCTTCAAGATGGACCGGTGGAACTTATTCTCCATCCATACCCGAAAACGGCGAATGCTCAGCGACCGGAGCGAATTGGGTTTCCGGTTCGCCCTCGTGGTGTAAAGGAGCATGAGACCCCGGAAGACGTGCGGGCGAGAGAGCTTCTTCGGCGGATGAACGAGGTTTTGGCGCGGGTCCAGGAGCTTGGCGAGGCCCTTGAAGACCCTTTGCATGTATGGTCCCGATTGCGCGATGCGTGGGAGCGCGCAGAGAATGAACACGATCCGCGAATGGCGGAGATCGTAAGGCAGGCTCAAGATGTCCTTCCGCGCCTGAAAGCGCTGGAGCCGAGGATCAGGCGCGTGCTTCGTCGGACGAGAGAGCTTACATTCTTGGACCGAGTTCAGGAAATGGATCGGGCGTCGATGCGCTGGCTCGTCCGTCAACCGGGGCGGACGATTGCGGAGCGAGCCGGTACAAGCCAGCGTATTCTCGCAACAGTCAGGCGAGAGAACTTTGATACCCCTGAAAACAGGGTTCTCCACGCGTATACGACACTTGCTTTCCAGGTTGCTCGCGAATGGATGCAGGAGCATCCACGAGCACGGCATAGCCGCCGCTACGCGCAAGTCAATCATTTCGGCCGGTTCTGCAAAACCTTCGCGCAGATGTTGGCAGATCTTGAAGTGAGCGTAGCCGATGCCGGGATTGTTCCGAACTACGTTCTGATGCAGGACCCGAGCTACAACTCCATCTATGAAGCCTGGCGCCGCCTGCTGGAGGAAGACAGGGTCCTCGATGACCTCTGGGCATGGCAAGCGGAGACCTGGACGGATTTTTCTGTGCTTTCTGTCGTGCTCGCTCTCAGCGAACTCGAAGAAGCCGAGCTAATTGCGCAATCGCCCATCGTCTGGCGTTCAGAGGCATCGCTCGGACGATGGTTCGAGCAGGATCGACCGATTGCCGTGTTCTGGTTGAAGAACACAGGTCGTATAGTCGAGGTACAATCCCGCCCTGAAGCACCAGGCCGTATGCTGGCCTTGACGCGGGCCCACGTGTCTCTCCGCATCTCCGACATCGACCGAGGCGGGATGCCGCGCCGCGTAGCAGTTTGGACCCCGCACACGATGGCTCGCATAGATCTCAACGACGCTGTCGTACGGGCAAATGAGCGATTGGTCGAGATTCAGCCATTCGGCCAAACTGAAGTTCTGCGTAACGGGCTGATACTGACCCCATCTCACGGTCAGTTCGAGACTTGCCTATCCCGTAAGGCTAGCACGCGCGTTGATGGAATTGCCTTGGAGGCCTCTGGCGAGGGGCTGCGGCAAGGGTTGGACGCTATCCGTGCGTTCGCACGTAGCGAAATATACGCGACGACGCCATGAGGAAACTGTGCGGGTACGATCTGAATGGATGGCGCGATAGCGCTGCGAGGAACTGGACCATTTTGCCGGACGGCGAGGAGCAGGAGGTTATTAGCTCTCTCATCGAAGGCGGCATTTTCGGTGTCGTGGTTGAAACTGGAGCGAAGGCCGACGGGGGCCTTGTGGGTGGTGCGCAGGCATCAATTTCTCCGCACGGCCTGGGTGCTGGTTGGGGTGTGGTCGGAGCTGCCGAGAAGCGGTTGAGGGTGACTGATCTGCTGAACGACGATCCATCCGTCCCCCACCTGACTGCAGCGCTGAAAGGGATGTCATCCGGTGCCAGCTTTGGCATCGCCAGCCTTGATGATCATGCTGAAACCGGCGAGCTACTGCAGGAACGACTGTTGGCGGCTCTGCGCAAGGCAAAGGTCTCGACGCCGCTTCTGGTTTGGCGATCCGTGTTGGCGACATTGTTCGCTATCGAAAGGGGAACAGTTGAAGAAGGCCAGGCCGTAGGTGTGGTTTCGCACACCGGAGACGGTGTCACGGTTCAAAGGCTGCGCATTCGTCGCGAGCGTAGCCATGGAGAGACTGTCTTAGCGCCGGAGCGTCGCTCGACAGGAAAACTGATCCGTTCGGGTTGGGGATACCGGGGATTGGCGGAGTTGGCAAAGTCTGCAATTTCTAGAGTTTCGTCGGTCGACCGAACCGATCATTTGGAATGGGCACGTTCGAATGGACGCCTTGCGCTCGGATTCCAGGCAGAGCCCGAGGTGTTACGCCAAGGAAACGGAGACTGGCAGGTATTAAGGCCGCCCGACACGATCGATCACGAGCAGATACCTCGATTGCAGGATGTGCGAGATGATGTCGCTGGGTGCGATGTGGTCTTGTTGGAAACTCTGTCCAAAGGTGCGATCAGAAAAGCATTCCATTCAGCAGTGATACAAAGCATCGGTGGAGATGTTGTGTTACTTGCTGACAACTCGATCGCAGATGGTGCGCTTCATGCCGCGCGGCGCCTAAGCAAGCGCGATCCCATCTATTTCGATTTCCTGCCGCAGATTTCAACGATTGTGCAGCGGCGTGACGCGGTCGAAAACTTCGACCTCGTTGATTACGATGAGACGCTTCCGGCAGGTGAGATGTACCGGAGCCCGAAACCGGCAAGATTGGCCATTCAAGCGGGGCAGGATCGTTTTTCTATTTTCCTTAGAAAGGAAACTTCCGAGCTTCCGCGCAAGGCAGAAGTCAACATCGGTGTGAAAGTCGACCAGACAGTTCCCGTCGAACTTTGGGTGGAACAGAGCCCGGCGTCCGGTCGAGCAAAAATCCTCGTTCACTCTCAGAAGTTTGGTCACCAATTCCAGGTCGACTGGGATGCCGCGACCGAACTCGAACAAAATTGGGACGCGTTGATCGAAGGGTTCCAGAGACCAGCACCGACAATACCGGGACGGCTTGTGCTCGCCTGCGGAATCGATAGTTGGAACGATAGCCCTCGCGGAGACGGGCTTTTCACGTTGCTTGAAAAGAACGTTGACCGGACTGCCGTCGATTGGACGGCACTCGCAAATCGGCTCTCGGCTCGACCTGGCGGCAAATACGCGATATCAAGTGACGGTGATGTCCCGAATGGAGTAGATGCTGTCGCGCTATCGCGCTTGGATCGACTTGTAGAACGAGCGTTAGATGAAGTCCGTCGCGGGCTGAGGGGCCAAGCTGTTGGAACCCAATCACTGCGGTTTCTGACATGGCAATTCCGCCGATGCCCGCCAGACGTCTCGGGCTGGTTGCTGGAGGCTTGGGACAAAGAAGCCCGGGGACACCCAATTTTCACTCAAGGTGCCCACTGGAAGCTCGCTTACCAGGGGTTGGGGCGGGTCGCCAGCAACCAGCATTTTGAGCTGCAGGCAATCCACAAGGTCTTGGGCAAGCCCATAGATCAATGGAAGTGGCAGAAAGAAACCGCCGCCATGGCGTTCCTACTTTCGCGCTCTGAAACCGCGCCTCGGCTGCTTACTCGCAAAGATGTCGAGCGGTTGACCAAACGGATTCTCCGGGAGTTCGAAGAAAATCTGGGCTCGACGTACACCAGATTCCAATACGCTCCGATGCTGCTTGTTGGCCTTCTCCGTTGGAGGGTGGTCGAGCCATTCGCGTTGGTTGAGGGGCAGGACCCTAAGGCGGATAAATTGGTTCGAGCAGTCGAGAGGACGATAGGTGATCTCAAGCACCAGGATCGTTTAAGGGCACTGGCAAAGTACGGGCGCATCCTGGAACACGTTCTTGAGGAACTACGGGGCGAGGGGTCCAACCCAGAGCTTCTGCTTGATATTTTTGGTGGGGCGGATGGGAGCGATGCCGACGAATAGTAGATCGCTGGTATGCGGCGTCCACGCCCCGTCGATTTTCAGTTGCGGGGATCTAAGGTTGATCTACGCGCCGTCAAATGAGCTCACCGAAGAGTACCTGACGAGCTCATTGTGAGGCCTTGATGCGGGCGGTATAGGCTGGCTCAGGGCATCGATATCTTTGGCAAGGTGAAGGGAAGCGTGGGGTTGATTGCCGTCATTCTCAAGGCGCCTCACTGATGTCAGCGGCATTAAATTAGGTACTCGAGCGAACAACAAAGGCACCGAGGCGACGACCCAAAAGACCAGCAACTAATACGGCGTCTCACTAAAATCGACTCATGGGCTGCGTATTCCGATGAAGCCGGCCATCGATTCCGATTTGAAGCCGGCCAGTCATTCCGATTTCATTCCGGCGGGCGTTCCGATTTGAAGGCGGCCATTTCTCGGACTGATCCTGGCATTCTGGCCGACGCCGGATACCGCGGCCACAATGCGCCCCAGAGCCACAAGCTGCGGGTCTTCACCAGTGGCCAGAAGCGCCACGTGACGCCGGCCATCAAACGTCTGATGCGAAGGCGGTCAGCCGTCGAGCCCGTCATCGGGCACCTCAAGAACGAGCGCAGAATGGACCGCAACTATCTTGCCGGACAGCAGGGCGATGCCCTCAATGCCGTTCTGGCTGCCGCCGGCTACAATTTCTCGCTTCTGCTCAGGTGGTTCAGGCTACTTTTGTGCCTGCTCGTCAGGCAAACTCTCGACGCCGACAATCATGCGCCGCCACACCGAAAACGGTTCTTCACGGGCGACTAAGAGTCGGATTCGAAAAGCGTTCAACGATATCCATACCTTGCTAGCCGTCTGGTGATGAGACGAATGTGGGCGATCATGATCCACGCTTCGGCTGATGCGATCGAGCGTTCGACGTCTTTGGCCAATCTGCGGCATCTGCCAAGCCAGGCGAAGGTCCGTTCGACCACCCATCGACGCGGCAGAACCTCGAAGCCTTTCGCCTTGTCC
>NZ_AQHN01000060.1 GCF_000359745.1 Rhizobium freirei PRF 81
CTGAATCCGGGTTAACAGTCATGCTCGGATGATTTCGGCCATGTATTGTGGGTTTCTGCCTGCTTTGTTTCGTCTGAGTTTGATACTGCGCTTGTCGTTATGGCTTCGAACCATGTTGATGGCGAAGTGTCGGACGACGGCCATGTTGGCTGGTCCATGCCCGGTTCGAGATCGGGCGGCATCCTCGTTGAAGGTGACGTCGAGTACCCAATGGAGGGAGTTCTCGATGGCCCAATGGCCACGTATGGCCTCGGCGAACTGGAGCGCGGTCATCGACCGCGAGGAGATATAGAAGCGGACCTGGCTGCTTTGCCTGGACTTTTCATAGACTTGTGCTTGCACCTTGACGATGGTGGCGATGGACGGGAAGCGGTATTCGCCGGGAAAGCGCCTGTCGCCGGAGAGCCAGTCGATTTGAGTGGAGACGGTGACCCGCCGCTCTTCGACCCGGCCATGGCCCTTGTCGACTTCGGTCACGGTTGAGGTGAGGTTTGCCGGAGCGTCGGCAAAGAAGCGCTCGATCTCACCCATCAGGCCGGGCTGATTGGCCTTGGCCGCCAGGAGGTAATCAGCGCCTGCATCGAGCACCGCCTGGGCGGTTTTGGCATTGCAGGCAATGGCGTCGATGGTCACGAGCGCGCCTTTCAGGCGATCCTTTTCGGCCAACCGTTCCAGCAGCAAGGGGATGGTGTCCTGCTCACAGCTTGTCGTTGCCACTGCCTCTTGTCCAAGAACCAGCCGTTCACGGGTGGCGAAAGCCGAGACGAGATGCAGCGCCGCCCGGCCGTTGGCCCGGTCATGACTGCCGCGCGAGGTCTTTCCGTCAATCGCCACCAGCGCCGGAGCATCGGGTCGAAGCGTCGCCGCCCAGGATATGAAGCAGTTCGAAAACAGGTCCGGATCGATCCGGTTGAGCAGAATGCGCAGCCAGCGCGAACCCGGTATGCCATGGTGATAGGGAAGAAACCGACGTAAAAACGCCAGGTTATCCTCTCCCCATTCGACGATCTCGTCAAAATCGTCGCATGCGCCGATCGTCCCGCAAACGACCAGAAGAAGCACCTCGGGTAACGGATGGGCGACCCGCCATTGCTCCCGCTCATCCTCAACGAGACTAAAATGGTCCAGCAAAACCCGCAGCCGCGGGCGATCGTCTTCAAACATGTCGGCCTCCAAATCACCGACACTCTTGAATCACACCCAAACCGTTCAGGGAAGAAACGTTAACCCGAGTTCAGAGCCGTGCC